>NZ_JAFBEE010000001.1 GCF_016908555.1 Alkaliphilus hydrothermalis
CGTATTACGTATACGCGGCGTTCGCTGTGGGGTCTTGTTCCTTGGATCTAATGGCTTTTGAACAGGCACTAGCCTGTTGAAAAGCAATCATCTTCTTCGTCACTGCGACCCCACAGCACCCTTGCGTATTACGTATACGCGGCGTTCGCTGTGGGGTCTTGTTCCTTGGATCTAATGGCTTTTGAACAGGCACTAGCCTGTTGAAAAGCAATCATCTTCGGCGTCACTGCAAACAGCCAGCACCCTTACGTATTTTTATATACGCCGCGGTCGCTGGCTGTTATTGCTCCTTGAATCTAATGGCTTTTGAAGGATATCCTCTTTTTAATAAAACATACAATCGATAAAATCATCAATACTTATTTTAAATATATACTCATGAAAGGGGGTTTTTTCTAAAACCCTTCTAATATTTTGTTCATCATACATCTGATTTTTTAATAGCTGTGCTAAATCATTGATATCATTAGAACCAAAGAAGTCTCCATAAATCCTACACTCTTCAATCAGACCCTTTTGTATATTTAGTCTTATATCCAAGGTACCTGCCTCAAACCTTTTGGACTTTTGTAGATGGTAATCTGGGGATTCTCCATAGTTCCAATCCCAAGAAGAATAACGGGCATGCATCATTTCATCTATCTTTTCCAAGTCTTGATCTGTTAGTTTATATTCATTCCTCTTTGAATCTTTCCCCTGTAAAATAAATGCTAGAAGGAAATCCTTAAACTCATGTACTGAAATCTTTTCCTTTAGATATGGAAGAATATTTGTGACCCTACTTCTAATAGACTTGATACCCTTAGATTCTATCTTTTCAATTTTTACATTTAGAGCCTCTTGGACAATCCTAAGGTCAGAATCAAAGAGTATTGTGCCATGATGGAGTAATTTGCCTGAGAAATAGTACTGTGCATTACCAGAGAATTTCTTACCATCTATGGTGATGTCATTTCTTCCAGAAAACTCTGCATTGACATCTAGGCTCCTTAGGGCCTTTACAACTGGTTCAGTAAATTTTTTAAAGTTACTTACACTGTCATCTTTATTTTTAGTGATAAATGTGAAGTTAAGATTCCCCAGATCATGATAGACAGCTCCACCGCCCGATAGCCTCCTCACCACATCTATATTGTTATCCACAATGAATTTTGAATTTATTTCTTCTATAGTATTTTGATTTCTACCTATTATGACCGACGGTTTATTTTGCCATAAAATAACAACATCATCATCTAAATCCAAATGCTTTAAAGCATATTCTTCCAGAGCTAAATTAAAATGAGGGTTTGTGGAATTGTTAGTTATATTAATCATGAATAACACCTCTTTCATTCATTTTAGATAGATTGATAACCTAATCATAGTTAATACAAGAATTAAATTGGAATATGTATCTACCAATGGCATTTATTATTATTCTGACATATTATATTCGACTAGACCTTTTATTTGGACCTTTTATTAAATACCCTAAAAAGAATAAAAAGAATCAATATATTGCTGGATTATTTTGGTTAATTCAGAGTTTTTTTTACTTGTAAAAAAAAACTCCTAGAGAATTTTTCTTTAGGAGTTTTTATGATTTAGATAGATCTGATGGGAGTGATGGTGGTCATAATATTAGCCACCTTTGACTATACAAGACCAAGAAGTTTTGCACCTTGAGCAACTACAAAGCATACAACAATACCTGTTACCGTTGGTAGAATAAAGGATATCCAGGTCCACTTCCAGCTTTGGGTTTCTTTACGGATGGTCCAAAGGGTTGTTCCGCAAGGCCAATGGTTTAGAGAGAATAACATCATACATACAGCCGTTAGCCAAGTCCAACCATTATTTACAAACAATTGACGCATTTCCTCTAGGCTATCTAACTCCAACATGGATCCTTTAGCCATATAGCTCATAATTAGGATTGGTACAACGATTTCATTTGCGGGCAGTCCTAAGATAAAGGCCATCATAATATAACCATCCATACCCAATAACTGAGCAAAAGGATCTAAGAAATTCGCACTGTGGGTCAGTATACTGGCATTACCTATTGTAATGTTTGCCATTAACCAAATAACTAGACCAGCAGGAGCTGCAACTGCAACAGCACGACCAAGGACAAATAAGGTTCTATCTAAAATAGAACGGACAATAATTTTTCCTACTTGAGGCTTTCTATAGGGAGGAAGCTCTAAAGTAAAGGAAGAAGGTAACCCTTTTAAAATGGTCTTAGATAATAATCTAGAAATCAGTAGAGTAATGAAAACGCCTAGTATGATCGCTGCTAAAATAGATAGGGTAGCTGCTATAGAACTAAAAGCTCCAGCTGCACTGGCAATGAATATAGTGGCAAGGGCAATTAAGGTGGGGAATCGTCCATTACAGGGTACAAAATTATTAGTAATGATGGCAATGAGACGCTCCCTTGGAGAATCAATAATTCTACAGGCAATAATTCCCGCAGCATTACATCCAAACCCCATACACATTGTTAGCGCTTGCTTTCCATGGGCACAGGCTTTCTTGAAATAGTAGTCTAAGTTAAAGGCAACTCTAGGGAGATATCCCAAGTCTTCTAATAAGGTAAATAAAGGAAAGAAAATAGCCATAGGGGGTAACATAACAGATACAACCCAAGCTAATGTACGGTATATACCTAACACAAGGATATCATGAACCCACTGGGGAGTGCCTAACCAACTAAAGAATACAGTTAAATGACCTTCTATCCAGAACAATCCATTGGCTAACATAGCTGATGGTACATTGGCTCCGGCGATTGTAAGCCAGAAAACTATTCCCAGGAGACCAATCATAATAGGCAGGCCAAATATTTTTGAGGTTAGTACACGATCTATTTTACGGTCCAGCTGATTATAGTTTTTGTTTTCCAGAGAAACCACTTCTTTGCTAATAGCCTCCGCTTTTTTAACAATGCTAGAAACGATGAGATCTCTTAAATCCTCCACTCCGTTATTTTCAGCTGCTAAAAGGTCATGGGCAGCTTGTAATTTTTGATTCAACATTTCGTCATTAGAAAAATCAAACTTTAAGTATTCATCCATTGATTGATTTAACGAATCATCGCCATCTATTAAGCGAAGAGATGCCCACTTACTGTTAATTTGCTGCCCTACTAAATTTGAAATATGGGGTTCAACGGTTTCTATTGCCTTTTCTAGAACTTCATCATAGTCGATTTTTACTGGGTTAGTTTTAATCTCTCCATTGATTAACTTTTCAACGGTCTCCTTCAATTCTTTTAACCCTTCTCCATTCCTGGCTGCTGTCCCCACTACAGGTACTCCTAAAAGTTTCGATAATTTTTTTAGATTAACATCTATTTTTTTTCTTTTGGCTTCATCTAGAAGATTAACACATACAACTACCTTATCTGTAATTTCTAGGATTTGTAGAACCAAATTGAGGTTCCTTTCTAAGCAAGTGGCATCAGTGACTACCACTGTTGCATGGGGATTTCCAAAGCAGATAAAATCCCTGGCAACCTCCTCCTCCACTGAGTTAGCTAATAGGGAATAGGTTCCTGGTAGATCCACCAAAATATATCGGTTATTCCTATGAATATATTTACCTTGGGCATTGGTCACTGTTTTGCCAGGCCAGTTACCTGTATGCTGATTTAATCCAGTAAGACTGTTGAATACAGTACTTTTACCTGTGTTAGGATTACCTGCCAACGCAATAACAAGATCATCTGGGGATTCCAGCTCAACCTCGAACATTTCCTTTAATGCTCCTGTACCTGTAGACTGGTTTGTTAAACCCATTTAGAATACCTCCTTTATAGTTGTTTAAATTACTTCTACATAAATTTTAGAAGCCTCTTCAGAGCGTAAAGCAATAACAGCTCCTCTTATCTCGTATGCAATAGGATCTCCTGCTGGACTCTTTCTCAAAGACTCAACAGTTGTATTGAAGATTAAACCTAGATCTAGCATTCTTCTTCTACTGATTCCTTCAGCAGTTAATCTTTTTACCTTACCAAAAGAACCAATAGGCAATTGATTTAAGGGAATTAAATTTTTTGCCATAAAAAAACCTCCTATTTATTTTTATATCTACATTAATATTAGTCACAGGAAACTTTATTTGCTGAGGCTAATAACATGATATTCACTATTCATAATTTGGTTACTCAAAACTTTTATAACTATGTTTTCATACCTCCAATGCATAAAATTTGGTAATTATCGCAAAATAAGTGGGATACGCTCTGAAATACCAAATTTAGTGAATGACAAAGGGAGTGATTATTATTAAAGGATTAATCATGGCAGGTGGAAAGGGTACACGATTGAAGCCTTTGACCTGTAGCTTACCTAAACCAATGGTTCCAATTATGAATAAACCTGTAATGGAGTATTCCATCGAATTGCTAAAAAAACATGGTATCACAGAAATTGCTGTGACTTTAGCCTATATGCCAACAGAAATCACCGATTATTTTGGTAATGGTGAAAAATGGGGAGTTAACCTCCATTATTTCATAGAAGATGAACCCCTAGGGACAGGCGGTAGTGTCAAAAATGCTGAGAGCTTTATAGATGATACCCTAATCATTATTAGTGGTGATGCTTTAACTGACTTAGATATACAAACTGCCATTGATTATCATAGGGAAAAAGAATCAAAGGCAACTTTAGTGTTGAGAAATGAAGAAGTACCCATTGAGTACGGAGTAGTGATTACTGATGACAGGGGCAAGATACGAAGGTTTTTAGAGAAGCCCAGTTGGGGTGAAGTTTTTAGTAATACCATCAATACTGGGATATATATACTGGAACCAGAAGTATTGGACTACTACAATCGAGGGGATAAATTTGACTTTAGCAAAGACCTTTTCCCAAAGTTGTTAAAGGACCAAGTGCCTATGTATGGCTATGTAATGGAGGGGTATTGGTGCGATATAGGGGATTTAAATTCCTATAAGCAAACCCATTTTGACATTTTAGATGACAAAGTTGAAATAAAGCTGGATGCAAAGTACCTAGCTAAAGGAAGTTGGATTGGTGAAGGTACCCATATGGGGGAAGGGGTTAAAATCGTTCCTCCTATATATATAGGAAGGAACTGTCGTATAAAGGATAATGTCGTATTGGATCAATACACCGTAATAGGTGATGATTGCATCATTGGAAAGGACAGCAGCATGAAACGTTCAATCCTTTGGGAAGGAACATCCCTTGGAGAACAGGTGGAGGCAAGAGGTGCAGTAATTTGTCATCGGGCTATAATCAAGAATAAAGTTGAATTATTGGAAAATGCTGTGATTGGAGATTTTACTCATTTGGCTGAAGGAGTAGTGGTGAAGCCCGATATTAAAATTTGGCCCAGTAAGAAAATTACAGAGAATACCATCGTTAATCAGAATCTAATTTGGGGAACTAAGGCCTCAAAGATTCTCTTTGGTTATAGAAACATATCAGGGGAGATTAATCTAGATATTAACCCAGAATTCGCATCCCGAGTGGGGGCATCATATTCCACCAGTATTCAAGGAGATACTACTTTGGTGGTCAGTAGTGATGATTCTAATGGGGCTAATTTAGTACAAAATGCTTTGATTTCAGGGATTCAATCCACTGGTTCACAAGCTATCCAACTACAGGGGGCAGTTATGCCAATGGCTAGATATGCCGTGCAGTATTTTAGAGCTGACGGTGGAATTCATGTGGCCACAGATAGGAAGAATCCTAATAAAATTACTATAGAATTCTTAGATGAAAAGGGCGGGAATATTTCCCGTAGTAAAGAACGGGACGTTGAGAACTTATTTAGTCGAGACGACTTTAAGCGATGCAATGGAGAGCAGGTTAAAAAGGTAATCTATGTGAATGAGTTTAAGTCCTTCTTTATCAAGGATGGGCTGAAGGAGTTTAAAAACACCTCAAATATTAAGAAAAATAATTTCAAGATCATATTGAGTTCCTATGCCAAGAATGGGGTGGAGGTAACAGGAGAACTATTGGAGGAGATGGGCTGTCATGTGGAGTACCATCATCCAAAGGGCAAAGAGAAAATGATGGACTTTCATATAGCATCATTGGCCAAAGAGGTGATGGAGGAAGGGGCCTTCCTAGGAGTATTCCTCAGCGAAACTGGAGAGGAATTGATGCTGGTGGACGAAAAGGGAAGGATCATAGGACAAGAGAATTACAGTGCATTAGCCGTATTGCTCCAGCTGAAAAGTGGAGTCAAAGACCCAATCATACTTCCCCATACAGCTCCTAGAGTTACTGAAGAAATGGCTAGAGGCTATGAAGTAGAGGTCATCAGAACAAAATCTGATCCTTCGAATATCTTAAAGGAAATGCTACAAGAAAAAGAATTTGGGGGGAAAGTAGCGTTACAGTATCTATTATCCTATAATGCAGTATGGGCTATCGGATGGATTGTGGATTTCTTAGGGAACTTGAATACTACCCTTGGGGAATTGGTGGATGAGCTACCCCAGATGTATTTTTTGAAAAGAGAAATTTCCTGCGATTGGCGGGATAAAGGACGGGTAATGAGGGAAATCATTGAGGAATACAGTCAGGGAAATGTTGAATTGTTTGAAGGTGTAAAAATAAATGATGACCGGGGATGGACTTTGATTCTACCCGATAGTGAAAGACCTCTTTTCAATATTTATGCTGAGGGTTACACAGAGGAGTTTGCAGAGGAACTCAGCAGTAGCTTTACAGAGAAACTGAAAACACTAATTGGAAAATAGAGTTTTGTTAATGATTAATTTCAAGAATTAAAGTAGGTTCAATTTATTAGAGAAAGGTGATGACAAAGGGAGATGATTTCAATTTTTAATGATTATTTGAATAGAAAGAATATTAAAATAGAGGAATTTAATGATGTAGTCCTCAATAGGGAGGAATTGGAGAACAAAGCTAGGGGACTGGCTAAAAGCCATCGTGTTTCTAAGAAAGAGAAATCCGCAAAATCCCTTTTGTATCGGCTAGATCATCATTATAGCAAAATTTCTGCTGTGTATCAGGAGGTATATTTAAATAACCAAAATGAAGAGGTCACTCCCCCTGCCCAATGGTTATTGGACAATTTTTACAAGATAGAAGAACAGGTAAAGGATATAAGACAAAATATTCTTAGGGAAAGATTTATGAAGCTAAAGGTTTTAGATGGGGGTTTTTTAAAGGGAGTACCAAGAGTATATGCCATTGCCCTAAAGCTAGTGTCCTATACAGATGGAAGCTTAGATGAAGCCACCCTCGTTAGGTTTATTAATGCCTACCAAAAACAACAGGTCCTCACTATAGCAGAGGTCTGGTCCTTATCTCTAATGATTAGAATCGCTTTAATTGAAAAGATTCGTATTGTCTGTGAAGGAATCCATAGAACGGAAATCGCTTGGCAACAGGCTTCGGAGCTAATGCAAAAAAAGCCTGAGGAGATTGCCCCATACATAGAGGATGAATTGGAGAAAT
Source organism: Alkaliphilus hydrothermalis (assembly GCF_016908555.1). Classification (GTDB taxonomy): domain Bacteria; phylum Bacillota; class Clostridia; order Peptostreptococcales; family Natronincolaceae; genus Alkaliphilus; species Alkaliphilus hydrothermalis. The sequence continues at coordinate 7,458 of NZ_JAFBEE010000001.1, forward strand.
GCAGTAGTATAAATGGATTACTGGTGGAACGTTTATTGAGACTTTTAAGAAGGCAGGACCAAGAAGGGGCCACTATAATCAATGCTATTGAGGAAGGCTTGAAGAAGTACCACCTTAACATTAAAGAGTTGACAGAGGATGTCCATCATCAGCAGGCAACATCTAAAATCACCATTGGAAACTGTATCATTAGTTTAAACCTTGTTGCCACCATAGATTGGAACGATATTTTTGAAGATATGAGTGGAGTCGAGGCAATTCTTTGTCAAGACCCAGCAGGAATCTATGAAAAAATGGATTTTGAATCTAGGGACCACTATCGACAACAGGTGGAAAAACTAGCCAAGGAGCAACAAATACCAGAAGAAAAAGTGGCCAAGGATGCTATCAATAGGGCAAAGAAATTTAGTGGGGAAGATCTTAATGATTCTGAAGGACATGTGGGGCACTATCTATTAAAAAGGGAAAGAAAACATCTTTCTGATTATTTAATTCCTATTGTTTTTATTACTTTTGTTATTGTCGGTCTATTGGTGGGATATAGCTATTCATATACAGGAAGAATGGAGATTTTGCAAACCCTCCTAATCATTTTTGTAGTCCTAATACCTGCCAGCGAGATTGCAATTACCTTCACCAACAGGATATTTACAAAACGATATCCACCAGATTTTATTCCACGAATTGAATATAGGGAGGGTGTTCCAGAGGAAGCAACAACGCTGGTGGTGATTCCCACCCTCGTTCCAAACAAAGAGCGGGTTAAGGAATTGTTGGAGCTGTTGGAAGTCTACTACTTGGCAAATCGTGAGAAGAATATCTACTTTTCATTGGCTGGGGACTTTAAAGATTCAATTGAACAGACGGATTCAGCGGATCAGGAGATTATTGATTTTGCCTTTAAGGAAGTAAAAAAATTAAATGAAAAGTATGCCTCAAATGAGCATTTGTTCTACTATCTGCACCGACACAGACAGTTTTCCGAAACCCAAGGAAAATGGATGGGCTGGGAACGAAAGAGGGGGGCTTTAGAGGAGCTCAACCGATTGTTGGCAGGGGATCAAAACACCAGCTATAGTTATGTCTCTGGCAAATTCCCTAAAGGAAAGGAGATTAAATATGTTATCACCCTAGATGCCGACACCTATTTACCCATGAATACAGCGAAAAAGCTCATTGGAATGATGGAGCACCCCCTGAATAGACCTGTCATTAATCAACATAAGGGGATTGTAGAAAAGGGATATGGATTAATCCAACCGAGAATTGATGTCAGTGTAGAGGGGGCAAATCAGTCCTTTTTTACAAAGGTATTTGCAGGACAGGCGGGAATCGACCCCTACACCACCGCCAGTTCGGAGGTTTACCAAGACCTTTTTGGAGAAGGGATCTTTACTGGAAAGGGAATCTATAACCTTAAGGTAGTTAATGAAGTACTAGGGCATAAATTGCCAGAAAACGCCATACTGAGTCATGATCTATTGGAGGGAAGTTACTTAAGGACTGCCCTTGTAAGTGATGTTCAATTAATTGATGGCTATCCTGCAAAATACAGTAGCTTTATGATGAGACTCCATAGATGGGTACGGGGGGATTGGCAGTTAATCAAATGGCTATCGGCAAGCACCCCTATTAATGCCTTATCCAAGTGGAAGATTTTTGATAACTTAAGAAGAAGTCTAGTATCCACTAGTCAACTATTGGTATTAATTTTGGGATTAAGCCTTTTTCAAGGCTCACCATTGGTGTGGGTTGGCTTTGGACTGTTAAGTATTTTTATACCTCTAATCCTATCGACAGTGGATTACATCAAGCTAAAGTACTTCACCGGACCTCGACAGGGAATGTCGGGAAATTTTGCCCTTGGCATGAAGAGTACCTTCTACATGACCATGCTCTCTTTAGCTTTCTTACCCTATCAAGCCTATATGATGATGGATGCCATCCTAAGGACCCTCCACAGGGTATTCATATCCAGGAAGAATCTGTTGGAATGGGTAACCGTGGCGGATTCTGAGAAAAAGTTAAGGAATGATGCTTCTAGTTATATTCGAAGAATGGTGGCTGTATTCCCCGTCGTGGGGGTAACAGTACTGTTAATTTTACTGATTCGTCCCTTTAACATTATTTATGGAATACCCCTACTTCTTTTATGGCTAATCTCCCCTTGGATTGCTTTTAGGGTTAGTCATCCAGAAGTAAATAAAATGGAGATTTTGGAGGAGTCAGATTTACAGGAGCTAAGGAGGTTAGCCCGAAAGACATGGGCATTTTATGAGGATTTAGTAACAGAGGAGGAAAACTATTTGCCCCCAGACAATATTCAGATGTATCCTCCAAAGGGGGTGGCCCATAGAACCTCCCCTACAAATATAGGATTTTATCTATTGGCTGTAATAAGTGCCAGAGACTTTGGATATATCACGACGGGAGATATGGTGAAACGAACTAGAAATACGATTGATACCATAAAGAAGTTAGAAAGTTGGAGGGGGCATCTGTATAACTGGTATGATACCAGAAGTCTTGAGGTCCTAAGACCCCATTATGTATCTACTGTAGACAGTGGAAATTTTGTCTCTTATTTAATTACCCTCAAGGAGGGATTAAAGGAGTATCAGGGGAGACGGATAATAGATCGGGAAATGATTGCAGGAATTAAAGACACCCTAATTGTTACTGATTGTTCTTCAAACCCTAAAGCCATCCTATTGGACAATTTATTGCAGCAGGGAGAATTGTCTATCAACGACTATTTTCAAGTCATTGATGAGTTCAACAGTATGGACTGGGACATTGAGGATGAAGAGGCACGGATGGAGGGACAAATAAAAGGACTTGTAAAGGAAATCGAAACCTATTTACCTATCTTAACCTTCCTTCGAAGAGAACCAAAGCTTATGGAAACACTCGATAAGCAAAAGGAAAACGCCAATGGAAATAAGTTAAAAGAAAATACGTTACAGTTCATTGAAGCATTAAAGAAAATCCCTAGTCCAAAGGATCTAGAGGTTATTTATGAAAAACTCGAGGAAAATCTAGGGAAAATCTCTTTAAAAGTGGCGACAGCAGAAGATAGAAATATACTTGAACTCTTTAGGGAAAAGGTAGCTGTAGCGAAGGGAAATACCAGTGCTTTAATTAATGACATTAATCAACTACAGATAGAAATTGAAGAATTGGTGGAGAGATCCAAATTTCAACATCTTTATGATTCAAAGCGCCATTTATTCTCCATTGGGTTTCAAGGGGAGGAAGAAAAACTCACCAACTCCTATTATGATCTATTAGCATCAGAAATGAGGATCACCAGTTATCTGGCTATTGTTAGGAGGGAGGTGCCACAAAAGCATTGGTTCAAGTTAGGTAGAGCTTTATCTGTGGTGGATTACCAAAGGGGACTGGTTTCTTGGACAGGTACAATGTTTGAATATTTCATGCCCTATTTGAATATGAAGAACTATGAAAATACCCTATTAGATGAAACCTATCATACAGTTGTAAATGCCCAGCGAATCTATGGGGAAAAGAGAAATATTCCTTGGGGTGTGTCGGAGTCGGGGTATTATGCCTTTGATACAATGTTAAATTACCAATACAAGGCCTTTGGATTACCGGATTTGGGACTCAAAAGAGGTTTAATTGAAGAGACAGTGATATCCCCCTATTCTACTATGTTGGCTTTGCCGATAGATCCTCGGGCAACCATGGGTAATATTCATAAGCTCATCATTGAAGGGGTAGAGGGGAAATATGGATTCTACGAGGCAGTGGATTATACGGCTGAAAGGCTGCCTAAAAACAAAAATAAGGAAGTTGTTCAGAGTTTCATGGCCCACCACTTGGGCATGAGCTTTGTCTCCATAAATAATTACTTCCATGATTTTATTATTCAAAAACGATTCCATCGGGACCCAATCATCAGGTCGGGAGAACTACTATTGCAGGAGAAAATGCCTTTGAGGGCTATTGTCACAAAGGAATACAAGGAGAGACTAGAGGAAAGAAAGGTAACGGAGACACCTCTAGAAAACGTCGTCAGGAGATATGGCATACCAGAGGAATTACCACCTAAAGTGCATGTTTTATCTAATGGAAGCTATGACTTGCTCCTTACTGACGGAGGGAATGGTTATAGTAAAATAAAGGATATACAAATCACCCGTTGGAGGGAGGATGTTCTATCGGAGGGCTACGGAACTTATATTTTCCTCCACAATGTCAGCAATGGAGATACTTGGTCAGCCACCTATGAGCCTTTGAAAAAAGAGCCGGATGGATATCAAGTTGTCTTTTCTCAAGACAAGGGGAAATACATCCGTAATGACGAGAATATCGAAACAGTGACGGAGGTATTTGTTTCTCCAGAAGACCCAGTAGAAATAAGGAAAATGGAGATTACCAACCACGGGACAGAAACCGTCACCCTACAGGTTACAAGCTATTTTGAGACGGTCATGACCAATCAATCGGCGGATGTTGCCCATCCGGCCTTTAGTAATCTTTTTGTAAGGACGGAGCTTTTGACTGACTACGATAGTCTACTGGCATCCCGTCGACCAAGGGCCCATGGACAAACACCCCAATGGATTTTCCATGGTGTCTTGGTGGAAGGTGAAGTGGTAGGAGGACTACAATATGAAACCAATAGAGGGAATTTTATTGGTCGTGGTAGAGCAATTAGTAATCCCTTGGCTTTAGAACATCCACTGAAGAATACTACTGGGATTGCCATTGATCCCATCATGAGTCTTAGGAGAACTGTAAGAATTCCTTCTGGAAAAACAGCCTATATCACCTTCACCACTGGAATTGAGGGTAGTAAAGAAGGGGTGACGGAGCTAGTTAGAAAGTACCATGATAGTAATGTCATTAATCGTGCTTTAGATTTAGCCTTAACAAGAAGTCAAGTGGAGTCCACCTTCTTCAACTTTAAACCAAAGGAAATAAAGGTTTTTCAAGAGATGTTATCCCAGTTGTTATTCATCAGTCCCCTTAGAAGAAAATATGGGGAACTGTTGATGGAAAACAAAAAAGGGCAATCGGGACTTTGGGCATACGGCATATCGGGGGATTTACCTTTACTATTGGTGACCATCAAGCGTATGGAGGATGTGGATATAGCAAAAGAAACCATCAGAGCCCATGAGTACTGGCGTTCAAAGGGAATTACGATAGATTTAGTTATCTTAAATGAAGACGAGAGCAATTATCTGCAACCGCTACAACAGGCATTAAGGGATATAATTTTTTCTAGCCCTAGTCGATACTTAGAAAATCAAAGGGGAGGAATCTTCATAAAGGATGCCAATGTCATGCATCATGAGGATAGAATATTACTGTATACAGTGGCAAGGATGATTGTGGCTGGTGAAAAGGGAACATTGACGAAGCAATTGCAAATGCCAATGAAGGAAAAACAGTACCCTCAAGAGAAGGTCTTTCATGAAAAGAAACTAAAATTCCATAGTAAAGACATTCCTATAGATGTCAACTTCTTCAATGGCTACGGTGGATTCGATAAGGATGGAAAGGAATATGTCATCAAACTAAAGGGGGATTTACAGACCCCGGCCCCATGGACAAACGTAGTGGCAAATGAAAATTTTGGGTTTATCGTCACGGAGGCAGGTTCAGGCTTTACATGGGCTGAAAATAGTCGAGAGAATAAAATCACCCCTTGGTCCAATGACCCTGTTTCAGACCCCACTGGCGAAATCATTTATCTACGGGACGAGGACAATGGAGAAGTGTGGAATATTACTCCTCTACCAAAGCGAAGAGAACATAGTTACGTTATCCATCATGGATTAGGCTACTCCACCTTCTTAAATCATAGTGAAGGCTTAGAACAGCAGTTGACCATGTTTGTACCAAAGGATGATCCAGTGAAGGTTAATTTTGTCACCATTAAAAATACCTCTGGAGAGAAAAGGAGGCTTTCTTTAACCTACTATGTGAATCCTGTCATGGGGGTCAGTGATGAAATGACTCGTCAATATATGGTGACGGAGATAAACAATGAAACTGGTGGCCTACTGGTTAGAAATCCCTACCAGACGGATTTTCCAGATAGAATTAGCTTTGTAGATACATCTGAGGTCATTTTCTCCTACACAGGAGATCGACAGGAGTTCATTGGTCTTGGAGGAAGTCTTAAAGAGCCTGCTGCCCTTAAAAGAGAAGGTCTTTCTAGGGAAACGGGGGCTGGTTTGGATGCTTGCCTAGTATTACAATGTCATATAGAGCTGGAAGCCAATGAAGAAAAGCAACTGGTATTTCTCTTAGGACAGGAAAAAGAGACATCAAAGGTAAATGAGTTAGCTAAAAAATATAGGGATGTAAACACCTGTAGAGAAGCTCTAGAAGAGGTTAAAAACTACTGGAGGGGGTTATTTAACAAAATTCAAGTTAAAACCCCCGACACGTCTATGGATTTAATGCTGAACGCCTGGTTGCTTTATCAGACGATCTCCTGTAGACTGTGGGCTAGGTCTGCCTTCTACCAATCGGGGGGAGCCTATGGCTATCGGGATCAACTACAGGATGCTATGAATATGTTGGATTCCGACCCAGACCTAGTGAGGAAGCAAATACTCATCCACTGTGAGCATCAATTCATAGAGGGGGATGTACAGCACTGGTGGCATCCAGGGGCAGGAGAAAAGGGGATAAGAACAAGATTCTCCGACGATCTCCTATGGCTACCCTATGCTACAGCAGAGTATTACCAACATACCCAAGATGAAGCCCTTCTCCATGAGGTGCGACATTTCCTAGAGGAAGAGCCCTTGAGGGAAGGCGAGGATGAACGATATGGTATACCAAAGATATCCGAAGAAAAGTCCTCAGTCTATGATCATTGCTGTCGTGCAATAGAACAATCTTTAAAATATGGAGTACATGGCATACCTTTGATGGGTTCGGGAGACTGGAATGATGGTATGAGTACAGTAGGAAACCAAGGCAAGGGAGAAAGTATCTGGTTGGGTTGGTTTTTGCATCGTATCCTAAAGAAGTTTTCCCAGATTTGCTATCTTCTGAAGGATGAAGAAAGAGGGGATCGTTATTTAAAAGTAGCGGATGAGATAGTTGCCAACATAGATGAACACGCTTGGGATGGAGAATGGTATATTAGAGCCTTCTATGATGATGGAAGTCCCCTAGGGTCCTCTGAAAATACTGAGTGTATGATCGATTCACTAGGTCAATCATGGTCCATTATTTCTAGAGAAGAAGAAAATGAACGAAGCCGTGTGGCCATGAAGGCTGTGGAGGATTACCTTATCAAAAAAGATGAAGGTCTAATTCTACTCTTTACACCACCCTTTGATGAAAGTGACCAAGAACCAGGCTATATCAAGGGATATGTACCAGGGGTACGGGAAAATGGTGGCCAATATACCCATGCTGCCTCTTGGGTAGTCAAAGGCTTTGCCCAATTGAAGGATGGAGATAAGGCATGGCAACTATACAACATGATTAATCCAATTAATCATACCCGTACTGACTTGGAGTGTGCCACCTATAAAGTAGAACCCTATGTCATGGCGGCGGATGTTTATGCTGTTGCCCCTCATGTTGGAAGGGGAGGCTGGACATGGTATACAGGTGTAGCTGGATGGATGTACAGTGTCGGTCTACAGGATATACTGGGGATTAAAAAACGAGGAAATAAACTATTTATAGTTCCTTGTATTCCTAGAGACTGGACTTGCTTTGAAGTGAATTACAACCACAACAATACCCAATATCATATTGCCGTAAAGAATCCCTTTGGAGTCACCCACGGCATCCGAAGAATTATGCTGGATGGTGGAAATATCAAAGAGGATTACATCAATCTAGTGGAGGATGGCAAGAGCCACTGGGTTGAGGTGATTTTGGGGGAAAAGGAATAGGATAGATGTAAAATACCTAAGATCTGAAGCAAAAATGAATTAAAAATAGAATGAGAATGAGGAAGCAATAAGTAGTGGACAATTGCTTCCTCTTTCAATTTTTATAGATTCTTCAATACCTTTAACTCGTAAGTAGGGGATGAAATTTTTTCGATTCCTCAATTTATCGACAGACCAAGTAGTTCTCCAGCATGATTAAACGAGTTGTCGTATTAATTGTACCTAGAAATTTTATGTGATATATGTAAATTAAACTTTTACAACATTGACAAAGCTAAGAGGAATGCTATAATATGGAAATAAAGAAAAAGAGTGGGCGATTCTTAGAGGATTGTTTAAAAATTTAACATATATCATTTTCGACAGAACCCAAAGTTTTTACCTTAAAATTATTTTAATAGGAGGAAAATGGCATTCTACGCCGAATAAATATAATTATACATATAACAGTAATATATAGGAGGATAAATTGGTGTGTGTCCTAATAGATTATCTTAGTAAATGGTCTTTGATGAACACTATTGGCATATATGTAAATGGGGAGTTCACGTAATAAGGGAATAAAGACAAGGGGTGAAGCCTATGAGTATGCTTTCTTTATATGATGTTTGCTTTAAAGTAGGTGTGTTGTTTACGGTTGTGACTTTTCTTTTAGGGCAATTCTTTGACTTTATGGATTTTGATGGGGATCTGACGATGGATGGGGATATTAGCGGTGTGGCGGTATCACCCTTAAAGCCAGTAATCATCACTGCCTACATCACCGTATTTGGCGGAGTAGGGATTATGGCCCTGAATAAAGGTCTTAGTCAAATAATTGCATTTCTTTTAGCCATTTCCATTGCCTTTGGGGTGGCGGCGTTATTATTCAAGCTAGTGATAGTCCCCTTACATAAAGCCCAAAGCACCAGTGCCATTTCTCAAGGCAACTTGATTGGACATAAGGCAAAGGTGGATGTGGGAATGAAGGAGGCATCCTTTGGAAAAATATCCTATACTATTGGAGGAAACTCCTATACTGCTCCAGCAAAGGCAGCTGATGGAGAAGAAATTCTCAAAGGGGAAATGGTGAGGATTGTTTCAATTAAAGACAATACCTATTATGTAAATAAGTCTCATTAGAAAAAGGTATTAATTTTAGGGGTATTGGAAGGAGGAAAGTTGTTAAATAAAAAACATATAAAATAAAAAATTAGGAGGTATGGCGATGGATGCTTTTATGATTCCTGGTATTATTGTTGGTGTAATTGTTCTACTGATTTTCAGTATTCTACTGATGTGGAAAAAGGTTCCTCAAGATAAGGCTATTGTTATTACTGGTCTTAGAAAGAGAGTAATCTCTGGGGGCGGTGGATTTGTAATCCCCCTATTAGAAAGAACTGATATTATCTCGCTGGAAAACATGAAGATTGAAGTTAGAACTGATGGGGCTTTAACTGAGCAAGGTGTTGACATTAAAGCCGATGGTGTAGCTGTATTAAAGGTAAAATCAGATTTAGAATCTATTTTATCAGCTATTGAGCAGTTCAATACTGGAGCTGAGAAAACAACGATCGAAAGTATTAAAGATACTGCTAAAGACGTATTAGAGGGTAAGCTAAGGGAAATTATTTCTAAGATGTCTGTAGAAGAAATTTACAAAGACAGAGAAAAATTTGCTTCTCAAGTACAAGAGGTAGCTGCCCTAGATTTAGCCCAAATGGGTCTTGAAATCAAAGCCTTTACAATTAGAGATATCAAAGACGATAATGGATACTTAGTTGCTTTAGGTAAGAAGAGGATCGCTGAAGTTAAGCGTGATGCTGAAATCGCTGAAGCAGAAGCAAATAAAGAAACAAAGATTAAAACTGCCAATGCCAATAGAGAAGGGGAACATGCTCGATTGGTATCTGAGGCACAAATTGCTGAATCTGCTAAGGAAAAAGAGTTAAAGGTTCAGGCATATCGTAAAGATCAGCAAACAGAAACTGCAAAGGCCGACCTTGCCTACGAAATCGAGGCTAGTAAGGTGCAACAGGAAGTAGAAAAGGAGAAAATGCAGGTTCAAATCGTTAAAAAGCAAAAGGAAATCGAATTAGCTGAGCAAGAGGCCCTAAGAAGAGAAAGAGAACTTGATGCAACAGTAAAGAAGCAAGCTGAGGCAGAAAAGTTCAGTCTTGAAAAGAAGGCAGAAGCTGCTAAATACAAAGAAATCCAAGAAGCAGAGGCAGCTGCTCAATCTATTAAACTTCGAGGGGTGGCAAATGCTGCTGCCCAAAGGGAACAAGGTATGGCAGAAGTAGAAATCATCCGTGAAAAAGGTAAGGCTGAGGCGGAAGCAATGCTAAAGAAGGCAGAAGCCTACAAGCAATACAACGACGCTGCGATTACACAAATGATTATTGAAAAGCTTCCTGAAATCGCTAAGGCTGTAGCAGAACCATTATCTAAGACAGAAAAAATTGTTATTGTTGACTCTGGAAATGGCAGTGGAAATGGTCAAGGGGCAGCAAAGGTTTCAAAATATGTTACTGATATAATGGCATCTTTACCCGAGACAGTAAATGCATTAACAGGTGCAGATTTGACCCAAATGTTGAGTAAATTTACTGGCCAACAGGGATCAAATGTAGCTCAAGAAGTATCACAGATCCAAAGACTACAGCAGCAACCAACAAAGGAACAATAATAATAAAGCCCCCACGGTTATTAAAACTGCGGGGGTTATTTATTGTCTTAGAAAATTAATCGTCTAATGTAAGTTAGAAGTATATAAAGCTACAACATTCTTAAGTTTTTTTATTTATAAATAGACTTTTTTTAAATATCCCCGTATTAATTGGTGAAGAAGGAATTAAGGCATAATAAATCTAATAAATCATACAGGAGGGAGAAAAATGCAAAAACGATTATATAAGTCAAGACATGATAAAAAGTTATTCGGTGTTTGTGGTGGAGTTGCTGAATATTTTGGTATAGACTCAACTTTAGTAAGGCTAGGGTTGGTGCTTCTTACTTTAATGCCTGTTGGTTCAGGGATTATATTATATATTCTTGCAGCCATCATTATGAATGAAGAACCGAGAAATTTTTAGAAAAAGAAGTAAATAAAAAGCAAAGTGAAGTTTAGAAGAAAAGATTAGAGCAAAATCATGTGGAGGGATGTAAAATGAAAAAAAAGTTATATCTATCTCGACGAGATAAAAAACTAGCTGGGGTATGTGGTGGAATCGCCGAGTATTTTGATATTGATGCTACTTTAGTAAGGTTACTGTGGGTGTTATTCACCATTATGCCCAATGGTGCAGGGCTAATACTTTACGTAATAGCTGCAATTGTAATGACTGAGGCACCTCGTCAGCAGGAAGTAAAAAATGATTCTTGGGAAGTTGAGGCTGAGGTGGAGGTTATGGATGATGAAGGAAATCCAAACAAAACTGAAGCTAGAGATTATGCAGAAGCAGAAAATATTGAAAGGGAAGAAAGCAGTCCACCAAAAAGGTCTGAAAGGGATGGTCTGTTAATAGGGGGAATATTAGTAATATTGGGAGGTTATTTATTTACTAGAAACTTTTTTGACTTCTTTTGGTTGGACTTTAAATATCTAGTTCCAATGATCTTAATTGGAATAGGAGCTGCAATCTTAATAAAGGGAAGGAAGTGATCCTTTTGAATAGAGATCGTATTGTTACAGGGATAATATTGATTGGAATAGGGATAATGTTTTTACTTGCTAATATGGGTCTAGTTAGTTGGTGGAGTTTTAGTGCTTTGTTTGATTTTTGGCCTTTAATACTAGTGGTTGTTGGGATTAATATCATGTTTAAAAAGAATACCATCGTTTCAGTAATTTCTTGGGTATTGTTTTTCGGTGTCCTCATCGGGTTTAGTTTTTATAACTTCAATGGAGATATGGCAAGTGGCCGCCCTGGTACCCACAATATGACCATAGCAAATCAAACAGAAACCACTGAAGGAGATGTGAAATTGGTTTTGGGAGGCGTGAAAATGAATATGTCCTCTACAGAAAATCATTTATTTGATGCCAGTTATTCTTCTAGAGAAATCAGAACAGAAGAAAGACATAACGATAACAAAGTTATTATTAAGGTGGAACCTAAGGAAAAGAACAAATTTATTAAAACGAATTCTGATTCAGAATATTTCAATGCAAAGCTTAATAAAGATGTTGTTTGGGACATAGATGCTTCCATTGGGGCTGTGTCTGGGGAGTTGGACTTTGGTGACCTCTCCATCAGGAACTTAGATTTAGATATAGGGGCAGGTAATATAGACTTGTTTATGGGGGACCAATACATCCAAAGTAATGTGGAGATTAATACGGGGGCCAGTAAGTTAAAGCTGTATATAAAAGAAGGAGTAGGCGTAAAAATAAAACTGGCTGGAATTCTGAGTAAGACCAATCTTTCAGATTTAGGATGGGTAAAAGAGGGGGATTACTATTATTCCAACAACTATCAAGAGGCTAAGAGTCAAATTAATTTTGACATCAATGTTGGTGTTGGGAAATTTGATATAATAGTGAGATAGATATAAATACACATATATCAGGGTACGGCTTTTTCATTAGAAGAAGATGCCATTCTTTCAACAGACTATAGACTTACTCCCTTAGTGGAAGTAGGTCTATTTTTTTGACAAAAAATTAGAGAATCTAATTAAATATATTGTATAATTAATGTAATCGCTTAAGTTTTTGAATTAGTTTAAATTTTATAAAAAGGAGGCAAACATAATGTTTCACATAGATTTGAACTGTGATTTGGGGGAGGGCTTTGGCAATTATAGGATTGGAAATGATGAAGAAATATTAAGATATGTTACTTCTGTTAATATTGCCTGTGGTTTTCATGCTGGAGATCCTATGGTAATGGGAAAGACGGTGAAAATGGCTTTGGAAAAGGGGGTTGGCGTTGGGGCACATCCTGGGTTTCCAGATTTGATGGGATTTGGAAGACGTAACATGCTGGTTTCAACGGAGGAAATCAAAGCATACATCATCTATCAGGTTGGGGCACTAATTGGATTTATTAAAGCTAATGGTGGTGAGCTTCAACATGTCAAGCCCCATGGGGCTTTATACAATATGGCAGCAAAGGACTATGGCCTAGGAAGGGCAATAGCAGAGGCAATCTATCAAGTAGATAAAGATACTATTTTTGTTGGACTGGCTAACTCTGCTATGATTGAAGCTGCTAAAGATGTAGGGCTACCTGTTGCAGTGGAGGTTTTTGCAGATCGCAATTACAATAGTGATGGTTCTTTAGTATCCCGCAACCTTCCCAACGCCATGATTCATGACGTAGAATTATGTTTTCAAAGGGTTCTTCAAATGGTGAAGGAAAATACTGTTGAAACGGTTGAGGGGAATCTATTGAAAATCAAGCCCGATACCATTTGCCTACATGGGGATCATCCTCAAGCGGTGGCGTTTGCGGCAAGGCTAGAGGAAATGTTGAGGGTAAATGGGATACTGTTAAAATCAATGGGTGAAAACCTGTAGGAGGCATTGTATGGAGTTGAAATTCAATTTTTTTCCAGCAGGAGATAATGGAATCATACTACAGCTGGGGGAGAATATATCGAAAGAAATCAATGGGAAAATCAGACGTATTGTCTATTGGATTAATGAATCAAAGGATGAGTTTAAAGAAGTCATTGAAGTGGTCCCTACTTATACGACTATCTTAATTATTTACGATCCCCTACAATCCTCCTATGGGCAACTGGTGAGAAAGCTACAGGCCGTTGGGAAACTAGGGAGAGGGCAACAACTTCCACCAGCTAGAATCATCCATGTGCCAGTGGTTTATGGCGGGGATTTTGGACCAGATTTAGCCTTTGTCGCTGAACATAATAATTTATCGGAGGCGGAGGTCATCCAGCTTCACAAATCGGAAAAGTATTTAATTTATATGATCGGCTTTACACCTGGGTTTCCCTATCTAGGGGGAATGCGGAAAGAAATTGCAACCCCAAGGTTGAAGGTGCCAAGGGAGAAAATTTCGGCAGGGGCTGTTGGTATTGCCGGGAATCAGACGGGTATTTATCCCATTGAGAGTCCAGGGGGATGGCAGTTGATTGGTCGGACGCCTCTGGATTTGTTTAACCCCTATAGGGAGCCAGCGGTATTGTTTCAGGCAGGAGACTATATTAAATTTGTAGAAATCACCAGAGATGAATATATAAGGATAGAAGATGAAGTTAAACAGGGTACGTATCATCTGAAAATGTCCTACTAAGGGAGGGGATGACATGAGTAATATTAAAATAATTAAAGCTGGACTGCTGACCACCCTACAGGATAAGGGGAGATTTGGTTTTCAACAGTATGGAATCCCTGTAGCTGGGGCTATGGATCAATATTCATTACAGTTGGCGAATCTACTGGTGGGGAATGAAGTCGACAATACAGCATTGGAGTTTACCCTGATGGGCCCTACGATTCAGTTTGAAGATAATCTGACATTTGCCATTACAGGAGGAGAATTTCAGCCTACCCTAAATGGAAAGTCGATTAAAATGTATCAGACCATCTATGCAAAAAAGGGGGACGAATTAGCTTTTTCTACAGTGCTCAACGGTTGTCGAGGTTACTTAGCCATAGAAGGCGGTTTTGGAGTTGAAAGAATCATGGGGAGTCAATCCACCTATCTACGGGGTGGTTTTGGTGGATTTGAGGGGAGGAAGCTTAGGTCAGGCGATTTGATTCCTCTTGGAAAGCCCACCAGTGGGAGAAGTCTAGGAATTAGAAGGATTCCTAAGGATATGATTCCAGAATATAAAAGTGAAAGAGTGATTCGGGTAATAATGGGGCCAGAAGACAATCGTTTCTCAAAGGAAGGAATTGAAACATTTTTAAGGGAAGAATATCATCTCTCTAATCAGTTGGACAGAATGGGGTATCGACTTGAGGGAAAAAAAATACAACATTTGGATGGGGCGGATATTATTTCAGGTGGTATTAATTTTGGAGCTATACAGGTGCCTGGGGAGGGTAAACCTATCATCATGATGGCGGATCATCAGACGACTGGAGGCTATACAAAAATTGCAAATGTCATTTCTGTGGACCTTCCATATCTTGCCCAGATGAAACCAGAGGATAAGGTCACTTTTAAAGCAATAACGGTGGAGGAAGCACAAGGGTTTTTTCGTCGTCAAGTAGAGGGAATAAGGGATTTGGAAAAGAGATTCAAAGAAAACACTGAGCAAACATCTTCAAATGAAATTAGAGGACGGAAAAAATTCAACATAATTGTAAATGGTAAATCATACTATGTATCAGTTGAGGAAAGGCAATAACCTGTATCAGAAGAGGCTATCGTCTAAGAAATATGTATGGTAATTACCAAAATTTGTTGAAAGACATCTGTGAATTAGGGTATAATAAAATCAAATATTAAATAATATACAAACCCAAAGATTAGTGTGGTATTAACGAGAAATTATTCCTTAGAAAAATATAATTCACTTGATTGATTCAGGGGATGATGTAAAGGTTATTCACTTATTGGCGGGATGATGCTAAGGAGGTAGATTTTATGATTATTGTTAATACGCCAGATGTACCAGGTAAAGAGGTTGGAGAAGCGTTGGGAATGGTAATGGGTAGTACAATCCGAGCTAAGCATATTGGAAAAGATATTTTAGCTGGGTTTAGGCAAATCGTTGGTGGAGAGCTAAGGGAATATACCGAAATGCTTGAAGAAGCTAGGGAATATGCAATGAAGAAAATGGTAGATGAGGCTACTAAGCTAGGTGCTGACGGCATCATCAATGTTAGATTTTCCACTTCTGCTGTCATGCAGGGGGCTGCTGAGATCTTAGCTTATGGTACTGCTGTTAAGTTTAAGTAGCCTTATTACAAATCAAATAACGAATCCCCTAGGTGCAAAGCTTAGGGGATTTTGTTAAGTAAATGAGTTAGTTTAACATAAGTAGCACTAATATAAGAATATAAAAGAAGGTGTCTAATTGAAAAAATCAATTTTACTTTTTACCCTTATCCTCACCCTATGGGGCACCCTCCATGCCATCATCATTACAATCGATGGGTTAAATGATGACCTAGCCAAAGTAGATGTAGGGGTGGTGCTAGGAAATAAAGTGGAGCTGACGGGAGAGCCCTCAAAGAGGCTCCAAAGTAGGCTAGATAAAGGGGTAGAACTATACAAGAAAGGGTATCTTAGATATATTATTGTTAGTGGTGGGATCGGTGTAGAGGGTTTTGATGAAGCAGTTGTCATGAAGGAATATATGGTGGAAAAAGGTGTACCAGAGGAGGTAATCATAGTAGATATTGATGGCTACAACACCATGATGACGGCGGTCAATTCAAAGAAAATTATGGATGAAAAGGAACTGGACTCTGTCATGGTTATTTCCCAATATTACCATATTGCCAGAAGTAGACTGGCCTTCAAAAAGGCTGGGTTTGACAAGGTGTATTCTGCCCATGGTAGATTTTTTGAAATAAGAGATTTTTACTCTACTGCAAGAGAAGTTGTGGGGTATTATAGATACCTTCTATACAATATCAAATAAGAAAATGATGGAATCTATATGGGGTTACAAAAATAACATATTTTGTAGGAACTTTTTTTAATCACTGAGCGTCTAAAATAGGTAAAAAGAAATTCAAAGGATGTGATGAAGTGAAATTATTTAAAGCACTGTTTCTAATTTCAACGATCCTCATGACACTAGTGGGATGTTCAAAAGCACAAACACCCGTATCGGACATACAAATTATAAAAGTGGATAGCAGTCCATACTATGAAGTTTTTACTGTGACGGATGAAAATTTTGAAGTTAAAACCTTTATAAATGGTCTAGAGTTTGAGGAAGATGAAGAAATTAGAATGCATTCAACCATAGAATATATTGGCAATGAGGAAAAAATCGATATATGGTCTGGAGACCCTTTTTTTATCTACACAATACAAGATGGTGTAGAATACTTTAATGAAGGTATTGTACATGAGTTATTAATGAAAACCGAGCTAAAGAAGGGGGAAATATTCAAAATACCCTTTTCTCAAAGTGGTGGATACAGTGCTGATGATCCCAAAGCAGCCTATTGGAAGGAATTTTTCTCAGAGAAGGAATTAAAGCTACCCAAAGGAGAGTACATCTTTACAGCGGCAACCGCTTTTTCTTTAGATAAAGAGCAAAAAGAAAAAGTAGTGTTAAAAAATAAATTCTATGTTAAGATAAAGTAATGTAGGAAAATATTGCAGGTACCTACTATTAATCTATAGTAGATATCTGTTTTTTTATAATGAATAGTTTACATTAAATTAATATATACGAGAAATTTTTCGTAAATGAGTTTCAACATAAGTTATCAGTTAAATCTTCTGAAGGAAGACTTTGTTCATATTTTCGAAAATAAAAGAAATACTAATAAGAAGACAGATTTTAAATTGTAAATAGTAGAAGGGGGTGGTGAAGTGGAGTATGGTTTTGCAGGCAGAGTAATTACTTTAGTAGTACTCCTTTTTGCCTCAGCGTATTTCTCAGCCAGTGAGACGGCTTTAATGACTTTAAGTAAAATTAGAATAAGACATATGTTGGATGAAGATATTCCTGGTGCCCGATTAATTTCTAGAATTACAGAAAAACCAGGGAAAATGCTGAGTACCATCTTAATTGCAAATAATGCTATCAATATTGGTGCCTCAGCATTGGCCACATCCCTTGCAATAGATATTTGGGGGAATAGTGGTGTTGCAATCGCCACTGGTATAATGACCCTGTTGGTTCTAATTTTTGCAGAAATTACGCCTAAATCATTAGCTGCCAAGAAGGCGGAGCAGGTGTCTTTGAAGATTATAAAGCCCTTTTCCTATGTTGTTAATCTTTTAAATCCAATAGTAGTTATATTTACCTATTTGACTAACATCATTTTGAAGATCATAGGAGAGGAAAGTGATGGGGAACTACCCTTCATTACTGAGGATGAATTAAAAACCATCGTTACCGTTAGTCATGAGGAAGGGGTTCTAGAGGTTGAAGAAAAGCAAATGATTTATAATGTTTTTGAATTCGGTGATCTGCATATTAGTGATGTGATGATTCAAAGGACAGATATTATTGCTTTTGATGTGAATACATCCTTAATGGAAATTCTTGAAACCTTAAAGGAAGAGCAGTTTTCTAGATACCCAGTCTATGAAGATAGTATAGATGATATTATAGGTGTGCTTTATGTTAAGGATATGCTATTGGGGGAAAATATCCACCAAAACTTTGATATTAAGAGATTTATGAGGAAGCCCTTCTTTACTTTTGAGTTTAAGAAAATAAGTTCTTTGTTTAAGGAAATGAAGAAGAATCGAACCCACATTGCTGTAGTACTAGACGAGTACGGAGGAACAGCAGGGATTGTTACCATAGAGGACTTAATAGAGGAGATAGTAGGGGAAATACAGGACGAATATGATGAACATGAAATAGAAGAAATAAAGGTGATTAGCGATAGTGAGTATCTTGTAGAGGGGAGTGCAAAAATTAACTTAGTTAATGATCTTCTAAACATTAAAATTGAGTCAGAAAACTTTGATTCTATAGGAGGTTTCATCATAGGTGAACTAGGAAGACTGCCGAAGGAGGGGGAGGTAATCACCTTTAATGGTGCAAAATTCAAGGTGGAGATTATTGATAAGAATCGAGTAAAAAGCGTACGGATTAAACTGTGAAGGGGAAAGCCTATAAAAGGTATCCCTTTCTTATTTGTAAAATAGCAAAAAACATTTCATAAGTTTAAAATATAAAACTTTTTTTGCATATTTATATTTACAATAGGCCAAAATTATTATATACTAGTTAAGTGCTCGAGAGACATATTAAAAAACATCGTGCTGATGTAGCTCAGTAGGTAGAGCACTTCCTTGGTAAGGAAGAGGTTCGGCGGTTCGAGTCCGCTCATCAGCTCCATTAAACTATAAAAAAGGCCACTTTTCGAAAAGGTTCGAGGGGTGGTTTTTTATAATTCCATTGATATCACTTCAGTATAAAAAATAAGTAGCAATTAACCTCAAGTTTATCACTTGGGGTTTTTTTATGTCTAAATTCAAAAGAAGTTGTCGTGAATAAGTAATAAAGGTTTTCTCTGATACATAAATATTATTACATCTATTGAATCGTTGGTATAGCTTGTACGTGACAGTTGTTATCACAAGCGGAGAAGGAGCAGGTTATGAATAGAAGGATTTTGGAAAAACATCTCTTGTTACTTTTTTTAGGGGGAATTATGCTTGTTTCTTTTATGGAATTAAAAAACAACATTGAAAAGATTAGAGTGGAGCATTTAGGAAATCAAAAGCAAGAGACAAAATTTCTTCATCAAAACAACACTAATCCTGACGATATTAAAAAGCACATAATAAACAAAGGAGAGTTATTTAGCATGAAAATGCACTCTGAGAAAGCGGAGAAGGGAAACGACCATTGGAGGATAATTGAACGAAAAAATAGCTATAACAATGAGCTACAGTTCTACAGTACTAATAATGTAGAACTGAAGGATGAACGCATTGTTATTACTTCAAAAAAGGAAACAAAGGAGGATAACGAGTATACATCGGGATTGGTGGAGAGTACCAATGCCTATAAATATGGCTTCTTTGAGTTTACCATTCAAGTTGACGAGGGGAAGGGATTATTTCCAGCTATATGGCTATTACCTATCAATGATGAACCTCTACCTGAAGTAGATATTTTTGAGATGATTGGAAGCGAACCTCAAATTTTTTATGGAGTAGTTCATTATAAAGAAAATGGTGGGCAGTATGCTGATTACTTTGAATATGAAGTGTCGAAGAAGCAGCAGTATTCTGTTGCATTAAAGTGGACTCAGGAAAATCTCCTGTGGATAATAGATGAACAAGAGGTTTACGCTACTTCTAAGGGAGTACCTAATGAATATATGTTCCTAATAATAAATCAGGCAATTGGAGGGAATTGGCCAGGGAATCCTGATGAATCGACTATTTTTCCTAATAAATTTAAAATACTTTCGTATAAAATCGAACCAATATTTATGAAGGGTAGGGATTAGTCAATGTTGTTCTACCTAACAATATTTATCAGTACATTTTTTTCTGTATACCACTTAATCAGCTCCCTAAAATTTGCCGACAGAAGGGTTTTGTATGAAGTTCAAGAAAGAGGAATCACTATACTAGTCCCCTGTTATAATGAATCCCCAATACTGAAGTATACAATTGATGGTTTGTTAAATATTGATTACAAGCACTTTGAAGTAATGATTATTAATGATGGGTCAAATGATGATTCTTTTGAAGTATTAGTGGATTTGCTTGATTTAGTCTTGTGGGAAGGAGAAAGTTTTACGCTGTTATCAGATGAAGTCAAGTTAGAGGTAAAGGGAAAATATAGATCGAAGACCCATCCATTCATCTATGTGATAGACAAAAGCAATAGCGGGAAGGCAAAGAGTTTGAATGTAGGAACCTATTATGCTAAAAATGATTTAATCGTTACTATGGATGCTGACTGTGTATTGGATAAAAAGGCTTTAAATAATATGAACGCCACCTTTGACGATGAGGATGTCATTGCATCTGGAGGGGTAGTTCATATTATGCAAATGTTTAAATTGGATCAAAAGGTCAGCATAATAGTATTGTTGCAGGCATTGGACTACATTAAAGGTTTTTATGTTTATAAAGCTTCTCTTGCCTACAATGATGCCTTAAGTATTATCTCAGGGGCATTTGGTGTGTTTAGGAAAGGGATCATTTTAGAGTTGGGGGGATTTAAGGCTGGTTTGGGGGAAGACATAGATATCACATTAAGGGTACAAGAGTATGCGAAGGAAAACAATAAAAAAGTATTATTTAATAAGAATGCTATTTGTTATACAGAATGCCCAGAAAGTATTAAAGAATTAGTTGGGCAAAGAGTTAGATGGCAAAAAGGCTTTATTGATGCTCTTTTGAATAACAGTATTTTCTTATTTAAGAATATTTTTTGCAATAATGTGTGTTTCTATATTATTATAGATGCTTTATTGAGTAATTCCTTTGCTACTGTAGTTTTTATTATTAATATTATTTTGATATGTACTAAGATAGCCTATGGATATTCATTGTACGTTTTAATTTACTATTTAACTACTTTATTATTTAATGTAATTAGTTCAGTGATTGCCATTAAGTGTGCTAAGAGGAACATACCACAACTAAAAACAAAACCCCTCTATTTAATGATATTTTATGACTTGGTGTTTTTTCAATTACTAAGAATATACTTCTTCTTTAAAGGAACAGCTACCTATTATTATGACAACAAACACTGGCATAAGGTCGTTAGAACAAATCATTCCTATAGGGTGTAGGGGAGTGGAGGTAAAGTCCGTGGAAAAACATGAAAAGGTATATCGCCATGAAATTAAGTACTTCATTCATAAAAGGCAAGCAGCTGAACTAAGGTTTTTTTTAAAAAGCAATACGACATTAGACTCAAATGGAGATGAAACTGGCTCCTATTGGATTCGAAGTCTGTACTTTGATACACTAGATAATCGAGATTACTATGAGAAGATGATGGGACACAATATTAGAAAAAAAATACGACTAAGGATTTATGAGCAAAACACACCTACAGTAAAGTTGGAGATAAAGAATAAGTATAATAACTATACTTTAAAAGAATCTGCCACAATCTCGAAGGAAGTTGCATTGGCCCTGATCCAAGGGGAGTCAAATAAATTATTGAGGTACAAAAACAGTACTTGTAATAAAGTGTTTGCCCTTATGCATTCAAATTTATACCGTCCAATCGTGACTGTTGACTATGAGCGGGAAGCATTTCTATATAATATTCAAAATATTCGATTAACAATAGATAAAAATATCAGGGCTTCCTGTGATTATGATGTTTTTTTTGGTGATGAACAATGTATGATACCAGTGATTAACGAAGGTATTTATGTGTTGGAGATAAAATATGACCATGTGTTACCGCCTTTTTTGCAGAAAGTACTATCTACCTTTCAAATACAGAGGTCTCAGGTCAGCAAATATTGCTTAGGACGAAACATTCTTGGGAAATAAGGAGGAGGTTGAATGAAAAAAGTAATGGATCAGCTCATGGAGCAGGAGATTTTATTTACTTTATTTGGAGGAACAGACTTTTTTACAATGGAAAAAATTATTTTTAATCTAGTCGTAGCAACTCTTTTAGGGCTCTTTATATATTTTGTATATAAAAAGACTTTTTCAGGAGTCATGTACTCCCAAAATTTTAATGTTACTATTGTAATGATTTGTATAATAACAGCTATTGTCATGATGCTAATAGGAAAAAATTTGTCTCTCTCACTTGGTCTAGTTGGTTCTCTTTCCATCATTCGTTTTCGGACCACCATCAAAGACCCTCGGGATATTGGATTTATATTTTGGGCTATTACAGTGGGGCTGGCAGCAGGGACAAATGAGTTTATAGTGGCGATTATTGGAAGTATCATCATTGCACTAATACTATTTATCTTTAATCGAGTAATTTATATGGATTATTGTTATTTATTGGTTTTAAAGGGGACTGAAATAGAAGCTAAAGAGATTGGAAGGATTTTAAAAGAGTACAAAATTCCCTTTAAACTGAAAATGAAAAATACCAATAGCCTTTTTATGGAAACTACTTATGAAATTTCTTTAAAATCAGTTTCGGAGGATACTGTCATCAAAACCTTTAGAGGACTTGAAGGAATAGAGGAGGTACATATTGTTAACTACAATGGAGAGGTCAGTGGATAGGAATAAGAGGAGGGAAGAATGAAGGGAGTAAGTAGAATTGCTTTTGTAGTTGTTTTGCTAATGGTTATCATATTTTTAGGTTTTAAGGAGCATATCCAACCTTATTTTGCAAATAAAAAACCTATGGCGTACCCATTGGTGATCAATGAGGTGATGGTTAAAAATAGAAATAGTATCAGGGATGATGATGGGGATTTTGAGGGATGGATTGAGCTCTACAATCATGGAGATGAAGCCATAAATCTACAGGGATTTGGATTGTCTAAAGATTCGAAGAATCACTTTATGTGGCGGTTTGGTAATCAGGTGATTGAACCTAAATCATTTTGTGTTGTATGGACATCAGGTAAGGATATGAATGTAACTGGAGATTCATTGCATACAAATTTTAAATTGAAAACTGGAGACAAAGTAATGATTCTAACAGCCCCGGACGAAGAGTGGAAGGACATTTTTTTACTTGAGAAGATGGAGGAGAATAGCTCTTATGGTAGAAGTCCAGATGGAGATTCTACTTTTTATGGATTTGATGGAGGAACACCAGGTAAACCAAATACATTGACACCACTAGTACAGGGCCCCAGTACAAAGAGACTAGAAGCACCTGTTTTCTCCCATGATTCAGGTTTTTATCCTGAAGGTCTGTATTTAACCATCGAGTCCACAGAGATCGATAGTGAAATCTACTATACATTAGATGGTTCAACTCCGACAGAAAAATCATTGAAATACAAAGGGAAGATTTTAATATCCCCTAAAGGAAAGGAAGCAACCATCATTCGGGCAAAGACAGTTAGACAAGGGTACCCAGATAGTGATGTTAATACCCAAAGTTATTTTGTGGGAGCGTATTTTACAAAAGGCTTTAATATGCCTATTATATCTTTGGTGACAGATCCAAAAAATTTATTTGATTATGAACAAGGGATTTACGTAGCAGGTCGAATATTAGATCAATGGAAAACAGCAAATCCCAATGAGAGAATCACCTCCAATACTCCTGCCAATTATAATCAAAGGGGGAAATTGTGGGAAAGAGAAGCTTGTATGGAGTTGTTTGAGGAGGATGGGATAGTAGCTGTGAAACAAAATATCGGTATCCGAACCCATGGGGGATATTCAAGGGCAGGTGAACTAAAGTCCTTATCCTTATTTGCTCGAAGTAATTATGATGAAGAAAATTATTTTTCTTATGATTTTTTCAGTAATATTATTGGGAAAACACCCAGTAGTCAGGAAAGAAAAAAAGTCTCACGGATCTTACTTAGAACCTCAGCCACTGATCGTAGATTTACGTTATTTAGGGATGCGCTTATTCAAAGTTTAATACCTAAATCAATCAATCTAGATCGACAAGAGTCTAGACCGTGTATCGTATATATTAATGGAGAGTACTACGGCATTCATAATATTAGAGAAGCTTATGATAAGGATTATATCAGACGGTATTATGATATAGACGAGGCGGATGTGGTGATCATCAGTAACCCCACTGGGGATGCAGGTGTGGAAATGCAATCGGGCTATGTGGGGGATGAAATGCATTATAACAGAATGATTAATTATGTAAAGGAACATAGTTTGAATGTAGAAGAAGCCTATAATTTTATCAAGACACAAATGGATATAGATAATTTCATTGAATATTGTGTACTTCAGATTTACTGTGATAATCGAGATTGGCCAGGAAATAATGTTAAGGTATGGCGAAAAAGAACAGATGCTTATGAGGAAGATTCAGTCCAAGGCCATGATGGTAGGTGGCGTTGGATGGTCTTTGATTTAGATTATGGCTTTGGTTTGTATCAAGGGGTGGATGCAGCCAGTAACAATTCCATCAAGCAGGCAACTGAGGTAAATGGTCCCGATTGGCCTAATCCTCCATGGTCTACTCTATTGTTGCGTTCCTTATTAAGGAACGAAGATTTTAAGAATCAGTTTATTAATAGATTTGCTGATAGACTTAATGAAGATTTTTTACCAGCTAATGTGGTGGGAAAGATAGAAATTATGGAGAATATTTATGAGCCCAGTATCAAAGATCATATCATTAGGTGGAACTTACACAATCAAGATGTGAGGAGCTGGAAAGAAGAAGTATCTGTATTAAAGAGCTTTGCAAGGAAAAGACCTAATTATCTACGACAGCATATTGTGGATTATTTTAATCTAGAAGGAACTGCCAGTATAAAAATAGAGATAGACCAAGGGGGCACTGTAAAGGTGAATTCCATTGAAGTACAAGATACTGAGGGTCCTTGGGAAGGGATTTATTTTAAGGATATCCCTATAAAAGTTGAAGCTATACCAAAATCTGGATATAGGTTTGTAGGTTGGAGAAGAGAAATGATAAGTAGGGACGCAGTCATTGCTATAAATCTGTCTAAGAATTTATACATAAAAGCAGTTTTTCTAGAAGAACGAGATGGTGAATAAAGTAGTAGTGGAAAGAGTTGAAGGTAATAGGAGTTGATTAATATTAAAATAAATACTAGATTAATTACTTTATCTCTATTAATTTCAATTTTTATGTATCCTAAGACAATAAGTTTGGTGGCGTATACTGCTAAAAATATATATATTGCCCACAAATTAAGTAGCAATCAAAGTATGGAGATTAGTAGAATTGAGGGGCAGAACAGTAATATAACTGAGAAATCGGATAAAATAAAAGTTGTAGTGATGTTCGATGGTGGATGGAAAAGTGTATTTACAGAGGCTTATGAAATCATGAGGCAATATCATTTGCAGGGAAGTGTGTCAGTGATTCCATCACAGGTTGATAAGGAGGGATTTTTATCCTATGGAGAATTAGCAGAATTATACTTACATCAATGGGACCTGCTGAATCATTCTTTTTCCCATGATGAGAAGCACATTGACAAGAGCTATGAACTTCTTTCAGATTTTAACAAGGCAAGGGAGTGGATGAAGAATAGATTTATTGGGAGAAATAAAGATAATGTGGTTGTCCCCTTTGGTGAAATCAATCCCTATTTATTAAAACTACTTGAGGCCCATGGGTATAGTAGCTTAAGGACATCAGATAATGTAATTATACTAGATAAGAATAAATATCACTATTTTCCTGTTAACATATTAAATTTGACCAATCCTATAGGGGTAGAAGATGTTGAAAATTTTCTAAAAGAATCATTAGTAGATTCAAGAAATGTAATTTTAATATTTAATAAGATTGGCAATAAAGATAATGGGCTTGGAATGACATATAGTAAAGCGGGTTTTGAGGAAGTTATTAAATTACTTGATAAAATAGGCGATAACTTTCACATAGTAACCTATTCAGAATTATTTTAGAACACCTTTTATTAATAGAATCCTATAGAATCTGACATTATGTGAAAAATAGCACCTTTGGGTCAATGTCATTAAGTTAGTGTAGTAATGAAAAATCTTAAAGAGCCATCAATGAGTAGAACACCTCATTGATGGCTCTTTGCCTATGATAAATAATAATTATTACTATTTTTGAGCATGGCAAACAAACAGATGATTATCTGTTAAAAATATTTGACCTATTGTAAAATTTAAGCTACTCTATAATTGAAGCTTACAAAAGTCCTGAACTTAATTTTTCTAGGGTGTGTGCGACCTTGTCTGATTGGTAAAATATACTTTTGTATAAGAGCTTCAACATCGGGTGGATGTGCATTCTCAAGTGTTTTGAAGAAGTGTATACAGATTGACATAGCCATGGAAAAATTAACTTGGTAGCTATGTTCTCTTGATTTCTGATGAATCACTACGTGCAAGGTGATGATTTCACAGAAGTTATACATAACCATTCTTGCAAATACTTCTTGGATAATGCACTCCATTTTTTTTGAGTGCAAATTAGTAAGACCGAGTGTATGTTTAAGCTCGCGAAAAGAAGTTTCAACTCCCCAACGCATGCGATAAATTTCTCGAATTTCTCCAAGTCCAAAAACTTCGGATTCCAAGTTTGTAATGAAAGTTTGATAAGAGTTTTCGGCTATTTTTACGCGAACAACACGAAAGGTCATTGGGTAATATAGTTGCTCTGAATCAAGGTAATCAAAAGTAGAATTATTAGGCATAAACTTATAAATATCTGGTCTAGCTTTAATTGCATTGGTTTGCTTACGTGTTAGTACACGAGATACTTGTTGGTCAAATTCACCTGCCTCAGGTAGGGCTAGGCTTGAAATAATACCTTTACTATTAATGTCTTTGACTCTAATAAGGAATTTCCAACCTTTTCTTTCAACATGGGCAAAAACGTTGTAACTTTCATAGCCCCGATCAGCAATGATAAGTACATTTTCATCATCAAGTGTCGATTTATCAACCATGTCGTTTAGAGCCTTAAATTCATTTTGCTTTCTACCAGGTTGAACGCAAGCATCAAGGTATATTTTGTTACACAAATCATACATAACATTAAGATGGAGCAAGTTAAAACCCTTGCTGTTAGGAGTAGATTGAAAGTAAGTTTGCTTGTTAGTTGGATCGTGAGGAATATGCAAATCTGATCCATCTACTGCAACGAGTCGGTATCCTTGATAAGTTTTGTCATTCCTAAAGGAATGCGTAAACTGATGTAAAAGAAATTGAAATGCTTTAGGAAGAAGTTTGTCTCTTTGCTGAACAAATGCAGACGAGGTAGCTATATCAGGGTTGAAATTAAAATATTGCATAAGTTCTCTATTGATACTGCCACCACCCATAGAAAGGATAATCTTAATAATATCATCAAACAAGAATTTTCGGTTTCGTGTAAAATCCTTGTAGGGATTTCTAACGAATTCTTCCTTTCGAGATGACATATCATCAATGATTGACATCAGTTTTTTCTTAACAGATAACGAATAATTAGCCATATCGTAGCCTCCTAAAAAATATTTTCATTTAAGGGGCTACGCCTCATGTTTCATCCTATTTGTCAAGGTTTTTTTGCAAAAATAAGTAAAAAAAAACAGGTGTATGATTTCTCATACTCCTGTTTTTTGAGTTGAAAATTGTTTGTTTCTTAACTTAATGACATTGACCTTTGGGTGCTATTTTTTTAGGTCCTCTGCAATTTGTCTCATACAGTGAACTAGCGTATTAATATCTCTATGTCTATTAATACAGGCACAGCATTTTCCGTGATTTTCACAATCGGTTTTTGGGCAAGTGCACTTGTCTGAATTACATTGTGGCATTTTACAGTCCCCCTTTTAAAGTCTATAAAATTTATTTTATCACATCTAGCCTCATTAGGGCTATAGATCTTATAAATATAACTTAAAAAAGTTAAATCAGTTTGATAAAACACTGGAGGATGTGGGAAATTGGAGTCTCAAGTTAAAATACAAAAAATAAAATAATTCATCTGTTAGACATAATAATGAATCTTAAAGAAGGGAATATTAAAGCTAAAGAAAGCATATTAGCAGATGATGATAGGAGGGAAATGTATGACTGTAGCATCAAGAGTAAAAACAACAGTAGCTTCCCTAAAAAGTGCAGAGGCTACGATTAAAAATTATGCATTGTATCACCCGGACCCTAATGTAAAAAAGGTATTTAATGATTGTCATGGCAAAATGAAAATTATGACGGATGAGATGGAAAAGCGACTAAAAGAAATAGAACTGGCAGAACCTCAATTTAAAGGTTTTTAAGAGTGGGAGGGATTTAAATGGAGGCATCAATAGATATTATTTTAAGGACCTTAGGATTGTTTTTAATCCTAATTTTAATATCCCCAGTTTTGGGAAGAAAATCGGTTTCAAGTATGACTTACTTTGACATTGTAACAGCCTTTGTATTAGGTGGTATGGGGGCTTTGGTAGCCCTTGGAGTTGTTGAGAGTTTACGCCTAGGGTTTATTGGTATAGCAATTTGGTTTCTTGCAATCGGAGCAATTCAATTTCTAATTTCGAAGTCTAAATGGGCCCATGATCATTTCTACGGAAAAGAGGTTGTCGTTATTAAAGAAGGGAAAGTACTAGAGGAAAATCTTCATTCAGCAGGGCTCACTGGAGAAGAACTACTTTCACAGCTTAGAAGAAAAAACGTATTTCAATTGGCAGATGTTGAATTTGCCATCATGGAGGCGAATCGAGATATAACAGTATTACCAAAAAGGGATTCGCAGCCCTTAACACCAAAGGACATGCGAATCCATGTAAGCAGTATAAAAGAACCTCAAACTGTCATGCTGGATGGGAACTTTATGGACGAACCTCTATCTACTTTAGGATTAAATCGTAACTGGTTGAAGACGGAGTTAAATAAGATCGGCTTAGCAAAAGAAAATGTTTTTTTAGCCCAAGTGGATTCAATGGGTGAATTGTATATTGATGTTTATAATGATTCAATGCAGTTACCCCAACCATCGGTCAAGGCATTATTATTGGCGTCTTTAGAAAAAGTAGAAGCAGATTTTATCACCTACTCAATGGATAGTGAAAATCCACAATGGCAAAAAAACTACAACAAATTTGCTAAGGAAATGAAGTTAATTATTAAAAAGTTGGAACCCCATTTAAATACTTAAATCCAAAGAAAGATTTAAATTTCAACTGATCAGTTGTGTAGACTAATAGTCTAATAAAAGCCATTCCTAGCTAATAAAACTTTACAGGATGCCTAGAAAAGATTATTCTCGACGAATAAACTTCTAGGCTTTCTAAATGAAGCAAAATTAGGATAGTTATAACATTAATTTACAACTCGTATTATTCAAAAATTATAATTAAAATTGAAAGAGATAGTATAAAGGCCACCCAAATATTTTTATAAATATTTAAAGTGGCTCTATTTCATAGGACAGTTATATTATTATTGTTGTCTAAATTGCGGTTCTTGCTGTGTAATATAGTTTTGTCTATTTTTCATGGTTTGTAAAGCGTTATCTAGGTTGTTTGCAATTTGCTGGAATTCTTGTTTTGCTGTTTGATCTTGAGTTTCTAAAGCGAAAGTCTTCATCATAGCTGCTGTACTTTGTAGACCTGCAATAGCTTGTTGTAATTGTGTACCTACTGTCATGATATCACCTCCTTTTAAATGAACAATAATCAACCCTTTGGTTTGAACAACAGAGCGCCTATGAATCCAAAAATGATAGCTGATGAGATACCAGCACTGGTGACTTCGAAAATACCAGTAAGAACACCAATGATTCCATTTTTTTCTGCTTCTTGGAGGGCACCTTTAACTAGTGAGTTACCAAAGCTACTAATGGGAACGGAAGCACCAGCACCAGCAAATTTTACTAAGGGCTCATAAAGCCCTAGACCTCCTAAAATTGCCCCAGTAACTACTAAAGTACACATGGTATGGGCAGGAGTAAGCTTAAAGACATCCATCAATATCTGCCCCATAACGCATATTAGACCACCAATGATAAAAGCCCAAATAAATTGACTCAATTAGAATACCTCCTTATATTTCGAAAGACACAGCGTGGGCAATACAAGGGATGCTTTCTTTTTGTTGATAGGACATTGGAGACATTAAGGCCCCAGTAGCAACTACAAGAATCCTCTTTAGCTCACCCCGTCGCATTCGATTCATGAAATGCCCATAAGTGACTGTAGCCGAGCAACCACAGCCGCTACCACCAGAAAAAACAGGCTGGTGTTTTTTATAAATCAACAATCCACAATCGGTAAGTACATTGGAGGGTATATTAAAACCGTGTTCACTAAGTAAATCTCCGGCAATTTGATGTCCTACCTTTCCTAAATCTCCTGTTGCAATTAGATCATAATGACTTGGATGGATATTTAAGTCATGGAGATGTTGTTGAAGGGTATCTACCGCAGCCGGAGCCATTGCC
Organism: Alkaliphilus hydrothermalis; assembly: GCF_016908555.1. GTDB lineage: Bacteria > Bacillota > Clostridia > Peptostreptococcales > Natronincolaceae > Alkaliphilus > Alkaliphilus hydrothermalis. The sequence continues at coordinate 37,955 of NZ_JAFBEE010000001.1, forward strand.
CCCCCCATATTAAACGGGTCTGACAAGCCCATGTCGATGACTCGACCTATGGTGGCAGAAGTGATTCTTGGTCCGTTACCTTGTTTAGAGACTAACCCAGCTCCAGCTCCTGTTACTGTCCATTGGGCTGTTGGCGGTTTTTGCGCCCCATATTCAGTGGGGTAACGAAATTGCTTTTCTGCAGCAGCATTATGACTGGAGGCAGCAGCTAAAGCATTGTCAGCAAAACCGCTATCCACCAATTGGGCAGCTATAGCTAATCCCTCCATGGCGCTGGAGCAGGCTCCAAATAATCCAAGGAAAGGTACACCAAGAGTTCGAGCAGTAAAACTACTGGAGATTATCTGATTCATTAAATCACCGCTCAGGAAAAATTGGATGTCTTCCTTTTTCATTCCACCCTTACGAATGGCTATTTCACATGCGTCCTCCATTAATTTTTTTTCTGCTTTCTCAAAACTGTCTTGACCAAGCCAAATATCTTCGTGGAGGAGGTCAAAATCATCTGATAAAGCACCTTGGCCTTCAAAGGGACCTCCCACAGCAGCAGATGAGATTAAGACTGGTTTATTTTCAAAAACCCAAGTTTGATGTCCTTTTAGCATGGAAATCACCTTATCCTTTAAGTATTATTTTAACTAATGCAACTGCAAATGCTGAAAAAACGCCATAAGCAATTACAGACCCCGCCAGCTTAAACATATTACCACCTGTTCCAAGAACAAAACCCTCGCTACGATGCTCAATCGAAGCAGAAGCAATACTATTGGCAAATCCAGTGACAGGGACCGCAGTGCCAGCTCCAGCCCATTGGGCGATAAGATCATACTTACCGAGTCCAGTAAGGAGTACAGAGATGATTATTAGTGTAGCTACGGTGGGATTCCCCGCAGTAATTTCATCGAAATTGAAGTAGGTCATATACATCCAGTTTAGCCCTTGACCTATAGTACAGATAAATCCTCCTACCAGAAAAGCCCTTAGGGAGTTTAACATTACAGGCCTTTGGGGTTCTCTAGCCTTTGCCAAAGCTTGATACTTTTGCTGAGTAGGAGTAAGATTTTTCTTTTTTTGACTAGACATAGTTTTTCCACCTTCTCTAGTTATTAAGTAATTTCTAATACGTAAATATTATAACCAGTCTTATACCTTTAATACTTACATTCAAAATCCATAAGAAATCCAAAATTAAAGAATACTTAAAATAAAATTAGTTAAACAAATCATATACTTTAATAGGACAGACGGAAAATGAGCGTAAATAGTAGAACACTAAAAGTTTTAAGTAATTTGAGTACGATAATAATAGGAGGTGAAGCTATGAAAGTTGTGATAGATCCTGGACACGGTGGACAGGATAGGAGTAATCATGGACCAACAGGTTATGTGGAGGCTGATGGGGTACTAGACATTGGCTTGAGGCTAAGAAAATTGCTGGAGGAGGCAGGCTATACAATAAAAATGACAAGGGATAGCAATGAGACAATAGGACTCTATAGAAGATCGGAAATAGCAAATGACTGGGGAGGAAATTTATACTTAAGCCTTCACACTAACGCAGCCTCCACACCTAATGCCAAAGGTATAGAGATTTTCCATAGTAAAAATGGATTGTATGGAGATCAGTATCATGACGAGGCAAAGAGGGTTGCGGAGATTATTCTGGAGCTATTGATTGAAGCAACAGGACTAAAGAATCGTGGTACTAAAACAAGGTTAATGGAAAAAACGACTTCTTCAATCTATGGAAGAGATTATTATGCTGTTATCAGAAGGACTAGGATGCCATCATTAATAATTGAATTGGGATTCCATACTAATCCTAAAGAAGAGGCTTTATTAAAAACAGCAGAATTTAGACAAAAGTTAGCGGAATCCATTGCTGCAGGTGTAAAAAAAGCCTATCCTGTCGAAACACCCCAGGAGCATTCCGGTGGAGATACTGGCGAGCCCGAGGGAAAAATATTTAATGAGCATCAGCTAAAGGTAATGATAGAAGGGCAGGAAAAATTAATTGATGGGTATATTGAAGAAGGTATATTTTATGTACCTATAAGATTTTTGGAGCAGTATGGTTATAAAGTAAGGTATGACGCTAGACAGCCAGCAGTAGTTATTGATAAAGCTTAGAATAAAAAAACCAACCATCTGTGAATACTAATATTTCAGATGTTGGTTTTGCACATGCACATTTACTTATGTCTTGTAAATCAGCCACTACTTATTGTTACCACATTCCCCCTCAACACCCTTCAGAATACCCACCCCGTGGGAAAGTATAGGGAGGATGATTTCAAGACTTTCTCTTACCCCTTTAGGGCTACCGGGTAGATTGATGATAAGTGTCCTATTGCGGATGCCAGCAACAGCACGGGAGAGCATTGCCTTAGGTGTGATTTCGAGACTTTTCATACGAATTGCTTCTGGAATACCAGGTACAAGTCGCTCTACAACATCTAAAGTCGCCTCAGGGGTGATGTCTCTTGGGGAAAATCCTGTACCCCCAGTAGTGAAGACTAAATCAAGCTTTAATTTATCACACATAAGACGCAGCATATCAGCTAGTTTTTCACGGTCGTCAGGGATGATAACGTACTTCTTGACCACACCATCTAAATCTTTTAGCATCTCTGCAATCAGGGGCCCACTGGTGTCTACCCGCTCTCCTTTAGAGCCCTTATCACTGGCGGTAATGATTCCGATATTCATCATAAATAAGCCTCCTAGCTATCGTTAGGTTTTAGATATCCTACTAATGGGTATCTCAAATAATATGTATAACACTCTAGTTAATACTAAAAAACATTTACACCAATATATAATTAGTATAGCATAGAATTAGTAGGACAGTAGGACAAAAAACGCTAAAGTGCATAAGGAGGTAAGTTAATGAAATTTTTACTACGTTGGCTAGTTAGCGCCATATCAATTTATATCATTGCAGAGCTTATGACGGGGATTAATGTGATAGGATTTGAAGCCACCATCATAGCAGCAGCTGTTCTAGGGATTGTTAATACCATTGTCAGACCCGTGTTGGTTTTCTTTACACTACCCATCAATATATTGACACTAGGATTATTCACCTTTGTAATCAATGGAATTGTTCTAAAAGCAACGGCTTCTTTAGTAGGCGGGTTGGAGGTAGTATCCTTTCTAGATGCTATTGTAGGATCAATTCTAATCAGTATCGTTAACCTTGTACTGAGTAGTGTATTAGGTGTGAAAAAGAAGAAGAAGTAGAGAGTTATATGCATTTAGGCGAAAAAATCCCCCATTGCCAAGAACAAAGGTGTATAAAACCTTATTCTTTGCAAGTGGGGGATTATTTTATATGACTTTATATCTAAGCAGCACCACTACCAGCTTGATGAATACCATTTTTCAATAAAATACTACTTACCTGTTGTAAATCAAAATCGTTAGCATCCCTTAAATCCTCTAATGGATAGAGTTGATGGAGTTTTTTCCACTTTACTTTGCCCATCGAGTGATAGGGGAGAAGATCAACTTTTTTTACATTCTCAAGCGTATTAATAAAGTCTGCTAGGTCCTGTACATCCTGTGGATCATCCGTAAGGGTTGGAACAACCACATGGCGAATCCACATAGGTATATTTCTATCCGATAAATACTTAGCGAAGTTCAAAATTTTATCATTAGGAACACCAGTAATATGAAGGTGCTTCTCAGAATTAATATGCTTAAGATCTAGAAGTACAAGGTCTACATAGTCCAATATATCCTCCATCTTACTTAGATGAACAAAGCCGGAGGTATCTATACAAGTGTGGATCCCTAATGTCTTTAGAGACTTTAACAATTCCTTCAAGAAATTAATTTGAAGGGTGGGCTCCCCGCCACTGATGGTAACGCCACCACCTGAGGACTTCATAAAAGGTATATATTTTTTTACATCAGTGATTAATTCATCTACTGTAACCTCTTTCCCGTCCTGAATATTCCAAGTATCTCGGTTATGGCAATATTGGCATCTTAGGGGACAACCTTGAAAAAAGATAACGTAGCGGATACCAGGTCCATCTACAGTTCCAAAAGTCTCAATAGAATGAATCATTCCTTTAGTTGTCATTTTGATTCCCACCCTTCATTATATTCTAATATTCTGATCCTACAGCTTTAACTTCTTAAACAGTGCCGTGGAAGGTTCTATTAATTACGTCAATTTGCTGTTCTCTAGTTAGTTTAATAAAGTTTACCGCATATCCAGATACCCTAACTGTAAGCTGCGGATATTTCTCTGGATGTTCCATTGCATCCATTAAAGTTTCCTTTTCAAATACGTTGATATTGATATGGTGACCATCCTGTGCAAAGTATCCATCTAATAGGGATGACAAGATTTTTACTCTAGCCTCAGGTGTTTTGCCAAGGGCCGATGGTACGATTGAGAAGGTATAGGAGATTCCATCAAGTGAATGTTGATAAGGTAATTTTGCTACAGAAGCCAATGAAGCTAATGCTCCCTTTGAGTCTCTACCGTGCATTGGGTTTGCCCCTGGTGCAAAAGGTTCTCCTGCCTTTCTACCATCGGGAGTACTCCCGGTCTTTTTACCATAAACGACATTTGAAGTAATGGTTAAAACAGATTGAGTTGGAACAGAGTCCCTGTAGGTTTTGTTCTTCTTGATGGCATTCATGAATCTCTCTACCAATTCAGATGCTAACTCGTCAACAGCATCATCATTGTTACCATATTTAGGAAAATCTCCTTCTATTTCATAATCAACTGCTAATCCTTCTGCATTTCTAATTACCTTAACTTTAGCAAATTTGATGGCACTTAGGGCATCGGCGCATACGGAAAGTCCAGCAATACCACACGCCATTGTTCTTACTACGTCTCGATCATGTAGGGCCATTTGGATACGCTCGTAGGCATACTTATCATGCATATAATGGATTGTATTTAAAGTATTGACATAAAGCTTTGCCAGCCAATTCACAAAGGTATCAAACTTCTCAATTACCTCCTGGTACTCTAAAACATCTGAAGTGATTGGTTCAAATCGAGGACCAACTTGGTCGCCAGTCTTTTCGTCTTTACCACCATTGATGGCATATAGTAGAGCTTTGGCAAGGTTGCAACGGGCTCCGAAGAACTGCATTTGTTTACCAATCTTCATTGCAGATACACAACAAGCAATTCCGTAATCGTCTCCCCAATACTCCCTCATCATGTCATCATTTTCATATTGAATAGAGCTGGTGTCGATGGAGGCTTGAGAACAGAAATTCTTAAAGTTCTCTGGTAGCTTAGTTGACCATAAAACAGTTAAGTTTGGTTCTGGAGCAGCTCCTAGGTTGTATAGGGTATTTAAGATACGGAAGGAGGTCTTTGTAACTAATGTACGACCATCTAATCCCATACCACCGATACATTCCGTCACCCATGTTGGGTCGCCACTAAAAAGTTCATTATATTCAGGAGTTCTTAGGAATCGCACCATTCTTAGCTTCATTACAAAATGATCTACTAGTTCCTGTGCTTCCTCCTCCGTTAAGTTACCTTCAGCAATGTCCTTTTCTATATAAATATCAAGGAAAGTAGAAACACGCCCTAAACTCATGGCAGCGCCATTTTGCTCCTTCACAGCTGCTAGATAAGCAAAGTAGGTCCATTGAATAGCTTCAAAGGCATTAGTTGCAGGTTGTGAGATATCGAAGCCATGGGCTAGACCCATTTCCTTTAATTCCATCAGGGCTTTAATTTGCTCTGCCATTTCTTCACGAAGGCGAATGACATCTTCAGTCATTTGGTCTACCTCTAATGAAGACATTTGTTTCATTTTATCTTCAATCAATTTATCGACACCATAAAGGGCAACCCTTCTATAGTCACCGATAATTCTACCACGGCCATAGGCATCGGGAAGACCAGTAATGATCCCTGCTTTTCTTGCGGCATGCATTTCTGGAGTATACACATCAAACACACCTTCATTATGGGTTTTGCGGTAATTATGGAAAATCTCAGAAATTTGTGGATTTAATTCATATCCGTAGGCGGAACAGGATTTTTCCACCATTCGAATACCGCCGTAGGGCATTACAGAGCGCTTTAGGGGAGCATCTGTTTGAAGACCAAAAATCTTCTCCATATCTTTTGAGATATATCCAGGCTTATGGGAAATGATGCTGGAGATTGTATTTACATCAACATCTAATGTACCATTGTTTTTTCTTTCTTCTTCCGTTAGCTTAGATACCATTTTCCATAGTTCAGTAGTATTAGATGTAGGGCCTTTAAGGAAAGATGCATCTCCTAAATAGGGACTGTAATTAAGTTGTATAAAGTTACGAACGTCAATTTCCTTACTCCATTTACCAGATTGAAAAGCACTTAAAGCTGTCATTGGGATCACTCCTTAATATATATTTAAAGATGATAGAAAATGATGTAATCATTATTATTAGTGGATGATTGATTTAATAGTCATTTGATGATTTTATTTTATCACATGAATGCTGTATGTTGTATACAATATTCAACTTGTTAAGAAAGCTTAATTAAATAGAATATTAAATATTTTCAAAATTTTAAAATGGGAAAACAAGTACATAAAGGAAAGATTTAGGAAGGTGTTTTTTACGGGAAAAGAGAAAAAGTATAAATGCTACAAAATAATTCAAAACAAGACAAAACTAGTGTTTTTTCTATGAAGGATAATTTAAAAGTTAAATAGAAGTTATATGTTGTAAAAGAAAATCAATACAGAAGAGGAGGGAACAAGTTGCTATTAAATTATGAAGTAATAGACAACAAATTAGTAATTAAGCTAGATGGTGAGTTAGATCATCATGTGGCTGAAAACATTCGTGTAGAGTTGGATGAAATGATTGAGAAGAAGAGAATTAAGTATCTGATATTTGACCTAAGCAATTTAAGGTTTATGGACAGTTCGGGAATAGGGGTCATTATGGGAAGATATAAAAATATATCAAAAATTGGTGGCAAAGTGGCAGTAATAGAAGCACAGGAAAAAATCGATAAGATATTTGCACTTTCAGGATTATATAGAATCGTTGAGAAATACGAAAATCTTACAGAAGCCCTTAATCGCTTGTAAAGGAGTGTTATAGGAAAATGGAATATAAAAATCACATGAAATTAGAATTTGACAGTAAATCACAAAATGAGGCTTTTGCAAGGGTTGTTGTAGCATCCTTTGCAACTCAGTTAGACCCCACATTAGAAGAAATTGCCGATATTAAGACCGCTGTATCTGAAGCAGTAACCAATGCCATCATCCATGGATATGAAGATCGTCTTGGAATTGTAAGGGTTATATGCAATATTCAAGGAAATGAGTTGGAGATATTAGTTGAGGATGAGGGGAATGGAATTACAGACATCCCTCAAGCTATGGAGCCTTTGTTCACATCTAAACCCGAATTGGAGCGTTCTGGTATGGGATTCACTGTTATGGAGACATTTATGGACGAAGTTCGTGTATATTCCGAGCCAGGAAAGGGAACAAGAATAAGGATGGTAAAAAAATTCAAAAGCCTCGTTGCAGAGTAAGGGGTAGATATTATGTCGACTACAGCGTTATCAGGGGAACAACACGAAATACTTGAACATGATGAAACCATGGGTTTGATTGGAAGGGCTCAAAAGGGAGATCTACAGGCACAGGAAATGTTAGTAAGCCATAACCTGGGGCTTGTTCGGAGTGTTATTAAAAGATTTGCTAATCGTGGCTACGAAAAGGAAGACTTGTTTCAATTAGGGTGTATTGGTTTAATAAAGGCAATAAATAAATTTGATACGAGTTTTGATGTTAGGTTTTCTACATATGCAGTCCCGATGATTATTGGTGAAATCAAAAGGTTTTTACGGGACGATGGAATCATTAAGGTTTCAAGATCCTTAAAACAGACGGCATCAAAGATTAAGTACTCAAAAGAACGATTAACTAAGGAGCTGGGAAGGGAAGTTACACTCCAAGAAATCTCTGATGATTTGAATATATCAAAGGAAGAATTAGTCATGGCATTGGACTCCAGCTGTCATCCGGAGTATTTACATGACGTAATACATCATGATGATGGAGCACCAATTCATTTGATGGATAAAATCAGTGAAACAGATTCTCCAGAGGACAATGAAGTAATAGATCGCATTCTATTAAAGGATGTTATTGCAAAGCTAGAACCAAGGGAAAGACAAATTATCGTTTTACGATACTTTAAAGATAAAACGCAAACGGAAATAGCACAGGTACTGGGAATATCTCAAGTACAAGTATCGAGGATTGAAAAGAAAATTTTAAAGTCCATGAAGGACCTTATGAAGATGGCTTAATGATTTTTCATTAAGTCATCTTTTTATTGTGCTGCATTTTAATTTATGTTATTCCCCACACTACACAACAGACGACTTTCTTCTTTGAGGGAATTAAAAAAGAATTTTAGCAAATAATAAAACCAAGGAAGGTGAAGAGAAGATGGGGAGATTTATTAAAAAAAGAAAATGGATAATCCTCCTATTGGTTACTTTCATTGGCTTAAGCTCATGGTATTTCATGAAAAACAGAAGACTTGATGAAGAACCAGAAAAGGCTGATTTAGTTTTTTACTTAAACCGGTGAGAAACAGTTAGGAGAACAACAAATATTATCTAAATAATAATACGAGGGGGGAATAGAATGGACAGCAATGGGCAAATTTATATCCAATCAAAAGAAAAAATCTCCATTGAAGATAGTGAGGGTTTATTTTTTAAGGATTTAATTGAGATTCAAGCTGAAGAAGGCATTAGAAAGAAAATCGAAGAGACTCCCTTCGAGTTAAATCATAGACAAAAAGGGAATAGCTATATTATTCCTATGATTTCAATCATTCAGCTATTGAAAAAGGAATTTCCGAGACAGTTAATTCTACCAATGGGTGCCCCAGAAGTCATTGTGAATATTATCAATTCCGAGGAAGGCTTAGATAAGTTCAAAGTATTAAGGCTGGCGATTGTTTGTTTTCTGTTGTTTATAGGTTCCATTACTGCCATCATCAATTTCCATGCTGATGTTGACATGAAAACAGCCCATAAAACAATTTATCGAGTCATCACTGGGGTGGAAATCGACAGACCTTTATTGTTGCAAATACCCTATAGTTTAGGAATTGGAGCAGGAATGTCTGTTTTTTTTAATCACGTTTTTAAGAAGCGGATTAATAACGAACCAAGCCCTCTAGAGGTGGAAATGTACTTATACCAACAAAATATGGATGCTTATTTAAAGGATCATGAGCAAAATATACGGACAAAAGAGAAGGGATCTAAATGAGAAGTATATTAGTTGTTGTGATGGGGTTTGCTAATGGCGTGGTTGTTGGTAGTGGAATTGTGGCCCTTTTAACCCTGTTAGATATTATTCCTCGTCTAGCCCAACTAACTAAGACCTATAGAAACATTGTACTATATGAAAACATCATTGTTATCGGGGCGACCTTTGCTGCCTTTACTTCCTTAACAGACGTAAGCATACATTTTAATACTTATTTTATCATTGTAGTTGGGTTTTTTATGGGAACCTTTGTAGGAATGTTGGCTTCTGCTTTGGCAGAGGTAATGAATGTCATTCCAGTGCTGGTGAGGCGATTTAGATTAGAGGGTTTTGTAATCTATATACTTTATTCCTTGGCATTTGGAAAGGTATTAGGCTCGTTGTTACATTGGTTTATCCCCCACTAAAGGAGTGTAACTATGAAAAGAAATGATTATTACAAGCCGCCAACCAATAATTCATTACTGTTGGAAAACAGAGAAGAGGGAAAGTTAATCCATCAACTTCCTCAATCAACTATGGAAACAAACCTAGAAAGCACTAAGGGGAAAATGATATTAAACGAAATTCGGTGAAAGGGGAGAACTTAATGCCAAAAAAGAATCAATCGACACAAAACAAAAAATATCAAGAGTATGTAGAGAAAACATCACCCAAACCCACCTATATGAAGAACTGCACTTGGGCATTTTTTGTTGGAGGGTTGATTTGTACCTTTGGGCAATTTGTTCATAACCAAATAGAGAGTAGAATGAATTTAACTCATTTAGAGGCAACCAATATCACCACTTTGATTATGGTTTTTCTTGGAGCCCTATTGACTGGCCTTGGTTTGTATGATCTCATTGGGAAAAGAGCAGGAGCAGGTTCAATTGTTCCAATTACAGGTTTTGCCAACTCTATTGTATCCCCTGCTATGGAATTTAAGCGGGAGGGCTTTATATTTGGTGTAGCAGCGAGGATGTTTAGCTTGGCAGGGCCTGTACTAGTATATGGAATTACATCATCGGTGATCGTAGGGCTCATCTATTATGTGATTGGAAGATAGGAGGGAAGTGAAATGGCAATTAAAAGAGTCGGTAGTCAAACGGTAAAGCTATTAAATCCCCCTGCAATTGTTTCAGCAGCTTCTATTGTGGGACCGAAAGAGGGACAGGGACCTTTGTCAAACTACTTTGATAAAGTTTTGGAGGATGATTTGTTCGGTGAAGATAGCTGGGAAAAGGCTGAAAGCAAAATGTTAAAGGAAGCTGTAAGGATGGCAGTTAGTCGGCAGGATTTAATGCTACCTGATATAGACTATATGTTGGGGGGAGATCTACTAAATCAATTGATGTCCAGTAGCTTTGCTGCTAGGGATTTACAGATACCTTTTCTAGGTCTATATGGAGCTTGTTCCACCATGGCTGAATCCTTAAGTTTATCAGCAATGTTGGTGGATGGAGGTTTTGCAGACCGTTGTATTGCTACTACCTCCAGTCACTTCTCAACTGCAGAGCGTCAGTTTCGATTTCCGCTGGAGTTGGGTAATCAAAGGCCCTTAACCTCCCAATGGACTGTAACAGGTGCTGGTGCTGCTTTGGTGGCTAATGATGACGGAGGTCCCTTTATTACTTATATTACAACAGGTAAGGTAATAGACTATGGCATTATTGATGCCAATAATATGGGGGCTGCCATGGCTCCAGCAGCAGCTGATACCATAGGTAGACATTTTGATGATACTGGTATGTTACCAGAGGATTATGATTTAATCATTACAGGAGATTTAGGGAGATATGGAAGAGATATAGCCAGTGACCTATTAAAAACAAAGGGATACGAGGTAGTTAAGAACTTTACAGATTGTGGAATAGAGATATTTAATCCTAAAAAACAAGATACCCATGCAGGAGGCAGTGGTTGTGGATGTTCAGCAGTGGTATTTTGTGGATACTTGTTTAAATTACTGCGGGAACATAGGTTAAATAAAATTATGCTAATATCTACTGGGGCCCTCTTTTCACCCACCAGTGCACAACAGGGGGAATCAATACCTTCAATTGCCCATGCTGTCACTATTGAGAGTAAAAAAAAGAATTAGGAGGCAATGCCCATGGAGAGTTATGTTAATGCTTTTATCATAGGGGGATTAATCTGTGTTATTGGACAGCTTTTAATGGATGGCACCAAATTGACTCCCTCCCATGTTTTAGTCCTATTTGTGACTTCTGGTGTCATACTAACGGCACTAGGGCTGTATGAGCCTTTGGTGAAATTTGGTGGAAGTGGAGCAACCATTCCTTTACCCGGCTTCGGATATGCATTGGCAAAGGGGGCTTTTAAAGGTGTCAAGGAGAGTGGCTTAATTGGTGCTTTTACAGGAGGAGTCCAAGCCACTTCTGGTGGGATTACTGCAGCAATAGCCTTTGGGTATTTAATGGCTATAATATTTAGTCCTAAAACAAAACCATAAAGTTAGGAGCGAGTATAATGAACCCACAGGAAAAGAGAAAAGTAATTATAGTAACCGATGGGGATGCATGTGCCCAAAGAACAATAGAAAAGGCAGTAACTAATATTGGTGGTAGATGTATTTCACAGTCAGGAGGGAATCCAACACCTCTAACTGGAGGTGAGATTGTAGATTTAGTAAAAACAGCAAAACATGATCCCGTAGTCGTGATGACAGATGATGAAGGAAATGTCAACACTGGTATTGGAGAAAAGGCTTTAAGACAGATTATGAACCATCCCGATATCGAAGTGTTGGGCATAATAGCAGTAGCATCAAATACAAAAGAAGTAGAAGGTGTACATGTAGATTTTTCTGTAGATGCCCAAGGACATATATTGGATAAGGCTGTAGATAAGGATGGAAATCCAGGGTTCAATAAAGTACTTTACGGAGATACAGTAGATGTCATCCAACAGGCAGATCAAAAGCCATTAATAGTTGGCATAGGAGATATAGGTAAAATGAAGGGTCATGATGATTTCAGAAGGGGAGCACCGATTATTACTAGGGCGCTTCAGGAGGTTATAGCACGAAGCGGTGCTGAATTCCATTAGTAGCCTGTTGAAAATACCTCAACTTCTTCGTCACTGCGAAAGATCAGCACTCTTGCGTATTACGTATACGCCACGACCGCTGGTCTTTCTTGTTCCTTGAATCTAAGGCATTTTGAACGGGCTACGATACCTGTTGAAAATACCTCATCTTCTTCGTCACTGCGAAAGACCAGCACTCTTGCGTATTACGTATATGCCACGACCGCTGGTTCTTAATTGATGACTTATGATAAAACTCATTCACGAAAAAGTTCTCTTTAATATTAATCAAATGTAGAGCTTTCTATTCGTTATAAAAATAGGCTACAGATTTTTACATCTGTAGCCTATAATATATCTAATTAAATGATTTAATCGTTGTTACTGTTGTTCTCAGCATCGTTACCACTGTTATCACCATCATTGCCTTGGTTTTGATTATTCCTTCTATTGAGGAGATTTCTTAAAATATCTCTAGCGTTTTCGGTGGTACTTTCCTCTGATTCTTCTTCTGTATCTGGATTTTCCGGATTGATCACATCTGTTGCTGAGTCATCTTCTTCTCCCGCAGTACCATTATTGTTACCAGGGAAGGGAAGTGAATCCAACCAATCAATGGTAGGATCATAGTATTCAGTAGGAAGCTGATAGATATAATCATCTGGAACAATACCGTTATTTTCTTCTGGGTTATAAGGAACAGGTCTTTGGATAAACACCCTTGACTCTATCTCCCAAGGTGGAGTTAGTTCAGTTGCTAGTTTACCCGATGGCACATGAATGTCAGCCAATACATGAACATCACATTCTTCGGTGGGTTCTGTACCTTTAATAAAAATCTCAGAGATAATGGTGCTACCTCTAGGATCAAGGTGACAATATGGCCCAGGCAATTTTCCAGATTCCGAACAAACACTTACCCGTACAATATTGTCTGGCACTTCAAAGCTCTTTGGACTATAGTCTCGATGAATTTTTGTCATAATCTTGTTCCATAATCTAACAGACATGCCACTACCATCTGAAAGCTCCTGAGGAATGTCATTACCTATCCATAGGGCTGAAGTATAGTAGGGGCTGTATCCAGCGAACCAAGCATCTTTTTTGTCGGATGTTGTACCGGTTTTACCAGAAACAGGGATACGAGAGTTATTTGAATCTATTCGTGCATTTCTACCTGTACCAGCATTGACAACAGTTTTTAACATATCTGTCATGATATAGGCAACATCTGGTGTTAAGACTCTATTTGCATTTGGTTTGTTATCTAATAATAGATTTCCTTGACGGTCGTATACCTTTGTATAGGTGATGGAATCCATTAGAATCCCTTTGTTAGCCAATACCCCATAGGCACTGGTTAACTCTAAAGGTGTAACCCCTCTTGTCATACCCCCTAAGGCAGTGGAATAGGTTTCATCGGTATATTTTTTGCCGTTTACCACAAGTGGGTCTTCTCTAGTAATAACAGTGGAAATTCCCATCTTTTTCATATATTCAAACATGGTATTGAAGGCACTAAGGTCATCAGTTCCTAATCGACTAGCGGCTTCAACTGCAACGACGTTACTGGACCATTGAATTGCTTCCCTCATGGTGATTAGTCCTTTAAATTTTTTGTTGTAGTTATTTGGCCATGGTTCATTTGGTTTATTTGTATTAAAGTAAACTGGCACTTCATCGAATACTGTTGCAGCCGTATTGCCCATATCAACAGCAGGCGTATAGACTGCTATTGGTTTGATGGCCGACCCTGGTTGTCTTGGGTGTAGGGCTCTATTATATATTTTCTCACCCTTCATAGCTCGACCCCCCACTAGGGCTTTAATTTCCCCTGTATGGTGGTCTACAATGACCATTGCGGCTTGAGGTTGCAAATTGCCATCTTCATCTAATTTTGAACCTGGGAAGTTAGCTGGATTTTCAAATTCTTCTTCTAGAATGTTTTGAGCTCGTACATCCATTGTACTGTAGATCCTTAACCCCCCCGAATACAACATGGCTTGTGCTTCTTCTTTTGTATAGCCTTCATTTTGAAGCCCTGCCATAACATCCCTCTTCACCAAATCTCCAAAGTAAGAGGTAATTTCTTGATTAGCGAGACGATTTGGTTTTAAGTTAGAGGCTATATCTTCTTCTAAAGCAGCTTGATACTCTTCTTCAGTAATCTTATTTAGTCGTCTCATTACACCTAAAACTGTCCTCTGTCGTTGAAGAGATACCTCATTAAATACAATTGTATAAGTTGAATCTGAATCATCTAAAATAATATGATTTTCTTCTACTTGATCCTTGTAAAGGGTCTTAATAGGTGAATATCGGAAGGGGTATCGGGTGATACCAGCTATTAAGGCTGCTTCTGCAATAGTAAGATCTCCAACATCCTTTGAAAAATAGGTTTGGGCAGCTGCTTGAACACCGTGGGCAACCCCACCAAGGTTAATGGTATTCATATAAGCTTCTAAAATTTGATCCTTGGAAAGCTCCCTATCAAGTACGATACCATAATACATATCCTTAATCTTACGACTGTAGCTACGGTCACCTCTTGAAAGGTAGAGGTTAACAGCCAATTGTTGGTTAATAGTACTTGCACCATGTCTAGCACCAGTTCTAAGATTAGTATAAATGGCCCGTCCAATTCCTCTTAAGTCAATTCCATTATGGGTATAAAAACGCTCATCCTCAATGGAAACAAAGGCATCTTGTACGTGTTTTGGAATATCCTTTAAATCTACAATAATTCTAACATTGTCACTTTGGATTTTTTCGATGACTTGACCATCAGCATCTAATATGAAGGAGCTTTCCTCCAATAGTTCATAGATGTTGGAGGGATCAATAGGTTCTGCATCTTTGATGATGCCATAAACAATAGCAGAAACAGCAGCAGTCCCTATCAAGCCAATGATGATTATTGACAGTAGTACAATCTTGAAAATTTTAAAAGCTCTATTCTTACTTTTTTTAGTTCTCTTTTTTGATTCATCTGTTTTTTTATTTTGGTTATTATCCGCCATAAGTTTTACCTCCATCTAGAAAAGTATGCCTTCTGAATAATGCAAAAATGCAAAATTAGGGAAAAGCATAAAATCAAAACTATTATAACATATCCTTTGTAAATTGTTAAAGAAAATAATTGAAATCCTACTACTAGACTATATTATATCATAAAACTACCTATCTTAGAGTATGAGGGAATAATTAGCAAACTATACACATACATGCTACCTTCTTCATATAAATAAATATAAAGGGGGTGTTGGGTTTGTATATAATTAGTAAAAAAAAGAAAAAAAGATATAAGATATTATTAGTGTTAATCTTAATCGTTGTGATTACCATCGCTTCTTTTGTTTTTATAGATCGTGAAATCATGCCTACGGTACAGGCGATAGGAGAATTGAAGGCTCAGGAGTTGACCACCAGAGCGGTAAATCAGGCCGTAAGTATTGTGTTGGATAATGGAGTAAAATACGAAGATTTAATTTCGGTAAAAGAGGATGGAGAAGGGAATATAACCCTCATGCAAGCTAACACAATGTATATGAACAAGGTAGCCTCCGATGTTGCTCTGACGATCCAGGAACACTTAAAGCAGATAAAGACAGCTTCAGATAGGATTCCTCTGGGTAATGCCATAGGTAGTCAGCTGTTGGCCCAATATGGCCCGAAGATGAATCTAACCGTCACTCCATTGGGAATGGTGGACGTTAATTTTGGGACAGAGTTTGAACAATCGGGTATTAATCAAACTAGACATAGAATTTTTTTAATCATTACCACCAATGTAAGGGTAATCGTCCCCTTTAGTTCTAAGCCTATAGAAGTGATTACTTATGTGCCTTTAGCAGAGACAATAATAGTAGGTAGAGTTCCTCACAGCTATATAAATGTACCAGAAAATGAATTTATGAACGTAGTGCCTAATGGTGATGGAGATTAATACTAAAAACTGAAAATATGATGATCCTAAGTATATGTAAGGGATGAATAAAATACATTTAAAAGTTTACAAAAAAAGTGCGTTAATATTTTAACAATTGTAGAATTATTCAAAGAATTAGATTATAATAATGATTTGTAGGGGAGTAGTTCAGTTCACATATTTACAAATTATACTAGGAATTTACATTTATACTTATTTTTATACCGTTGTGTGAATATAAATAATATTCTAATAAACGATTAAGTCAAAAAAAAGTGTCAATAATTCTATTAACTATATAAGATTAAAAAGGAAAGGTGATTTGTTGAATGGAAATGAAAACAGCAGAAAAAACAGAAGTAAAAGTAGACACAAAAACAGAAACTCCTTCTGAAAGAGCTAGAAGAGTTCTTGGAAAAGGGATCAGAAAAAAGAGATTTAGAAGACTAAAGAACTGGGAAGTAAAGAATCGTTACATGTTAGGTTTAATGTTTGCAGATGATATTAAAGTAAGTGATTTAGCAGAAAGAATAGGTGTGTCTCCAAGAACTGTTCAAGCGTGGATCTATGAGGGTAGACTTCCTAAGGACGATAATATTGAGAAGGTTTGTGAAGTATTAAGATGTCCAGAAGATATTTTATTTAGAGAAATAAGACAATAGAAATTTCTAAAAAACGTCGTGTAACACCATTATCCGAGTGTAATGGTGTTATTTTTTATTTTAACCATTTTTCTTGTTTTTTGAAATATATTTATAGTAGTACAGTTGTCTATTGAGAAAAAAAAAGATATGATAAGGATAGAGTTGAGAAAATAAGGAAGGCGTGTATTATTATTCTCAACTATGTATACTCTAGTTTTGATAGACCAAATATTTGTGGGAATGGGAGTGAGTTTTCTATGGAATTAGAAACAAATGAAATCATACATAATCGTGCCATCCTTGTAGGGATGAATCATACACGAAAAAAAGACGAAATAGATATTGAAAGTTCAATGGAAGAATTGGCTGAGTTGGCACAGGCAGCAGGGGTGGAAGTACTGGCCACAACTGTGCAAAATAGAGAAGCTGTAAATGCCGCCCTTTATATAGGTAAGGGGAAGGTAGAAGAAATTAAACAGCTTTGCGATAGTCTTGAAGCAAATTTAATTATTTTTAATGATGAACTGTCGGGTTCTCAAATTAGAAATTTAGAAGAAGCTATACAGATGGATGTGATTGACCGCACCACCTTAATATTAGACATTTTCGCCCAGAGAGCCACTACGAAGGAGGCAAAGCTACAGGTAGAGTTAGCCCAGCTAAAATATAGACTTCCTAGATTGACGGGCTTAGGTAAAAAATTATCTAGACTTGGGGCAGGGATCGGTACAAGAGGCCCTGGGGAAACAAAGCTAGAGACCGACCGTCGTCATATAGAGAGAAAAATAGACTTCATAAAGGAAGAATTAAGGGAAGTTAAAAAGGTAAGGGAGGTACAAAGATCCCAAAGACTTAAATCAGAACTGCCCATTGTTGCTTTAGTGGGTTATACCAATGCTGGTAAGTCCACCTTAATGAATGTATTACTAAGAAATAGTGAAGAGTATGAAGCAGCTCGGGAAGTATATGCTGAAAACATGCTTTTTGCCACTTTAGAGGTTTCATTAAGGAAAATGGCCTATCCGGATAATTTAAATTTCCTTCTTACCGATACTGTAGGATTTGTAAGTAAGCTACCTCACAACTTAGTGGATGCATTTAAGGCTACCCTAGAGGAAGTTACCTATGCAGATCTACTGCTACATGTAATTGATGCTTCAAATGAAAACTATCATTTGCAAAAGGAAACCACCCTTTCTGTATTAAAGGAATTAAAGGTAGATACGAAAAGAATTATTGATGTCTATAACAAAATAGATGCCCTAGAAGATGCCAATGCTATTCCTAAGGATGATAATATAATAGGGATCTCTGCTTTAAATGGAACTAACCTAAATGAATTAATGGAAATCATCCGAAGGGAAGTAGGTATAAGCATGGTGGAGGCGGAGTTGATAATTCCTTATAATAAAGGAAGTGTTGCTTCACAACTTCATGAAATTGCCACTGTTATTACCTCTGAGTACCAAGAAGAAGGAATCTATTTTAAAATTAAAATACCTGCAATAGAGTATCCAAAATATATAGATTATGAAATAGAATAGGTGTGTGAGATAAATGGAAAATTCAAGTTTTCCAATCGTTTTAGGCTGGGAAGATCTTAAAGGAAGTTTGGGGGAGGAGGATTATTTGATTACCTACCTCCTTTATCAAGAGGGCAAAAGCGTAGATTTGATTGCTAAAATTCGAAATCTTCCTATAGAGCAGGTACAACAACACATCCTACAGTCAAAGATGAGGCTAAAAAGAGAAAAGAAGGTCAATCAGGATGTACAGGAGAAAATCGTATATCTTCCTAGTTTTGTGAATCTACTGGCAGCGGATAAAAATAGAAGACTAGAAATGTTGAATAGTCTTGATCAAAGGGAAAGAAATAATTTAAGTGGATATTTAATAAAGGTTGTACCCACTATTGATAATGCTGAGGATAAAATGATTGCCCTTTGGATTTCAGGTCAACTGGAGGATATAAGACTGTTGCCTACCATCTATAGGGAAATTAACCATAAGCATGGTGGCGTCAGAAGGATGGTGTGTTCTGCTTTAAGGAAAATACCCCATCAGGATAATATTGAGGTACTTCATAGGGGACTTCAAGACATGAAGCCGCAAGTAAGGCAGTATGCAGCAAAGGCCTTAGGTGAAGTAGGTGATGAAAAAACATTGAAAAAACTCAAAAACCTCTTGAACAACCCAAAGGAGACTGAGTACGTAAAGCGTGCCTATCTACTGACAATTGACAAGATACAGGAAAGATTAAATAGTAGATCTAGTTAAATGAAATCTAGTTAGATAAAAAATATTAAACCCAGCCATTGGAAGGTGTTCTTACCAAACAGTTGCTGGGTTTTTTATTGACGGAGCTTTGTTTTTGTTTCTTCAACAATCTTTACTACATCAAAATAGGCTTGCAATGATCCTCTAGCGACAATGGGTCGTCCAAACCTGACCCAGTTCATCCTGCGGGAAGTAAAGCCTCCCAATTTCATAAGAAAATTTACTGTCGATAGAGTAGATATAATCATTAAGTCATCACAATGGCCATTTAACAACCTCCATGTATCTTCAATAAGAGGGATGGCTAGATGGGGGACGAATTGTCGGCTTAAATTATAAATACAATTACCCATTTCATCAGTACCCCGAAACATGATTTTACCACGATCACGTATGGTCATATTATCAAAATATGGAATGTTTAAAATATCATCAACAGTGGGTTTATTCTCCATTGGGAGCTTGTTGAGGTGGATTGCTGTAGCCAGTACAGAGGAATGGGCACCTCCTACACAATGGTAAATAACGTGCAAAATAATCACCTGCTTTATTTAATCTATGCTCAAATATCATTCTTCCACAGGTATTATTTTACCATGATAGCAAAGAAAATATGTGTAGCTGAATATAATTATAAAATTTTGGTAATTATAAGGCTAATCTCAGAATATAATAAAGTAATGAAAGACATGAAGATTTGGTGATTGTCAAGAATAATTATGTAAAAATTCTGAAAAATAGTTGTAGAGTGCCAAATTTTAGTGTATAGTATTATTAAGATTGATGGAAGGAGGACTGTCCAATGCTGTTAAGAAATTGTGCAGGCGGTGTTGTGTTCTATGCGAATCAGGTGTTCATTTTAAAAAATGATAAAAATGAGTGGGTTTTACCGAAAGGTGTAATTCGTAATGAGGATCTCTCCTGGGAGGTTGCGTTGAGACGTGTGAAGGTTGAAGCAGGTATAGACGCAGACATTATTGCCAGTGCTGGGGGAACAAGTTACGAATTTTTTTCTATTTCAAGAAAACAGCCTATATGCAATGAAATAACATGGTACATCATGTCTACGACTTCCAAACATTACAAAGTAAATCATGATTTAGGATTTAAGGAGGGTGGATTCTATCCAGTGGATAAGGCCATATCAATGATCACCTACAGTCAAGACAAATCACTAGTAAGTCTATCCTATAAGAAGTACAAAGCAATAAAAAGAATTAAGGTAGTAGTCTAAAAAGCTTTTCAAAAGTGAATACCTTATCAAGAAGCCCAACCACCTATCTTAGGACATACGTAGGAGGTTGGGCTTCTTGTCTATCATGATGCCCTATGTTATAATGATGGGAAAAATAGTAAATAAAGGATTGTGATAGGATGATAGCTGAATATAAGACCATTAAAAACGATGGTGAAGATGAAATAATGATAGAGAAATCAAGATTTATTGGATATGCGATGCCCATCGAAAAGGAAGAAGATGCCCTAGTGTTTATAAAGGAAATTAAAACGAAGCATAAGGATGCCACCCACAATGTCCATGCCTATGTAGTGGGCTACAACAATGAAATCCAACGATATAATGATGACGGAGAACCATCTGGTACAGCAGGGATGCCTGTGCTGGAGGTTATTAAAAAAGAAGACCTGAGGAATGTTGTTGTCGTGGTAACAAGATACTATGGGGGAATCAAGCTTGGGGCGGGGGGGCTAGTCAGGGCATATACAAAAGGGGCGAAAATTGGTCTTGAAGCTGGACAGATGGTGACTAAAAGAAAGTATCAGCTCCTAGAAGTAAAGGTGGACTATACCCTCTTAGGAAAGCTTCAAAACGAAATACTTCAAAAAAGCTTTACGATCAAGGATACCATCTATGAAGATGCGGTCAACTTCTTAATCTACGTGAAGAAGGAAGAGGTAGAGAACTTTAAAGAATTGGTGGTGGAATGGACCAATAGCAGATGTCAGATTATCGAAGGTGAAGTAGAATATTTAACAGAAATAAATGGTAAACTGATGTTGTAGAGGAAACAATATAGGGTATATAGAGAATATAAATTTTTGAGAGGAGGTGTGGGGATGGACAAAATAGAAGTAAACAAAAAAGAAATGCTTCAAAAGAAGACCTGGGCAGTAGTTGGAGCAACTCCTGATGCTGAAAAATATGGATATAAAATCTATAACAAACTAAAGAATCATGGTTATAATGTATATGGAATTAATCCAAAACATGAAAATCTTGAGGGAGATCAGCTATACAAGAGTTTGCTAGACCTACCAGAAACACCCGAATGTGTAGATATGGTGGTGAATCCAAAGGTTTCAATGGCAACATTAGAAGATATACATAAGGCTGGCATCAAATATGTTTGGTTCCAACCCGGAACATTTGATGAAGCTGTAATTAATAAAGCTGAATCTCTAGGACTAAACATTGTTTATTATGACTGTGTTTTAGTGGCCCTAGATGAATTAAAGTAAAAAAGCAGATGAAAAGCCAGTACCCATACGTATTTTTACATACGCTTCGGTTACTGGCTTTTATTGTAGCTTCAAACCTTTTCCTTCTTTTTACTCTTATAAAAAAATTCATAAATCCCCATGATCAATAGGAAAATTCCGAAAAACCTCCTTAAAGTATGGGAGGGAATCTTCAAGGCAATACTAGAACCGAACCAAGCCCCCAATAGTCCGAATATAACGATAGGGATGGTAAATTTAATCAAAATATTTTTATTTTTAACATGAACATATAGGGCTACTAATGCTACGGGTATAAAGGAGATTAAGTTGATACTTTGGATGGTTTGTTGTTGGAGTTCAGTGAGGAATATTAAGCCAGGAATTAGAATCGTACCACCACCAATTCCCATTCCTCCAATAAATCCTGTGATTAATCCCAGTATAAAAATAATCATCCAATCACCATCCTTAGGGCGGCAATGATCATAAAAACACCAAATATTTTTCGTAATTTACTGGCGGAAAAATGGGTCAAGGATTTAGAACCGATATAGCTTCCGATTACCCCACCCATAGCGACATTCCAAGTGACATCTAGATTGGTAAAACCATTTCGATAATAGACAAAGCTACTGACCAATGCAAAGGGCAGAATAATGGAAATGGCTGTAGCATGGGCTTTGTGCTGGGATACATCAAAAATGAAGTAAAGGGCAGGGACAATAATTGTACCTCCTCCAGCTCCAAAAAGACCATTGATCACCCCTGCTACAAAGCCAACGGCAATTAATTTAATCCAATGGATATAATTGTGTTTAGTGGTATATTTCATGTATTCACCTCTATTAGGAGTCTTAATCGCTTATAAATTTAATTTAACCATCTAAAAATAAAACTATTCAGCACTAAAAACTTGACACACTTCATATACATTACATATAATGTACATATACTTAAATTCATACCAATTTACTCGGAAATAAAAATAGGAGGGGAAAATAATGAAAAAAGCAAACTCTATTCATGAATTAATTGGTAATACACCTCTGGTAAAGTTGAATCGTATGGTGGATGAAGATATGGCGGATATTTATGTAAAATTGGAATTCTTCAATCCTGGTTCAAGTGTTAAGGATCGTATTGCTTTAAATATGATTCAACAGGCGGAGAATAAAGGTCTTTTAAAGGAAGGTTCTACGATTATTGAACCCACCAGTGGTAATACTGGTATTGGGCTTGCCATGATCGGAGCTGCAAAGGGTTATCCTGTGATTTTAGTTATGCCTGAAACAATGTCTATTGAAAGAAGAAAGCTATTGAAGGCATATGGTGCTCAACTAATCTTAACTCCTGGAGAGAAGGGAATGAAGGGTGCTATAGATAAAGCAAGAGAACTAACCGAAGAAAACGCTGATTACTTTATGCCTCAGCAGTTTGAAAACTTAGCAAATCCTGAAATCCACAGAATGACTACGGCAGAGGAAATCTGGCAGATGATGGAGGGGGATGTAGACGCATTTGTTGCAGGTGTTGGAACAGGTGGTACTGTAACGGGAGTAGGAGAAGTGCTGAAGAAGAAAAATCCGAGTATAAAAATAGTCGCTGTTGAGCCTGAGAAATCTCCAGTTATTTCTGGTGGGCAACCAGGACCCCACAAAATTCAAGGAATTGGTGCCGGATTTATTCCTGATATTCTAAATGTAGATATCATTGACGAGGTAATCAAAGTAGATGATGAAGTTGCAATGGAGACAGCTAGAAAATCAGCCGCTACAGAGGGGCTTTTAGTGGGTATTTCTTCAGGAGCTGCAATATATGCTGCTATGGAGGTTGCTAAAAAGCTAGGGAAAGGTAAGAAGGTTGTAGCCATCATGCCATCCTCTGGGGAAAGATATTTAACGACTTCGTTGTTTAATTTTGAAGACTAATCTGAAAATGGCTTTTTCAAATCAGTAACGCTATCTAATCTTTAACAATTAATATCTAACTAAAGTACAATTAAGAGGCAATGTCTGGATTGTTGAGCATTGCCCTTTTTTATTATTTATCGTCATTCTTTAAACAAAATGATTAATGAATTTGTTACAGAAATGGAGCTATGAATACAAATAAAAATCAAAGCAAATATTAGTTAAATATGGTATAATAACTTGAAAACAGAAGATAGGAGCTGGTTTTTTTGTCTATGGAAATAGAAAAGAAAATAGATCAAGTAGTAGAATGGTTGCAGGATCAGGTAAGAAAATCAGGTACAAAAGGTTTGATGGTAGGGATTTCTGGTGGAATCGATTCGGCTGTAGTGGCGAACCTGATCAAGAGGGCTTTTCCAGATAACTCATTGGGGGTTCTTCTACCTATTAATAGTAACCCAAAGGATGTCGAGGACGGCATCGCTGTATGCGAAAAAGCTGGACTAAAATATATGCAAATGGACTTAAGTGAAGAAAAATCTGACATTCTAGACCTTGTAAATAAAAACCTAAAGGAAAGTGGTCTTTATGATGAGGAAAGGGCTAGAAATACTGATGCTAACCTTCGGGCAAGACTTAGAATGAGTACATTATATGCAGTTGCCAACAACCTTAACTATCTAGTGGTTGGGACAGATAATGCTGCTGAGGTATATACGGGATACTATACTAAGTATGGTGATGGCGGTGTGGATCTTTTACCGATAGCTACCCTAAAAAAATATGAGGTATTTCAATGGGCAGAGGTGATGGGGGTGCCAAAATCAGTCATTGATCGCCAGCCTACAGCAGGCCTGTGGGAAGGTCAAACAGATGAAATCGAAATGGGTACAACCTATGCTTATATAGATGCCTTCTTAGATGGCAAGGTGATTCCTGAAATGGATCGAGAAATCATCGAAAGATTACATAGAGTCTCTCAGCATAAGAGAGTTATGCCTCCTTATCCAGAGGTATAAGGTGGAGATAAGGTTTAATTGAAATTCTCACGGAATTATGCTAAAATATATGTGCTATTAAGAACAGTATTTTTTTAAAGTTATAGGAATCTTAATACATATAGAAAATGCATGAAATGATAAGGAGTGAGTTTTGTGGGACGAATTGGTAATATCATTGGTCGTAAAGAGAAACAGGATCAAAAAAGAGCAAAAATCTATACTAAAATGGCAAGATTAATCACTGTTGCTGCTCGAGAAGGTGGAGGAGACCCAGAATACAATGCAGCTCTAAAGAATGCTGTCGATAAGGCTAAGGCGTCTAATATGCCAAACGATAATATTGATCGGGCGATTAAAAAGGGTACGGGTGAGCTTGGGGGAGATAACTTTGAGTATATCACCTATGAAGGTTATGGACCAAGTGGTGTAGCTGTGATTGTTGACGTATTAACAGATAACCGTAACCGTACAGCAGGTGACGTAAGACATGCCTTTGATAAAAACGGGGGTAATCTAGGGACTTCTGGTTGTGTGTCCTTTATGTTCGATCGTAAGGGACAAATGCTAATTGAAAAAGATGACTCCATTGATGAAGATACCCTTATGATGGCTGCTTTAGAAGCAGGAGCTGAGGACTTTACAAGTGAAGAGGAAGTGTATCAAGTAATCACGACTCCAGAAGATTTTTCGGTAGTTAAAGATGCTTTACTAAAGGAAAACTACACTTTCTTAAGTGCAGACGTAGTATATATTCCTCAAACAGAGGCAACTCTTCAAGGGGAAGATATTAAGAAGATGAAAAAGCTGATTGATATGCTAGAGGATAATGATGATGTGCAAGAGGTTCATCATAACTGGAATGAAGAAGAATAGGTTGGAAATACTGCGTTGCAGGGTTGTTTAGTGCCGAAAAATACAGTGAATAATGGCATACATCCAACTTTTATTCCTTTAACTAAGTTATACAAATTGCACACCTTTTTTCATAAATGTTTATCGTTAAACACTTATGGGAAGGGGTGTTTTTTTATTGATAGGAATCCAATTGTTGAAAGTTGTAAGGGTGAGTTGAAAAACTGACAAAAGTCATAAAAATAGATTTTTTTCGATTATAATGCATAATAGCAAGAGGATATAAAACAGAAGTTTGGCAAGGGTAGCGTAGGAGACAGTATGTCGGGAGTTGAATAATGTAGAAAATTGCTGGAATGAAATGAAAATGCATATCAATTCTAACTGGCCATAGATTAGCTAAAAATTCAACATAATATTCAAAAAAAATCGCCACATTTTGCATAATATGATATAATAACTTGTAAATATTAATTTATAAAAATTAAGAGAGTAGATTAAAAGTCAAAGGATATGATAAATGATAATATTACATAATTTTTCTTAGAGTTATATTTCTGCAAAATAAAAAGCTACATTGTTTAATAGAAGATGGTGAAAATCTATGATTTTGTAGCAGATTACTTTGTTAAGAGCCTGTCACACAGCGGTCATTTTAGTTTCATCTAGTTAAGTATGGAAGGTTGTAACAATCTTATTTCATATTATGTTAAAAGGCAAAACATTTATTTCTCAATGTGGGAGGAGTTTTTAGTTTGCATAAAAATAGATTTTTTATCTAAGCTGTTATGCATTTTCCTCAATAAAATGTTTGTGTTTAATCTAGTGTAAGTAAACTCAAAAGAAAAAATAAGACGTATAGGAGAATTAAAATGACTAATTTAAAGAAAGTAAGAAGAAAAAGAAAGGGTTCGATAAGGAAGGAGCTACTCTATATACCATTAATAGTTGTTTTAATTGGTATTACCTGTTTGGGAGCGGTGTCATCCTATTTTACAAGACAAAGTTTGCTGCATGAGATGAAGCAAAATGGCTTTTTTATGTCACAAAGTTTTATTGAGAAGTTGGAAGACAATTCAAAGGCTTTAAAAACAGTGAATAGAACCTTAGACGATAAACTTAGGATAACTAATAATAACGTAATGAGAATTAAAGGTAATCTGAACAATGAACTGATAAAAGATTTAGCCAATGATTCTGATGTTGAGCAGATAAACTGGTATAGTCCTCAAGGAGAAATTATTTACTCAAATATTGATGGTTATATAGGTTGGACTGCACCACAGGGGCATCCTGTTCATGACTTTATGATAGGTAATAGCAATGAATTTCTTGAAGATA
Organism: Alkaliphilus hydrothermalis; assembly: GCF_016908555.1. Lineage (GTDB taxonomy): Bacteria > Bacillota > Clostridia > Peptostreptococcales > Natronincolaceae > Alkaliphilus > Alkaliphilus hydrothermalis. The sequence continues at coordinate 64,706 of NZ_JAFBEE010000001.1, forward strand.
TAAGACAAGATACTGAGTCTAAAGACTTTCTTAAATATGGATACTTTAAAAGTAATGATGGATTTTTTGTACAAATAGGAGTGCTAGCAAATAAAGTCCATGATTTAACAGAAAACTTTAGCTATCAAAGACTTATTGAAGATTTAGCTTCAGGGGAAAAAATCGAATATGCGTTATTGATGGACAAAGATTTAAAAACATTTGCCCATAGTGACCAAAATGAAATTGGTGTCGTTTTTGATGATGAGGGGAGTAAGTTGGCAGCTATTCAAGGTGAGCCGTATTCACAGGAGTGGTATTATGGAAAAGAAAAAGTTACAGTTTATGATGTTTTGTATCCGTTGATAATAGATGGTGAACATATTGGAGCAGTGGCTATAGGTTTTTCGATGGATGACGTAAAATCAGCGATAAATAAAAATCTTGCAATAGTTTTAATTACAGGAGTTTTGATATTTGTAATTCTAGGATTAATATTAATTAATATATCAAATAATGCGATAAAAATAATTAATGTATTAAAGAAACAAATGAATTTTATGGCTGATGGTGATTTTAGTAAGGATTTAGATCTAAAATTATTAAGTAGGAATGATGAATTAGGAGAAATATCTCAAGCAGTAAATACAATGCAACACTCTGTAAGAAATATAATCGAAAATGTTGTAGATAAATCTCAACAGGTAGCTGCATCCTCTGAAGAATTAACTGCAATGAGTCAACAGTCAGCAACGGCTGCTGATGAAATTGCAAGAACTATAGAAGAAATTGCTAAAGGAGCAAATGAGCAAGCTAAAGATACTGAACAAGGGGCTTTATCCATTTCAGAGCTTGGAAACATAATAATTGAAAATAAAGAGTATATAAAACGCTTAAATATTTCAACAGAAAAAGTAAATAAGCTTAAAGATGAGGGATTTGATATCTTAAAAGACCTTGTTGAAAAGACTAATATCAATATTAAATCAACGAATCAAATACGGGAAGTTATCATCAATACAAATGATAGTGCAGCAAAGATTACCAGTGCAAGTGAAATGATAAAAAGTATAGCTGAACAAACAAATTTGTTAGCCCTTAATGCAGCTATTGAAGCAGCCAGAGCTGGTGAACAGGGAAGAGGGTTTGCAGTTGTAGCAGAGGAAATAAGAAAACTTGCAGAACAATCAAACAAGTTTACTGAAGAGATAAGCTCTATCATCAATGAATTAGCAGATAAAACCTCAGGCGCTGTAAAAACTATGGAAGAAGTTGCAAGTATTGTTTCTTCACAATATGAAAGTGTTGATAAAACCAATAGTAAATTTGATGGTATAGCACAAGCCATTGATGAAATTAAGATAGACATAAATAATGTTAATTTATCAAGTGAAGATATGACATATAAAAAAGAAGATATTATTAAGGTAATAGAGAATTTATCTGCTATATCAGAAGAAAATGCAGCAGGTACTGAAGAAGCATCTGCATCAGTAGAAGAGCAAACAGCCACAATGGAGGAAATTGCTAGATCTAGTGAAGAACTAGCTCAAATAGCTGTTCAGCTTAAAAATCAGGTAGAACAATTCAAACTTTGATCGAATAAAGTATACTAAAAGGCTCCTAAAGTAAATGGAGCCTTTTTCGACTTTATGACTCATATTTCCCAGAATATAATTTGATTTTACATCAATTAGATTGTTCTTTTTTAAAAAATTCCCTAATAAAGATATTTTGGAAAATCCTAAGTATTTCATATCAATTTTTACATTATATTCAAAAGGGTTACAATACCCTTGATAAAAGATTAAAATAATTGATTACCCTCGAGAGCAGAATGTGGTCTTCTTTATACATTTAGTAACTTTAAATACTATATTTGATAGTTTTACTAAAGTGGTATAGAATTCTAGCATTACCCCTAAGCTATTTTTTGTACAGCTTGCTTCTAAGCAATAAATATTATATTCTTGAAATGATAGAAACTTTTATATCCAAGGGATAAGAATTATTTTGAGTATAGGTTTTATCTTTATTTTCGATACATCCTTAGCATATTTAAGGAAATAATCTTTGAGGAAGGGTTTGTCAATGAAACATAAGAACATATTAATACATGGCTACAACAAAACTTCCAGTGATATGAAGGTCTTAAAAGACAACCTAGAAAAACTAGGACATGGATGTATAATACTAGACTTACCCCTGACTTATCATAAATTAGAGCATGGGACTATGCTTTTAGAGGAGATGCTTTCCGACTTGATAAAGGATTTAAAGGAAGGGGAAAAGCTTAATCTGGTGGGGCACAGTACAGGGGGATTGGTGATCCGACACCTATTATCCTTCACCTCCCATAGAAAATACATTGATAAATGTATTTTAGTTGCAACACCCAATAGGGGGAGTGATTTTGCTAATCTTGTAGGGAGAATTTTTAGAATAGCCTTTAAGAAATATAAAACCTTGAAATCTATACAAAGTTGCGAGTTGAAACGTCTTGGTTTAGGTGATGAGTGCAATGATATTGATATAGCTGCTATTGCAGGCAATAATAACAATCTGTTTTTTGGGAATTTGTTAAGGGAAGAAAATGATGGTAGGGTTACAGTGAAGTCTGTAAAGATTGAGGGATTAAAGGATTTTATCCTGCTGCCCTATGGGCATAAGGACATTCATTATCAACCGGTTACGGCTGAATTGATTGATTCTTTTCTTAGGACAGGAAAATTTAAAGTGGACTAATCAATCATAGCAAAAAAGCAAATTACTTTATGCATAAATTTAACAATCTACCTTGACAAAGATAAAACTATATCGTAATATTAGAATATATTAATAAAAGAGGTGTTCTGATTGGATATTACAAAACAAAAAGAGCTTTATGAGGACTATAGTGAAATGCTAAAAGCGCTAGGTCATCCCATTCGTTTATGTATTGTAAGGGGATTGCTGCAAAAGTCAGGATGTAATGTATCCCATATGCAGGAGTGTCTTGATATTCCACAATCCACTATATCACAACACTTAACTAAGCTGAAGAGTGCTGGGATTATTGTTGGTGATCGAAAGGGCCTAGAAATTCATTACAGTGTAACAAATGAAAGAGTCCAAAAAATTGTCGAGGTGCTTTTTCCTGTGGAGAATGTTTAAAATTTCTATTTAGCTAAGTCCTAAATAGAAGTTTTTTTAAGAACTTATATTTGATTATTTGAATATATAAATTTAATAATAAGTTGAAATGATAGCTACTATTTAGAAGGGGGAAATTAATAAAATGAAGAAGAAAAAGATTTTAATCGTTGGTGGCGTTGCTGGTGGAGCATCTACAGCTGCTCGTTTGAGAAGATTAGATGAAAACGCTGAAATTATTATGTTTGAAAGAGGAGAGCACATTTCCTTTGCAAACTGTGGGCTTCCATACTATATTGGTGAGGTAATCCAACAAAGAGATGCCCTATTAGTTCAAACACCAGAGGGTATGTCTGCAAAGTTCAATATTGATATAAGAGTATTCAACGAAGTAACTAAGATTGACAGAGAGAAGAAGGTACTTCAAGTTAAAGATCTTAAAAATAACAGAACCTACGAAGAAAGCTATGATTATGTAGTGCTTTCTCCAGGGGCTAGTCCAATTATGCCTCCAATCCCAGGAATTAAAGAATGTAAAAACCTGTTTACATTAAGAAATATTCCAGATACAGACGCGATCAAATCTTTTGTGGATAACAAGAAGCCAAAAACAGCAGCTGTTATCGGTGGTGGATTCATCGGGGTTGAAATGGCAGAAAACTTAGTCCACAGAGGTCTAAAGGTATCTTTAGTTGAGATGGCAGACCAAATCATGGGACCAATTGACTACGAAATGGCATCTATTCTTCATAATCATATCGAAGACAAAGGTGTTCAACTAATTTTAGAAGATGGAGTTAAGTCCTTTGAAAAAGATGGTAAAGAAATTATTCTTCAAAGTGGTAAGAAAATCAATACAGACCTAATCATTTTCTCTATTGGTGTTCGTCCAGAAAATCAACTAGCAAAGGATGCCAACTTAGAACTAGGAGTTGGAGGAGCCATCAAAGTAAATGAATACCTTGAAACTTCTGACCCAAGTATCTATGCTTTAGGGGATGCTATCCAAGTAAAAGACTATATCAATGGTCAGGATGCAATCATTCCTTTAGCAGGACCAGCAAACAAGCAGGGGAGAATAGTTGCTAACAATCTTGTAGGTAAAAAAGAAAAGTATGTAGGTACTATGGGAAGTGCTGTAGCCAAAGTATTTGATATGACAGTTGCTTCTGTAGGAAACAACGAAAAAATTGCAAAGAAACAAAACTTAAAATACGAGGTAATTCATATTCATCCAGGTTCCCATGCTGGATACTACCCTGGAGCTTTCCCAATCTCAATGAAGATGTTATTTGATCCTAAGACAGATAAGATTTTAGGGGCTCAAGCTGTGGGTTACGATGGAGTAGAAAAACGTATAGATGTCATTGCAACTGCTATTAAGGCAGGACTTAAGGCAACTGATCTTAAGGATTTAGAATTAACCTATGCACCTCCATTCTCGTCTGCTAAGGATCCAGTAAATATGCTGGGTTTTGTGGCTGAAAATATGAAGCATGGTCTTGTGGAAACCTTCCAATGGCATGAAGTAAAGGCTTTGCAAGATAATAAGGCTGTCCTTGTAGACGTAAGAGAAGAAATCGAAAGAGAATTAGGATTCATTGAAAATACGATTAATATTCCTTTAGGTCAGCTTCGCAACCGTTTAAGTGAGCTACCAAAAAAGGAAACAATCTATGTATACTGTCAGGTAGGAATCAGAGGATATTTAGCGGCTAGAATCTTAACTCAAGCAGGATACAAGGTGAAGAACCTTGATGGTGGTTACAAGACCTATGGAGCAGTATTTAGACCTAATGTAAATGATACTGAATGTATTATAGAGATTGATGATGACGGTACAGCAAGAAAGAACTGTGACCCAGAAGTAGTTAAATCCCACGTAAAAATCAATGCTTGTGGATTACAGTGTCCAGGTCCAATCATGCAGGTATTCCAAGCAATGCAATTAATGAATGATGGAGAAATTTTAGAGGTAACTGCAACTGATCCTGGTTTCTCTAAAGACATTCAAGCATGGTGTGCTAAAACAGGTAACTCCTTAATTCAAAGTACCTTTGACGGTAAAGCCTTCAAGTGTTTAATTCAAAAAGGGGCAGCAGGTATGCTAGCTGAAGATAAAAAAAATGCTTTAGTAAGTAGCCAGCAACAACCTATGGTTATTAAAGAAGACAAGGAAAATGCAACAATCGTTGTATTTAGTGGAGACTTAGATAAGGCCATCGCATCCTTCATCATCGCTTCTGGTGCTGCTGCTATGGGTAAAAAGGTAACGTTATTCTTCACCTTCTGGGGATTAAATGTATTAAGAAAAGATCATCACCCTAAGGTTGAAAAGAGTGCTGTTGAAAGAATGTTTGGCTGGATGATGCCAAAAGGACCAAAGAAGCTTCCTATTTCTAAGATGAACATGGCGGGTATGGGTCCAAAGATGATCAACTATGTAATGCAGCAAAAAAATGTTGATTCTCTAGAAGTCCTAATGGCAAATGCTTCAAAGGTTGGTGTAAAATTAATGGCTTGTGCAATGTCAATGGATATCATGGGAATAAAAGAAGAAGAGTTGATAGATGGTGTAGATATTGGTGGAGTTGCAACTTATTTAGGAGAAGCAGAAGACGCTGGTCTTAACCTATTTATCTAATGTATATAACATACTAATGAGTTAAGGTGGTCTTGTAGTTCAAGATCGCCTTTTTACTGAAGTGGTCAGTGAAGTACTTTATTAACTTGCCTTGATTTGCCAATAAATTTAGTGCTATAATAATTAAATGGGTACAAAATGTACACCTTCTTATAGGGTTTCTAACGAAAATTCTATGGGGGGGTGTTTCTATGTGAGGAATCAAGAATAAGACCGGCTAAAATGTAGTAAAATATATTATAGATCCTTAAATGAGAGAAAAAAGATAGCAATAAAAAATGAATATAGTAGGTGACGTATGAAGTACATAATATTTGATTTAGAATTTAATTCAGCTTTTAAAATTAATAGAAGAACTAAACAGCTCATGAGGGGTGATACAAATCCCCAATGTCCACAGGAAATTATAGAAATAGGGGCTGTAAAAACAAATCTCAAGGTTGAGGTAGAAGATACCTTCAAGCAGTATGTAAAGCCACAACTCTATACCAAAATCCATCCAAAGGTTAAACAAAAAACTTTAATAACTAATGAAGATTTAATGATGGGAGTTCCCTTTGAAGAAGCTATTGATTCCTTCAAGGAGTGGATTGGTGATGGGGATTTTATCCTATGTTCTTGGGGCAGAGATGATATAAATGAGTTAAAGCGTAACTGCAGTTTCCATAAGATCAATACCGATTGGTTTGATAAATATTTAGATATTCAGCGGAAGTGTATGAATGCCTTAAATCTTCCCAAAGGACAACAAATCGGTCTTAAAAATGCACTTGAGACTTTAGAAATAGAGATAAATAGTACCTTTCATCAAGCCCTCAATGACGCCATGTATACTGCAAAAATACTAAAAGAGCTTAAAGGTGATCGGTTTAAAGAAATTTAATTACAAGTAATATCATATTTTTTACCCTTTAGGCTCAAATTATAGATAGTAGGATCATGAAAGGAGCTAGAGGGATGAAGATTAAAGATGTTGCTGAGATTAGTGAGTTGAACAATGAAGATGGACTAATGGATATTATCTTGAGTGTAGATTTAGACGAAGAGGTGGCCTCTAGGTGGGAAGTGACAGACCCTAAAGTATGGGCAGTGTATCAAAAACATGGTGATTTAAAGCTGGATCACATTGAATTGGTAGACCAGGGTATGAATGTTCATGGTTTTGAGTTTACCGATGAAGATAGACAGGAGATACTCAGATTTATCGAAGGGAAAATAATCAATCAAGATTAAAATAGATTACACTAAGAAAAATTTTGATAGAACATATTCAGCCCCAGGGGAGGAACCTTTGGAGCTGTTTTTTTTAAGTATTATTAAAATCAATAGAAGAGGCAAACAACAGTGAAAATCATCGTTTGTGTAGGATAAAGTTGTAGGATATGCTACAATTAAGGAGAAAAAGGATGCCCATCTTATGCATCTATTGTAATATTACTACTAATATATAAATTAAATAAAACCCCATCAACTACTGGGGATTAGTAGGCATACTTTGAGTTATCTAATGGAAAAGTATGAAATCAAGAAATAATGTAGATAGAAGTATAGAAAAAAGGGGATGAATAAATGAAGAAGCATAAATTAGCCTATATATTACTTGGTATTTTTATTTCTATTATTTTTCTTTTTAAAGCAGTTGAAATAGTAGCTTTTAATGAAGCCCATTATGAAGCTATGTTTATTAAATACGATATACCTAAGGCTACGGGACTGGAACTTGAGGAGCTAAGAGTGGTCATGGGGGATGTATTAAAATATCTAAAGGATGATAGAGAGTTGCTGGATACGACTATGATAGTAGATGGCAATGAAGAAGCGGCATTTGGAGAGCGGGCTGTACTCCATATGATCGATGTAAAGGAATTATTCATTGCAGGAGGACGAATAAGAAATATTGGATTTGTTGTGGTCATCGGGTTGCTGATTTATTTGAGGATGAGGGATGGAAAATGGAAGGAAAACTTTACGAAGGCAATGTTTTACGTAGGGATAGTAAATATTTTACTAATGTTATTGTTATACATTCTCATGCTAATGGATTTCTATAAATACTTTACCTACTTCCATTTAATTTTCTTTGATAATGACCTTTGGATGCTGGAGGCAGATGAGTTGATGATTCAAATGCTACCAGAAGGTTTCTTTAACGATACAGCGGTGAAGATTGCTTCTTATTTCTTTGGTGTTAATGTGTTGTTGGGAGTTATTGGGTTTAGAAAGTTTGGAGTGTTTGATAGGCTTAATGGAAAAGGAAATAAATACTAGTATGAAAGATAAATTTTAGTAAATTGCAGGATTTTATCATGTAATGAAAGAAATACTCATTATGAAGCAAAGCACTATCGAAAAGACTAACATTAAAAACGAATAAATACTATAGACTATACACATAGTTGATGTATAAATAAGAAGGTCAGCTGACATGATTTTATTGAAAAATAGGAGGTATTTAAATGAAAATCATAGTAGAGAGTTTTACAATGGACCATACAAAGGTGACAGCACCTTTTGTTAGGAAATGTGGACATATCAACACTCCTAAGGGTGATGTCATTACAAAGTTTGACCTGCGTTTTACTCAACCAAACGTAGAAGCAATGCCGACAGGAGCCATTCATGCTATTGAGCATTTGATGGCTGGTTTCTTTAGAGAGGAATTAGAAGATATTGTTGATATCTCTCCCATGGGTTGTAGAACAGGTTTTTATTTAATTAAGGTGGGGGAATCTACAGAAGAGGATGTGGCTCAAGCCCTCATGAAGACGCTACAAAAGGTAATTGATGCAGAGGAAGTGCCTGCTTTAAATCCTATTCAATGCGGTAACTACAGGGATATGTCTTTATTTGGGGCTAAAGAATATGCTAGAGTTGTGCTAGATAAATTGAAGCAAATCTATAAGTAGAATAAAGATCTAAGAGAATATCTATCAAGCATTTTTAGCTTTAACAGATTTAAACAGTGATAATAAAAGGTACTGATAAAACACTACATAACCTGTGGTGTTTTATTTATTTTGACTTAAATCTTTATAGAAGTAATGTAGTATGGTGGCCTTGACTGGTAAAGTACTGGAGATTAGAGTAGATACTTGTATTTAATGAATCCTATTGTTGCAAAAATGATATGGGGGCTAATATTAATAGAAAAACTGTAAATAATATAGAAGATACTGGAATCAAAAATATTAAAGTTGTTGATCTCTATCTTCCTAATATTCTTTACTAGTATGTAAGGCAAAAGAACTTAGTGTATATTTTATGATATTTATTAATAAAAATTAGAAAGAAGAAGAAGGAAAAGGCGGAATTTAATAGAATAATATAATTATAAAAATAATTGAACAGGTGGTGGCGTATGGAATTAAAACTAAGGAAAAATTTTAAATTTTACTTTATGCTTATGGTGATGATTCTTTTGTCAACGGTCTTTGCTTCAGCTGCTGAAACGCAAGGAACAGTACTTGCATCTCAGGGAATCGTTAGAAAGACTAATGATTTTAATGGTGATGTGGTGAATAGCCTACCCATAGGAACAAGGGTAACTATTCTAGAAGCTAAGGATAAATGGTATAGGGTTAAGGATTCCACTGAAACGATTGAAGGATGGATGTATAGCGACCTTTTATCAGTAGACAATAAGGAAGAAATAAAGAAGGGGATCATTACTGCTAGTGTATTGAATGTTAGAAGTGAGGCATCCACCGATAGTGCAATTGTCACTAAGCTCATAGAAGGTACAGAAGTAATTGTGATAAAGGGCCAAGGGGATTGGCTTCAGATAAAGCTTCAGGTCAATAAAACAGCATGGATACATAGGGATTTCGTAAAAGTAATGCCGAACCTCCCTTCAGGTGTAATTTTAAAAGGTGATGCCCCCTTAATGGAATATGGTGTAGAGAATGCTAAGAAACTAGCTAGCTTTAAAGAAAATGATGTTCTATATATTAAACATTTCCAAAATGGATGGTATCAAGTAGTAACGGATAATTTTGTTGAAGGCTGGATGAAGGAAGAGTTTATAGAGCTGCAAATTAACGTTGCTAGACCAATCAGTAGATCTGGTGAAAGAACTAGCGTATTTTCCAACATGTCAGAAATAACATCAAAATATATAGGCAAGAAATATGTTTGGGGTGCAACAGGACCTAACACTTTTGATTGCTCAGGATTTACATATTATATCCTAGATACATATTATGGAGAATACCTGAAGGATAAAGGTATTAACTTACCAAGAACATCTAGAGATCAAGGTACTGTTGGTACAGATGTAAGCAGAGCTAATTTACAACTAGGAGATTTAGTATTCTTCAATACAGACTCTAGAATGGGAAGAACAATAACCCATGTAGGTATATACATTGGCAATGGTGATTTTGTACATGCCTCTTCAGCAAGGGCTAAGGTTATGATATCTACTTTATCAGAGGGTTATTATAGTACAAGATTCCTTAAGGCTGTTAGATTTTAAAAATTAAATTAGGTTTTTTGATAGCCTGTAAGCTAATGATCAAAAACCTTTAAATGCCAGGAACAAGAAAAAACAGCGTCCTTAACGTAGAAATACGTAAGGTGCTGTTTTTTTAGAGTTGATGAGGAAATAGGGATTTTCAGTAGCTAGATCCACTTGAAAAGTGGATTTTTATATATTATAAGCAATACAGGAATAATTTTTAATACTTTCATTATATATATAATAGACAAGTATATTCAAGATAAGGTCTGTAGTGAGAATAACGAATGGAGGGGAAAGCATGAAAAGAAATAGAATGATGCTAAAAAGAAAAAAAAGACGAGGAACAATGATTTTAGTAGCTTTATTTTGTATGATATTACCGATAATAGCTATATATATAGGATTAAGGATTACAGAATTATGGGTATCACCAGCCTTAAATTCGGATTATAATTTTGTGGTTGATGAAGGTAATAGGGGAAATAATAGTGAAAACACTCACAACACCAATAATACCAATAAAGAAAAGGGTGATGAAGAAAAACCTATAGCTGAAGATAAAGCACCTAAAGAATCAGGTAGTCAAGGTCAGGAGGAAGATTCTAGATTAATTGAAAAGGAAGTCAAGCCTCTATCAATCTATACTATCCAAATAGCTAGTTTGAGTGATAACAAGAGGGTAGAGGGTTTAATACAAGAGCTTAACGAAAGAAAGCTGTCTAATTTAATTTATAAAGAAGATAGTAGTTTTAAGGTATACGTAGTGGGAGGGACTAAAAGATCACAGGTAGAACAAGAACTACAGTATATTAGAAGCTTTTATCCAGACGCTTATATCAATGAAGTACATCCTTCAATACAAGTAATTGAGTACCCTGAGGGGGATGATGTGGAGGTATATAGTAAAATTGTTGAAGATATAAATAAAATTATAGAACTGATGGAACTGCAGGGAGAAGAATGGTATAATTTTTATGAAAAAGAAGGAGAATTAGGTACTTATATAGAATTGTTAAAAAAACAACAAGAAGTTCTGGTAGAATTAGACGAAAATCTAAGGGGAATAGATTTACCCCAAAGTTTTCCAGTTAAAGAAGCTGTAATGGAAAAAATGATAGCTTATCAAAACAATAACATCAATCGTTCTATTGAAATAATTAGTGCAGGCCATGTTGATAATCTACATCAGATTCACAGCTTATATTTAGACAGTCTATTTAGAGTAGTGGAATTAATCAAATGATAAAGGAATATGGAGGGATCATATGAATTTAAGAGAAGTACAACGACTCCTTGATGCTGAGATTCTATGCGGAGAAGAGGCAATGGACGGAGAGGTTAATACTGTATTTGCCTGTGATTTAATGAGTGATGTTCTAGCATTTAATGAAAATAAGACTCTGCTTGTAACTGGCTTGGTCAATCCCCATGTAATAAGAACTGCTGAAATGATGGACATTAATGCAATTGTGTTTGTTCGTGGTAAAGTACCTGATGAAGAGACACTAAATCTCGCAAAAGAAAACGGGATTGTTATTCTTGGCACTAAGAATATTCTTTATACAAGCTGTGGAATTCTATATAAAAGTGGACTAATAGGTGCAAAGATTAGCTCCGAATAACCAATGAATTACCAGTGAAGGGGTGATGACCATTAAATTAAGTTATGAAATTGGAAAAAATGATTTTGCTAAAGCTGGGACGGCATCCAGTAGTATAAAAAAAGTCCTAAGACAATTGGGGATATCTGCCGATTTAATCCGAAGGGTTGCTGTTGCCACCTATGAAGCAGAAATGAATATAGTAATTCACTCGGATGGTGGAAATATCATCCTACAGGTTATACCAGAAAAAATTCAAATAACCGCCCTTGACCGAGGTCCAGGAATAGCTGATATTGACATGGCCATGAAGGAAGGTTACTCTACAGCACCAGAAGAAGTTCGAGAAATGGGTTTTGGAGCTGGTATGGGGCTACCAAACATGAAACGATGTGCTGATGAGTTTAGTATCACATCTTCTCTGGGAAACCCTACTGAACTAATAATTGTATTTAATATTTAGACATGCATAATTACTTGGAATGATAAAAAATAACTAAATGATGAATAAATCAAAAATTATTAATAGAAGTTTTAAGAAATAACGTTACTACTAGGAGGATGAGTATGTTACGAGTAAATACTTTGGTTGAAAAACTACAATTGGAAGTAGTTGCAGGAGCTGACGGCTTAGAGAAGGAAGTAAAGGGAATGTATGTAGGAGATCTACTTAGCTGGGTAATGGCTAATATCAGAAATGGAAATTGTTGGATTACAATACAAACCCATGTCAATGTAATTGCTGTAGCCCTTTTAGGCGAAGCTTCCTGTATCATCATTCCAGAGAAGGCGGAAATTGATGAAGCGACTATTGAAAAAGCTAACATTGAAAATATCCCTTTACTAAGGAGCCCCTTGAGTGCCTATGAATTAGCCCTACAGTTTGGCAAATTGGACAGTGATGGTAACCAATGAAAATTGCGGTAGATCTACATATCCATAGTGGACTTTCTCCCTGTAGTGAAGATGATATGACACCTAACAATATAGTGGGGATGGCAAAGCTAAAGGGGTTAGATGCCATAGCAATTACTGATCATAACTCAGTTAAAAATCTTAAAGCCTTCACAAAGGTCGCTGAGGAGAATGGCTTAATTTTGATTCCAGGGGTAGAGGTGACTACAAAGGAAGAGGTTCACTTGGTGGGACTGTTTGAAGACCTTGAAGGCGCATTGCTATTTCAAGAAGTATTAGATCAACATCTACCTAAAATTCCTAACAATAAAAAGGTATTTGGGAGCCAGTGCTTATATAATGAAATGGACGAGATAATAGGTGAATATGAACATTTATTAATCAATGCGATTAGCTTAAATATAGAGGATACTGTAAGGGAAATTCGAAGCGCTAAGGGCATTGTTTTTCCTGCCCATATTAATCGTAGAGGATTTAGTATTCTTACCAATCTTGGTTTTATTCCACCTGAATTTGGATTCAATACAGTGGAAATTACTGAGTCATGCGATTACTCTGCTCTTGAACATAAACATTCATATTTGAATAAATTTATAAAAATTCGCAATTCAGACGCCCATAACTTGGGAAACCTATTGGAAAGAGAATTCTTTTTAGAAGTAGATGAGTTATCTGTCAAAGGTGTTATAAAAGCCCTTTCAAAAATGTGAAGTTTTGAACAAGTATCATGATTAACTAGGGAGTGACATAATGTGAAGGAATTATCATTGCATATACTAGATGTAGCAGAAAATTCTGTAAGGGCAGAGGCTTCTGTAATTGAAATATCTATTATTGAAAAGATAAAGGAAGATCAATTGATTATCAGGATTAAAGACAATGGTAAGGGAATGGACAAGGATTTTTTAGAAAAGGTATTTGACCCTTTTACCACCTCTAGAACCACAAGAAGGGTAGGATTAGGATTGCCTTTTTTTAAGGCGGCAGCGGAGGAATGTGGAGGTAACTTTGAGATTGACTCTATAAAAGGTGAAGGTACTTGGCTGGAAGCCACCTTTCAACATAGCCATATCGATCGAGTGCCTTTGGGAAATATGGCGGATACGATAGTTTCTCTACTACTGGTGGGGGAAGAAGTGGATTGGATTTATACCCATACATGGGAAGAAAACAAATTTTTTTTTAGTACTGTTGAGGTGAAAAAAATACTTGTAGACCTACCAATTACTAATCTTGAGGTGATTAACTGGATTAAAGGACATATTGAAGAAGGCTTAAAAGACCTTGTGGAAAAATAAATTTTATAATAATATAGTAATTGAATAATATTGAATGATTCTCTGCTAAGAGTCATTCATATTTATAAGGGGTATGAAATTAGAATAGGTTTTTTCTAAGTTTATGCCTTTTGTTGTACATAGGAAATTATGTATTTAATCATAACCTACATAGTTTCTATTTTTACGCAAAGTCATCAAAACGTTTTCACGACTTTGTATATAACGTAACTACAGGAGAAATCGAGTTCAAAGTATAGATGAAATTGACTGAAATTATAAAATCTTATACTGTATACAGTATTTTTATGATGATATTTTATGTCTATACAGGAGCTTGTATTATTATGTAGAATAGGTTATAGTTGAACAAATTGATACATTTTGAGTAAGGGGTGAAAATAACAATGAGCTTTTTAACCTTTAAAGGTGGAATTCATCCACCAGAATTTAAAGAGTCAACTGAGCATTTACCAATTGAGAAGGCTATTGAACCAAGTACTGTTGCTATCCCATTACAACAACATATTGGAGCACCTTGTGATGCAATAGTCAAGGTAGGTGATCGAGTATTGGTGGGACAGAAAATTGGTGAAGCAAAAGGTTTTGTATCGGCACCAGTACATTCCAGCGTATCTGGAGAGGTTAAATCCATCGTTAATATGCCAAGTGCAAGCGGTGGTGAAGTGCTTTCGATAATTATTGAATCTGATGGACAAAATGAAGTAGACCCTTCTATTGCTCCAAAAGGTAAGTTTGAAAATCTAAAGCCTGATGAAATTATTTCAATTATTAAAGAGGCTGGTATTGTTGGCATGGGGGGAGCAACCTTCCCAACCCACGTCAAGTTATCACCACCATCGGATAAGAAGATTGATACAATCATTCTGAATGGTGCTGAATGTGAGCCTTATTTAACGGCTGACCATCGTTTAATGTTAGAGAAGCCAGAAGATGTACTATTTGGGTTGAGGGCTATGATGAGGGCCATCGGTGTAGAAAAAGCCTACATTGGTATCGAAAACAATAAACCTGATGCAATTGAAATGATGAGAAAGACAGCAGCTCAATATGGAAATATTGAGATCGTTGCGCTACAGACAAAGTACCCCCAAGGGGCTGAAAAGCAACTAATTTATTCTTGTACTAAGCGTGAAGTACCTTCTGGTGGATTGCCTATGGATGTTGGTGTAATCGTTAACAATGTTGCTACTGCTGCTCAAGTGGCTATTGCTATCAATACAGGTATGCCATTAATTCAGCGTATTACCACTGTTGCTGGTAATGGAATTAAGACTCCTAAAAATTTAGTGATTAAGCTGGGTACCTCTATGAAGGATATTGTTGAACAATGCGGAGGATATGCCGAAAAGCCAGGTAAAATCCTGATGGGTGGACCGATGATGGGACTAGCTCAGTATACTGATGAAGTATCTATGACAAAGGGTTCATCTGGAGTATTGGTATTTACTGAGTCTGAAGCTCAGGAGCCAGATCCAAGCGCCTGTATCCGCTGTGGTAAGTGTGTTGAGGTTTGTCCTGCATTTTTACAACCCCTTCATATTAGTAATTTCTCCTATAACAACATGATGGAGAATGCAGAAAAATATAGGGCCTTGGATTGTATTGAGTGTGGTTCTTGTGCATTCACTTGTCCTGCAAAAATACCGTTGTTACAATCTATTAGAGTTGCAAAACGATTTATTATAGCTAAGAAGAGAAAACAATCATAATTGTTGATGGGAGGGAACGAAAACAATGGTAGAAAAATTAACTGTATCTTCTTCTCCACATATATTATCTAAGAATTCAACTTCTAAGATTATGCTGGATGTTGTTATTGCATTACTACCAGCTACATTGGCTGCTTTTTATTATTTCAGAATGAATGCAGTCATTCTTACAGTTCTGGCGGTAGTTTCAGCTGTAGCCTGTGAGTGGGGGATACAAAAGATAAGAAATAAGAAGAGTACGATTGGTGACTTTAGTGCAGTTATAACTGGTTTATTACTAGCTTTAAATATTCCTGCATCAGCACCTTGGTGGATTCCGATAGTAGGTTCAGCTTTTGCTATTATTATCGTTAAGCAGTTATTTGGTGGTATCGGACAAAACTTTATGAATCCTGCTTTGGCAGCGAGGATTATGTTGACGATCTCCTGGACAGATCCTATGACGAAATGGGTCAAGCCTGGTGTTGATGCAGTTTCTACTGCGACTCCTTTAAGCTATGTAAAGGGAGTCACTGCAGTACCCGAAGGTGCTCCCAGTATATTTGATACCTTAATTGGAAATATTGGTGGTAGTATGGGGGAAACTTCTGCGTTACTACTAATTCTGGGGGGAGTTTATCTAGTATATAGGGGTGTTATTTCTCCGAGGGTTCCTCTAATTTATGTTGGAACAGTTGCAGTGCTAAGCTTTATCTATGGTGGTTTTGATGTGAACTTCATGTTATACCATGTTCTTTCAGGGGGATTAATGCTTGGGGCTATCTATATGGCTACCGACTATGCATCTTCACCAGTAACTAAAAAGGGTAAAATTATTTTTGCTTTAGGATGTGGAATCATTACAGCTGCAATTAGATTCTACGGAGCCTATGCAGAAGGTGTTGGATTTTCAATTCTTCTTATGAATGTTGCTTCTCCACTAATTGAGAAGTATACTAGCCCAAGAGTTTTTGGGGAGGTGAAGCAAAATGCGTGATATCATTAGATTAGGTTTAATATTACTATTAATCACATCCATCGCGGCTTTTGTTTTAGGAATGACTAATGACTTTACTAAGGTCATTATTCAAGAAAGAGCTGAACAAGCAAACGTTGAAGCAATTCAAGCGCTGTTAACTGATGCTGAGGATTTTAATAAAGTAGAGCTAGATTCAATCGAGGGGATTATCGTTGAGTCCTACGAAGGAACTAAAAATGGTGTAATAGTGGGTTATACAGTAAAGACTAAACCTCAAGGATACGGTGGTACTGTTGAAGTATTAGTAGGTATGACTATTGATGGTAAAATATCTGGAGTAAAGGTAGGAGAACATACTGAAACTCCTGGATTAGGTTCTAAGATTGCTGATGCTAGCTTTATTGACCAATATCTCGATAAGGCTACAAATCTAGTTTTCCTTGTTAGGAAAGACAACGTGACTAGTGATGAAGAAATTCAAGCAATTTCTGGGGCTACAATATCCAGTGAAGCTGTTACTGATGGCGTAAATGCAGCTACTCAGTTATTTGAAGATGTACTAAAAAATCGATAGATTGCCGGAGGTGAAATAATGAAGATCGGTAGAATTTTTACAAAAGGGCTTATTTTTGATAACCCAATATTTGTACAATTACTAGGAATGTGTCCTACGTTGGCGGTTACAAACTCTGCACAAAATGCATTGGGTATGGGTTTAGCAACGACAGCAGTTTTAATCGGATCAAATGCAGTAATTTCTCTAATTAAGAATCTAATTCCAAGTAAAATTAGAATTCCAGCTTTCGTAGTTGTTATTGCAACCTTTGTTACAATGATCGGTATGTTAATGAAGGCGTACTTGCCTGATTTAGATAAAGCACTGGGTCTATTCATTCCTCTTATTGTTGTAAACTGTCTTATTCTTGCTAGAGCAGAATCCTTTGCATCAAAGCAAACGATATTCCCATCGGTTGTGGATGGAGTTGGAATGGGATTAGGCTTTACATTAGGTTTAACAATCTTAGGTGCTGTGAGAGAGTTATTTGGATTAGGAACAGTATTTGGCGTTACGATATTAGGAGATTTCTTCCAGCCAGCATCAATTATGACTTTACCACCTGGAGCCTTCTTAGCTTTAGGATTACTGTTGGCGTTATTTAATAAATTAACAGCTAAAGGATTAAATGAACTATAAGGGGGTGTAGGATTTGTCAGTTACTTCGATATTTTTGATTTTAGTAAGTTCGATTTTAGTTAATAACTTCGTTTTATCTCGATTCTTAGGGATTTGTCCCTTTCTTGGAGTATCAAAGCAGGTTGAAACTGCCTTTGGTATGGGAATGGCAGTAACCTTCGTTATGGCATTAGCTGCCATCATGACATATATTGTTCAAAAGTTAGTGTTGATTCCACTTGGCTTAGAGTACCTACAAACGATAGCTTTTATCTTAGTAATCGCTGCATTGGTACAGTTTGTTGAGATGGTTATTGAGAAGACTAGTCCTACCCTGTATCAATCCTTAGGGGTATATCTACCTTTGATTACAACCAACTGTGCTGTACTAGGTTTGACAATCATCAATATTCAAATGGAGTTTAACTTATTTGAAGCAGTCATCCATGCAATCGGAGCTGCAATCGGATTTTCTTTAGCAATTGTTTTATTTGCTGCTATTCGAGAAAGATTAGAATTATATGATGTACCAGTAGTGTTTAGAGGTTTCCCTATTGCATTAATTACAGCAAGTTTAATGTCACTAGCCTTCTTAGGCTTCGCCGGACTTGTATAAAGGAGTGATCGTATGGATTTACAAGCGGTATTATATCCAGTACTTAGTTTAGGAGGAATGGGACTTCTTTTTGGTGCAGGTTTAGCCTATGCGTCTAAGAAGTTCGGTGTCGAAGTGGACCCTAAGCTAGCACTGATTAGAGATGCGCTTCCAGGTGCAAATTGTGGAGGTTGTGGTGTTCCTGGTTGTGATAGCTTTGCAAAGGCAGTACTAGAGGGTTCTGCACCTGTTACAGGATGTCCGGTTGGTGGAGCTGCCTGTGCTGAAGCTTTAGGAAAGATTATGGGGGTTGAAGCAGATTCGGAAGCTCGTCAAGTTGCTAAGGTTATTTGTAACGGCGACACGGTAAAGTGTAAGGAAAGATTTGAGTATCAAGGTATTCAAGATTGCGTAGCTGCTTCTATGGTGGCAGGAGGTAGTAAGTCCTGTGCCTATGGATGTTTAGGTCTTGCTACTTGTGTAAGGGCATGTCCTTTTGATGCAATCGAAATCGTTGATGGAAGAATTGCGAAAATCATTCCTGAAAAATGTACTGCCTGTGGTAAGTGTATTGAAGTTTGCCCAAAGAAAGTAATTGATATGGTTCCTTATGCTCAAGATGTTGTGATCACTTGTAATAATAAGGAAGCTGGTAAAGTTGTTAGACAAAAATGTAGCGTTGGGTGTATTGCATGTAGAATCTGTGTTAAATCATGTCCCTATGATGCCATTGATTTTGAGAACAACTTAGCCTTTATTAACTATGAAAAGTGTACCAATTGCTTTGTATGTGTTGAAAAATGTCCTACCAAGGCAATAGAAGGTAACTTTGAAAGACGAGATAAGCAAAAGAAAGATATAATTTAGTTATAGTTTAAACTCTATATACTATAAAACACCAGCATCTTTACGTATTTTTTTGATACATAAAGGTTGTTGGTGTTTATTTTTCTTTGGACTTCTATTAAGGGATTTGCCATGTTTTGTATAGGAGTACTTAAGAAAAAAATGGATAGTAGGAGAATGGTTTTACCACTTGTAAGATGAAATTATTAGTGGTACACTTTTAATGATTCTAAGATTAGTTAAGAAGTTAACTAATAATTATGAATATATTTTAAGGACTACTTAAAAACAACAACTTTAACGAAGTATAGATAGGGCTAAGAAATTTGTATTAAGAATATGATAAAGATTATATATTTCTTCAATATCTATGTTAAAATATTATATATATCATATTCGAATTAATGATACAAAAACTTTATATATAGAAAAGAGTGATCAATATGAATACGAAGAAACTAACTCAATTAGCCATGTTAACTTCCCTTGGGTTAGCCCTTCATATTATTGAGTCCTTTATACCGAATCCATTTATAGGAGTTGCACCGGGAGCCAAGCTAGGTCTAGCAAATATTATTGGTCTTATTACCCTAGTACTATTTGGTTTTAAATATGCCCTAGGAGTCAACCTTCTAAGATGTTTTATTGGAGGATTGGCCTCAGGAGCGGTAAGTTCTATGATGTATAGTATGTCAGGAGCAATCATGAGTACTCTGTTAATGTTTCTGGTATATAAGTTTTTTAAAAAGTATTTTAGCCTTATCGGAGTTAGTGTATTCGGAGCTCTAGGACATAATGTCGCACAGCTAACGGTGGCTAGCTTAATCATTCACAATGCAAGGATGTTTACCTATCTACCATTCTTGATGCTAATGAGTGTTTTTACGGGGATTTTTATAGGTCTCACAGCAAATTTCACAATTAGCAAGACAAAGTTACACTTAAAACAAATGATAGGGATATAATACTTTGAATAAGGGGGAAGATTAATAGTATGAGTAGGTACAGAAATCCATGGTTGTTAATTCTATTATTAGTCACTGGAGTTGTCTTAGGAAGTCTGATAGCAAATGCATTTGGTAAAGCAGTTCCTTTATTATCCTATGGTCCAGGCCCGATGGGGCTCAAGGATCTAGATGTAAATTTAGGGGTGCTCTATTTTAATGTGACTCTGTTATTACAAATCAATGTGGCTAGCCTAATAGGATTGTTGTTAGCAGTGTTAATATTTAATAGACTGTAGGTAGGTGTGGTTAGATTGAAAAAAATTATTTTAGCTTCAAATTCTCCAAGGAGACGAGAATTATTGATGAATTTAGATGTAAAATTTGATATTGTAGTTAAGGATGTTGAAGAATTACAGGACAGTGCTATGGACCCTTTTGAACTGGCTTGTGGGAATGCCTACAGGAAGGCAAATACAGCAGTAGAGGACTTAGATGAATCGGCAATCGTAATAGCTGCCGATACAATTGTCTATCTTCATCAAATCCTAGGTAAGCCTGAAAATAAGGAAGATGCATACAAAATGCTTAAGTCATTATCAGGGAAGGAACATCAAGTAGTGACATCTGTGGCGATTTTAGAAACTCCCTCAAAAAAGAAAAACATCTTTGCTGTATCAACTAAGGTTTTCTTTAAGCATTTAACTGATGACGAAATTAATAACTATATTTCATCAGGAGAGCCTATGGATAAAGCAGGAGCCTATGGAATACAAGGAAAAGGGGCTCTATTTGTTGAGAAAATAGAAGGTGACTATTTCAACGTAGTGGGCTTGCCTTTATTTAAAATAGAGGATGTTTTAAAGAGAGAATTTAACACAAGTCTGTTAAAATAGGTGTTTTGGGGGAACTGAAAATGGGAGTGGAGAATTATATTTCAATTAAGAGGATGCCACAGGAGGAAAGACCAAGGGAAAAGTTGTTAAAATATGGAGTAAGAAAGCTATCAAACACTGAGCTTTTAGCGATATTATTAAAGACTGGTACAAAGGAGAAGTCTGCCCTTGGGTTAGCTGAAAGCATTTTAGGTTATAGCAATGAAGGTCTACGATTTTTAACCGACAGCACAGTAGAAGAACTTAGTCAAATTAAGGGAATTGGTTTAGCAAAATCTGCTCAATTAATTGCTGCTGTAGAACTGGGAAAACGTATAGCTTTAGCGACAAAGGCTAATAATTATAAAATAAAGAGTCCAGATGATATAAGTAACTTATTGATGGAGGATATGCGGTATTTGAAGAAGGAACACTTTAACATTATTCTACTAAATACTAAGCATGAGGTAATTGCTATGGAAAACATCTCTATAGGAAGCCTCAATGCATCAATTGTTCATCCGAGGGAGGTTTTTATAAGGGCTATTAAACGAAGTAGTTCTGCCATTATACTAGCCCATAATCACCCCAGTGGAGACCCAAGTCCCAGTGGTGAGGATGTTAAAATCACCAAAAGGTTACAAGACGCGGGGAATATAATTGGTATTTCAGTGCTTGACCATATCATTATTGGAGATGGAAGGTACTACAGTTTAAAAGAAAATGATTTAATGTAGAGGAAGGAGCAGTATAATAATGGGCATATTTAATTTCTTTTCAAAGGATATGGGAATAGATTTAGGAACAGCAAACACACTAGTCTATGTTAATGGTAAGGGGATCGTATTAAGAGAGCCTTCAGTAGTAGCAATTCAAAATGATACAAAAACTGTTTTAGCAGTAGGGGAAGAAGCTAAAAAAATGATTGGTAGAACTCCAGGGAACATTGTTGCCATTCGTCCAATGAAGGATGGCGTAATTGCAGATTTTGATGTGACCCAGAGTATGTTAAAATATTTTATAACTAAGGCATATGCCCGTCGTACCCTTGTTCAGCCGAGAGTTGTCGTCTGTGTTCCTTCTGGAGTAACAGAGGTTGAAAAAAGAGCTGTGGAAGAAGCAGCATATCAAGCTGGTGCAAGAGAGGCTTACTTAATCGAGGAGCCAATGGCTGCTGCCATCGGAGCTGGATTACCGGTGGAAGAGCCTACAGGAAGCATGGTAGTAGATATCGGAGGAGGAACAACGGAAGTTGCAATCATTTCTTTAGGAGGTATTGTAACTGCAAAATCCATCCGTGTCGGTGGAGACGAACTGGATGAATCCATCATGAATTATATCAAGCGGGAATATAACTTGATGATTGGTGAACGTACAGCAGAAGAAGTGAAGATTACAATCGGTTCAGCCTTTCCTAAAGCGAAGGAGGAAAAAATGCTAATCAGAGGTAGGGACCTTGTATCAGGACTACCAAAAACTTTAGAAATAACTTCGACAGAGATTCTAGAAGCCCTTAAGGAGCCTGTTAGTCAGATTATCGAAGCAATAAAATACACATTAGAAAAAACACCGCCAGAGTTAGCTGCTGACATTATGGAAATGGGAATTATGTTGACAGGTGGAGGTGCTTTACTTGATGGCTTAGACAAATTGGTTAGAAAAGAAACAGGAATGCCAGTAAGGATTGCAGAAGAACCGCTGGATTGTGTCGTTTTAGGTACAGGAAAAACAATTGAAGAAATAGATACTTTAAAAAGGGTTTTAATTACACCTAAGAAACTTGGATAAAGTTGGTGATTGGAAATGGCGAGAAAAGGGGAAAAGAAAGATCGTTCTGCAATTATCATAGCTATTGTTGCTATTGTCCTGATCATAGTAATGGGGGTAACAGCTGGGCAAAGAGAAAAATTAACTGTCGTTGAAAAATGGGTGGGGAATGTGATTTCCCCTATTCAACGGGGTGTTAGTGCTGGAGCTAGCAACATTAGTGAAGGATTAAGCTCTATATTTAACTTTAATAGGATTAAAAAGGAAAACGTAGAATTACAAAAGCAAGTGATTGAACTTGAGAAAGAAATCACCACAGTCCAACTGGTGAGGGATGAACTAGAAGAATTAAGGGAATTAAAGTTTGCCCTTAACTATATTGAAGATGGGGTAAAATATAGCCCAATAACAGCAAATGTAATCGCTAAAACACCCGGCAACTGGTTTAATATCTTTACGATTAATGCCGGTGAAAAGCATGGTATTACAACTAATAGTATTGTCATGGCGGGAAATGGTTTGATTGGTAGGGTATATGAACTAGGTGATCATTGGGCAAAGGTTGTGTCTATTATTGACAATAATAGCTCCATTAGTTTTCAGGTGCAGAGGGATGCAGATACGCAAGGAATTTTGACGGGGAGTATTACTAATGAATTATCAGGGTATTTATTTGATCCATTAGCGGAGGTTGTAGTAGGGGACAAGCTGATTACTTCTGGATTAGGTAATTTTCCAAAAGGTATTCCAATTGGGGAAGTAATAGACGTAGCAAAATCCAGCGACCAGCTTCTAATAACAATTAAAGTCCAGCCAGCGGTTAACTTTAATAGAATGGGAAAAGTCATCATTATGACTCCGGATGTCACTTATGAATAAAGGAGAAAAAAAAATACAAGGTTTTATTATAGGGCTAGTTATCATTGTCAACTTAATATTACAATCAACTTTGCTTCAATACTTCAAGATTTATAATGTTCTACCCAATACGGCTTTGATTTTGGTAATTTCCTTTTCGATGTATAGTGGAAAGAATCAAGGTGCCATAATTGGCTTATCCGTGGGAATGTTACAGGACATTATTTTTGGTCGTATTGTAGGATTGAATGCTTTCGTTTACATGCTAATTGGTTATTTTGTTGGGTTGATTAACCGTAAGGTATTTAAGGATAATCTTCTGATTCCTGTTGCATTGACAGCTGTTGGGACAGTCCTATATGAAACTGTGAATATGTTATTTTTATGTTTCTTAAAATATCGGATAGAGTTATTTAATGTTTTTAAAAAAATGCTGGTTGTAGAAGTATTGTATAACTCTATTTTCTCCATTTTAATTTATATTTATGTATCTAAATTGTTTCAAACAAAGAAGAAAAAAAGACATTAATTAGACAGGGTGAGGCCTATGATTTTCAAAAAACTTAAGGATAGGTACTTCTTTACAGGCGTAATTTTTACGCTTATTTTTGCTATTATTCTTCTAAGGGTAGCAACCCTAATGATTGTAAATGGAGAGTCTTATCGAGAGCAAGCAGAAAATAGAATCATTAAAAGTATTCGTCTGCCAGCCCCAAGGGGAGAAATTCGTGATCGCTATGGCCGTTTATTGGCAGGTAGTAGACCCAGCTATACCGTGCAAATTATGAAGAGCCAGGTTGTGGATGAAGAAATTAATAATGTGGCCCTAAAACTGATTAATATTTTTGAAGCTAATGGTGATCAGTATGAAGATGAATTCCCAATCATACTTGATGAAAATGGCAAATTCCATTTTACCTTTGATATGGCCCTTGATGAATGGAAGGAAAGGGTTGATTTAGTGGGGGTGGATACTGGGCTTGAAGCATATCAAATCCTTATGGAACGATATGGGTTAGAGGGGAATTTATCCAACCTTGATGGGGCTTTAGCGGTTCAAGCAGAACTCCATAGACAATTCGAAACTGTACCAGTTTCTGTTAAGACTTGGAAGTTTACTCAAGAGGCTTTAAAGGAACAGTGGTTCCAAAGCTACTATATGCAGGAGTATGATTTGACTGCTGAGGAGGCCTTTAATAGACTAAGAGAAAAAAACTACCGTATTCCAGAAGATTTTTCAGCAGAAGAAGCAAGAAAAATCATGATCATAAGGGAACAATTAAAGAAAAAAGGATATCTACAATTCCAACCTGTAAAAATAGCCAATGATGTATCTTGGGAAACTGTTGTTCAGATTGAAGAGGATATTTTCGAACTACCAGGGGTGAATATTGCAGTTGAGCCTATACGATATTATCCAGAAGGAAATGCTGCTGCCCATATTTTAGGTCAGCTAGGTAAAATTTCTCAAGAACATGAAATCGAAAAGTATATCAACCAGTTGGACTATGATCCTAGTGATATTATTGGTAAAAACGGAGTAGAGCACAAGTTTGAAGATTTCCTAAAGGGGACAGATGGTTCTCAAAAGGTAGTTGTAGATTCAAGGGGTAGACTGATAGATGTGCTAGAAAAAATTGATCCAATCCCTGGAAACACCCTATATTTAACAATTGATATTAACCTTCAGAAAAAAGCTGAAGAATCAATGGCTAATGTATTAAAGGCTATTCAAAGGGGAGAGGTCTACGAGACTGAATGGGGAACCAACAAAATGATGGGTACAGCTGGTGTTATGAATAATGCCACATCTGGATCAGTGGTTGTGACTGATGTCAAGACGGGGGACCTACTGGCCTTGGCAAATTATCCAGACTATGATCCAAACCTATTTGCAACTGGTATCAGCTCAGCCGATTGGCAAAGTTTGCATCCAGAAAATGAAAGGGATCCTTTAGCACCAAGACCGTTACTGAACATCGCCCTGAGTACTGCTATTCAGCCAGGGTCCACCTATAAGATGTTGGTAGGGCTAGCTGCTATTGAAGAGGGGCTGGACCCCCATTACAAGATTCTTGATAGAGGCTTTATTAAGATTGGTGGACACTCCTTTGGTAACTGGTTATGGAACCAAGGTAGAGGTCAGACTATGGGATGGCAGGGACTTCATGAGGCTATTGAAGATTCCAATAACTACTATTTCTATTCTTTAGGTACTGGATATGATTATGGAATTGGTAGATGGCTACCTGTACCGCTGAACGTTA
Organism: Alkaliphilus hydrothermalis; assembly: GCF_016908555.1. Taxonomy (GTDB): domain Bacteria; phylum Bacillota; class Clostridia; order Peptostreptococcales; family Natronincolaceae; genus Alkaliphilus; species Alkaliphilus hydrothermalis. The sequence continues at coordinate 90,730 of NZ_JAFBEE010000001.1, forward strand.
ATACCTTCATTGATTACAGCCATCGTTTTGGTTTAAATGAACGAACTGGTATAGAAATAGATGTTCCAAGAGAACGTTCTGGTGGGGTGCCTAGCATTGAGGCAAAAAGTGCAACCATTAAAGCACTTTTGGAGAGAAATCTTAAACGGCTTATGAAACCAGAGGATTTTGATGAGACGGTTGAAAAACCGTCTACAGAAAAAATCAATGAAATGATTGATAAAATCATTTCTTGGACAGCAGAAAATCCAGGCCGTGGAGATATCTATCTTAGACTTAAGGATTTTGGGTTTAGTGAAGATAAGGCATCAATCTATGCTGATTTAATTAAGTACTCTTATTTCAACCAAGCTAGATGGAGTATCGCTGATACTATGAACTTCTCCATTGGACAAGGGGAACATGCCTACACACCTATCCAAATGACCAACTATATGGCTATTTTAGCCAATGGTGGACACAGATACAGGGTAAGTTTGCTGGACAAGATACAAGATTTCCAAGGAAATACCATTCTTAAAGATGAACCAGATTTAATTGAACGTATAGAAATGAAGGATTACAAGAATCTTGATGAGGTTAATTATGGTATGCACTTAGTAACCACGACAGGCACAGCTAGAGGATACTTTAATAAATTCCCGATAAAAGTTGCAGGTAAGACAGGTACTGCCCAAAGATCTGGTAAGATTCCACCCGTTGATGAAGTTGCTTATTTAAAGAAGCATATGGGAGCCTTTGGCGTGTCTGAACAGGCTGTAAACTATCAAATGGAGGTAATCAAGGCAGAAGACCCTGAAAACCCAAGAATCCATGATGATGTATATCTAATGCGGGAAGCCATCAAGCAATTGAATCCCCGTATCAAAAACGCTGATTTAGACCAATTCAAAGAAAACTATGACAACTATGCATGGTTTACAGGATTTGCCCCATATGAGAACCCTGAGATCGCTATTTCAGTACTGATCTTCCAAGGGGGTTCTGGGGGATATGGTGCTCCTATATTTAGAGAAGTCGTGGCTGAATATATGGGACTGAACTTAAAAGAAGATGGCAGTGAGATGATGATGCAGAGTAGACTGACCCAGTAATAGTTTTAAAAGCCCAACGACTTTACGTACTGTTGATACGAAAGGTTGTTGGGTTTTTTTGTTCATCTACAACTCGACGACGAACAAGATAAGGACCTTAGTACTGAATATTTTTTGGCTAAATAAGAAGGATTTGAATAATCAATGGAGAATGTATAACAGAGTAAAAGAGTGTAATTTATTTGCGGAGGTAGGAATAGATGCCCCAGGAAAATGCAATTGAGTTCAAGGGAACGAAAAAAGGAATATACGTTCAGATCAAACCACATAATGATTTTGAAACATTAAAGCTGAATCTAATCGAGAAGCTAGAAAAAACAAAAACATTTTTTAGTGGTGCTAAGATTTTAGACATTCAATGTAATACGATTTCGCTTGAAGAAAAGGAAGAACTAGAAAAGATTATGTCGACACGATATCAGATGCAGGTCCAAAGAGAAGAGTTTCAAGAAGATCCTCCTATCGATGAGGTATTTCAAGGAATCAACGAAGGAATGACTAAATTTATTCCGAAAACCTTAAGATCAGGTCAAAAAATAAATTATAAGGGTAATGTCGTTATTTTCGGTGATGTGAACCCAGGAGCAGAGATTATTGCCTATGGAAATATCGTTGTGTTAGGGAGCCTTAGGGGAATTGCCCACGCTGGAAGTAACGGGAATAAATATGCTCGTGTAGTTGCTTATTATTTAGATCCAACTCAGCTAAGAATCGCTGACAAAATTGCCCGTTCTCCTGATGGGGAATATGAGAAGCCCAAGGGACCAGAGTTGGCTTGTATTAAAGATGAAGTTGTATACATTGAACCATTTTTGACTAAGAGATAGTATGAATAGTATTCAGTGAGGGGGTAAAATTAATGGCAGAAGTTATTGTAATTACATCTGGTAAGGGTGGAGTAGGTAAAACAACAACAACAGCAAATTTAGGGACTGGACTGGCTCAATTAGGTTATAAGGTTGTTGTGGTGGATGCCGATATTGGACTTAGAAATTTAGACGTAGTTATGGGATTAGAGAATCGGATAGTCTATGATATAGTTGACGTTGTAGAGGGTGTTTGTAGATTAAAGCAGGCCCTTATAAAAGACAAGAGATACGACGGATTATATTTATTGCCTGCGGCGCAAACTAGAGATAAGAATGCAGTGTCACCTGAACAAATGCAACATCTTACAGGGGAATTAAGAGAAATGTTTGACTTTGTATTAATCGATTGTCCAGCGGGAATCGAGCAGGGCTTTAAAAATGCCATTGCAGGTGCAGATAGAGCAGTGGTGGTTACTACGCCAGAAATATCTGCTGTAAGGGATGCTGATAGAATTATTGGTTTGTTGGAAGCAGCAGAACTGAGGGACCCACTATTGATCATCAATCGTATAAGAATTGAAATGGTTAAAAAGGGCGATATGATGAATATTGAAGATATGATTGATATTCTAGCAATTGACCTGTTGGGGGTTGTGCCAGATGATGAGTCAATCGTAATATCTACAAATAAAGGTGAGCCAGTTGTAACAGATATCAACTCTTTAGCTGGTCAAGCCTACCGAAACATTACAAAGAGAATCACCGGAGAAGAAGTTCCTTTCCTTAACATGGAGACTGATTCTGGATTCGTGACTAAGTTAAGAAAAATCTTTGGTTTCGGTAAGTAAATCAGGGTAGAAGGAGGAGATATTGTGGATTTTTTAAAGATGTTTTCAAAAGAAAGTGGACCTAGCAAAAACGTTGCAAAAGAGAGACTAAAGCTGGTTTTAGTACACGATAGAACCAACTGCTCTCCTGACTTTCTTGAGATGGTAAAGGGGGATATTATAAAGGTCATATCAGACTATATGGAAATAGATGAAGATGGTCTAGATATTAAAATCACCAAAACTAAACGAGACGTAGACGAAGGTAGTGTTCCTGCCCTAGTTGCCAATATCCCTATTAAGAAGATGAAGGATCGTACTCGTTAAATCAACACAGGAGGGTACATATGAATTTAGCACTAATCGCCCATGATAAGAAGAAAGAGACTTTGGTTAATTTTGCAATTGCTTATGAAAATATATTAAAAAAACATAACTTATTTGCTACTGGTACTACAGGGAAAAGGATTATGGAGGCGACTTCCTTAGAAATTCACTGTTTCAAATCTGGCCCCCTAGGAGGGGATCAACAGATTGGCTCTGCCATAGCCAACAACCATATGGATATGGTGATTTTCTTAAGGGACCCCATGACAGCTCAACCCCACGAGCCAGACATACAAGCCTTGATAAGATTATGTGATGTTTACATGATACCCGTCGCTACGAATATTGCTACAGGGGAGATCTTATTAAAAGCATTAGAGCGGGGAGATCTTGAATGGCGTAATTTTGTTAAAGAGAATAATGAATAGTTAGAAAGGAAGTTCATTAGAGAAACTTAAACACAAGAAACGAGTAAAGCCAGTGACCACAGCGTATTATTAAAATATGTTAGGGGCACTGGTTTTTGCACTTTTTCATATGGAAAAGCCGTTTATTTCAATATTTTTATAATAAATCCCTTTCCTTAGCAATATATTATACTAATTCAACTAAGGGAAAGGAGAAATAAAATGAATAAGTCCGTGAGAAATCAGCAATCATTTGGTTTTTTTACAAATTTAACTACGAAAAATAACAAGAAGTCCAATTCAATAGATCCAAAATCAATCTTAAAAAAGGTGCTTCTTCAAACCATCATATGTTTAATTTTATTTTTTGCCATTTTTTCAATGAAAAACATCGACACCAATACGACCAATATAATAACTGAAGAAATCTCCTATAGGCTCACTCAAGAGTTTGATTTTAAATCTAATTATTTTATGGCAGTAGAGTGGGGGAAAAATCTCGTCACCAAGGGGGAGGCTACCCTTGCTGCCATTAACTTTGGTCAGACAAATCAAAGGAGCTTTGTGATGCCTATGGAGGGCAATATAGTGGCAAATTTTAATGAAGTGAACTCCACCAATAGTGTGCCATTAGAAGGGATCATTATTGAAGGAATGGCAGGAAATGAAGTTGTAGCTGCAGATGATGGTGTTGTTATAGAGGCAAATGCCAATCAAGGGCTAGGGCATTATATCGTTATTAAACATAGGGGTGAATATATCTCCGTTTATAAACACCTACAGGAAAGTAAAGTAGAGGTCAATGGGAAAGTCGTCAAGGGAGAGGTAATCGGTATATCTTCCGAAAGGTTATTGTTTGAAGTATGGCAACGGAAGGAAGCAATTGATCCACTACAATTCTTAGATTTTGAAGAAATAAGCTTGTAAAGTTGGTAAATAGACATGATAAAATTTAGCATATTGGGAATTAAAATTAAAATAAACCTATTATTGATACCTGTCTTAGTTTATAGCCTGTACCTTAATTATTATAAGGAGTTTTTGATTACCCTTATGGTGGTTTTGATCCATGAAATTGCCCATTACAAGGTTGGGGAATACTATGGTGTTAATTTAACGGAAATAGAGCTTTTTCCCTTTGGTGGAGTGGTTAAAATAGAAGATGGACTGGGGTTGGATCCCTTCAAGGAAATGGCGATCTCAATTGCTGGTCCTTTATCAAATTTTATTTTGCTTGTTTCGGGATATTTCTTAGGGCTTTACCTCCCCATCAAAGAGGATCTATTGAATATATTTCTAACTGCCAATTTCATGATCTTTATCTTTAACCTAGTGCCCATAATACCTTTGGATGGAGGGCGGATTTTTAGGGCGTTTTTAAGTTATATTTGGGGAATGAAAAAGGCCACTAGCATTACTGTTTTTATTGGAAAACTCCTATCGATTGTGATGTTATTAGTAGGTATTTATTATACAAGGCAATCCCATGACAATATCTACTTGATTATACTGGCGGGTTTTTTGTATTTCAATGCTCATCGAGAAAGAAAGCTGGTATTCTTTTTATTTATTAAGGATGTTTTGCGGAAAAAAAGAACCCTTCAAAATAAAGGGGTAATGAATGCTAAATATCTAACTGTAATGGAAACGGTGGATTTAAATCGAGTTTTTCAAGAGTTCTCTACTGGTAGATATCATTTTGTTACTGTGATTAGTGGAAAGGGAGAAATACTGGGGACTCTGACTGAGGGGCAGATTCTCGATGCTGTTGGAAACTATGGGAATGGCAGGCCCATAGGAGAGTTGTTGCGGAGTAAAGCAACAGAAATAGAAACTTTTTAAAGGCTTTATGGAATAAGTTATCAATAAGTTATCAATAAGTTATTGCAATTTGAAATAGTTTTGTATATGATTGAAAAAGCGATATTTTACTCATAGAATAGGGGTAAATATGTTATCATATACAATAAGAAGAATGTTATACAAAAGCAGAAGTTGATTGGAGGAACATTGATGAGTAAGTTAGATATACACGACCTTTTATATAAGGTTGAAAAGCCAGCTAGATATCTGGGGAATGAATTGAATAGCGTACATAAGAGTATAGATGAAACCACAGTTCGATTTGCCTTCTGTTTTCCAGATATATATGAGATTGGTATGAGTCACTTAGGAATGCAAATTCTGTATCATCTCTTAAACAAAGAAGAAAATGTTTTCTGTGAGCGGGTATTTGCTCCAGCTATAGATATGGAAAAGATCATGAGGGAAAATAACCTTCCTTTGTTTGGTCTTGAAAGTAGAGAGTCCATTCGACATTTTGATTTTGTTGGTTTTACCCTTCAATATGAGTTAAGCTATACCAATATACTAAATATGCTAGACTTAGCAGGAACTCCTTTATTTTCTAAAGAGAGGGGTGAAGATGATCCCTTTGTGATTGTTGGGGGACCCTGTGCCTACAATCCTGAGCCGATTGCAGATTTCTGTGATATTGTTGTCCTTGGAGAAGCAGAGGAAGTGATGGTTGAGATTGTAAAAGCCTACAAAGAAATGAAGGCTAATACCTATAGCAGACGTAGCTTCTTGGAAAAAATCGCATCGATTCAAGGGGTCTATGTACCTGCCTTTTATGATGTTACTTACCTAGAGGACGGGACAATTGAGGCCATTACTCCAAATAACCAACACGCCCCTAAAAAGTTAAAGAAAAGAATTATTCAAAACTTGGATGAAGTATTCTACCCAGAGGAAATATTGGTACCATACTTAAATATCGTCCATGATCGTGTGATGCTGGAGGTATTTAGAGGCTGCGCTAGGGGGTGTCGTTTCTGTCAGGCAGGAATGATCTATAGACCTGTGAGGGAAAAGGGTGTTGAGCGCTTAAAGAATCTTACGGAGAAATTATTAGCCAGTACAGGTTATGAAGAAATATCATTGGCCTCTCTAAGTACCAGTGATTATTCAAATTTAGATTCAATCGTAAGACATTTAATAGACGAATACGAAAAGGACAAGGTGGGGGTTTCTTTACCATCCCTACGATTAGATAACTTTACCTTTGAATTGATTCAAGAGATTCAAAAAGTTAGAAAAACAGGACTGACCTTTGCTCCCGAGGCTGGAACTCAACGATTAAGGGATGTAATCAACAAAGGTTTAACAGAAGAAGATTTAAGAAATGCAGTCGAAAAAGCCTTTTCGTTAGGTTGGAATAGTGTGAAGCTTTATTTCATGATTGGACTACCTACTGAGACCTATGATGATCTAGATGGTATTCGAGATTTAGCCTTTATGGTGGCGGATATCTACTATGAAACAGTAGAAAAAGGACAACGTGGCAAAGGATTGAATGTCACAGCCAGCGCTTCAACCTTTGTACCAAAACCGTTTACCCCCTTCCAGTGGCATCCACAGGATTCTTTAGAGGAAATATATAGCAAACAAAGACATCTAGTAGAAAAACTAAAGCGAAGAAATGTCACCTTCAATTATCACGATGCAAAAACCAGCTTCCTAGAGGGTGTTTTTGCCCGTGGAGACAGGAGGTTATCAAAGGTTTTAGCTGAGGCCTTAAAGGCGGGATGTAAATTTGATGGTTGGCATGAACATTTTGATTTCCAAAGGTGGATGGATGTATTTGGACAAGCAGGTGTAGATCCTTCCTTTTATGCCAATAGACAGCGGGAATACGAGGAGGTTTTACCTTGGGACCACATTGATGTGGGTGTGACTAAGAAATTCCTTATGAAGGAAAATGAAAAGGCCAAAGCAGGCGTTTTAACCCAAGATTGTAGAACTAATTGTTCTGGCTGTGGAATCAACACTGGTTTTGTAGGAGGGATATGCTAATGAAATTACGTTCTCGATTTAGTAAAAAAGGAGACTTAATATTCATCTCTCACCTAGACGTTGTAAGGTTATTTGAAAGGGCTATGAGGCGGGGTAAAATACCTATTTCTTATACTCAAGGCTTTAACCCACACCCTATCATGGCTTTTGCTACTGCATTAGGTGTAGGAGTTGAAAGTGAAGCTGAATATATTGATATTCAAGTGGATGAAAAAATCGAAACAGATGAATTTATCAGTAGATTGAACGCCGTGATGCCTGGAGGGCTAAAAATATTAATGAGTCAATATATTGATTCTTCTGAGGATTCGTTGATGGCTATTCTTAGAAGATCCATTTATCTAGTAAAGATAAATTTAGAAAAAACCTTTGACGAGGAAGCTATTAAAGAAAAGATTAATCATTTCTTAACGCTAGAGGAAATCATTGAGGTGAAGGAGAAAAAGAAGAAAAAGGGCAAAGGATTTAGAAGAGATAAAAACAAAGTGCAAGAAACGAATATTCGCCCATTAATCCATGATCTTTCATTATTTTCTATGAATGGACAAGAGTTGATATTGAAAATGAATTTAACCACAGGAAGTTCAGGTAATCTGAAGCCAGAGGTTTTAGTAAGGAAATTAGCAGAAGAGACGGATTTACCAATAATATTAGATACAGTAAGGATTAATAGACTAGAACTATTAAAGGAGAAAGACGGGCAATATGTTACTTTAATAGAAGGATAGCATTAAATAAGTTGGGAGTTGGATTTATGAATCAAATAGTTGTTGATGTAGGGTTAGTAGAGACAAGATTGGCGTTATTGGAGAATCAAGAACTAGTTGAGTTATATGTGGAGCGTAAAAACCAAAAAAGAATAGTTGGAAATATCTACAAGGGGAGAGTAACCAACGTTCTACCAGGAATGCAGGCGGCTTTTGTGGATATAGGCCTTGAAAAAAACAGTTTTTTATACGTTAAGGACGCAATACCAGAAGAGCTTCTAAATGAAGATGGGGAAGGGGCAAAAGCCCCCTCTATTAAGGATATCCTTAAGCCTGGCCAAGAACTGATTGTCCAAGTTATTAAGGAGCCAATTGGAACGAAGGGAGCTAGAGTAACTACTCACCTTACTCTGCCCGGGAGATACATGGTGCTAATGCCCAACACAGACTATGTGGGTATCTCTCGTCGAATTGGTAATGAAGAGGAACGGGAACGACTAAAACGTGAGATTGAAGAGCTAAAGCCCGGAAAGATGGGGATTATCGTAAGGACTGTTGCTGCTGGAAAGACAAAGGAGGATTTTAAAGATGATATTAAATTCCTTCTAAAGCTATGGCAGAAAATAGAGCGTGATAAGAAATTAGGGTTTGCACCAAGGGTTATCTATAAAGATTTTGACCTGATTAATCGTACTTTAAGGGATATATTTAATAAGGATATTGACCAATTCATCATTAATGATCGGGAAGAATATCAAAGTGCAAAGGATTTAGTAGATTTAATTTCCCCCCACCTAAGCGATCGTTTAGTATTTGAAGAGGATGATGTTTTTGAAACCTACAAGATTGACTCCCAGATAAATAAGGGACTATCAAGAAAGCTGTGGTTGAAAAGTGGAGGGTATATTGTAATAGATACCACTGAAGCATTGACGGTGGTGGATGTCAATACAGGTAAATACGTTGGTAGTACCGATCTTGATGACACGGTTTTTAAGACTAATCTAGAAGCAGCCACCGAGATTGCTAAACAATTAAGGTTGAGGGATATCGGTGGGATTATTATTGTAGACTTTATTGACATGACCAATGAAAAATATGATGAAGAGGTCATTAATGTCTTGGAAAAGGCCCTGTCAAAAGATCGAACTAAAACTAAAATCCTAGGGATGACTAACTTAGGCTTAGTTGAGATCACAAGGAAAAAAGTACGACAAAGACTAGATTTTCTGTTGCAAAGAAAATGTGAAAATTGTGAAGGTACAGGAAAAGTTGCTTCTGAATATACCCTTTTACATAAACTTGAAAAGCATCTGAAGCGGATGAAGGAACACACCACATGTACAGCGGTGCTTTTTGAGGTGAGTCCTACCACTTTAGAAGTCATTGATACTCAAAGGGAGATATTGGAGGAAATGGAGCGGATTACAGACATTAAGGTATTCTTTGCTTTTGATGAAAAGTTACCCTACGGGGAGTTAAATCGAAAAAATATGGGAAACATTGAAATGATTGAAAAACTTCTGCAAGAAAAGTAATTCTAAAGGGTTGACAAGGATTGGTGATTATGATAATATTTTATATTGTAAGTAGCCGCGCGAATCGGGTTTTAAAAACGTAAAGTTACCTAGCATTCGGCGAGACTGGGTTGAGGAGGTGTATATATGTACGCAATTATTGAAACAGGTGGTAAACAATACAGAGTTCAAGAAGGAGACACACTTTTCGTTGAAAAGCTAGAAGTAGCTGAAGGTGATGTTATTACTATTGACAATGTATTAGCAGTTTCTAAGGATGGTAACCTTACTTTAGGTGCCCCAACAGTTGAAGGTGCTAAGGTTGAAGCTAAGGTTCTTGCTCAAGGTAAAGCTAAGAAAGTGATCGTTTTCAAGTTCAAGAGAAAAAAGGATTACAGAAAGAAGCAAGGTCATAGACAACCATTCACTAAGTTAGTAATCGAAAAAATCAATGCTTAGGACATAGACTATGATATCCATTGATATACGTAGAAATGAACAAAAGGAAATCTCGAGCTTTGAAATTTCTGGTCATGCTGAATCAGCAGAACACGGACAAGATATTGTTTGTGCTGCTGTGTCGGTACTAAGCCAAACAATAGTTTTAGGATTACATGAGGTTGCAGGAGTTAAAGTTCCCTATGAAATCAATAGCGGGTTCCTAGTGAGTAGCGTTCCCGAGGGTCTAACAAAAGAAGAACGCCAAAAGGTAAATCTTCTCTTGGAGACAATGGTTATAGGATTTAAAAATCTTGCAACAGGATATGCAGAATATATAGAGCTTCATGACAAGGAGGTGTAAGTCATGTTATTCGTAATGGATCTTCAACTATTTGCCAGTAAAAAAGGGGTAGGTAGTTCTAAAAACGGTCGTGACAGTATTGCAAAGAGATTAGGCGTTAAGAGAGCTGATGGTCAATTTGTTAGTGCTGGAAATATATTAGTAAGACAAAGAGGAACTAAAATCCATCCAGGAGCTAACGTAGGAAAGGGTTCTGATGATACTCTATTCGCTATGGTAGACGGAGTGGTTAAGTTTGAAAGAAAAGATAAGAACAGAAAGCAAGTAAGCGTTTACGCTAGAGAAGCTCAATAAGCCCTCTAATATAAAGAAAACCGCCAATGAAAATTGGTGGTTTTTTTATATTAGAGGGCCCAGCAAGCCGTTAATTGCTAGGTCCAGCAAAATAGCAGACCGCAACATAAAGTGAATGCCAGCCCGTCCCTAAGTATAACACGAGCATAATGTATCTTTTGTAAATAATCAAAATATTTTAAAAAAATATTCTGTAGAATAATACGGGCAATAGTATCAAAATAGAGAATTGATAATATTTGTACAAATCGTTACAATTGTAATTTAACGACATGATATTGCACAATTCTCCAAAAACTGATATACTACATTACATAATTTGAATAGTTTAGTTACTTTAAACAAAACATAAGGCTTAACTTCGGGGGAGGTTGAAATGATAATTGTTATCATCGTTTTGATAGGTATTGCAATATCATTGAGCTTGTTACTAATTGTGGATAAAAAAAGTAAAGAAGAAAAGGCCAATGAATGTATAGAAGAATACTTTGATGAAGCTACCTCTACAGAGCTAATAAGTGAAGTGTTACAGACGGAGTTAATGGTGAAGCATAAGCAGGAGTTTGACCTAAAAGGAAAGACTTTGAATGGTTTATATAGGGTTGAAGGGGTTCTTGGAGAAGGAGGAATGGGAAGGGTTTATTTATGTAGGAATATTAAATTAGGGAACCTTTGGGCAATAAAGTTTATACCCAACCATAATCTACATAAAACTCGTTTAAGATTTGCAGAAGAAGACATCTTAAAAAAATTACATCATATTCATTTACCACAGATTGTAGACATTTTTAGAGATGACAAGGGAACATATATTGTAGAAAGTTACATAGAGGGAAAGTCTCTTGATAAAAAACATAAGGAAGAAGGTCCCTTTAAGGAAGAGGTAGTGCTAAAATGGCTTAGACATTTAACTGATGTTCTAGTTTATCTCCATAGTATGGAACCTTATCCTATTATTTATGGTGATATGAAACCCTCAAATGTGATGATTACCCGTGATGGTGGGGCAGTATTGGTTGACTTCAGTGTTTCAATGGAGCTAAGGGATAAAAATGAAGAGGATTACTTTACTTCACCATTGGGGATTACAGTAAAGTTCGCAGCCCCAGAGCAATTAAAGGGATATTTGGATATTAGGTCAGATATCTATAGTCTTGGGTTCATGATATGCCACCTGCTACAGGGACAAGAAGACTTAAGTAAGATAGGGACTAAAGGGCTGAAGGGGAAGGTATCAAAAGAACTGCTACAGCTTTTGGACAAATGCTTGAAGCAGGATCTTCATCTGAGATACCAAACGGCAAAAGAACTAAGGGAAGATTTGAATCGATTAGATAAAGGAAAACCTTCAATAATCAGTATCTTTTCAAAGCCAACATATCAAACCCCCTCTGACTATAAAAAACTTATTGCTGTAATGAGTCCAGAATCCACAGGTAAGACAACAATTTCAGCTGGGTTAGCATGGAACTACGCTGAAAAAGGAATTAAGACCATCTTGATAGATACGGACTTTATCAACAAAGATATCTATTATTATTTCAATTTAGACTTTGCTAATTGTTTAGGGAATCAAGGGGGAGGAAAAATACCAGTACCACAAAAAATAAATCATTATTTATCAATGTACTCTGAGCATAGGGATGTTAAAGTAAACCTCGGTCCTGAAATCATTAAAGAAATAATCCTTCGAAGTAAAGTTGATGCTCAAGTAGTGATTGTGGATTTGGGTAGGGGGTTAGAAAGTCCCGCCTATAGGGAAATCCTCTCGTTGGTTGATCACAAGCTGTTGGTGGTGGATCAAAGGGTTAACGTGTTAAACAGACTACCTCTACAGTTGTATAGCAATCGTGATTGGTTAAAGAATACTGACTTAGTAATCAATCGCTATACAGATTCAGGATATCTCAAAGGAAGAAATATTAAAGGCTACTTTAAGGGAATTGATGTTGCAGAGGAGGGCGTGTTTGATCTAAAGATTAATGAAATATTTTACGTTAGGGAGGATTATTCAGCTGTCCTAAAGGCGTTGGAGGAGAGGGAGCCCCCCGTAGTTTACAGTACAAAAATAAAGGAAGATATAGATGCTTTAGGTCAATACTATTTTCCCACTAATCAATAATGCAGCTAGTACATGTTTTATTTATAAGAAGAAGGAGGGACGGAATGGGTATTAGAAATCAAAGGATTCTTATGGGTGCAATTGCCTTTTGTCTTTTACTGGCTTTCATTTTTTTCTATTTTAATAATATTAAGATACCAAAAATGAAAGCTATAACCGAGGCTCGAATAAGGGCTGAGCTAGATGTAAATGCCATGCCAAGTAGATTGGTGGCTGTGGTAACTGCTCCAGAGGGGGTCTCTCTATATACTGAAATGACAGAAGAAGTGGTAAATGCCACTATCTCGTTAGTAGAGATTCCAGATAAATATATTGTTGAGGGTGGAATCGAAAATATTAACCAAATTAAAGGAATGATTACGAAGCATCCCCTAAACTATGGTCAGCAATTACTCTTGGATCAGTTTTACACAGAGGAGAATTGGTATGGAGAAATGGAGAGATTGAAGGAATTTCCTGTGAGTAGTATCGTGGCAGATGAAGTAAAGTCGGGAAATATTATTGATATGATTATCAATTACGGTAATGGTGACTACGATGTTGTCGTTTCTAAAACCAAGGTTAGAAAAGTCATGTCCAATGAACCACAGGGAGGGAACGTAGGGCAGGAGGATCATGGATACACTGTTGTTTTAGCTGTGGATGAAACCCAATATCGAGATTTGCAATTGGCGCAAGAATTAGGGAAGCTTGAAACGCGATTATATCTTGATACAAATCAAACTGCTTCATTGACGACTTTTGATTATCAAAAGCAGTTAAAGCAACTGAGATTAGATAATGTAGCAACAAAGGGGATTGGAAGTATGCAAAAAAGTACAATTAAAAATGAAGAAGAAAAAGAACTTGACGAAGATATTAACAAAGAACGGACAGGAAATACAATGAATTATCGACCGTAGGACAATAGATAATGGGGTGTTAAGAAATGATTGCAATTACAGCTCCGAAGAAAGGCTTAGGTCAAACCGTCGTTTCGATTAATCTTGCCATCAGAATGGGGAGTCTGCTGGAGGATAGGGTTTTACTAATAGATAGCAACAAATATTGCTGTGGTGTGGTGGATTATTTAAGTAATTCTTCATGGACAAGGGGACTAGATGAATTTAAGATTAATATTGAAAGTGGTATGGGGATAGGACAGAACCCCCATAGTTGGTCTAAGACCATAAATCCTCGACTAGATATAATGGCATCAAATCAGTATTTGCAATTAATTGAAAAAGATATTGAAAAACTGAAGGAATACACTAACTGTAACTACCCCATAGCTTTAGTGGACACAATTGCAGGTGAAAATAGCTTGACGGATATTTTTCTGAAAAAGTCAAGTATAGTAATCGTAGTATTGACTCAAAACAAAAGTGAAATTCGCTTAATAAAGGATAAAAGGCTGTACGGGGAGCTAAAGGATAAAATTATCTTCGTGATTAATCAATATCAAGCAGAGATAAATGCGATTAAAATTAGATATGGTTTGAAGGAAATTTCAGAGGAGTTAAAGGAGTTGGGGTTTAAACAAAATCCTATTTTTATACTTCCCTATGATGTAGATTTAGTAAATGAATGCAATGACAGCACACTATTGAATTTTAGCATGGCAAGGGAGCATCAATCTAGTCCATACCACAAAAAATTAGATCTACTTGCCAGAGAAACATTGAAACAGCATGGGAATCTAGTTTTGACTAATAATATTGAAAAAGTGAAGAAAAAAGGTTTTGTTTTCAATCTTTTCAATCTGTAGGAGGTATTTTGTGAAGCTTGAGAAAGCGTTAGAAAAGATAACGAAGGAACTCGAAAAGATCTATGATAACACGGACATTTATAGTGGGCTTTTTCAGATAGATAAGAAGGTTGCGGAAACAGAGATAGAATATTTTGGAGAAATGAAGGATAGGGCAGTTCTAGGGGATTATGCCGCAAGAAGCTATGTGATTCATCAATATGGAAAAATGATGATAGAGGTTCTAGGTTATCATTCCCACGAGATAGACAGTATCATTGATTTTAAGTGCCTGACAAATAATCCTCCTCACGTCTTGTTTGAAGTGTTACTCTATGTATTTGATCTCTCGGAAATAATTGATAAATATCAGTTAGATATAGCAGTGACGGGGGAGCAAATCAGTCGAATTGCCGAGGCAGAAAAGGATGGAATAGCTATTGCCTTTGGGGATTTTAGCAATAGGGTACAGCTTTTAGCTTCTATGGTATATGCCAGGGAAGACGGTCAAGATATCATCGATACCCTTCAACATCACAATATTAATGAAATCGGTATACTTAATAAAGATTATATCTACATTGTCTATAAAGGAAGAAAGCTTCAACTATCATTTTTATCCTTTGGAAATCGAGAAAGAATAATCAATATTCAAAAGAAAACAACAAGAAATGCCAAGTTGCAATATGACCAGCAAAATCCAACGGTCGTGGCATCTAAATATAATGCAAGTAGAATCACTGTTGCAGGATATGATGCTACTGCTACAGACGAAGATTTGATTTATAACGAGAGAATTTTTAATATAAAGCAAATATCCTTAGAGGATATGAGGGATACATACAATACCATCAATCAGCTTATATTTAATCTTCTAGATATAAATCAAAGGGGGAGGGGATCCTACTTGGTTTCTGGTAGTGATATGGGAGTTGGAAAGTCAACTTTTTTAACTGCCACCATAGAAAAGGTACCCGATTATTGGGGTATAGGGATATTAGATACTCAGGACGAGCTTCAAGTGATGAAAAAATATCCCCATAAAAATGTGATTACATTAATAGAAAACTCCAAAAGATCCATTGCACAAGAATTTCAGGTTATGTTGAAAATGGCGAGGGATGTAATCTTTGTAGGTGAAATTACGAAGCCAGAAGAAATAAGCGAACTTTTAAATGCTTCTTTGAGATTGAATTCTGGGGTTGGAGGAACAATTCATCTGATTTCTCCCTTTGAAGCTGTAGCCAATTGTAGAAATCTATTGATGGGGACAGATATGTATGACCAGAGTGACAAAGCAGAGGAGGATATAGCAAGGGGGATCGATTTCGTTTTACATCTTGCAAAACTCCCCAATGGAAGAATTGTTCTAGATAGGATCGTTGAAATTTGTTATACACAGAAGGATTTATCTGTAGAATCAGATTTAACAGGTACAATAGAAGAAAAGCTCTCTAATACCCTCAATCTATTACAATTTGCCCTATTAAAATACCTGTATCCAAAGTGCTATCAATATAACGAAATCCTTCGATATGATAGAGGAAAGGATTGTTGGATTCCTGTTAACTTGCCTTCTCAACAGTATTTTAATAAAATCCAACAGTATGTATCAGATGAAGAAATAGAAGGTTTTAAAGCTTACTTTCTTCAGGAGCAACGTAAAGCAGGTGACATTAGATGAAGGAATTATTACAGGAAAACTTAAGTGGTGGACTGTTTATTTTAGTAGCCATATCCCTAGTGGTGACGCTAGGAATCACGAAGCTGAATGCCCACATCAGAAAAAGGCGCTACTTGATAAGAAGGAATCCAGTAAGAATCTATAGACAAATTTATTCTAAATTATGTAATTTTAGGCTTTTGGAGAAGTTTTTAGATTCCATTGCACTGAGGATTAGTGTATTAAATGATGACTCTTATGAGACCAACCAAGAGAAAGCGGTGATTGCACTAATTCTACTGGCTTTAGTCATCATCATTAATTTTACGATTGTACTTCCAAATGTTCAGATTGTATGGTATCTATATCTATTTTATATGATGTTGGGGGGGGTTTTTTTATTGTGTGTCTTGTACACTTTAGAACTAATGTTAAGGATGCACTTTACAAAGCTACTTCCAAATACGTATAAGATATTGAATAGCCGATTTACTACTGAGGGGGATATATTAAAGGCAATAGATCGATCTCTAATAGATGTTAACCCTACCATTCGTCGGGAAATGGTTCGTATAAGAAATGTACTTAGGAAAAATGATCCCTCCAAAATTGATGAAACCTTTAGCTTAATGGAGAAAATCTATAATAATGAATACTTTACCCTCTTGTTAAATCTAATCCAACAGGCCTACTATAAGGGTGGAAGGGATAGCGTAAAACAACAATTTGAAATTGTGACGGAAGAAATTTTAATTGATATCGAAAACAAGAAAGATCTTGCCCTTACCAGTAGAATGTATGTTGTAATAGCTTTATTTTTACCATTAGGCGTGAATTGGTTGGAAAATTTTAATGACAAGGCACTGGGGGAAGCCTCTCTAGATTTCTATTCGAGTCCAATAGGAGTTAGTTTTAAGATTTTATTATTAACGTCAATGCTGATTTACATAGTCTCATTACTTTTTTTAGAAAGAACAGCTTAAAGGGGTAGAGGTGATGCTTTCACAATTTGTGTTTTTAATACCTTTAGGGATAGCTTTTGTTTTATTGTTACAATTACTTTGGAGTAGAAGGAGAAAGCTGAAGTTAAAACCACTGGGTAGATTATACCCCAAATCAATACTACAAAAAGTTGTCTATGCAGCAGAAAAATATTTACTACCCTCTAAGGCATCAAGGGCCTACTCTTTGTATGAGGGTTTATTGACCTATTCAAAATTAACAGTGGGGGAGTTCTTTGCAATTAAGTATGTAATAATTTTTATTGCATCTTTGCTGATATTTAGTATTCATATTACTAATGTGTCCATCTATACCAAAGAGATTTATACTAAGTATGATCTGCAAGGGGATGAATTGTTCAGTCAGAGTGTTCAAGTGCTAGATGAAGTCAAGGCATTGGAGGCGGAACTACACTATCTGAAGAAATCAATAGGACTAATTTCCAAGAAGGACAGTACTGATCTACCTAAAGAGGAAATACAAGGAAGAATATTGGGGTTAGTCTTGGAAAATTCGGAATCCCTTGTGGAAGCTCAGCTTCCTCCTATGTTCATCGCCAATAGGGTGTATTACAGACTATACCACTATTATCAGGTGAGGAATTTTAACTATCCCTATGCTATTTTTGTTTTGATACTCCTTTATTTCCTGCCAGACCTTTTTTCAATAATCTACAACTATTTTATAAGGGCTGATGTGAGGAAGGAACTACGTTTTTTAAAGAGATTGATCATACTAAATGGTAGCATTAAGCCTGTGAATTTCTTGGAGGTACTAACTATTTTAATGGGTAAATCAAAGTACTATAGGAAGTTCTTGAAGGAGGTTGAAAACCAAAATAAGAAAAATACAATTAGCAATTCCGATATTTATAGGAAATACATAGATAAAGAGCAGGATATTGATGTAAAGCTATTTTTTGAAAAACTGGACCAAGCTAATAACTATGATTTTGATCAGGCAATTGTCAATATTGAAAATGAGTTTAACATTGAAAAGAGACAAAGGATTAGAAATGTTAAAAGACAAATTGAAATCATTAACGCTTGGGGAATCGTGGGCTGTTTTTTACTAATTGGACTGTTAACCATGTATATGCTGATACCATGGTTGCAGGCGTATAACATGAATCAGATGTTTTAATGGTTCAACTTTGGAGGGGAAACATATGAAGAACATTATCGCATCCATCGTCCTATCGACAGTAATCTTGGGGCTTACAATGATGGGAATACAACTATGGAGGAATAATTTAGAGTTGATAAAAGCAACTGCAGAAAAAACGACACAGCTGGAAAAATTACAAAAGAGTAGTGTTCTCCCCTTACAAAAGGAACAACTGACGGGTGGGGAGGTAATCTCATTGATACGCTACTATAGTCAAAATTCGGAAGTGTTGGTGGAGGTATCAATAGATGGAGGGAGTTATGTTTATGATGTTGAAAGCTATGACAGGAATGTATTCTACATCCCCTATGATGTGGTCTTTGAAAAAAGTGAATTTTACGAGGGTCAAAAGCTTAGAAAACTAATATTTGCGAAAACAAATTAAAAAATTAAAGAACTAAGGCTTAAAATTGTTTGCTTAAAGTAATTTTCTCTGCTTTGATAATTAGAATCAGAATGTAAGCTAAAACTACTAAGGGAGTGTTGAAGGATGGATAAGGCAATAGCGACTATCGTAGGGATAGTATTGGTATTAGGTTTGATTGGTTACGCAATATTGGGGCAAGTATCTGGAGCTAAAGATATGGGTGATCTAGCTGCAATGGAACAACATAAGGTGACCCAAATGCTTCAAAACCAAAATATTGTTACTGGTACTACAGTAAAAAACTACTCCCACGCTGGGGTTACTGTGTCAATTACAAACAAAGGTGGTACAAGTATGACCTTAAGTCAAGTCATGGATGGTGCATTGTTTGAAATGAATAAAACATATAATGCCAATGGAGAACTACAGGCTGTGCTGTTTACTCAAGTAGATCTAGGTCGTTAAAATAATGATTCTTTAATTATGGATTAGATAAATGGGGGAGTTTTAATGATTGGCAAAGTAATTGCTGGTATCATCTCCGTTACTTTGATTACATTCTTAATTCTTTTGATCACCTTCTATTTTCTACAGGAGAACATAAAGGTGGAAATCAATCGTTTAAATTATGAGATAGTTGAAGTTATCACTACACAAGGCTATTTTAGTGGGGATTTGTATGGGGAATTAAGGGAGCAAGTCAACAAGTATAGCGACTTTTATATTCAGCTGAAACTGGAACAATGGGTAAAGGAAGGGGTATATGATACCTACTATCATCCTGATGAAATTTTAAATAAACCTCTTCAAATAGGAGATAAAATAAGTATCTATATTGAAGACCAGCATGCTACAATTTTTTCAAGGCTACTAACATCTGCATTGGGATTTGGAAGTAGTGGAGATTATGAGCAACGGATTAAATCATTAAAAACTGGGATGGTGGTAAAAGAATATAAGGACATTCGAAAGGGATATGATGTAATGGTGGATATTCAGAAATACGCATCCAATCATGGGGTGGCATTGTTTGTGGTAACAAAGCTTAATGAAGATGGTAAGTATTATGGAAGTAGCGGGCATCCAGATGTACCCTACACAAATCTAAATTATGGAGATTCCACAGATGAGCTTCATACTACGGGGGTTAATTATATTTTTGACAATGGTGTTTTTAATAGGATCATCAGCTATTATCCCAATGGAGAAATCAGGTTAATTAATTATATACAGCAATAGGATAGGGATGGGGTATGTATGGGACAGTCGGTGGCAGTTATATTAATCATTATATTTTTAGTCTTTTTATTTATACCTATGGCTTTTCTAACTAATAATCAACAGCAGGTGGGGGAAATAAAACAAAGTCTAAATCTTTCAGCAAAGGCACTAATCAAGGCCATAGAGGTGGATTCAGAAAATGCTAATGGATTTTCACAGGGGTATAATAGGGGACGACAACAGGAGGTTGTAGTTAATAAAGAAGATCTTCTTAGGGAGTTTTATGATATTTTGTATAGGAACTATTATATTGATGGAGGGTTTCAAGATACAAAGCAAAGGTTGGTTTTAAAGATACTGGTGGTTAATGACCGTTTTTATCTAGCGAAGGAAGATGATCAATGGAGTCACCCGTATTTTTTTCTTTTGGAGGATACGGGTTTAAATGTATACTTAGATATTCGTGATGATATAGTCTATTACTATGATGATTACGGAAATATGACTTATGCTTCTCTTCAGTCATTTGGTATTAGTAAAGAAGAGAAAAATCAAAGGATTATCAATAGAATCAATCAAGTGGTGGCGATGGAAACTAAGACAGAATTTAAAGATGGCTTGGAGATTATGATACAGAATTCCCAAAATGTCGAGGGGGACTATAGGCGACGATTTCAGAATTTTAATGTCCTTGAGGGGATAACTTTTTTCGTAATTTACAGAGGGGATACAGGTCTAGAGATTAATAATCAAATGTATGAGTATAAGAATTATAATGTGGTAGGATATACGTTGAGGTCTAAAGTATAGGTTTGAAATTTTGAACAAAAAGGTGATTACTGATATAATAGAAATTAGTGATTGCTTATTTCTTTGTTTTCTCTTAATATATTATTAGAGTAAAACTAGATTTTTTAATCATTTAGTTGTATAATATTAGAGCTTGATTTATGTAATTTTGTTAAATGAACATATTTTAAGACTTTTTAGTACCCACTAGAAAGTCTTTTTAAATTGGGGGTGGTATAAATGGATTCTGGTCCCGTTAGTAGGATCAATAGCTTAAAAAAATTAAATGCAGGAGTTGTAATCCTTTATACAACTGTAAAGGTTTGCTCCTGCCATAGGTAAGGAGTGAAAAAATATGCCCTATGAAATGGAATTAATCCAGTTTTTGTTGGAATACAGCAAAGAACAAATAGCAGAGTATATTGAAGACGTTCATCCAGCAGATATCTTGGATGCAATACATCAATACGAAGGTAATCGTCTTGAACTTTTGAATAAACTACCAGATGCCATCATTGCATCCATCATTGATTATGCTGAAGATGAAGAAAAATATGAACTATTAACGATGTTTTCAGATGCAAAACAAAAAGAAATTGTAGATGAAATGTCCTCTGATGAACTGGTGGACCTTTTAGGAAGTATTGATGAAGAGGAAAAAAACAGTATTATTGTAAAGATGAAGAAGGAAGATGCAGATGAGGTAAAAGAGTTACTTACTTATCTACCTGATACAGCAGGTGGTATTATGGCAACAGAGTTTATTTCAATAAAGGAAACCATGTCTGTGGGCGAAACCCTGAAATATATGCAAATGGAAGCCCCCGATGCAGAGACTGCTTATTATATTTATGTCCTAGATGAAGTAGAGTGTTTAAAGGGAGTTGTTTCCTTAAGGGACATTGTTGTTAATAATTTTGATGAAAAAATTGCAGAGATTATGAATGAAAAAGTGATCAGTGTTCCTTCTGATATGGATCAAGAAGAGGTGGGACGTATCTTTGAAAAATATGGATTCCTCACTGTCCCTGTAGTGGATTATAATCATAAGATGCTGGGGATTGTAACAGTAGATGACATTATGGAGATTTTAAGTAACGAGCATACAGAGGATTTATACCGTCTTGCGGGATTGCAGGAGGGGGAGAAGGTAGCTGGTACGGTCGGTGAATCGGTAAAAAGCAGATTACCTTGGCTGTTTGTAAATCTCCTCACTGCCATTTTAGCAGCCACCACCGTTAGTTTATTTGAATCCACCATATCAAGGGTGGTGGCCCTAGCGACCTTTATGCCTATCGTTGCGGGTATGGGAGGAAATGCTGGAACCCAAACTTTAACGTTAATCGTAAGGGGAATCGCTTTAGGGGAATTTAATTATGAAAATAGCAAGAAGGTCTTACTAAAGGAAATTGGAGTAGGCTTGAGTAACGGAATTGCCATAGGATTGGCTGTGGCGACGATCGGTTATTTATGGGAAGGGAAACCTGTATTTGGGCTTGTAATTGGACTGGCAATGTTTCTAAATCTTATAGTAGCAACAATTGCTGGATTTGTTGTACCCGTGACCCTTAAGAAATTGAGAATTGACCCTGCTCTAGCTTCGGCAGTATTTGTGACGACAGTGACGGATATTCTAGGATTTTTCTTTTTCTTAGGATTGGCTACGGTGTTGATCGGTTATTTGGTTTAAATAGTATTGAATTTAGATTGTGGAGGCTATTGATTATGTTTATCCGTAGCGTTATTTTTGCCATTAGTGTAGCAGTACTCATTATGGTATGGCAGGTGGAAAAAGAGTTTACTCCTTTGTTAGCCATTTGCATTTTCAATACCGTGATTAATGGGTATGTAATTGTTAGAGGTTCAAAACAATAAATAGATTATATTTCAAAGGACAGTAAGTACTTAGATACTTACTGTCCTTTTTTTACCCAAAAACACAAACTAATTAAGAATGAATATTTCATAATAACGCATGAAAAGTGACTTCCATCACATACGGATTCTATGGGAGTTGTTAAAATACTAACATAAGTATAAGAAATAGGAGGGGTACACATGTATCAAGAAACAGTTCAAAAGATTGCCAGTGCAGCAAAATCAAAGGTTGAATTACTTAACAACAGTTTTAGTAGGTTCTTTATACTGTCCATGATGGCGGGGGTATTTGTAGGTTTTGGCGTAATGTTAGTTTTTTCTATCGCAGCACCCTTTAAAGCAGTGGGTTCGCCAGTGGTAAAGGCCCTAATGGGAGCTAGTTTTGGTATTGCACTGACCTTGATCATTTTTGCAGGCTCTGAGTTGTTTACGGGAAATAACATGATTATGACCATCGGTAGTTTGTCTAAAGAAGTGACTTGGAGGGATACTGCAAGAGTATGGATTGTCAGCTATTTAGGAAATCTTGTTGGTTCATTGCTGATGGCTTTACTATTAGTACAAACTGGACTTGTAACAATGTCTCCCATGAAGGAATTCCTGTTGGAGGCTACAGCAAGTAAAATGAACGCCCCTGTGATGGAGCTATTTTTTAGAGGAATCTTCTGTAATATGCTTGTTTGTTTAGCCATTTGGATGGTGACAAAGGCGAAGGAAGATACAGCCAAATTAATATTAATCTTCTGGTGTCTATTTGGATTTATAGGTGCTGGGTTTGAACATAGTATTGCAAATATGTCATTGTTAGGAATGGGACTACTAATTCCCCATGATCCTGCTACGATATCGTGGGCAGGATACGTTAGAAATCTAGGTCCTGTAACGGTAGGAAATATGGTGGGGGGTGCGCTATTTATCGGAGCAATGTACTGGTACGTGGCAAGTGACAAAATGAAAAGGGGGAAAGATCATGGGGTACAGACTTCAAAATAATGATTTCAATGAACTATTAAAGGAGTTAAGTAAGGAATATAAGCTATATGCACCAAAACGCTTTGAAAAAAGAGGAAGATTTAGTGATACTGACTCTGTAAGATATGGGGAAATCCAGCGGGTGGAGGAAATAGATTATACAGTAAAGTCTCATTTCTCTCCTAAGGAGATCGTATACCCTATCACGCAAACATTGTTCTATTTTACAGAGGAAGAATATAGAGAATCTCAAGTGCATGATAAAAAAATATTAGTCTTTTTAAGACCATGTGATATCAATGGTATGAGAAGATTAGATACGATTTTCTTAGAAAATGGTCCATATAAAGATGTTTATTTTGAAAGACTTAGAGAAAAGGTTAAGTTTGTCATGATGGAGTGCAAAGAGAGTTTCGAAAATTGTTTCTGTGTATCCATGGGCTCAAACTTTACAGATCACTATAGCATGGCGGTTCGATTTGAAGAGGGCTCTGTATTATGTGATGTAAAGGATAAAGACCTACAAAGTCAATTTGTCGATAATAAAAAGGAATCAAACTTTACACCTGAATATGTACAGGAAAACAACATCAAGGTGGAAGTTCCTGATGCTGAAAAGATTACCCCAGCCCTATTCGAACATGATCTTTGGAAGGATTATGCGAAACGCTGTATCGGATGTGGTCGCTGTAATATGGTCTGTATGACCTGTAGCTGCTTTACTACCCAAGATATTGCCTACGAGGATAATCCAAAGGCAGGAGAAAGAAGAAGGGTGTGGGCAGGCTGTCATGTGGATAAGTTCACTGATATGGCAGGAGGGCATAGTTTCCGAAAAGATTATGGTTCCCGTATGCGTTTCAAGACAATGCACAAGATTTATGACTACAACAAGCGATTCGGCGAGCATATGTGTGTTGGCTGTGGTCGATGTGATGATATATGTCCAGAGTATATTTCCTTCTCAACATGCATTAAGAAGGTTAATCAAATATTGAAGGAGGGAAATCATGAAGAATAATCCTTTAATTCCCCATAAAGCCAAGATTATAGAGGTAACAGCCCAAACGGATATTGATATAACCTATAAAGTAGAATCAGATTTACAGCCTGAGAACGGACAATTTGTTCAAGTATCTATTCCAAGAGTAGGGGAGGCCCCTATTTCCATTAGTGATTTTGGCGGTGGATATATTGAAATGACCATCCGTAAAGTAGGAAGTCTTACAAATGAAATTTATACCTTAAAGCCAGGAGATGACCTATTTCTTAGGGGGCCTTATGGCAAAGGATTTCCTCTAGAACAGTATAAAGGAAAGCACCTAATTATAGCCGCAGGAGGAACAGGACTAGCACCTGTTAAGAGTATCATCAACTATTTCTACAGAAATCCAGAGGAAGTAGCAAGGTTTGATGTACTAATGGGCTTTAAATCTCCAGAAGATATCTTGTTCCAACCAGAGATTGATCAATGGGCAGAAAAGTTTAACACTACCCTTACTGTTGATTCAGCAACAGAGGATTGGAAGGGAAATACTGGACTCATTACAAAATTTGTGGCCGATATTACAATAGAAGATATGGATAATGTGGAAGTTGTCATTGTAGGACCTCCAATTATGATGAAATTTACATCTTTAGAATTTCTTAAGAGAGGGGTACCTAAAGAAAAAATCTGGGTTTCCTTTGAAAGAAAAATGTCCTGTGCCATTGGTAAATGCGGTCACTGTAAGATTGACGAAACTTATGTCTGTTTAGAAGGACCAGTATTTAACTACACCAAGGCAGAAACGCTGATTGACTAGAAAAAGGGGGAGAATATAGTGGCATTGGATTTAAATACTAAGGCTATAAAAAAGAATGCCTACAGAATAACAAAGGAACGGGGTAAAACCGCTTTAAGAGTTCGTGTACCAGGTGGAGCATTAGAGGCAAAATACTTAACACTATTACAAGAGATTGCTGAGGAGTATGGAAATGGTCAACTGCATATCACAACTCGACAAGGCTTTGAGCTTCCGGGGATTCCTTTTGAAAAAATAGATGAGATTAATAAGAAGATTAAGCCCATTATTCAAGGGTTAGAATTAGATTATGGAGTAGATATTGAAAATCCAGAGGCTGGTTATCCAGCAGCTGGAACACGAAATGTATCTGCCTGTATCGGTAATAAAGTATGTCAATTTGCCAACTACAACACGACAGAGTTTGCTAGAAGGATTGAGAAGGCAATTTTCCCAAATGACTATCATGTAAAGATTGCTTTGACGGGATGTCCAAACGATTGTATCAAAGCCCATATGCAGGATTTTGGGATCATCGGAATGTCAGACCCTCAATATGAAGCAGACCGATGTATTGGGTGTGAAGCCTGTGTAAAGAACTGTAAGAGAAGAGTAACAGGGGCTTTATCTATGGTGAATGGAAAAGTAAAAAGAGATGAAAGAAGATGCATCGGTTGTGGAGAATGTGTCCTTAAATGTCCAACCGCCGCATGGACTAGAAACCCAGAGAAGTTTTACAAGCTACTAATCATGGGACGTACAGGTAAGAAAAACCCTCGTCTAGCAATGCCATTTTTAGAGTGGGTGGATGAAGACACCATTATTAAAGTAATCGTGAATACCTATGAATATATTGATCAATTCATCGATAGAACACTACCAAAGGAACATATCGGATATATCGTGGACCGTACTGGATACCAAGTCTTCAAAGAATATGCCCTAAAGGGTGTTGAGCTAGGACCAAAGGTGAAGGTATCAGAGTATATTAATTTTGGTGGATATAAGTATGAGAAGGATGCTTTTATGGATCAGCTATAATTCAATATCTTAACTTTTGTAACACTGAGGGAACACAGAAACTGTGCTATAAATACGCGTAGGGGGCTGTGTTCCTTTATTATTATGGGCATTAAGAGGCTGTTGCTTGTTCCTATTTGGCCCTTCTAATTCATTCATTGACTTAAAAAGAGGGTTGTTAATAGATTAGATAATTGTGAAAGGGGAGATAATTACTTTTAAGACAGATAGAAGGAGGTAGACTATGAACGTATACTTACTAGTTTTCTTAAGGATCATTAGCATTATGAGCTTACTATTATTCATGGTTTTATTAGTTATGGGAAAAAGACCAATAGGAGAGTTGCCAGTGTTTGATTTTCTAACTATTGTTGTCATTGGTGCTGTGGTGGGGGCGGATATAGCTGATCCTAGTATTAAGCATCTACCCACTGCTTTTGCCATCGTCGTATTAGCCCTTTTGCAAAAAATTATCAGCACATTATCAATTAAAAGCAAGAGGGTGAAAAAACTGATAAATTTTGAACCTACTATAGTGGCTGTGGGGGGAGAACTACATTATAAGAACATAAAGAAAATAGATTATACCGTGGATGAAATCTTGATGTTACTTAGGGAGAAGGATATATTTGATTTAAATAGGGTTGGGTATGCGATTATTGAGCAAAATGGCAACCTTTCAGTACTGAGAAAGTCCCAGGAGGAACCCCTTACCCCAAAGCAAATGAACATATACACTCCTGAAAGCAGTTTGCATACAACGGTAATATCTGAAGGAAAATTGCAGAGAAATAATTTGAATAGTACAACCTTCACAGAGGAGTATATTCAAGCGGGTATCAAGGAGAAGGGTTACAAAAGCATTGAGGAAGTATTTTTTGCCTCAATAGATAGAAATGGTCTGATGAATATATCTGGATATGTTGAGAAAGAAGTGGTGATAAGTTAATAATTGAACTTAATATTTTTTTGTTTAAAGAATAGATATTATCTAAATAGTTTAGGCAGATTTACTACAAGAGCTATAGTGCTGTATATGATTAGGCATTCCTTTAACTATTCGCATCATTTTTAGGATTGTATTTGTGGCATAAATCTATGACAATGTATCATTAGAAAAAGTATTTAATGGGTGAAGATGGTATTAGTATAAATTCAAAATGAATAGTGACATCATAAGTAATATAAAACAAGGGAATGTGGTAGAGTTCTCTTGTTTTCTTTTCATATCAAATAAAATAGCTTATCCTGTTAGCTTACTTCTAGTAAAAATCTAGTAATCAATGGAAGAAATTAATTCTTGTGTTTAGCTTGTCTTTATAATACCATATTTAGTAGGACTAGCTTTTTTTCAAACTTGATCATACTATATTTTGGAAAACAAGAATAAAGAGTTAAATCAAGCTGAAGGCAAGTTGATTCTTAGTGAAATCCCCCTTGGGGGGCAATAAGGAAAAAATGTCCTTGAGCTGATAACACATAAGAAAAGGGGTGCACAATGTCAAAGAAAAAATATGTATCAACAGTCGCATTAGTATTAGCATCAGTGATGGGCCTCACAGGATGTGCTCAAGAAGTTTCATCAAATGAACAACAACCTGGAAATCAAACAATAGAAACACCGCAAGAAAAATCAGGTGAAAACACCAAAGAACAAGAAGAAACAAAAGAAAATGAAAACCAAGAAAAAGAAGATGAAAATGAAAAAGCTGAGGAAGAAACATCTCAAAGTAACGATAGTGCAAAAGGAAAAAAAGTTTATATCAGTGCAAGTAAGTTGAAAATTAGAAGTGACAGCAATGCCCAAAGCGAAGTATTGGGAAGCTTACTCAAAGGAAAAGAAGTGGAAGTTATTGATGAAGTTAAAAATGAAGAAACAGTATGGTATAAGGTTCGATTTAAGAGTGCAGACAATAATAATGAAGGTTGGGTTTCATCAGAATATACTGTAAAGGATTTAAATGACCTACTTACATCACCAGCCCTTTTTGATGATCACGAGAAGAATGCTTACTTTACATCTCCATCCCTTTTCGAGGATAATACAGTTATTGCCTATTATGGTCACCCAAATTCAAAAATAATGGGAATTGTTGGACGTCATCCAAAGGAAGAGCTTATCTCCCTGTTAAAGAAAACTTCTGAAAAATATGATGCCCAAAACGGCGATCTAGGTGTCGTTCCAGCAATATACCTTGTTTATGGAACCGTTCAGCCTGGAGGCGAAATTAATACGATTAATTTTGACCTCATGATGTCTTATATTGAGGAAGCCTATAAAAATGGGGTGTTAGTATACCTTGATAATCAAATGGGAAAATATGCTCCCGTTGATGCAATGAAGGAACTCTTGCCATTTTTGAAATATCCTAACGTACATCTGGCACTTGACCCGGAATGGCGTACTAATAAACCAATGAAAGAGGTAGGCCATTTAACTGCCTCCGAAATAAATGAAGTTCAACAAACTATGCGGGATTATATGGTGGCTAATGATATTCAGGGTAAACGTCAGTTTGTTTTTCATCAGTTCCTTGATACGATGATACATGACATTACAGAAGTAGCCAGTAATTATGATCCTGTATTACTGGTGCATAATACATCTGGATGGGGGCCTCCTGAAGGAAAGGTAGCAACCCATACCAGAAATTCGAAGGCAACAAATATACCATACAAGGGCTTTAAGTTATGGTATTTCTATTCTAATAAAGCAGGGGTACACTTTGACAATCCGCTAATGACTCCAGAGCAGGTTTTAAACTTGAATCCCAAGCCTGGGCTTGTTATTTATCAGTAGGCTGGATTCGAAAGAGAACATTGAAAAAGATGCAAAAATGCTTAACAAGGGAATGAAGTAGGGTTCCCTTGTTTTTTTCTATATCAGATAAAGTAACTGGTTGTCATAATATCTAAAATAGCAATCTACAAATACAATATTATACATTGGTAGGTTTTGTTTTTTGGATAACAATTATTTACATATGCAGATAAAAAATCACACTCATGTACGTAAATATAATTCAATTGACAAAGTATGGAAAAAATTGTAGATGGGATTATTTAAGAAAACTAGAAAATTGTGATATACTTAACGTAGTAGTTACTGAACAAGCTTTTTAATCAAGTATTAAGAAGCCAATTAGATTTGGTCAATATTCTAAAAACGGTTTATTATTTAGAGAATAAAGACTTAGGGTTAATGGTTTGTGCAAAGAATTTAGGGGTAAGCAGAACAGCATTATCTACTTGGGTAAAAGATTCAAATTCAAATAATGGTGAGGTGCCTACAAGAGGATCCGGTAATTACCAAAGTGATGAAGCAAAGGAGAATGCAAGACTACGCAAAAAACTAAGAGATGCGCAAGACGTGCTATCGGATAGAGTTGGTTAGGCAAGATGGAAAACAAAAAATCATTTATGACTTTAGCAAGTAGGAGTACAAAAAGGCTAAAGTGACACCTCAATAAGGATGTGCATTCGATGAATAAAAAGAAATGGATTATAAATCTACTACTTTTAGTCCTTGTGATTACATGGCTTGGTTTCCTCAATCTCCAAGCAATAGAGTTGATTTACTATGAATGGAAGTTAGGAGTAGATTTAAAGCGATCTTTTGGTGACTATAACATGTTTGTACTAGAAAGACAAATGGGAAACCAAGTGGTATGGTATATTTACCCTAAAGAAAAAAATAGGAGAATTACTGATACACCTATTGAGGTAGTTGTTAAGGAGGAACAGTTGGAAATACTCAAGTCAAAAGCACTTGAAGAGTTTCAACAGTATGGAATTGAATCGGCATATCCGACATTAAATGATCAGTATTTTGAAGAAACATCACCAGAAATTGTGGACTTTCTTAACTATTGGGTAAGATCTAAGAGAACTGAGCCATATAGTATTGAATTTCGATTATTTACTGGTGAGATTGTTAGGGTTATAAAGTAGCAAATATATGCTGTTAACTTTTTTATTCGTATCTGTCAAATACAACCCACATATGAAGAAAGACCTATCTATGAGATAATTCTCGTAAATAGGTCTTTTGCTACTTCTTAGATTCAAGGGGTGTTTTGCATTCTTCTTGCAAGGTTCCTGACCAAGGGAGATGATGATCCAGTGCTCCCCTAAAGGGGGCTTAGGGGGTCTACCCTAATACATTGACATCACTAATAGAGGTATTTTTTTGTTTTGCTGTAGCCTCTAGAATACAATAAAGATTTGAAGGAGGACATGACTATGACCCTCCGACCCTACCCCCTAAAATAAAAAGGACTCTCCAAATAATCCATCTGCAACCTCCTAAACCCTTCATTTTCAACCCCCAAAGCATAAACATCCGTAGCCCGAATATCAATCTCCAACATCCTCTTTGCCGCCTCATTCTGGGGGCTATACTGATTAATTTTCGTAACAATCGGTACAGTTGCCTTTTTCTTCATTAGTTTCAGTAGTTCTCTTCCTTTGTCATTAAAAGCCAACACCCGAATATATTGAGGTCCTCCCTGTTGATGGAGGGTTTCGATCTCATCTCTTTTTAGTCCAATCAGTAAATGCATCATAATCCGTTGAATCCTTGTCAGAGGATAACGCTTACTCTTGATACACTCCAACAGACCTTTATAGTCATTGGCTTCAAGTCCACAGTGCTTTATCCTATTTTCCAATCCCTCATTCACATCAAAAATACTAGCCAATTCATTGGCAGGACTACGACGGATCAGGGTCATGATGGACTGATGGTAATCATGGGCGAAAATAGGGCCTATTTTGCCCTCAAAGGACTCCTTTAGGACATCATAGGTAGTGGGGGGTACAACCTGCCGTATTCCCTCCATATCCCCCATTTTTCGCAAATGCTCCCGTATAGCAGTGGCACTGGCGATATCAGAAGAAAGATCAGTTGAATGATAACCTGCCTTTTTCCTAAGGATGGTATAGGGAGTAATCTTGCTGTTAATTTTTTTTAGGGCTTTTAAATACTCTATAGACAGTATGTTGTTGGGGTTATTGATGATTTTATTCAATTGGTCTAACTCATGGGGGGGGAGTCCATTTTCTTCTTTTAAATAGACCTTTAAGGCCTCCTCACGGGCAACAGGGAAGGAGACACCCCTCTGTAGATGCTGCTGTAGAAAATCCTCAAATTTCTCTGGTGGATTGACCAATAGATCTGCCATTAGTTTTAATCCCTTTAGATTTCCTTCTTCACTCCCAAAGCAAAGGGCATCCACCACACCAGTTTGATCAAGTAGTTTTACAGAACCATAAGCAAAGTATTCAGCTGTGGCACAGGCATAGATGGTGGGAAGTTCGATTACGAGGTCTATTCCAGCCAGGACAGCCATTTTAGCCCTCTGCCATTTATGTAGTAGGGCTGGCTCACCCCTTTGAAGAAAATTCCCGCTCATGACGGAAATACTGTGGGTAGCGCCCGTCACCCTGAGGGACTCCTGTAGATGATATAAATGTCCATTGTGGAATGGGTTGTGTTCTGTAATTAATCCAAGTACCTTCATAAAAGCCTCCTAAGTTATCAAATCGTGTATTTGTAATCTTACTACAAAAACATTTCAATGGTCTAAAGTATATGGGAATAGGTTTATTTTTATCTATTCAAAAAAATTTAATTATTATTGTATATAGTAGGGCAAATTTATCTATTCTAAGTAAAGAAGATAGTTGTTGATCTAGCTCTGAAGTCAACTTTGATTATACTATATTATTCTAATAATTTGTCAAGAATATGGGAAAATAGTAGTTAGAATATTTCTAATAAATAATATTTTTTTCTTATGGAGACAAAAGAGCTGAAACAACTTGCAATATAACTAAAAATTTATTATTATTGAAATGTCGGAACAAATCTAAGTGATTATTTATGATTTAAGCCATACAATATATTACTTTAGGAGGTTATCAAATGAAAGTATTAGTATTAAACTGTGGGAGTTCTTCATTAAAGTACCAATTAATTAATATGGAGAATGAAGAAGTACTAGCTATTGGATTAGCTGAAAGAATTGGAATTGAAGATGGAGTTGTGAAGCATACAGCTGCTGGAAAAGAAAAAGTTACAATCAAAGAAAACATGGCTAGCCACAAGGATGCCATCAGAATCGTATTGGAAGCATTAGTAGATGCTAATCATGGTGCTATCCAATCTATGGATGAAATCGCAGCTGTTGGACACAGAGTTGTTCACGGTGGGGAGAAGTTCTCAGGTTCAGTAGTAATCACAGACGAAGTTAAGAAGGCCCTTGAAGCGTGTTCTGAATTAGCACCATTACATAACCCACCAAACTTAATGGGTATTTATGCATGCGAAGAAATTCTTCCAGGTATTCCAATGGTAGGTGTATTTGATACAGCTTTCCACCAAACAATGCCAAAATCTTCTTACCTATATGCTCTACCATATGAATTATATGAGCAATACAAAATCAGAAGATACGGTTTCCACGGTACTTCCCATAAGTATGTTGCTAACAAAGCAGCAGAAATGTTAGGCAAGCCTCTAAGTGATTTAAAAATCGTTACTTGCCATTTAGGGAATGGTGCCAGCGTTGCCGCTGTAGAAAATGGCAAATCAGTAGATACTAGTATGGGCTTCACTCCATTAGAAGGATTAGTAATGGGAACTAGATGTGGAGATATGGACCCAGCCATCACTACTTTCTTATTAGAAAAAGAAAACCTAGATGCAAGCGGATTAAACAATCTTATGAACAAGAAATCTGGAGTATTAGGAATCTCAGGAGTGAGCAGTGACTTTAGAGATATTGAAACCGCTGCGGCTGAAGGTAATGAAAGAGCTCAATTAGCTTTAGACGTATACTACAAGAGAGTTAAAAAATATATTGGAGCATACGCGGCAGAAATGGGTGGGTTAGATGCAGTTGTATTTACAGCTGGATTAGGTGAAAACTCTAAAGAATGTCGTGAAGAAGTATGCCGTGGCTTAGAATTCTTAGGAATTAAGATCGATACTGAGAAGAACAACGTTAGAGGTAAAGAAACAGTAGTTACAACTGACGACTCTACTACAAAAGTATTATTAATTCCAACTAACGAAGAATTAATGATCGCAAGAGACACTTTAGAACTAGTTAAGTAATTTTCCATGACTTTTGAAAAACTTATTTAGATTCAAGGAGCAAAAGAACATATGTGCCGTAGCGTATGAAAACATACGTAAAAATGATGTTCTTGTAGTGACGAAGAAGATAATGGGTTTTCAACAGTCTAAGAAGGTAGGGGAACCTACCTTCGCTTTATTTTTTAAAAGAAACCTTTTAGGTATCAAGATAAAATACTTGACAAACAATTTATTCATTTGTATAATCTATTTTAGCGATGGTTAAGAGGTGAACTGTGTGAGAATTAATTTAACAGCTCTAAAAAAGGAAAAAAAAGATCAAGTAGACTTGAATTTTCTAATGAATCTTGATAATATTGATTATTATGGAGATGAAATCAAAGTACCGTCGCCTGTTTCAGTAGCGGGAAAGTTGTACCTGATGGACAACCGCGTCTACATTTCCTGCAATATTAAAGGTGATTTGCAAGTCAAATGTAGTCGTTGTCTTAAATTGTTCAACTATCAACTTGACGAAAATATTAATGCCGAATTAGTTCAAGAGGATTCGTATGAAGAGACTGATGATCTTGATGATCTAATTTTTTATACAGAAGATGAAATTGAACTTGAAGGAATAATTAAGGAGAGCATTTTTATTAATGTTCCTCTTAAAACCCTATGTGATGATGACTGCAAAGGTCTATGCTTTCACTGTGGGAAAGATCTTAACAAAGAGAATTGTCAGTGTGATTTTGAAGAGGAACCAGAAGAAGAAGTACTGGACCCTCGACTGGCTAAACTGAAGGAATTACTTAAAGACGATTAAGGAGGTGTTAAAATATGGCAGTACCAAAGCGTAAAACCAGTAAGTCTAAGAAAAACATGAGAAGAGCAGCCAACTCAAAGTACGTTGCTGTAGGAATTATTAATTGTCCTCAATGCCATGAGCCAAAGTTACCTCATAGAGTATGTAAATCATGTGGTTTCTACAAAAATAAAGAGGTAGTTGAAACAAAGTAATTTGGAAACAATAAATAGTAATGAGTAATCATTACTATTTTTTATTTTTTTGATTTGTTTTTAAGTTAGAAAGTTTAGTAAATAATATACTTGATTTTTCAATTGGATTAATATATACTAAATGTTAGTATCAGGTACTAATTCAAAGTACTAATTGGAGGTGGTAATTTGAAAAGAACTGGAAAACTGAATAAAACAGGTCGACAAAACAAACTATTGGAGCTATTAGAAGAGGACCCTTTTGTAACAGATGAAGATTTATCTGAAGAATTCAAAGTGAGTATACAAACCATTCGATTGGATCGGTTGGAACTAGGGATTCCAGAGTTAAGGGAAAGAATTAAGAGCGTGGCTGCTAAAAACTATCAAAAGGTTAGAAGTATGACGGGCACAGAGATCGTTGGAGAGTTGATAGACCTAACTCTAGGCGAAAGTGGAATTTCAATATTACAAACAACTGCTGAAATGGCATTTAGTAAGACAAACATTGTTAGAGGACATCATATTTTTTCGCAAGCTGAATCCTTAGCTATGGCGGTAATAGATGCTGATGTAGCCTTGACAGGAGTATCAAACATAAAGTATCTAAGCCCTGTAAGGGCAGGTGATAAGCTAATAGCCAAGGCAGAGGTTGTACGGGTTAGAGACAATGACCATTTCGTTCATGTTAAAATTCACTTTAACCAAGAGCAGGTTTTTCGAGGGAAGTTCATCTTGGTAGCCATTAATGATAATAGATAGGGGAGGATTCCATGAAAATCGTATTAGACGCCATGGGAGGAGACCATGGACCAAAGGTGACAGTACAAGGGGCTGTAGATGCTGTAAATGAGTATGGAGTACATATGATTCTAACTGGGGATGAGGAAATCCTAAAGAAGGAATTAAATAATAGAACCTATCCTAAGGATAAAATAGAAATCATTCATTGTACAGAGGTGATAGAAAACGAAGACAAGCCAGTAGCAGCTATTAAAAAGAAGAAGGATTCATCGATGGTGGTGGCTTTTAAGCTTGTTAAAGAAGGTAAAGCTGACGCAATGATATCTGCAGGCAACACGGGAGCTCTATTGGCGGGAGGATTGCTTTTGCTTGGAAGGATTAAAGGGATTGATCGCCCAGCTTTAGCACCAGTAATCCCGACAGAAAAAGGGGTGTCTGTTCTGATAGATGGTGGTGCAAATGCCGATTGTAAGCCTAGGAATTTCTTGGAGTTTGGATTGATGGGAAGCATCTATGCAAAGAAACTATTGAATATCCAAAGACCGAGGGTCTGTCTTGTCAACATTGGAATAGAAGAAGGAAAAGGAAATGTAAGTACTAAAGAAGCCTATGAGGTATGTAAAGATGCCCCCTTCAATTTTTGTGGCAATGTTGAGGCGAGAGATATTCCAGCAGGTTACACTGATGTAGTTGTTTGTGATGGGTTTACAGGCAACGTGATCCTAAAGCTGATGGAGGGAGTTGCTGGAACATTTCTTAAAATTCTAAAAGAAGAACTTACAAAAAACCCGATTCGGAAATTTGGAGCATTATTGATGAAATCAGGCTTTAAAGGGTTCAAGAAACGATTTGACTATAGGGAATATGGTGGAGCTCCATTTCTTGGGGTTAAGGGTCTATTGATCAAAGCCCACGGAAGCTCCAATGAACTGGCTATCAAGAATGGTATACGTCAAGCAAAGTTGTTGATTGAAAAGGAAGTAGTAAAGGAAATTACTAGTGAAATAAATACTTTAGGAGCTGATAGACTTGATTAAACAATATTCAGTAGGTATTGGTGGAACAGGTAGTGCCTTACCAGAAAAAGAAATTACAAATTTAGACCTAGAAAAGATGGTGGATACTACCGACGAATGGATTCGAACAAGAACAGGAATTGGTAGTCGAAGAGTGGCTGACGAAAATACAGCAACGTCGGACTTGTCAACTGAGGCTGCTAGAAAAGCTCTAGCAGATGCTGATTTGAACCCAGAGGATGTAGATTTAATTATCGTGGCAACAGTAACACCAGATATGGCATTCCCATCTACTGCCTGCATTGTGCAAAAGAACATTGGAGCTACAAAGGCGGCGGCATTTGATTTAGAGGCTGCTTGCTCAGGTTTTATTTATGGAATGACCATTGCAGAACAATTTATTAAAAATGGCGTATACAAAAACGCCCTAGTGATTGGAGCTGAGACCCTCAGTAAAATCCTAAACTGGGAAGACAGGAATACTTGTGTGTTGTTTGGGGACGGGGCAGGTGCAGTAGTACTTCAACGGACTGAAGAAGGTATGGGAATTTTATCATCCTACTTGGGAGCCGACGGGGCCAGTGGCGATGTGTTGACTCAACCAGCTGGAGGATCTAGAATTCCAGCATCTGAATTCTCTTTAGAGAACAAACTACACTATGTTCAAATGGATGGTAGTGAAGTATTCAAATTTGCAGTAAGGGTGATGGGAAGAGCTGCTAAAGAGGCCCTTTCAAGGGCAGGGTATGACTTGGAGGATATAGACTTCCTCATTCCCCATCAAGCTAATATCAGAATCATAGAAGGTTCTGCAAAGCGCTTAAAGCTTCCAATGGATAAAGTATATGTTAACCTTGATAAATATGGAAATATGTCTGCTGCCTCTGTACCAGTTGCCTTGGACGAAGCCGTAAGAAATGGAAAGATTAAAAAGAATGACTTGGTAGTACTTGTAGCCTTTGGTGGTGGATTAACATGGGGGTCTACTTTGCTGAAATGGTCTAAATAATTGATCTGGTGAAGGAGGATGTAAAATGTTTAAAACGAGATTATGTGATTTGTTGAATATAGAATACCCTATTATCCAAGGGGGTATGGCATGGTTAGCTACAGCAGAATTAGCCGCTGCTGTTTCGGAAGCTGGTGGACTTGGGATTATAGCAGCTGGTAATGCACCTGCAGAAGTAGTGGAAAAGGAAATCAAAAAGGCAAAGGAACTAACCGACAAGCCTTTTGGTGTGAATATTATGCTTTTATCTCCCTTTGTGGAGGATGTTGTGGAGGTTGCCTATCGCGAGAAGGTAGCTGTTGTTACAACGGGTGCAGGAAATCCTGGGAAGTACATTGAAAAGTTCAAATCTGTAGGAACAAAGGTAATCCCTGTTGTTCCATCTCTAGCTTTAGCAAAGAGAATGGAAAAGCTAGGTGCCGATGCAGTAATCGTAGAGGGTACTGAGGCAGGAGGTCACGTTGGTGAGCTAACGACAATGGTATTAGTCCCTCAAGTGGCCAGTGAAATCAAAGTTCCTTTAATTGCCGCAGGTGGAATTGCCGATGGTAGAGGATTTTTAGCAGCCTTAGCTTTAGGGGCTGAAGGAGTGCAAATAGGGACTAGATTTATCTGTGCTGAGGAATGTATTGTACATGATAATTACAAGCAAATGGTAATTAAGGCAAAGGACAGAGATGCCATTGTAACTGCGAGATCAACTGGTCATCCAGTAAGGGTCTTGAAAAATAAACTAGCAAAAGACTTCCTCCAAATGGAAAAAGAAGGGGTTGACCCTCAAGAGTTGGAAAAGTTAGGAACTGGAAAACTTCGAGATGCTGTAGTTGAAGGTGATGTGGAAAATGGTTCTGTAATGGCAGGACAAATCGCCTCTATGGTAAAGGAAATCCAACCATGTAAAGCAATTATTGAAGATATTATTGAAGGAGCAAAGAAGCAACTTAGCCTTCTAACAAAACATATTTAAGGAGGAGTAGATGTGTCTAAAATAGCATTTGTTTTCCCTGGGCAAGGAGCTCAATATGTGGGGATGGGTAAAGAAATTTTTGATAATTTCCAAGTGGCAAGGGACGTATTTGAAGAAGCCAGTGATTACTTGAATTTAGATATGAAAAAGCTTTGTTTTGAAGGACCAAATGAGGAACTAGTAAAGACAGAGAACACCCAACCAGCAATCCTTACCACAAGCGTTGCAACTTTAAGGGTTTTAGAAATGGAAGGGTTTACGTGCAGCATCACAGCAGGATTAAGCTTAGGAGAGTATACTTCCTTAGTAAAGGCCAACGTTTTAGATTTCAAAGACGCTGTTAGAATTGTTAAAAACAGAGGAAAGTTCATGCAGGAGGCTGTACCCCTAGGAGTGGGTACGATGGCGGCCATTTTAGGATTAGACAGAGAAATTCTTGAAAAATGTCTAGCTGAAAGTAGTGGAGCTGGTGTAGTAGAGGCCGCAAACTTTAATAGTCCAGGACAAATTGTAATCTCAGGAGAAGTTGAAGCGGTAGAAGTAGCCATGGAAAAAGCTAAAGAAATGGGGGCTGCAAAGGCGGTTTTACTACCTGTAAGCGCACCATTCCACAGTAGTCTATTAAAGCCTGCTGGTGAAAGATTACATGAGGAATTGTTAAAGTATGAGGTGAAGAACCCTCAGATTCCTGTTGTGACAAACGTAGCTGCACAAATTCTTAACAACAAAGATGAGGTTGTTCCAGCTTTAGTAGAACAGGTGAGTAAATCAGTTCTATGGGAAGATTCTGTAGACCTCATGATTAAGGAAGGTGTGGATACCTTTATTGAGATAGGACCAGGAAAAGCCCTTACAGGATTCATTAAAAGAATTGCTAAGACCAACAAATATGAAGTTAAATTAAGTAACGTTGATAAGTTAGAAGATCTTAAGAAAATTTTAAACCCATAAAGGGAGGGATTAGTTTGAACTTAAGTGGAAAAAATGCATTAGTAACAGGTGGGTCGCGGGGCATTGGTAAATCCATTGCTTTAGCATTAGCAGGTGCTGGCGCCAATGTCATTATTAACTATACAAGTAATGCTGAGGCGGCACAAGCTACTGTAAAAGAGATTGAAGACCTTGGTGTAAAAGGTTTAGCGGTAAAGGCGAACATTGCCAACGCTGATGATGTTAAAGGGATGATGGATGCTATCGAGGAAGTTTTCCCACAAGTTGATATTCTAATAAATAATGCAGGGATTACAAAAGATAACTTACTTATTCGTATGAAGGAAGAGGATTGGGATCAAGTAATGGATGTCAATCTAAAAGGAACCTTCCTTTGCACTAAAGCTGTTGCAAGAAAAATGATTAAACAAAAATCTGGTAAAATTATTAATATCTCTTCTGTTGTAGGCGTAATGGGTAACCCAGGTCAGGGTAATTACTGTGCTTCTAAGGCAGGGGTAATTGGATTTACAAAATCAATGGCAAGGGAGTTGGCAGGTAAAGGGATCAATGTAAATGCCATAGCTCCAGGTTTTATTGCCACTGATATGACGGCAGTTCTCTCAGACCAAGTAAAGGAACACATGCTAAACAATATTCCATTACAAAGATATGGTAATCCAGAGGACATAGCCAACGTGATCTTATTCTTAAGTAGCGATTTATCAAGTTACATTACAGGTCAAGTAATTAATGTTGATGGTGGTATGGTAATGTAATCTATTTTTGATAGATAAATGAATTGAAAAATATAAAAAATTAAAATTTAAGGAGGATTTTATTATGTTTGAAAAGGTAGTTAAAATTATTGGTGAGCAATTAGGATTAGACGATGTGAGTCATGTAGAGCCAACCACATCTTTAATGAATGACTTAGAGGCAGATTCTTTAGACGCTGTAGAAATTATTATGGCGATTGAAGATGAATTTGGTGTAGAAATTCCAGATGAAGAAGCTGAAAAGTTCAAGAATATTGGAGATATCGTAAAATACGTTGAAGCTAATCAATAGAACATATTAGAGTCCCGATAATTTCGGGGCTTTCTAATGAAGGAGGACATTACGATGAGTAGAAGAGTAGTAGTTACTGGACTAGGATGTATCACTCCTTTGGGAGCTGGTAAAGACGCGCTATGGAATGGAATGCTTTCTGGGAAATCCGGAATTGATTATATTACTAGATTCGATACATCAGATTACCCAACTAAAATTGCTGCAGAAGTTAAGGACTTCAATCCAGAAGATTATATTGAGAAAAAAGAAATTAAAAAAATGGATCGCTTTACTCAATATGCAGTTGCAGCTTCTAGTTTAGCAGTGAAGGATGCTGAACTGAATATTGAATCTTTAAATGCAGAGAAGATAGGTGTAATCTTAGGTTCTGGGGTGGGAGGAATCGAAACCCTAGAAGAGCAGCATATGAGATTACATGAGAAGGGTCCAAAGAGAGTTAGCCCATTCTTTATCCCTATGATGATTTCAAATATTGGAGCTGGTTACGTTTCTATGATATTAGGAGCTAAGGGACCAAACTCCACAATCGTTACTGCTTGTGCATCGGCAACCAATGCAATTGGCGAGGCCTTCAAAACTATTGAAAGAGGAGCGGCAGATGTCATCATAACTGGTGGTATGGAAGCAGGTATTACTCCTTTATCTATTGGTGGTTTCTGTTCTATGAAGGCTATGTCCACGAGAAATGAAGAACCCCAGAAGGCAAGTAGTCCTTTTGATGCTAAAAGAGATGGATTTGTTATGGGTGAAGGCGCTGGTATCATCATTCTTGAAGATTTAGAACATGCCATTAAGAGGGGTGCTAAAATCTATGCTGAAATCGTAGGTTATGGTATGAGTGCAGATGCATATCATATCACTGCGCCATCTCCAGAGGGAGAAGGGGCTGCTAGGTCAATGATGGAGGCTATCAATGATGCCGATATTACGCCAGAAGCGATTGATTATATCAATGCCCATGGAACAAGTACTCCCTACAACGACAAGTTTGAAACAATGGCAATCAAGAGAGTCTTTAAGGAGCATGCATATAAATTAAGTGTTAGCTCAACAAAGTCAATGACAGGTCATTTATTAGGGGCTGCTGGTGGGGTGGAAGCCATTGCCTGCGTAATGGCAGTTAACCAAGATAAAGTACCACCAACAATCAACTATGAAACACCAGACCCAGAATTGGATTTGGATTACGTACCAAACCAATACAAAGAGAGGGTTGTAAATTATGCCCTATCCAACTCTTTAGGTTTTGGTGGCCATAATGCAACGATCATCTTCAAGAAATATCAATAAAGCAAGTTAAGAGTAGCTTAAAGAAAGTATTCTTAGGAATTTAATTAATAAAAAATAATTATAGGGAAATGGTTTCCTATAATTATTTTTTTATTCCAGGGGAATGCTAAAATTAGCTATTATTCAATATATTACCAAATTTTGAAATGGGGGAATGACATGCCTTTTTCTAAAACTAGAATAGAAAAATTAAATGCCTTTCAAAAGAAGATTGGCTATAGATTTAACGATGTCAATTTGATGATGGAAGCCCTAACCCATAGTTCCTACGCCAATGAAAGTAAAAATAAAAAACACCCATACAATGAACGTTTGGAGTTTTTAGGGGATTCGGTTTTAAGTATAATCATTAGTGATTATATATTTCATAAATACACCCATTTACCAGAGGGAGAATTGACAAAAGTTCGAGCAAATGTGGTATGTGAAGCTTCTCTAGCCACTGGTGCGAATAAGGTGGGTTTAGGTGAGTTCATTATGCTGGGGAAAGGGGAAGATATTTCTGGAGGAAGAAGACGGGCCTCCATCTTGGCTGATGCCTTTGAAGCCACCATCGGAGCGATTTATATTGATGGCGGTCTTGAAATGGCAAGAAGGTTCGTTTTAGATAACTTAGAAGATTTGATTGAATTAGCAGGTAATGGGGAGTTATTTAAGGACTACAAAACCCACCTTCAGGAGTTGTTACAAAGTAAAACCACCGATAAAATATTCTATAAAGTCATCAACGAGATCGGGCCAGACCATGATAAGACCTTTGAAGTAGAGGTTTGGGCTGGAAACCAAATGTTGGGGACAGGTGAAGGTAAGAGCAAAAAAGAAGCAGAACAAAATGCTGCTCAAGTAGCTTTTAAGAAAGTAAAGAAATAAC
This sequence comes from Alkaliphilus hydrothermalis, assembly GCF_016908555.1. GTDB lineage: Bacteria > Bacillota > Clostridia > Peptostreptococcales > Natronincolaceae > Alkaliphilus > Alkaliphilus hydrothermalis. Next base: position 133,064 of record NZ_JAFBEE010000001.1, read on the forward strand.
TAAGGAGATCCTATGGCTAAGAATAATTACATCATCCCTATATTTATACCCCATAAAGGTTGCCCCCACGATTGTGTGTTTTGTAATCAAAAAAGGATAGCAGGGAATGTTCTGGAGACCACCAGTGAAGATGTTGAGAATACAATTTCAGAGTACTTAAAGACACTTCCCCAAGGTAATCATCATAGGGAGGTGGCTTTTTATGGAGGAAGCTTTACAGGGCTTTCATTAGACAAGCAAGCAGAATTACTGGCACCTGCATATTCCCGTATAAAAACAGGGGAAGTCAAAGGTATTAGACTTTCCACTCGTCCAGATTATATTTCAGATGAAATATTAGCCTTCTTAAAAAAATATGGAGTCACCACCATTGAATTAGGGGTTCAATCCACCCATGAGGAAGTTCTAGCACTAAGTAACCGAGGACATCATAAACGTCACGTGGATGTTGCAGTGGAATTAGTTAAAAAGTTTGGTTTTAGCTTGGGGCTACAAATGATGGTGGGATTGCCAGGGGATTCAAAGGAAAGAATGGGGCAGACGGTGAAGGACTTTATAGGCTATCAACCGAACTTTGTTAGAATTTATCCAACTATTGTGATTAAAGATACAGCATTGGAGGAATTATATGAAACTGGTCAATACATTCCCTTTAGGATGGAGGAATGTGTTGAGTTGTGCAAAACCGCCCTTTTAAGTTTCCAAGAATATAATATTCCTGTTATACGATTGGGACTACAATCCACAGATGAAATTGCCTACGGCAAGAGTATTGTTGCAGGTCCCTATCACCCGGCCTTTCGAGAAATGGTGGAGACGGAGATCTATAGAGGTTTGATTGAGGCTGAATTAGAAAAATGTGGGCCTACCAGTATAAAGGCTGTTACAATTTATTGTAATAGTAGGGAGGCCTCTAAAGTAGCAGGATTTAAACAAGCAAATAAGTCATATTTTATGGAAAAGTATCGTCTTGATTATATTAAGATAAAAGCCTGTGGCGAAGTAGAGGGTGGAAGGGTAATGGTAAAGGTAGATAAATAGTACTGAAATTAGTATAGACAAGATCGTTATTAATCCTTTTACTAGAGTTATAGACTGCTTTATGATAAAATAAATCAGTATAGATTTCATAGTAGGTAAGAGGTGATTTTTTTGTATTTGAAACGATTAGATATTCAAGGCTTTAAGTCCTTCGCTGATAAAATAGATATGCACTTTGAAGGTGGTATTACAGGAGTTGTAGGACCAAATGGTAGTGGGAAGAGTAATATTTCCGATTCCATCCGATGGGTACTGGGGGAGCAAAGCCCCAAGTCTCTACGGGGATCTAAAATGGAGGATGTTATTTTCGCTGGTACTACATCCAGAAGACCTGTTGGTATGGCGGAGGTTTCCTTAACTTTAGATAATACATCTCAAATGCTGCCTATAGATTATGGGGAAGTCACCATTACTCGGCGGGTATACCGTTCTGGGGAAAGTGAGTATTATCTAAATAAATCCTCCTGTCGTCTAAAGGATATACGGGAGCTGCTAATGGATACGGGGATAGGTAAAGAAGGATACTCTATCATTGGACAGGGTAAAATTGACGAAATCCTCAGTAGTAAACCTGAGGACAGACGACTCATCTTCGAAGAAGCAGCTGGGATTGTAAAGTACAAAAACAGAAGAGATGAAGCAGAAAAGAAACTATCCTCCACCAAGGACAATCTCTCCAGAGTGGCAGATATTCTACATGAGCTGGAAAATCAACTGGAGCCCCTTAGACGCCAAAGCAATAAAGCAAAAAAGTACAAGGATTTGAGGAATGGCTTAATTAAACTGGAGGTTAACCTGTTTATTCAAGAAATTGATAAAATAGATGGGGACCTTAAAATGCTTTTAGAGCAGATTGAGTCAATAAAAGACTCAATTGAACAGCAAACGAAGATTAAACTACAGCACCAGGGCAGTATGGAGAAAATCAATAACCAATTGAAGCAACAGGAGGAAGAATTTGGGCAAATTCAAAACCAATATTATCAATCGGAGAATTCCATTAAAAGTAAGGAAGGGATCATTTCATTAAATCAAGAAAAGATTACCCACAATGATGAGAATCTACATAGGATTCGGTTGGAAATTGATAATATCCAACAGTCGGAAAAAACAGCATCAGAAGAATTAGAAAGAAAACTACAGGCACTCGAGGCTAAAGGGGAAGAATTAGAAAGTCTTAAAAAACATTTAACAACCAAAATATCCCAATATGAGGCTCAGACAAAGGTTAATTCTTCAAAAGAAGAAGATTTAGAAAAATCTAAGGCTTTAATTATCGATACCTTAAACGAAATATCCGATAAAAAAAGTGAATTAAATAGTCTTAGAACCCTTATTAAGACCATGGATGATCGATTGCAACAAGTCCAAGGGGAAGTAAAAAGATATCAAGATCAGGTAAAGGCTAATGGAGCCCACATGACACAGTTGGAAAATGATCTTATAGAAATAGAGGAATTAATCCGTAACACTGAGTCAGAAGGAACAAAGGTTCTAAAAAGTCGTGGAGAGCTGGAAAAGAATCTTTATCAAGTGACTAAGGACTTGAATGAAAGAAACAACCAGCTTAATCATAAGAAATCTAGAAAAAATCTCCTAGAGGAGCTGGAAAAGGAGCATGATGGTTTTAATAAGAGCGTCAAGAATATTTTAACCGCCTGTGAAAAAAACCCTCACCTAGGGAGGGGTATCCATGGGGTTGTGGCAGACTTGATTAAAGTTCCAAAGGGCTATGAATTAGCCATTGAGACAGCATTAGGGGCTGCCATCCAAAATATTGTCAGTGAATCAGAAGAAGATGGTAAGCGAATCATTGACCATATGAAGCACAACAACCTAGGAAGAATTACCATCCTTCCCATCAGTGCCCTGCAGCCGAGGGGTATCCACAAGGATGAAAAAGAAATGATTAATGATTGTAAAGAGGTGCAGGTTGCCTTTGATCTAGTGGAGGTTGACGAAAAGTTTCAAGGGGTATTCTCTAACCTGTTGTCGAGGGTGCTAATTGTGCCAAACCTAGATATCGGTATTCAGGTTGCTAGAAAACTACAACACCGTTTTAAAATAGTCACGATCGATGGGGATGTTCTAAATATCGGTGGGTCTATGACTGGGGGGAGTGCCCAGAAGCAGGGTTCAGGGATACTGGGTAGAAAAAGAGAGCTAGAGGATTTAACTGAGCTGATTGACGTGTTAAACAAGGAAATAGAAGAACGACGACAAAAACTAGATGAAATTCAAAATCAGCATACTGAAATTAATAGGATTATAAGTGAGATTAATCAACGACAGCAGGAAAATAGAATCAAAGAGGTTACGATTAAGAATAAGTTGGAGCAGATAATGGCTGAAAAACAACAGCTTATGAAGACGCTACAGCAATTTACCCAAGAGGTGGGGCAACTAGAGTCCGTAAAAATGGATTCGGAAGAAAAGCTCAAGGTGAGGGATTCTGAAATATGCCTACTGGAATCCAAAATATCTGATACTCAGCAACAGGTGAGTTATTTTCACAAGGATCTTCAATCGGAGAAAGGTCTCTTGGAGGCCATTAACAATGAGATTACCCAAGATAAAGTTAAGGTTGCAGGCATAGAAGGGGAGAAAAACGCCCTTTTACTGGAGATCGATGGCCTTAAAAAATCTATAAGAAATTATAAAGAATTGATTTATGACAAGGAAAAGGGCATAGGACAGCATCGAGAAAAAAATCATCAACTACAGGAAGCGCTAGAAAAGCAGGCGGAAGAATTAAATCAACTGAAGCTTCTGGCTGAGGAACTTAATGCCCAGATGAAGAATCTTAAAGTGAGGAAGAATGAGATTCTTAAATCAGAGACAGAGGTGAAGAGAAAGCTAGGTCATGTAGAAAAGGTCATAGGTGAATTACAAGAAAGTAGTCATAAACTTGACTTGAGAAGAACTCGACTGGAAATGCAGCAACAAAGCTTTTATAATAAATTATGGGAAGAATATGAACTGACCTACAATTCAGCCCAAGGCTACAAGGAAGAAATCTCAGACCTAGGGCAAGTACAAAGGGAAATCAAAAAATATAAGGATGAGATTAAATTCTTAGGTAGCATCAACCTTGAAGCGATTGATGAGTACGACAAGGTAAAGGAACGCTACGAATTTATGAAGCAACAGCAGGGAGATTTAGTGGAGGCAAAGGATTCCCTCGCAGATGTAATTAAAGAAATGGAAAAGACGATGGCAAAACAGTTCTTAGAACAGTTTGAAATTATTAAGAAAAACTTTAATGAGGTGTTTGCAAAGCTTTTCGGTGGAGGCAAGGCAGATTTAATATTAGAGGCCAATGGTGATATACTAAATTGTGGTATTGATATCAACGCACAGCCACCAGGAAAGAAACTTCAAAATCTTTCACTTCTTTCAGGAGGAGAGAGGGCTTTAACTGCCATTTCATTATTGTTTGCCATTCTTTTAGTAAAGCCGAGTCCCTTCTGTATACTAGATGAGATTGAAGCGGCCCTGGATGATGCCAATGTAAAACGATTTGCCAGCTTCCTAAAGGAGCTTTCAGAGACAACGCAGTTTATCGTTGTTACCCACCGTAAAGGAACGATGGAGATGGCTGACGTATTGTATGGTGTGACCATGGAGGAAGAGGGAGTATCCAAATTAGTTTCAGTAAAATTAACAGATAATAACGAAGTGATTGCCAGTTAGGAGGGGTTATATGTTTAAAAAATTATTAGACAAACTTAAGGGGAAAGACAAGCAAAACATTGAAGTGGTAGAGTCCCAAGAGGTGCAAGGAATCATAGAAGAACTTGAAGAGCTTGAAGGTCAACAAGAACCAAATGAAGAAGCTATCCAAGAAATTCAAGAGGAGCTAGTTGAAGAGGTTCAAGAAATTTTGGAGGAAGAACCTCAGGAAGAATTAGTGGAGGAAGCTCCTAAAGAAAGTATTGAGGAAGAGCCAGCAGTAGAGGAAGAGCCAGAGGTGGAAGAAAAGCCTGTGGAAGAGGTTGTAGAGATAGAGGATGTTGAAGAGGAAGTACAAGAAGAAGTGCAAGAAGAGGTACAAGAGGTTGTAGAGACAGTTACTGAGAAGGTAAGTCTATTCAAACGATTAAAAGAAGGTCTTTCAAAGACTAAGCAAGGGATCACTGGCAAAATTGAAAACCTCGTTAAGTCCTACCAAAAGATTGATGAAGAATTGTTTGAGGAGTTAGAGGAAATCTTAATTACTGCTGACCTTGGGGTAGATACAACAATGGAGGTAATTGATGATTTAAGGGATCGTATTAAGAAGGAAAAAATCACAGATCCAAACATGATTAAAGAATTGTTAAAGGATAAGTTAGCGTCGATCTTAGATGAATTCTCTGAGGGTGAAATTCTAAATGTAGAGCCAAGCCCAGCAATTTTATTAGTGGTAGGAGTAAATGGTGTAGGTAAAACAACTTCTATTGGTAAGATTGCCCACAAGTTAAAGAAACAGGGTAAGAAGGTTGTATTAGCAGCTGGAGATACCTTTAGAGCAGCGGCGGCAGACCAGCTACAAATATGGGGAGATCGTGTTGGTGTAGATGTTATTCAGCACCAAGAAGGTTCTGATCCAGCAGCAGTAATTTTTGATGGAATTCAGGCGGCTAAGGCTAGAAAGGCTGACGTTTTAATCTGTGATACTGCAGGAAGACTTCATAATAAGAAGAACCTAATGAATGAGTTAGGTAAAATCGATAAAATCGTTGAAAGAGAATACAGCGAAGCTACAAGGGAAGTTTTGTTAGTGCTAGACGCCACTACAGGTCAAAATGCGATTCAACAGGCAAAGGTTTTTAAAGAGGTGACTGATATAACAGGACTTGTCTTAACCAAGCTTGATGGGACTGCAAAGGGTGGGGTTGTTATCGCCATTAGTAGAGAGCTACAAATCCCCGTAAAACTCATTGGAGTTGGGGAAAAAATGGAGGACCTACAAGAGTTTAATTCCCAAGCCTTTGTCGCTGCATTATTTGGTGAAGAATAATTTTCAAAAAGTATTTGACACAGGCTTAAATTTATTATAGAATATGTCTGTAAAGGAAACTTACTTTACACATACTAACACTGAATAAAACATAGGAAGTGTTGAAAATGATGCTGGAAAAAACAATTGAAATATCTTTATTGTTTGATTTTTATAGTCAGCTGTTGACGGATCGTCAACGGGAAATGATTGACTTATATTATAACCAAGACTTCTCTTTAGGAGAGATTTCTGAGACTTTTGAAATTTCTAGACAAGCCGTTTATGATACCCTTAAACGTACAGAAAAAATCCTATACGAATATGAAGAAAAGTTGAAATTGGTTAAGTTGTTTACCAGCCGCAGTGAAAAATTACAAAAGACCTTGGAGACAATATTGACTCTTGAAGATGAAATCCAAAAGGGGTCCACCAAGGAAGCTTTAATGCAACCATTAGATGAAATAAAAGAATTACTCACAGAGATGTTGAATTAATAGATTTTCGAGGAGGTTTCGTGATGGTCTTTGAGGGATTGGCAGAAAAACTCCAAAACACCTTGTCAAAATTAAAGGGAAAAGGAAAGGTTTCTGAAAAAGATGTAGCAGAAGCCATGAGGGAAGTTAAACTTGCCCTGTTGGAGGCAGATGTTAACTTTAAAGTAGTTAAAGATTTTATTAATAAGGTTAAAGAAAGAGCAGTTGGGTCTGATGTATTGGAAAGTTTAACTCCTGGTCAGCAAATCATTAAAATAGTAAATGAAGAACTAACTGCATTAATGGGTACCACCCAGAGTAAGCTTACTTTTGCATCAAAGCCCCCTACAATCATTATGATGGTAGGCTTACAGGGTGCTGGTAAGACAACTACTTCTGGTAAATTAGCAAAAATGCTAAAGAAACAAGGAAAAAGACCCCTATTGGTGGCAGGGGATATTTATAGACCAGCCGCAATCAAACAGCTACAAGTTGTGGGGGGACAGGTGGATGTACCTGTGTTTACCCTAGGGGATCAAACAAGCCCCGTAGAAATTGCAAAGGCAGCTTTAGAACATGCCAACAAAAACGGCAACGACGTAATGCTGGTGGATACAGCAGGTCGATTGCATATAGATGAAGCGCTAATGGAGGAATTACAAAACATTAAAAGTGCTATTAAACCCCACGAAATTTTGTTAGTGGTGGATTCCATGACAGGGCAGGATGCAGTAAATGTTGCCCAGCACTTTAATGATCAACTTGGAGTTGATGGGGTAATCCTAACAAAACTCGATGGTGATACCCGTGGTGGTGCTGCCCTTTCAGTAAGAGCAGTTACCAACAAGCCGATTAAGTTTGCAGCCCTAGGTGAAAAGCTAGATGATTTAGAGCCCTTCCATCCAGATCGAATGGCTTCAAGAATTCTTGGTATGGGGGACGTATTAAGTTTAATTGAGAAGGCTCAAGCAAACTTTGATGAGAAAAAGGCTAAAGAATTAGAAAAGAAAATTAAGAGCCAATCCTTTACTTTTGAAGATTTCTTAGATCAATTACAACAAGTACAGAGTATGGGACCAATTAGCCAGCTTTTAGAAATGATTCCCGGTGCTGGAAAGCAGTTGAAGGGCATGGAGGTTAATGAAAAGGAATTACTTCATATCCAAGCCATCATTCAATCCATGACTAGGGAAGAAAGGATAAATCCTTCAGTTCTAAATGCTAGTCGAAGAAAAAGAATTGCTGCTGGTAGTGGAACCAGTGTGCAACAGGTAAATCGTTTGATTAAACAGTTTGAACAAACGAGGAAAATGATGAAACAATTTACCGATATGGAGAAATCAATGAAAAAGGGTGGTAAGTTTAAATTACCTTTCTTTGGAAGATAAATTTCAAATTTTGTGATTTGAAGGAGGTGAAAGAAAGATGGCAGTTAAGATTAGATTAAAGAGAATGGGTGCTAAGAAAAGACCTTTTTACAGAATTGTAGTTGCTGACTCAAGAGCACCAAGAGATGGTAGATTCATCGAAGAAATCGGATACTACAATCCAGTTTCCGAACCAAAGGAAATTAAGATAGATGATGAAAAGGCTAACAAGTGGCTAAACAATGGAGCACAACCTACTGACACTGTAAAATATCTACTTAAGAAAAACGGCATTATTGAATAATAATGTACTTTAGGAGGTTTTACAAATGGGCGAATTGGTAAAAGTTATAGCCAAAGCTTTAGTGGACTTTCCGGAACAAGTTTCAGTTAATGAGGTAGAAGGAAATTCATCTATTATTGTTGAACTTAAGGTAGCCCCAGAAGATATGGGAAAAGTTATAGGAAAGCAAGGTAGAATAGCTAAAGCAATTAGGACTGTTGTAAAAGCCGCAGCTACCAAAGATAATAAAAGAGTCATTGTAGAAATCATCTAGAAGGATTAGGTATACCTAATCCTTCTTCAATATCCAAAATTATTTTAGAGACTAGGATAAAAGTAGGTGCTAAAGGATGAAAAAGTTAAAAGTAGGACGAATCATTAATACCCATGGTATAAAGGGGGGATTAAAGGTTACACCCTTAACTGATGAATTAGAACGGTTTGCAGAATTGGAGTGGGTATACATCGAGGGTGTGGAGGGAAAATTCTACATTAATAAGGTTCAATATCAAAAAAATAATGCCATCATCACTTTTAAGGATCTTGATGATATAAACTTAGTTGAAAAATTCAAAACCAAGTTCTTGTACATTGATGAGAGTCAAAAAAGGGAATTGCCAGAGGATACCTTTTATATTTCAGACATTATCGGGCTTAAGGCTTATACTGTAGATCATGTTTATTTAGGCAAAGTTAAGGATATACTACAGGCAGGTTCAAATGAAGTGTATATTATTGCCAATGAAGATGGTAAGGAATATCTGATTCCTTCTGTAAAGGAATTTATTCCTGTTATCGACATAGAAGGTGGTAAAATCATAGTAGATCCAATAGAAGGAATGATCGAATGATAATCAGGATTTTGACATTGTTTCCCCAGATGTTTGATGCTACCCTTGGTTCTAGTATTCTTCAAAGGGCTAGGGAAAAGGGGCTACTGGATATAGCCTGTATCAATATACGGGATTATGCTTCAAATAAGCATAAAAAAGTGGATGACTACCCTTATGGGGGTGGTGCTGGTATGGTGATGACTCCCCAACCAATCTTCGATAGCCATCAAGCGGTTGTTGAGGAATTGAAACTGGAAAAGAAGCCACGGACAATTTATCTTTCTCCTAAGGGAAGAGTCTTCAATCAAGAAATCGCCCAAGAGCTGGCACAAGAAAAGGAATTAGTATTCCTCTGTGGACACTATGAGGGAATCGACCAGAGGGTAATTGATGAATTGGTAACGGATGAAATCTCCATTGGTGATTATGTTCTAACAGGTGGAGAAATCCCTGCGATGGTGGTGATTGACGCCCTGTCTAGGATGATACCCGGGGTTCTGTCCCAAGAGGAGTCCTATGAAGAGGAATCCTTCTATTCTGGGGTGTTAGAATATCCCCATTATACCCGTCCAGCGGAATTCCGAGGGTTAAAGGTGCCGGATGTCCTCATGTCTGGAAATCATAAGAATATCGACACATGGAGAAGGAAGAAATCCCTAGAGATGACTATGGAGAGACGACCTGATTTGATGGAGGGATTACAGCCATCAAAGGCTGATTTAAAGCTGTTGGCGGAACTGAAAAAAGAAAATAAAAAATAGTATATTCACCTATTGTCTAGTTAAAATAGGTATGATATAATTACAAAGGTAATACGGGCGGTCCTCTATGACTATGATAGCATAAGAACGTCTAGGAAGGAAGGAGGGACAAACTATGGATTTATTAAAAGCGTTTACAAGCGAACAAATTAAGAAGGATTTACCAGAATTTAATACAGGTGATACAGTTAAAGTTCACGTTAGAATTAAAGAAGGTAACAGAGAGAGAATCCAGATTTTTGAAGGTATCGTTATCAAAAGACAAGGTGGAGGAATCGCTGAAACTTTCACTGTAAGAAGAATTTCTTACGGTGTAGGTGTAGAAAGAACCTTCCCAGTAAACTCTCCTAAAATTGAGAAGATTGAAGTAGCTAAGCGAGGAAAAGTTAGAAGAGCTAGAATCTACTACTTAAGAGATAGAATCGGTAAGGCTGCATTCAAGATCAAGGAAAGAAAAAAATATTAATTTGTTTAATAAAGGGACTGCATGCAGTCCCTTTATTGTACTCATTAACCTGTATAATATATAATAAGGTAATCTTTTAAAAGATAAGATTTTTAATACCTTAATGGGTAAAACATAAGGAGAGATTATGACTGCTTCAACATATAAAGTATATAACTCCTTATGTATTATAAAAAACATATATGTTTAAAATAGATATACATAAATAGGAATATAGGAAGAGGAGATGATGTTATGATGAACATCAACTGGTATCCTGGCCATATGAAGAAAACTCGGGAACTATTAAGGGAGCAGCTAAAGCTAGTAGACGTAGTTTTTGAACTACTTGATGCTAGACTACCCTTTAGTAGTAAAAACCCTGATATAGACAATATTATCGGTGGAAAACCAAAGGTAGTCATCCTTAACAAGGTGGACTTAGCGGATCCAGACCGAACAAATAAGTGGATCGAATACTACAAGGCCCAAAACATTACAGCCATCCCTATTAACACCATAGCAGGTACTGGTCTAAGACAAGTAATGGCTGAGGGAGAAAGGGCAGTAAAGGATAAAATGGAGGCATGGATTAAAAAGGGTAGAAAACCAAGAGCCGTCAGAATTATGATGGTGGGAATCCCCAACGTAGGTAAGTCTTCTATTATTAATAGACTGGCAGGAAAAAAGAGTGCCCAAACTGGAGACAGGCCTGGGGTAACAAAGGGAAAGCAATGGATTCGATTAAGGGGAAATATGGAGCTTTTAGACACTCCCGGTATATTATGGCCTAAATTTGAGGATCAAGAAGTTGCCATCAAGTTAGCCTTTACGGGAGCAATCCGTGATGAAATTATGGATGTAGAAACTTTGGCTCTACGGTTGATCGAGTACCTTGTAGAACATCATCCAGAAAAGATTAAGGAACGATACAATCTTTCGGGGGAAGCAGGGACTCCACTTGAGACTATGGAGGAGATGGCAATAAAGCGTGGTTGTATCATTAAACGTGGTGAGGTAGACTATACTAGAATAGCCAATATCGTATTGGATGAATTCCGTGCGGGGAAAATTGGTAGAATTACATTAGAAAGTCCACAGGAATTAATGGAAGAAAAGCAAGAGAATGAAGGAGAGCAGGATGATCAGCAATCCGAACAGATGAAGGTACTAAGTCAAGAACAAATGGAAGCTGTAGAAGAAGATGTAAGAGAAGAAATAGAAGATAAGCTAGTAGAGTAGGAAAATCTTTAGAAAAGCAAATAGATATTTTTGGTCGTATATCCATATGGTGACCCAAGGAAATGTTTGTTGGCTATAATGGATAAAGTATTGATAAAGTGGGGAGCGAAAAAATGAGTAATCTAGAGTTAGAGCAACAACTATGGGATTTTGGACATGATCTAATTGCCTGCTGTGATGAAGTGGGTAGAGGTTGTCTTTTTGGTAGTGTTTTAGCAGCATCTGTAATTATGCCAAAGAATTTAATTATTGAAGGTGTGAGGGACTCTAAAAAGCTAAGTGCTAAGAAGAGGGAAACATTATATGAAATCATTAAAGAAGAGGCTATTGCCATTGGTGTAGGTACTGTGTCGGCTAGGATTATTGATGAAATTAATATTAAAAATGCCACTAGATTAGCCATGAAGAAGGCAATCGCAAGTTTAAAGGACAAAGAAGGAAATATCATTACACCGGATTTTCTTTTAATAGATGCTGAGGAAGTGGATTTAAAGACACCTCAGAAAGCAATCATCAAAGGAGATGATACCAGCCATGGAATTGCCTGTGCTTCAATCGTAGCAAAGGTGATACGGGATAGAATGTGCCTTAAATGGGCGGAGGAATACCCCCTGTATGGCATAGAGCAACACAAGGGGTACGGGACTAAGCTCCATAAAGAAGCCTTGATAACTTATGGTCCCAGCGATTTACATAGAAGAAGCTTCTTAAAGAAGATTATTGCTGTGTAGTGGGGATGGTTATGAAAAAGCAATTGGGGGCTTTAGGGGAAGCCAAAAGCTGTGCTTATCTAATTAATGAAGGTTATGAAATATTGGACCGCAATTACCGAACTAAATTTGGAGAAATAGATATTGTAGCAAGAAAAGGTGATACCGTTGCCTTTGTGGAGGTTAAAACAAGAAGATCCATTGGCTTTGGATTACCTCGCGAAGCTGTAAACACCCGTAAGCAGATAAACTATTATCGACTTGGAGAGTACTATATACAGACCCATCGATATCTAAAAAGTGTCAGTTATCGCTTCGATGTGATGGAGGTCTACAAGGATGGAGAAGATTTTCGAGTGGAGCATATTGTGAATGCTTTCTAAATATTACAAAAAACCAGCACCCTTACGTATTTATATACGCTGCGGAGGCTGGTTTTCTTTTTTATTGAATCTAAAGGCTTTTGAACAGGCTAGAGATTATTGTCTTTGAGAGCAATCTTTTTGATAGGCCATCAGTACAAGGAAAATATATTTTATGTTGATACTTGGTCTATTTCAATATTTCAGCCATAGGCTTAGAAGGCGTGCTTGGATAGTCGATGACTTCCCCTTCCCAAGTTCTGATTTTCACATAGTCTTTACCGTGGGAAATAAGGTATTGAGGTAGAATGGGAGTTTTACCCTTACCCTTTGGTGCATTGATAATATAGGTTGGGATAGCCATACCAGAGGTGTAGCCCCTTAAATACTCCATGATTTCAATTCCTTCATTTACTGATGTCTTGAAATGGGTAGTCCCTAATACCTTCTTAGCATGGAAGATATAGTATGGTCTTACACGACATTTTAATAACTCTTGGTTCATTAATCGCATAACAAACTTGTCGTTGTTAATTCCATTTAATAATACAGCTTGATTTCCTAAAGGTACACCAATGTTAGATAGTTTATCACAGGCTTCTTTGGCTTCTTTAGTGATTTCTTTAGGATGGTTAAAATGAGTGTTGATGTATATAGGGCTGTACTTCTTTAGGATGTTTAATAAGTCGTCTGTTATACGTTGAGGCATTGTTACTAGGGTTCTAGTGCCAAGTCGGATATAATCAACGTGGGGGATGCTGTGGAGCTCTCCTAAAAGCCAGTCTAAAGTGGCATCTGAAAGGGTAAAGGCATCTCCACCAGTTATTAACACATCTCTAACCTCTGGAGTATTTCTAATATAATCAATAGACTCCTGTAACTCTTCCCTTGGAGTGTGCTGATCTAGAGTTCCAATATTTCGTCTTCTTTGGCAATGTCTACAATACATTGCACATTCGTTGGTAACGTTTATGATTAGACGATCTGGATAACGTCTAGTGATTGAACCGGCTGGATTCGTAAATTCCTCCGCCATCGGGTCAGTGCTCCCTACAGCCTTTTCGATTTCTACTTTTGTTGGAACAGACATCAATTTGATAGGATCATACTTGTTGTTATCATCGATTAACGATAAGTAGTAGGGGGATATTGCCCATCTGAATTTCTTGTGAACGCGTTTAACTGCTTTGATTTCATTTTCATCTAATTTGATAATTTGAGCTAATAAGTCAACATCGCTAATACGGTTGCTGAGTTGCCACTTCCAATCATTCCAATCCTCCTCAGTTGCATTTAACAGTGATAGGATTTTTTTCTTTTTTTCATCTTGTTTACTAGTTTCTTCTTCGGATAATCCTCTAGGGATACTGTCTCTTGCTGTTAAAAAATCTTCAATTCTCGATTTTAGCTCATGAGCTCTCTGTAGTGAAATTTCTCGACTGTTTCTTTCTTCCATTAAATCTCCTCCTTAAAAAACTATGTTTATCTTAATATAATTTGTGGTAATATAGGATTTGATAAAAAGAACTTAAAAATTCCTATTAAAAAAGAACGCAAATAAAACATAGATGATTGTCTATATTTTTGCAAATTTAAGAAAACCAAGAAATTAAAATTGGTTGTGTTTGATATTAACTAATATACTAAAAAATAGGTTATAAATGATTGAATGAGATAGTGAAACTTACTTTGCTAACTTTACAAAGGGCTTGTATTACATGCCAGCAAAACTTGAGATGTAAGCCTCATAACAATAATTGGAAACCTCATATGAAGGGATATAACCCAGTTTGATTTCATGATTGGAGTCTTTCGTATTAAGAAATTTTATCATATATAAATTAATATGTCAAATTGATGAAAATATACCATAAATTTTTCCATACAAAGGGACTCTGGCACTAGGCGACAAAATAATGTTACGAAATATTAATAAAAAAGAAGGACAAAAGACCCATTACATAGAACCTAGATTATTACACCTTAAAAATGTTAGGAAGTGGAAGAATGTTGGCGAAGATTAAGTCCTGTTGTATCAATGGACTAGATACAGGAGAAATTGATGTAGAAATAGATTTATCCAACGGGTTGCCTGTTACAAATATTGTAGGGCTACCAGACCAAGAGATAAAAGAATCAAAGGAAAGAGTCCGGGCAGCCATCAATAATAGTGAATTTGATTTTCCCCTAAGAAGAATCACCATCAACTTAGCACCAGCCGACACTAAGAAGGTGGGTACTCATTTTGATTTACCCATAGCCCTGGGAATATTAAAGGCATCAAATCAGTTTAGGGCAGATAATCTTAGTGATACGGTAATCATGGGGGAATTGGCTTTAGATGGTAAAATCCATAAAATCAATGGGGTATTACCCATGTTGTTATCCATGTATGAAAAGGGGTATAAAAGAGTCATCCTACCCCATCAAAATATAGAAGAAGCAAAATTAGTAAAGGAAATGGAAAGTATAGGTGTATCAAGCCTAAAGGAAGTAGTGGATTTTCTCAATGGTGATTGCATAATTGAAACGGTGGTAGGTAAAGAAATAGATTTGCAGGATAGCTTAGATATTTTGGAAGACTTTAAGGATATCAAAGGACAGGATAACTTAAAAAGAGCAATGGAAATTGCCGCTGCTGGAGGACATAATCTTTTAATGGTGGGGCCTCCGGGGTCAGGTAAGACCATGGCAGCCAGACGATTGCCATCAATATTGCCTAATCTTACCTTTGAGGAAGCCATCGAAATCACAAAAATATATAGTGTTGCAGGTTTATTAGACCACGGGGAAGGTATGATTAATATAAGACCTTTTCGTTCACCCCATCACACCACCTCCACCATAGCTCTAACGGGCGGGGGGAGAATTCCAAAACCTGGTGAAGTCACCTTGAGTCACTATGGAGTATTATTCTTAGATGAATTGCCTGAGTTTAATAAAACTACATTAGAAGTATTGAGGCAGCCTATAGAGGACGGATATATCAGTATTTCAAGGGTAAATGGTTCCTACGTCTATCCATCTAAATTTATGTTGGTGGCATCCATGAATCCATGTCCATGTGGATACTATGGCAGCAGGACAGAACAACAGTGTACCTGTAGCCCAAACGAAATTAGAAGATATATCAGTAAAATTTCTGGACCATTGCTGGATCGAATAGACTTAATCGTGGAAACCTCCGCCGTCACCTATACTGATATGGTCTGCAACCAGAAGTCGGAGGGCTCAAAGGAAATACGACAAAGGGTGAAGAAGGCAAGGGAATTCCAGTTGGAGCGATATGAAGGGAAAAATGTATTGTCAAATTCCCAGTTAAGTCCATCGGATATAAAAAAATATTGTAAACTAGATAAAGATGCTGAGGAGCTAATGAAGGTAGCCTATGACCGAATGAAACTCAGTGCAAGGGGTTACAATCGGATCCTAAAGGTTGCCCGCACCATTGCAGACCTAGACCATCAAGAGGAAATAGCAAGCAATCATGTGGCAGAGGCGTTACAATATCGAAATATGACGCTATTAAAATAATAGGAGGAATGCTTGGCAACACCCCATTCCCTCCAATGGAACAACCAACCGGGAAAACTAAGTACTTGATGTTGGATGTGGTCATGGGGCATCCATAGTGATATTTCAGACATTAGAGAAGTGTATAACAGGATGTGCTATTGTGAGAGGAAATTTAAAGACAAAAATATCGAGTAGGCTATTAATGCTGATACCATTCGTATGATTAGATCGCTTTGGAATACAAACGTTTAACTAATGATGAGACAGAGTGGAAATTGAGGAAAATTATTAGAGGGGGTAAATTCATATGAAGGTTGAAATACTTAAGACTAAGATGGGGATGGGAGTGACGTTTATTCTATTAGTTGGAGCTATAGTTGGTTCATTGAACTTTTATATTGTCTCACCACAAGACGCTGCAGAAACCATCATAAAAGAGCTCTCTGTAGGAAATGAGGTGTTTGACATCACTGAAGATCAAAAACAGCTAGTCAATCAGGTGATCTTTGGAGTAAATGAGTACGATTTGCCAAGTCTAGTAATGAAATTTAATAAGTCTGTAGAAATCAGAAAGGGATTATTTCAAAAATTAGATATCGAAGAAGTAGAGACTTCAGGTTATGACAAAGATCTTCGTCGCGTAGCCATAAGGGTAAATTTAAAGGATACAGTAGGTGAGGATGGAGTTTTATTAACAAATGAACGAACCTACACTGGTGTAGTTATGCTGACTCTTCAAAAGGTCAGCATGAGAAAATGGGGAGTGGAAAAGGTTGAGGCAGTCCCATTTAGGGATACAAGCATTTAAAATAACAGGAATGCAAGGTGGCGGCATAGGCTAGACATCCTACAGTTGTCACCTTTTTTACGTTAATATATAATTATTAGGAGGGCTTATACTATGGAACAACAGACAATAACACAACCAATTTTAGAGACAAATAGATTAATATTAAGGCCATTTGAATTAACCGATGCAAAAAGAGTGCAGGAGCTGGCTGGGGATGAAAGGATTGCATCTACAACCCTTAATATACCCCACCCCTATAAAGATGGAATGGCAGAGGCTTGGATTAATACCCATGACAAGAATCTTCAGGAAAAGATTGCAATAACCTATGCAATCACCCTAAAGGAAGGTAATGTTCTAGTAGGGGCGATTGGTTTAATGCTAAAGGTCTTTAATAAGGCTGAAATGGCATACTGGGTAGGGGTGCCCTACTGGGGGAAGGGATATTGCTCAGAAGCAGGAAAAGCTCTAATGAAGTTTGGCTTTGATGAACTAGAACTCAATAAGATATATGCCTTATGTATGAAGGGAAATCGTGGTTCTAGCAAGGTGATGGAAAAGATGGGGATGATTTTCGAAGGATTAAAAAGAGAGGATGTTATGAAATGGGGGGAATATGTTGATCTTGAAAGTTATTCTATCCTAAGGAAAGAATATGAAGGAAAATAGCTTAGAGGGATCATGTTCACAGACTAATTGGTGAAGTACATTATAGATAATGGCAAAAAGTGTCTTATAAAGGAGTCTACTTATGAAGAAAGTTATAATCTCGATTTTGATTTTAGGTTGTCTATGTCTTGGTTGGGGAGGGTATCAGTATTACTCCATCAGTCAGGTTGGAGAATACGCCTCCCCCGTCGAGGCGGACGTCATTATAATTCTTGGAGCAGCCGTATGGCAACATGGTCCTAGTCCTGCTTTACAAGCTCGAATCATCCATGGGATGAATATATATAAAGAAGGGTTGGCAGATTATATAATCCTTACTGGTGGAATGGGTACATATCCCCCTACCGAGGCGGAAGTCATGAAGGCGGGATTAATTTCCCTAGGAGTTGAGGAAGAGGTTTTGTTTTTAGAGGATCAGGCAACCAGCACCTATGAAAATATAGAATTCAGCAAGGAAATAATGGAGAAACATCAGTGGCAAACAGCGATTATCGTTACAGATGTATTCCACATGAAAAGAGCCTTGTTGATGGCTGAAAATCAAGGAATCACCACCTATGGAGCTCCTGTCAAGGATACTACACTGTATAGAAATAAGGCATTAAAATTTCGTTACACCTTGAGGGAGGTTTCGGCGATTACCTACTATTATATACAGTCTTTTTTTAGAAAATAAACAAGTTGAAATGAGGGAGGATAGCAACTAAACATGACACCAGAAATTAATAACTGTAATAACAGTTGTAACAGTAAAAAAGTCATATCATTAAGGAAATAAGAGGCTGGAGTTTGTCTATCGGACTAGCCATAGTGGCAGCTTTATTGATTAATATTTTTATTCTTGAGCTCTATACTGTACAGCAGACCTCCATGATGCCGACCTTCAGTGATGGAGATCAAGTGATGGCTTGGAAATTGAACCTTTTCTTAAAGCAGGAACCGAATTATGGAGATATTGTCATTGTCGATAGCAATGTTGAAAGAATGAGGACCCTTAAAGATGAGATAAAGGAAACTGCGCTAATCAATAGAATTATTGGCAATCAAAACAAACGTACATGGATCAAAAGGATTGTTGGAAAGCCTGGAGACTATCTGGAAATGAAAGAAAACAAGATTTACAGGAATGGAGAACTTGTGGCAGAGGACTATATTCTTGAGGAGATGAGGGTGTCATTTTCACCAATAACTGTTCCTGATAATCATTATTTCGTAATGGGGGATAATAGGAATAATAGTAAGGATAGTCGAATGATTGGAGCTATTCCATCTGAGAATATACGGGGGAAGGTAGTTCTGCGGTTTATACCCTTCGGGAAGAGGAGGTTATTTTATAACGAATAGGAAAGTTCTACATTAAATTAATATGAAAGAGAACTTTTTCGTAAATGAGTTTCAACATAAGTCATCAATTAAATCTTCCGAAGGCAGACTTTGTTCATTCGATAAAATACTACAGGTTATGGTGGAAAATGTTGAAATTTTGCTATTTCCAAGGCAATAAAATCCTTTAACTTAAAGATAGCCAATGTTTTAAAGGATTGGAGGGATTGTAGAGGTAAGATCCTGTGGTATAATATTAGATACTTATATAGACCAATATCTAGCAGTTAAAATAATATTAATGTGAGGAGATACATATTTATGAAAGTTTATTTTAATGAAGACACTTATCATACTCCAGCGGACACCCAAAGGTTTCTATTGGACAGACTTTCTCTAGGTACTCGATACTATTTTCACTATAAATTTGCACAGGAAATCTTAAGGGCTAAAAAAATTGCCGATGCTGGTAATTTTAATAGAGGTGAGTGGGCAGAAGCCTCCTACAGGATTATGAAGAATATTGAAAAGTGCGGAGGAAAGTTTCATTTGACTGGTCTAAATAATCTTGTTGAAACACAAAAACCTCTTGTTTTAGTTAGTAATCATATGAGTACTTTAGAAACAATGGTTTTCCCATGTATTATTGCACCAAGAATGTCAGCCAGCTTCGTAATTAAGGCAAGTCTGGCAACCCATCCCTATATTGGTTCCATCATGAGGGCGAGAAAGCCAATTGTAGTTGATCGGGTTAACCCTAGGGAAGATTTACAAAAAGTTATGACTGAGGGTCAGGAAATGTTGGCATCAGGAAGATCTGTCATTATATTTCCCCAGAGTACAAGGGCTTCTGATTTTATTCCAGAGGATTTCAACACCCTTGGTATTAAACTAGCAAAGAGGGCTAATGTTCCGATAATGCCTATAGCCATTAAGACGGATATGTGGGAAAACGGTAAGTACATTCGGGATTTAGGGCCTATTGATCGAAGTAAGCATATACATATGGCTTTTGGTAAATCTATGGAAATAACAGGAAATGGCAAGGAAACACACAAAGAAATCTTAAGGTTTATTGGAGAACATATGAACCAATGGAGACAGGAAAAGTAAAGGGCAAATTTTGTTTGCTTTTAGTTTATTAATTTTATTTGTTGTTATATAATGTGATAAGTTGAGCTTTTAGTAATCAAGTGATAGATACCTAAGATTGGAAAAACATATTTTAGGTGAGGGGGGTAGAAATTTGCTTTTAGGTGATAAGGATATATTAGTCTGGCTTAATCATCTTGGGGGAATTAGCTATAATGTCGTCATGAAATTACAAGAGTATTTCGGAGGATTAGTGGAAATATGGGAGGCTGATGAGAAGGAAGTATTAGAAGCCCTCAATAAACACCGAATAATTGCCAATAGAATTACTCAAAATAGAGATAAAACATTCATTGAAAAGATTTATCAAAGAGCTGGTGAGGAAAATATTAAAATCTTAACCATACTAGATGAAGCATATCCTGATAAATTAAGAAATATATATGATTCACCTTACGTAATATACATAAATGGCAATGCAAAATTTGACCTGCCATTAATATCAATTGTAGGATCGAGGAAAGCAAGTCCTTATGGTAAATGGGCTGCCTATCAATTTGCAAAGGAATTGAGTCAGTGGGGCATTGGTGTTATCAGTGGTCTAGCACTGGGGATAGATGCTGCTAGTCATAAAGGCACTTTAGATAATAAGGGTTACACCATTGGTGTATTAGGTAGTGGTGTGGAACAATGCTATCCTGTTTCCAACTCAGCTATCATGAAGCAGATGATTGAAACAGGTTGTGTACTTAGTGAATATGCTCCCGGAACGCCGCCGATGAAACATCATTTTCCCGCAAGAAATCGGATTATTAGTGGATTATCAGATGGTGTTATTGTTATTGAAGCGGCAGAAAAGAGCGGGGCCTTAATTACTGTAGAATACGCTTTAGACCATGGTAAAGAAGTATATGCATTACCCGGGAATATCAATCAGCTTCAGAGTAAAGGTACCAACAAACTTATTCGCGATGGAGCTAAAATTCTACTAAGCATTGAAGATATTATAGAAGACCTTAAGAAAAGTTATCCCCTCATCAATAATTGTAACAAGGTAGCAACAACTGAACAACTAGGGGAGATAGAAGAAAAAATCTACTCAATTATTAGACAAGGACAAATCTCTATTGATTTAATAGCATATAAGTCTGGATTGAAGATAAAGGACTTAAGTAGTATATTAACAATATTAGAAATAAAGGGGTTCATCAACCAATTGCCTGGCAAAACATTTACAGTGAATAGATAAATTGTTATAATGAGGGGAATTGACTTTGGGAGGTGTAGTAGTTTGGCAAAATCTTTAGTGATTGTAGAATCACCAGCAAAAGCAAAGACCATTAAGAAATTTCTTGGAGCCCATTATGTTGTAAAAGCTTCAGTTGGACATATCATCGACTTACCAAAAAGTAAGTTGGGTGTAGATATAGAAGATAATTTTAATCCAAATTATATTACTATTAGAGGAAAAGGACCTGTTTTAAAGGAAATTAGACAGGAAGCTAAAAAGGCTAAAAAAGTTCTACTGGCTACTGACCCTGACCGAGAGGGGGAAGCCATTTCTTGGCACTTGGCCAATGCCCTTAATATTCCTGAAGACACTCCATGTCGTATCGAATTTAATGAGATAACTAAAAATGCTATCAAAAATGCTATCAAAAAGCCTAGAGCCATCAACAAAAATCTTGTTGATGCTCAACAGGCAAGAAGAGTTTTAGATAGACTAGTGGGATATAAAATAAGTCCACTGCTTTGGAGAAATATTAGAAAGGGTTTAAGTGCAGGTAGAGTTCAATCGGTTGCAACGAAGATTATTAAAGACAGAGAAGAAGAAATTAATGAATTCCAGCCTGTAGAATACTGGAGTTTAATGTTAGAAGTAGCTAACAAGAAGAAGGAGAAATTTGAAGCTAAATTCCATTCTGACCATCAAGGCAATAAGGATCTTAATAATCAAGATGAAGTTGAATTGATTCTAAGTAGAATCAAGGATAAGGACCTATTGATAAGCTCGGTGAAAAAGAGTGAAAAGAAAAGAAATCCTTACTTACCTTTCATCACCAGCACATTGCAACAGGAAGCCTCCAATAGGTTAGGGTTTTCTACAAAGAAAACAATGTCGATTGCACAGCAGCTTTATGAAGGTATAGATATTGGAAAAGAGGGGACCGTAGGTCTCATCACCTATATGCGTACTGACTCTACCAGAATTTCCGAAGAAGCTAAAGAAAATGCTAAAAATTTAATCTTAGAAAATTTTGGAGAAAAGTATCTTGGAAAGGAAGGGACGACGAAGAAAAAAGAGAGTAAAAAGGATAAGAAAGATATTCAAGACGCCCACGAGGCAATTCGACCTACATATGTGGATAAAGATCCCGATTCTATTAAGAACTCCCTTTCTAGGGATCAGTACAAACTATACAAGCTCATCTGGGAAAGATTCATCTCTAGTCAGATGGCACCAGCAATTTTTGATACTTTGTCAATTGAACTAGAAGTTGAGAAGATTAACTTCAAATCCTCTGGATCACGATTAAAGTTCGATGGATTTTTAAAGATATATAGTTATGCCAGTGTATCAGAGGACGTTAATCTGCCCCTTTTGGAAGAGGGAGAAAAAATCAGTATCATCAATCCAGTTCCAAAGCAACACTTTACTCAACCACCGCCTAGATTTACAGAGGCGTCTTTAGTAAAGACTATGGAGGAGTTAGGCATAGGAAGACCAAGTACCTATTCACCAACCATTTCAACCATTTTATCAAGAGGATATGTGGAAAAAGAAGGTAAGAACTTAAAACCAACAGAATTAGGAATTATTGTTACGGAAATTTTAGAAAACTACTTTGGAGATGTGCTGGATGTTAACTTCACTGCTGGTCTGGAAAAACAACTGGACGAAGTTGAGGAGGGCGGCGAGGACTGGAGACAATTAATTAAAGAATTTTATGATTCATTTGGTAAAATGTTAGAAATTGCTGAGAAGGATATGGAGGAAATTGATTTAGTCGAGGAAAGTGATGAAGATTGCAAAGTCTGCGGTGCTAAAATGTTGATTAAGCATGGTCGATATGGTAAGTTTTTAGCCTGTTCTAATTACCCAGAATGCACCCACACAGAGCCAATCGTTAACAAATTAGGAATCAAATGTCCTGACTGTGAAGATGGAGAAATAATTGAAAGAAGATCTAAAAAAGGAAGGTTGTTTTATGGATGTAGTTCCTTTCCAAAGTGTCGATTCGTATCTTGGAATAGACCAATAAATCGAAAATGCCCTCAGTGTGAATCTATTTTAATTTATAAAAAGAGTAAAAAGGGCGATAAAATAGTGTGTAGCCATAAGGAATGTAAGTTTGAAGAGAATGTAGAAAACGAAAATTAGAAATTGATTAATAATTACTATTGATTCTAGTTTTCAATTATGTTAATATGTCATTTAGACTGAGATGAAGAAGAAGTATCGATTGATTTAGGATTTAAGTTTTAGCTCCATTTATGGGGTAACAATTTGATACATAATGTTAAATGTGTAATTATTCAAAAAATTTACTGCGATATTCTTGATGAAATATTAGGAGATTGCATAAGAAGGGGTATAAAAATCCTTTTAACAGAAGATGATATAATTAATAGAAAATTATTACACAAATAGCAGATATGTAATATTGACTAAGTACATAATACTAAATTACACTTTAATCGAATTTTTGATCTGACCTTCATCAGGATACATACATTATAAAAGAATATAATTTTCTAGATACAAAGGAGGAAGTATAATGGCAAGTGCTTTATTAGAAAAAACCAGAAGAATTAATAGAATACTACAGAAATCGGGAGAGCATTCAATATCATTCAATGAGTTGAGTAGAATTCTAAGTGAAATTTTAGACGCCAACGTTTACGTAGCAAGTTCAAAGGGAAAGGTTTTGGGTGTAAGTTTAACTGATACATCTGATATTCCAATTGTTGTTGATGAAAAAACAGCTGAAAAACGGTTTCCAGAAGAGTACAATGAAGAAATGCTAAGAATCCTAGAAACGAAATCTAACATTACACAAGACGAGCTACTGCAAATCTTTAAATACGACGTTGAAAGCTACAATAAGTTAGTAACTATTGTTCCAATTAATGGTAGTGGACAACGATTAGGAACTTTAGTATTAGCAAGACATGCTAACCAATTTACTGATGAAGATTTAGTAATGGTTGAGTATAGCTCTACGGTAGTAGGCTTAGAAATTCTAAGAGCAAAATCTGAAGAAATTGAAGAAGAAGCTCGAAAGAAGGCCGTTGTACAAATGGCTATTGGTACTTTATCATATTCAGAGCTAGAAGCTGTTGAGCATATTTTTAATGAATTAAATGGTAGTGAAGGTTTACTGGTAGCAAGTAAAATCGCTGATAGAGTGGGGATTACTAGATCGGTTATTGTAAATGCCCTAAGAAAATTTGAAAGTGCTGGAGTAATCGAGTCAAGATCTTTAGGTATGAAGGGAACTCATATCAAAATATTAAACAATCGTCTAATGGAAGAGTTAAGAAAGCTAAAGAGATAATTTGAAATTGCAAATAAAAAGGTGCATCCCTATCAGATGCACCTTTTTTATTTGTATAAACTGAAATTTATAATTATACACATCATGCATGTTTTGTTGTCACATAAAGGTCTGGAGTTTAGTTATAATCATGGAATGTAATTAATGGTAAATTTGAATTTTAACCTAACTGTAACAGTGTTTTATCATGATTTCTTTTATAATTAAAATAAACAAAAAGTAATTTTGGAAATAACAATCATAATTTGACATAATATGTTTACTTAAAAAAGTTTTAAATTATTTTAATATTTAAATAGGATATCCCCAAAACGTTGAAAAACAATATTCTTTGTTCTTATTTCTTTGTAGGCCCATAGTCCTGCTTGTAGAAAAATGCAAAAAAAAGAAGGAAAATGAAAAAAAATGACAAAATATACATTCTATATTACTATTAGCAAAGGGTACTAAATAGCTTAGGTTGGTTAGATTGTTTTCCTTTAGTGCTATAGTCCTGTTTGTAGAAAAATGCAAAAAAAAGAAGGAAAATAAAGAAATATATCAAATCATATAAGGTGGAGATGATTTATTCATTTTTACACTATTCAATTATTAAGGGTTCTTAATTGCTTTTGGTCAGCGAGGAAACATCGAATTGTCAAGTCAATTATATAGGAAAAGGTGTCGTTATAGTTATACGAAACTTTTATAAAATTAAGGGATACTTAAATAAAAAAGTCTAAATTAAAAATTACAAGAAAATCATCTATCGGTATAAGAGGATATAGTCTATTAAATTAGGAGGTAAATGAATGTATAATCAAATCAACCTATTATCAAAAGCCCTCAATGCATCTTGGAAACGGAATGAAGTCATTGCTAACAATATAGCAAATGTAAATACTCCCAACTTTAAGCGATCTGATGTGGAGTTTGAAGAAATCCTCAAGAGGTATGTAAATGGAGATGATTTAACAGGGGTAACAACCCACCAAAATCATATCCCAATAGGGGTTAGGTCAATAGCTGATGCGGAACACAAGGTGGTAAATAATGGTGGTTTTAGTACAAGGCGAGATAAAAATAATGTAGATATAGATGTGGAAATGGCTGAATTAGCTAAAAACACAATTACATTCAACACATTGTCTACTCAACTTAATAATCATTTTTCTAGATTGAGAATTGCAATAAATGAAGGGAAGCGATAATAATGTCAATATTTAATTCCATCAATATAAGTTCATCTGGATTAACAGCTGAAAGATTAAGACTGGATACAATATCAAAAAATATTGCAAATGCCAACACAACGAGAACCAGTAATGGTGGTCCTTATCGTAGACAAGTTGTGGTATATAAGGCTAAAGAAGGAGAAGGCTCCTTTGCCAGTTTTTTAAACAATGCTAAAGGCAATCAATCTGGTAAGGGTGTGGAAGTCGTAGGGATCAGACAAGACACAACGCCTTTTAAACGGGTATATGAACCAGGTCACCCAGATGCAGATGAAGAAGGTTATGTATTGATGCCCAACGTTGATATCGTGACAGAAATGGCGAATATGATTTCAGCTTCAAGAGGGTATGAAGCTAATGTAACAGCAATGAACACGACAAAAAGTATGGCCATGAAGGCACTTGAATTAGGAAGATAGCGGGGGATAAGAGATGAAAATTAATGGAATTTCAATAAATAATGAAATACATAGGATTAAGGGATTGGGATTGTTTGATGAGGCATCGGAAAAATCTCAAGGAAATTTTAAGGAACTCCTTGCAGAGGCAATTAACAATACAAATCGCTTGGAAAAAACAAGTGAAGATTATTCCTTAAAGCTTGCTTCAGGTCAATTGGAAAACATCCACGAAGCTATGATTGCAGCGCAAAAAGCTGATACTTCCTTGCAATTTATGATGCAAATTAGAAACAAGGTGTTAGACGCCTACCGAGAAATTACTAGAATGCAGATCTAAATATAGCAGAGATGAGGTGATTCAATGCCGGAAGCATTACAGAAAATAAGCGGACAACTGAATGATTATTTTCAGGGCATGGAAAAGAAACAAAAAATGCAGATGTTTTTTTCGGGGGTATTTATACTACTTACCTTAACCGGACTAATTTTCTTTTTTACTAGAGTAGAATACGTCCCATTATATACAAATTTAGATCCAAAGCATTCTGGAGAAATTTTAAATGTACTGACAAGTAATAATATTGAAGCTAAGTTGGGAGAGGCCAGTAGTACGATAATGGTTAATGAAAAGGACATGCAGAGGGCACAAGTAGTGGTGGCTACAGAAGGTTTACCCAGTGCCAGATTCGGGTACGAAGAGGCATTAACTAATTCGAGCTCTTTTATGATGACTAGCGAAGAAAGATCTCAAAGATTTCTAATAGCTCAGCAAAATCACCTGGCCCAGACGATAGAAGAAATATCAGGGGTCAATCGAGCGGTGGTTAATTTATCTGTTCCTGAAAAGACTGGTTTTGTTTTTAATAATAACCAACAACCGTCTAAAGCATCAGTGTACTTGGATTTAAGCCCAGTTACAAAGTTAGACAATAACAGTATTAACGGGATTGCTGTATTGGTATCCAATGCTGTTGAGGGATTGGATGTAGAAAATGTTACAATCCATGGCAATGATGGGAGGGTGCTTAATCCTAAAAATACAGAGGATGGAGCCTTTGGAGTAAATGATCAGTTAAATCTTAATAATGTTATAAAGCAGGAGTTAGAAATCAGCATCTCAGACTTTCTATCAACTGTTTACGGTTATGGAAATATAGCTGTAATGGCGAATGTCCGTTTAGACTTTGATAGTGAAGTTACAGAGATAAAAGAGTTTTCTCCACCCATAGAAGGTGAAACCAATGGAATCGTTAGAAGTATGCAGAAGCTTCAGAGTTCTTCTGTAAACTCCAGCACCGGTGGGGTACCAGGCACTGATCCAAATACAGAAACTCCCCAGTACGTTGAAGCTGATCAATCGGAAGCAAAATATGAAGAGGCTAACGAAACTATTAATTACGAGATTAATGAATTAAGAAAAAAAATAGTGAAGGCTCAAGGCCAAGTTAGGGATATTACAGTGGCGGTATACATTAATAGTAGTTCTTTGAACAATGGAGATCTGTCGGATTCTGAGAAAAAAGAACTGATTAATATCATATCTGCAGCTGCTGGATTAGATACAAAAGTTGTACAAGTTGGTATTAAAGAGTTTAATAACTCACTACCACCACATGTACAGGACGCCTTCAACACTGTTGAATCTAGAGGTCTAAGGGATTTACCTTTAGGATTGATTGGTGTATTGGCGGCTGTAGTGATGGGTGCTGCGTTCTTTGCAGTAGCCCAAATCAGAAAGAAGAAGAAGGTTGAATTACCACCAGTCATTGAAACCATTACTCCAGAAGAATACGAAGACATTGATTTAGAACTTTCTGGTTCTCAAGTGAAGCAACAGATAGAAAAATTAGTAGCTAAAAAACCTGAGGCTGTGGCTCAGCTACTCAGAAATTGGTTAAGCGAAGAATAGAGGTGTGAGGATGGCTAGAAAGTCCGTAAAAACGGAATTGTCTGGAAAAGAAAAGGCAGCAATTTTACTGATTAGCCTTGGCCCTGAATTTTCAGCACAAATATTTAAACATTTAAATGATGAAGAAATCGAAGAACTAACTTTGGAAATTGCCAATATGAGAAAAGTATCTCCGGCTGAAAAGGAAAGAATCCTTTCAGAGTTTTATGAAGTCTGTATTGCTCAAGAATATATATCAGAAGGGGGAATTAACTACGCAAAGGACGTTTTGGAAAAAGCACTAGGTTCACAAAAGGCAATGGATATTATCAATAAGTTGACAGCCTCCCTACAGGTAAAGCCATTTGACTTTGCTAGAAAAGCTGATCCAAGTCAGTTGTTGAACTTTATCCAGAATGAGCACCCCCAGACCATCGCTTTGATATTATCCTACTTGCCATCCATGCAATCGGCACAAATATTATCTGCTCTTCCGCAGGCAAAGCAATCAGAAGTAGCTCAAAGGATAGCCATTATGGATCGTACCTCTCCAGAGGTAATCAAGGAAGTGGAGGCAGTCTTAGAAAGGAAGCTATCTTCTTTAGTAAGTCAGGACTATACATCAGCAGGAGGAATTCAGTCTATAGTTGATATATTAAATGCTGTTGATAGAGGAACAGAGAAAAACATTATGGATACCTTAGAGATTTCTGATGCTGAATTAGCTGAAGAAATCCGTAAGAGAATGTTTGTGTTTGAAGATATCATTAGTCTCGATAGTACAGCTATCCAGCGATTCATTAGGGATATTGACAATAAAGAGCTGGCAGTTGCATTAAAGGGTGCTACAGAAGAGGTTGCCAATGTTATCTATGCAAATATGTCTAAACGTATGGCAGAGATGATAAAAGAGGACATGGATTTCATGGGACCAGTAAGATTAAGGGATGTGGAGGAAGCGCAACAAAAGATTGTAAATATCATCAGAAAGCTGGAGGAGGCAGGAGAGATTATCATTGCCCGTGGTGGAGGAGATGAGATCATTGTCTAAACCAAGAGTATTTAAATCCTCAAACATTATACTAGGAGAGAAGAAGGAGATCAGCTTTTCAGAACTTCAGAATTTAATAAAAATCAAGCAGGATGAATTTGAAAGAGCTCAACTACGGGAGGGGGAAGATGAAGAACCTCCAGTTGATCTAGAAGAATTGAATCAGCAGGCGGAAATGATTATAAGTCAAGCTGAAGAGATTAGTCAACAAATGATTGCAGATGCGCAAAAAGATTCCCAATCAATTATTCAAGAGGCCTATATAGATAGTCAATCGATATTTGATAAAGCTAAGGCGGATGGATATGAAGAAGGGATGATTCAAGGAAAAAATGATGGCTACCAAGCAATGGAGGAAATTATTCAAGAGGCAGCCGAAATTAAGCAACAATCTTTCTTGGAAAGGCAACAAATGGCTAAGGCCTTTGAAGGGGAGGTCATCCAATTAGTTATTGAAACTGTTAAAAAGGTTATTGGACATGAAATCAACGAGAATCATGAACTGCTCTTAAATCTAGTTATGGAGGGGCTTCAAAAGCTTACCTTTGCAGAATCGCTGATTATTCGAGTAAGTGAAGAGGATTATGACCTAGTTAATTCATCAAAACATAGGATTTACATGATGACAGAGGGCGTTGAGAAAATGGAAATCAAATGCGAACCTTCCTTGTCACCAGGAAGTGTTTTGATTGACACCCTATCTGGAACAATTGATTCCAGCATTGATACCCAAATTAAAACAATTGAAAAGCTCTTTAACGAGCTTTTACGAAGTGAGTGAAGCAGATGAAGACTAGTCTACTAAAAAAATATTATGACAACTTAGATAGGACTGACTTAATTAAATATACTGGTAGAGTTTCACAAGTAATCGGCCTCACTATTGAATCCCAGGGACCTGCTGTAAAGATCGGAGAGGTATGCATTATCTATCCCCTTAAAGGGGCGGTACCTGTTCTGTCTGAAGTAGTGGGCTTCAAGGGGAAACATGTTCTCTTGATGCCTCTTGGGGAAATGGAGGGGATTGGTCCTGGTAGTCTTGTAGAGGCTACAGGTGACACCCTAAGAGTCAAGGTGGGAGATGAACTTTTAGGTCGAGTATTAGATGGGCTAGGTAATCCGATAGATGGAAAAGGTGCTCTAGGCACCCATAGGACATATCCTGCTATGGGAATCCCGCCAAACCCACTGGCACGAACTAAAATTAGCCAGCCACTATCTGTGGGGGTAAGGACAATTGATGGATTACTTACCTGTGGTAATGGTCAAAGGATAGGTATCTTTGCCGGGAGTGGAGTTGGTAAAAGTACCATGTTGGGGATGATTGCCAGAAATACGCAAGCGGATGTAAATGTTATTGCACTGATTGGAGAGCGGGGTAGAGAGGTTAAGGAATTTATTGATAATGACCTACAGGAGGAAGGATTAAGTCGTTCTGTTCTGATAGTGGCAACATCGGACCAACCACCCCTTGTTAGACTTAAGGGAGCCCTATTAGCTACCTCGGTAGCTGAGTATTTTAGGGACCAAGGTAAAAATGTAATGTTAATGATGGACTCCCTCACAAGATTTTCTATGGCCCAGAGGGAGGTGGGACTAGCCATCGGAGAGCCACCGGTAACAAAGGGATACACTCCATCGGTATTTGCTATTTTACCAAGGTTATTGGAAAGGTCAGGAACATCTGATAAAGGAGCTATTACTGGTTTATACACTGTACTGGTGGATGGTGATGATATGAATGAACCAATAGCCGATGCTGTAAGGGGAATCTTGGACGGACATATTGTTCTATCTAGGAAGCTTGCTAATAAAAATCACTATCCAGCCATTGATGTGCTAGCAAGTATCAGTCGTGTTATGAACAATATTGTTGACAAAGAACACTTATCCATCGCCTTTAAAATAAAAGAAATCCTATCAATCTATCGTGAGGCAGAGGATCTGATAAATATTGGAGCCTATGCTCGGGGCACAAATCCCAAAATAGATTATGCTATAGCTAAAATAGATGCAATTAATGAATTCTTAAGACAGAGTACCCATGAGGAATCTTCCTACGAAAAAACCTTAGTACATCTCAAACAACTATTTAAAGATTAAGCAAAGGAGGTAACAAAGTGGCTAGAAGATTTTCCTATCGATTTGAAACAATTCTGAACTTAAAAGAAAAGAATGAAGAAAATGAAAAAAATAATCTTGGAATAGCAACAAAGTCATTACTACAAGAGGAAGAACATCTAACCAGCTTGTTGCAACGAAGACATGAAGTAGCCAGTGAAATTCGAATCAACAGCCAAAAAAAGCTTCAGATTAGAGACCTACAACACTACGCTTTAAAACTAGAGTTTATAGACGGACAAATTAATCAACAGAGGACTAACGTAAATCAATGGGAAAACAAAGTTGACCAATGTAGGCTACAATTGATGGAGGCGAAAAAGCAAACAAAAATATTTAACCGAATTAAAGAAAAAGATTTTGAAGACCACCATTATATGGAGCTGAAGGACGAAGAAATGTTTATAGATCAATTGGTTTCCTTCAAAGCAGCTTGTAAATAAGGAGGATAAAATGGCCAGTAGTGAAGATGCAAAGAAAAATGGAATTATGAAGCCTATTATCATTATAATCGTTACTTTTTTAATGGTACCTCTCTTAACAGTAGGCATAATCTACTATGCGGATGAAAACTTTCGATATAAAGCCGATGAAACCCTATCTAATTATTTACCAGGTAAGCTAGGGGACGTGTTTGCTAAGAAGCCTACTAAAGAAGAAAAAGATTTATTAAAAATACAAATTGCAAAGAAATATGCTACTTATGAAGATCATCGGCTTGTTGATAAACTCAAAATTATCAAGTCTAAGGATGAATCACTTTTTAACGAATTTATGATTTTGCTAAACCGTGAAAATCCATCCAAGACTGCAAGGGTACAGGAAACCCTACGTCTAGGAGAACTAAAAAGCGATATTTATCAACAGCTCCTTACAGAAATAAATGTTGAACAGGAGGAAACGGTGGATTCACTTATTGAGTATTATTCCTCCCTTAATACTAATGGAGCCATTAAAGAGATCGAAAGAACTTTTAATTCTGGTGAGCTTTCAATAGAACTTTTACCTCTTGTGTTTGATAAGTTGCCAGTAGAGCAGAGTGCCTTGTTTCTTGAAGGCCTCAACCAAGAAATAAAAGATAAAGTAGAAGCTAGATTAATACCTTCTAAAAAAGCAGAAATAGAGAAAGTCATTGAATCAAACAGATTACGCAACCAAGAGCTAGCATCTTTGGCAGAGGTTTATAAAGAAACTCCCTTAGAGGAATTAGTTCAAAAAATAGGCTCTGCTGATCAGTACAATATCAGTGAGTTAGCAAAACTATATCAAAAGCTACCAATTGGACTAGCTGGAGAGGTATTAGCTAGGGTGGAGGATCAGGAATTTATCGGTAATCTTTACAAAGCCATCACTGAGTTAGAAAATTTAAACACTGAAACCAGTGGACTATCCAATCATTTGGCTGCTTCAGCCTTAATACAACAAGAGTATGAAAAGAAATTGCAGGAGTTAGCACAAGTATATGAAAAACTTCCCATTATCGAACTAGCCAGCCTAGTAAATGAAATGTTACAGACGGAACGTACCTACAAAAGGCACCAGTTGCCTGAAGGAACAGAAATTATTTTTACTCAAGAGCAATTGGTGGTGGATGTACTTAGAAGGCTAAAGCCAACATTAGTTGCTAAATTAATGGAGGAACTGGAGACTTCAAAGTCTGTTGAATTATCAAAAAAATTAGTTACTAAATAATACGGCTTGAACTTAATGTGAAGGGAGGTGAAATGAAAAATGATGGTAGATATGATGATTAAGGCAGTTAATATTACACATAGTTTGCAGCAACAAAAAAATAGCAGAACAAATGGCAACAGTGATTTTAATGCTGTACTTAATGGTGCTAGGAATACCTCTGAAGATACTAAAGCCCCTGAGAAAAAGGAAATTACTCAGCCGGGTCCAGTAAAAAAAGAGCCTAAAGCTAATAATGCTTCTGAAATGAAAAATCTCAAAGATCAAACTCCCATAGAAGAGGAGGACAAGATTGAAAATGATTCTAAAGTAGAGCAGGAGTTAGCAGCTTTAATGGAATTACAGCTATTACTTAAAAAGCTTGAGGAAGAAAATATCAATCCAGACGAAGCATTAGCTATATTAGGTGAGATTGCAGGCTTGTTGGAATCTATTAGCCCTGAACTTTTAAAGGGAGAACTCTTAAAGCTACAAGAAGCTCTAAATGCATCTGGCGTAGACTTGGCTTTTGAAGAAGGCACGATTAAACTAGACAGTATCAAAGAAATTCTACCAGCTTTGATTAAGCAAGTAAATGAAAAAGTTTCTCATCTTGAAGAAAGTCTTTCTTCGGGTGAAAATTTTGCTGCAGGTACAGAAGAAAAAACAGTTGCAACCTCATACCATGCAACAGATGGTTCCAAGGATGTAGATGTTGAACAAGCCCCCACCCTAGAGGGAAATGAAGAAGTTTTATTTGATCAAATTGATTTAAACCCTAAGGGCAAGGGCAAAGATGTTACGATAACAGAGTCTGCAGAATCTGCTGAAGAGTTGGTGTCTGTTGAGGAAGTAAGTGAATTACCCCTTAATAGAGGAGATGTTTCTTTAAATCCAGCTAAGTTCACGCAAAAACTAGAAGCAACTTTAGTGCAGACATTACCAGAGGTGGATGCCAAGGCTTTAGTTCAAGAGGTAGTCAATAAGGTACAAATTCTTGTGCAAAAGGGTAAAAGTGAGATGAAAATACAGCTTACTCCAGAAAATCTTGGAACCCTACATATCAATATTTCCCTTGATAAAGGCACTATGACGGCTAAAATGTTCGCTGAGAACCAACACATCAAGGAGATGATTGACGCCAACTTAAATCAATTAAAGATTGCTCTAGGAGATAAAGGACTAAATATTACTAAGCTAGAGGTAGCGGTTGGTCATAACCAAGAAGATTTTAACAGATCTCAATATTACCCTCAAAGACAAAGAAACAAACAGTTAAAAATTAGGCGGGTAAATCAAGCTAATTTAGTGGGGACAGAGGCGTCAACCTTCCTAGAGGAGGGGGGGAGTAAAAATCCTTATGTTGTTAATTCAAAATTTAATGGTTTAGCATAAAAGAAGGAGGGATACCTGATGGATGTATCACAAGTTGCAGGCAATTACAAAACCTATGAACCGAATCAAAAGAAAAATTCCAATGAAATGAATAAGGATATGTTCTTAAAACTATTGATTACACAAATGAAAAACCAAGATCCACTAAAGCCTATGGAGGACAAGGAATTTATTGCTCAGATGGCTCAATTTACATCATTAGAGCAAATGAAAAACCTAAACGAGAATATGCAAACCTCTCAAAACTCTATAATGGATCATATTATGCAAATGAATAATAACTTGGTGAAAAGTCAAACCACCATAGCCAATACATTAGACTCCATTAATGATTCTATAACGAAGCTATCAGACCGTTTAATTGCGGTGGAGGAAAGCAAGTAAATAGATTTTATTAGGGATGTTAGGAGGGTGTAAATTGTATAATGACATTAAAATTAAAAACAACTCCTTACAACAGCCTAAGATGCAACCACTGAAGCAGAACTATAGGGACCAAACCAGTTTTAATAGGATTCTCCAAAATCAGATTCTACAAAATCAAGAGATTAAATTTTCTAAGCATGCTATTGAAAGATTAGACAAGAGGAACATTCATTTGTCGCCTCAGGACATAAAGAGGCTAAACCAAGCCTTTGGCATTGCTTCCCAAAAAGGCATTAAAGAAACTTTAATTATGATGGACAACAGAGTCTTTGTTGCCAGTGTGGCGAATAAAACCATTATAACGGCAGCGGTTGGAGATCAGTTGAAGGAAAGTGTTTTTACCAATATTGATGGTGCTGTAATGATCTAAGCCGGACCGACTTAGGAGGCTTACCATCCCTGATTGATGGATGGGATGGAGTACCAATTATAAGGATAGGAGGTCGTTAATTATGATGAGATCAATGTTTTCTGCTGTTTCGGGATTAAGAGCCCACCAGACAAGAATGGACGTTATCGGTAATAATATTGCCAATGTTAATACAGTAGGTTTTAAGGGGTCTAGGGTAACCTTTCAAGAGGTGTTCAGCCAAACCCTTAGGGGTGCAGGATCTCCACAAGCAGGAAAAGGTGGAACAAACCCTCAGCAAGTAGGTCTAGGAATTAACATCGCTTCAATGGATACCTTTCATATTAGAGGGGCAGTGGAAAGAACTGACTATAATACAGACTTAATGGTAAATGGTGATGGCTTCTTTGTTGTTGCAGATGATCCAAACTACTTGAATAGGAGTTACACTAGAGCTGGTAACTTTGCATTAGACCAAGCTGGTAATTTAGTTACTGCAGATGGCTACAAAGTGCTGGGGTACAGAGCAGATGCGAATGGAGTACTACAGTCTAATATGGAGGGACTACAGGTTTCTAAAGCCACAACCTTTGATGCTAAGATTACTGAAAATGTTGGGTTTGAAGGCAACTTAAATAGTGAAACGGTAACCACTACCACTTATACAACACCTCCAGCTGGAACAGTTGGAGCTGATGCGACTTTTGTATATATGGAAAAAGCATTACCAAGTGGTGCTACTGCTTACGAAATCAACCCTTTATATGAAGATTCAGTGGCTAGAGAAACCACCTATGAGGTGTATGACAACTTAGGGGGAATTCATAGAATAAAGCAAGCCTTTATTAAGACCTCAGACGCTCCAAGTACATTTACTGTGGAATCCTTCTATATTAATGCTGATGGCAGTATGTATCACGCTGGTGCCGGTGACTTCTCTGGAGCTGCTGCAGCTGTTCAATTTGATCTCAATGGAAAAGTTTCTAGTCCAACCACTCTAAATTTAGTGATTGGAGCACCACTAACGAATGGTGCGGGACCAGTTAACTTCGAAATAGATTATAATAACTTAACAATGTTTGCAAATACATCTACTGCTTCTGCTACGAGTATAGATGGTTTTAAGCAGGGAACGTTAGATGATTTTACCATCGCCAGCACTGGTGAAATTATGGGGGTTTTTGATAACGGGCAGAGAAAATTATTAGGGCAAATTGCTTTAGCAAACTTCAAGAACCCTGCTGGTTTAGAGAAGACAGCTTCCAATATGTATAGAAACACCTCCAACTCTGGACAAGCCATTGTAGGAGTACCTGGTTCTGGTGGATTCGGCAACTTAAACCCTGGGGCGTTGGAGATGTCCAATGTAGACCTTTCAAGGGAGTTTACGAATATGATTACAACTCAAAGAGGGTTCCAAGCAAACTCAAGAATCATTACCACCAGCGATGAAATGCTTCAAGAAGTTGTTAACATGAAACGATAGTAAAAGGCAATAAACATGATGTTACATAAATATTAAAAAATCCCCCTAGTCCCTTAGGGGCTAGGGGACTTAAAGGAAGATAACCATGATTAAATTAAAGAGACTCAGGGGATCAGAAATCATCATCAATGCAGAATTGATTGAGTTGGTGGAGGAAACTCCCGATACTGTCATCACTTTAACTAATGGTCACAAGATGGTGGTTTCCAACAGTGCAGATGAGATTATTAGATTGGTTATAGAATACAGACAAAAAATCAACATTGGTTTCTTAGAGAAAAATACATAGAACCATAGAAATGAGGTGTAGTCTTGGATATAGCAACGATAATAGGAATTGTAGTGGGTTTAGGTTTCGTTATTATGGGAATCATGGATGGCGGTGATATTGTATCATACTTCAATTTACCATCCATCTTGATTGTTATGGGGGGAACAATTGCAGCTACCTTTGTAGCATATCCTATGCAAAAGGTACTGGAAGCTATGAAGGTTGTTTCTAAAGCCTTTACCCATAAGCAGGAGGATCCAGGTGATATCATTCACAAGATTATAAACCTAGCGAATATTGCAAGAAAAGAAGGGTTACTAGCTCTAGAGGAAGCATCTGAAAGTGTCAATGATAATTTTCTTAAAAAAGGAGTCATGCTGATTGTTGACGGTACTGACCCTGAATTAGTAAGAAATCTATTGGAAACTGAGTTGGCCTTTGTAGAGGAACGTCATAAGAATGGACAAGGAATCTTTGAAGCAATGGGGGCATATGCGCCAGCCTTCGGGATGGTTGGTACTTTAATAGGACTAATAAACATGTTAAAAAAATTGGATGACCCATCTTCAATAGGCCCTTCGATGGCTGTTGCCTTAATCACTACTTTTTATGGTTCTTTACTGGCAAATTTAATTTTTCTACCGATTGCCAATAAGCTGAAGCTTAGAAGTAGGGAAGAAATCCAGAGAAAAGAAATTATGGTGGAAGGATTACTTTCTATACAGGCAGGGGAAAATCCACGAATTATTGAAGAAAAACTAAAGGCCTTCTTACCACCAAAGGTAAGGGAGACACTGGATCATAAACAGGAAGGCGTGGGTGCCAATGGCTAGAAAAAAACGAGAAGAAAGTCCACCTGCAGGTGCGCCATTGTGGATGACCACCTATGGAGATATGGTGACTTTACTACTTTGCTTCTTCGTACTACTTTTTTCCTTCTCAGAGATTGATGTTCAAAAATTTGAAGCAATTATATCCTCTTTTAATGGTTCCATAGGGATTCTTGATTCAGGTAAAACTGTTGAACCATCTCCAAATATATCTGAGGCGATGAAGGAAGATCAGATCACAAACCAACTGGAAGAGTGGGAAGATTTTAAAAAACTTCAAGAATTGATAGAGCAATATTTAGCTGATAAAGGGCTTAATACAGACGTTCTAGTTTCTCTTGAAACCCGGGGCTTAGTCCTAAGATTTCAAGATAATGTTCTTTTCGACTCAGGTAAAGCTGACCTAAAGGACACCTCAAAGGAGATTCTTATTTATTTAGCTGAATTTTTAGCTGCTGAAGAGTTTAAGGGAAAGCATATAAGAATTGAAGGTCATACGGATACAGATCCTCTACGTCCTAATTCAAAATTTGAAACGAACTGGGAGTTATCTGTTTCAAGAGCAGCCAATGTTGTACGGTATTTAATAGAGGAGATTGAACTTGAGCCAGCTCGATTTTCTGCCTCTGGGTATGGGGAATATCATCCAGTGACTACTAATGATACGATGGAAAATAAAGCTAAAAATCGCCGAGTAGATATAGTTATATTGAGGTCAGAAGATGAGATTTCTTTACCCTAGATAAAATGGAGGATGATTTATGGAGACTAAAAAAATTATAGTATACGCTCTGATTGGTTGTATTCTATCAGGCTTGGTATTTGGGACAATATTATATTTTGCTGTTTTCAGAAATCCGCAAGAAGCAGCAAAGGAAGTTAAGACCTATGAGTACACGATGGGGGATTTCACAACAAACCTCAGTGGCACTAGGGTTTATTTTAAAGGAACGATTGTGATTG
This sequence comes from Alkaliphilus hydrothermalis, assembly GCF_016908555.1. Classification (GTDB taxonomy): domain Bacteria; phylum Bacillota; class Clostridia; order Peptostreptococcales; family Natronincolaceae; genus Alkaliphilus; species Alkaliphilus hydrothermalis. Next base: position 171,580 of record NZ_JAFBEE010000001.1, read on the forward strand.
AAACCAGTGATAAAAAATTACCTGAAAAGTTTCTAGAGAAAAACTCTGAGCTGAGGGATGGAATTATTCAAACTCTAATCTCTAAAAAACCAGAGGACATACTGGACTTAAAGGGACAGCAAAAACTTAGAAATGAAATCAAAGCAATAGTATCAAGGGTAGTGAATTCTGATGAAATTACGAATGTTTATTTTATCGACTACATTATCCAGTAGGAGGTGAAGTAGTTGTCGGATATATTATCACAAAATGAAATTGATGCCTTGTTGAAAGCCATAAGTACCGGTGAGGTAGACGCTGAAGAAATTAAAGAAGAAAAGCAAGAGAAGAAGATTCGAAGCTATGACTTCAAGAGTCCAAAGAAGCTGGCGAAGGATCAACTTAGGACACTACAGATTATCCATGAGAACTTTTCTAGACTATTGAATACCTTCTTATCTGGATACTTAAGGAGTTATATCCACACTGAAGTTTTGAACGTAGAGGAATTGGCTTATTATGAGTATAGCAATTCTATTGTAAATCCAGCAGTCCTTACAGTAGTCAATCCTTATCCTCTTACAGGACAAATCGTAATGGAGGTTTCTCCTTCAATTGCTTTTACTTTTATAGATCGAATTCTAGGTGGAAATGGGAAACCATTTGATGAAAAGAGAACCTACACTGAGATTGAAATTACATTAATCAAAAAGCTCATGAAGCAAATTCTTGATTTAATGATTGACCCTTGGGAAAATGTGATCGAGTTACAGCCCAAATTAGATAAGATTGAAACTAATTCCCAGTTTGTGCAAATTGTTTCACCCAATGAAACCATTGCTCTAATTACTTTGAGTCTAAAAATAGGTGAAGTAGAGGGAATGATGAATGTATGTATTCCCCATATCGTTATAGAGCCAATATTAGAAAAGCTAAGTACAAAGTTCTGGTTTTCTAGTATTAGCAAATCCGTCACAGATAATGATAAACACACCCTAAAGAAAAGGGTCGAAAGAAGTCATATAAATATTGCAGCTATCCTTGGGGGTACTAGAATTACAGTTAAAGATTTTCTTGAACTACAAAAAGGCGATGTAATTATGTTGGATGATCCAGTGAACGAAGAAATCGAAGTTCAGGTTGGAGACAAACATAAATATTTCGGGGTACCTGGAACCGCTAAAAACAAATTAGCCGTTCGAATTACAAGGATTGAAAAGAAAGGAGATGAACTAGATGAGTAATATGCTATCCCAAGAAGAAATAGATGCACTACTCAGTGGAAGTAGCTCCTCCACGCCCGATACCAGCCATGAAGAGGAATATGAAGACTTTGCCGAAGATGTAAAGGATGCCATTGGTGAAATTGGTAACATCAGCATGGGTACGGCTGCTACTGCATTATCAACCCTATTGGGAAATCGAGTGAATATTACAACACCAAAGGTGTCCCTATTAGATATAAATGAATTATCCGATCAACACCCACTTCCCTTTGTAGCAGTTGATGTTAAGTATAAGGAAGGAATAAAGGGATTAAACGTTTTGATCTTAAAGGAAGATGATGTAAAGATTATCACTGACTTAATGATGGGCGGAAGTGGACAAATTAGTTCAGAGCCTTTATCAGAGCTACACTTAAGTGCAATAAGTGAAGCTATGAATCAAATGGTGGGTTCTTCTTCAACGTCACTTTCGGAGATGTTCTCTAAGAAAATTGATATCTGTCCACCAAGGGTATTTAGACTTGACTTTAATTCAAAGGACTTTACAGATGTATTTCCAGAACTAACAATGAAATTCATTAAAATTTCTTTCAGAATGGAGATAGGAAGTTTAATTGATAGCGAGATCATGCAGCTGATTCCACTGGATTTTGCTCAAGAGATGGTGGATAAGTTAATGAATGCTTATGGTATGCCTCAACAGGAAGTGATTAAGTCAACCCCTGTAGAAATCCCACAACCAGCATCAGTGCAGCACCAAGAAGCTCGTGTTGAAATACCACAGCAACCAGCTCCTCAACCCCTTGTACAGCCGCAGGTACAACCACAAATGCAGCCACAACCTCAATCGCAGGTGGTTAACCCAGTAAATGTACAACCATTGCAATTTCAATCATTTGATGAGCCTAGCAATAAAGGGGTACCTGTAAATATTGATTTAATCCAAGACGTACCGTTAAATATTACAGTTGAGTTAGGTAGAACAGTTAAAAGAATTAGTGAAATACTAGAATTTGGGCCAGGTACTATTGTCGAGTTAGACAAACTAGTAGGTGAACCATTGGACATTTTGGTTAATGGACAATATGTTGCTAAGGGTGAGGTTGTCGTAATAGATGAAAATTACGGTATTCGTATTACAGATATTGTTAATTCAGCTAAAAGGTTTGGGAAATTATAAAAAAAATTAAAAGATTTTAAAATAGGATATGAAAATCGATTGAATTCATATAAGTATAAATTATATAATACAATATAGACGACTTTTATCGTAAATTGTACAATGCGCATTCAGAAGTAAACAAGCAGAAAAACACATATATTTTAAGGAGGAGTTTCTGATGTCTAAAGGAATTTTAATCGTTGATGATGCAGCTTTCATGAGAATGATGATTAAAGATGTACTTTCAAAAAATGGTTTTGAGGTGATTGGAGAAGCTGAAAATGGAGCTAAAGCTATTGAAAGGTTTAAAGAGCTACAGCCAGCCCTTACAATTATGGATATTACAATGCCAGAAGTTGATGGGATCCAAGCTGTGAAGGAGATTAAGAAGATTGATCCAAATGCCAAAGTAATTATGTGTTCTGCCATGGGACAACAAGCAATGGTAATCGAGGCAATTCAAGCAGGAGCAAAGGATTTTATTGTGAAGCCTTTCCAGGCTGATCGTGTTATCGAGGCAGTAAAGAAAGTAATTGGTTAAGCTGGTGGAAGTATGATAGAGCAAATATATGGTGGAATGATGATGTTGGTAGCAGTAGGCGTAGTTTGTATTCTTGCCTACTTGACAACCATCTTAGTCACCAAAAAATCAAATGGCTTACTGCTGAAGACATCCACGGTAAAGGTTCTCGAAAGAACTTCAATTGGCATTCAAGCAACAGTAACCATTATTCAAATTAAGAACAAAGTATATTTATTGTTGAACCAAGGTAAACAGGTAACAGTATTAGATGCCATAGATATTCAAGAATGGTATAAGAGTCCTCAGTTTGTTCCTTCTGTAGAGGAAGGAACAGGAGCATCAATGCCTACCCCAATGGGATATATCCTAAAGAAATTTAAGGATTCTCAGTTAAATACTAGTCATAGAAAAGGTAATGGTGGTAACACAGATGATAAAAGCTAAAACAGAAAAACAAAGAAAAACCTTTAACAAAGTTGGTATAATCTTAGTCGTAATGATGATTTTTTGTTTTCTAGGTTCTTTTGAAGTCTATGGACAAACATCATTACCCATTCCAAGGATAGGATTGAATATTGAAGAAGCAGAAAATCCACAGCAGGTGGCAACGTCAATACAAATTCTATTCTTATTGACGATTTTATCCATAGCGCCGTCTATTTTGATTATGATGACTGCTTTCACAAGAATTATTATCGTTTTATCCTTTATTCGAAATGCCATTGCCACACAACAGACGCCTCCAACTCAGGTTTTAATAGGCCTGGCATTATTTTTAACTTTTTTCGTTATGGCTCCTATTGCATCAGATATTAATCAAAATGCTGTTCAACCCTATTTAGCTGAAGAAATCTCTGATGTAGAAGCACTTGAAGCTGCAATGGAACCTTTGAGGGAGTTTATGTTCAGACAAACAAGAGAAAAGGATTTAGCGTTATTCATTGAAGTTTCAAATAGTGAAGCGCCTGAAAACCTTGACGATATTGCAACGTCAACCTTGATCCCAGCCTTCATTATTAGTGAGTTAAAGACAGCATTTCAATTGGGTTTCGTCCTCTTTCTACCATTTATCGTTATTGATATGGTGGTGGCCAGTACTTTAATGTCCATGGGGATGATGATGTTACCCCCAGCCATGATTTCTTTACCCTTCAAATTATTATTATTTGTAATGGTGGATGGCTGGAATGTGATAATACGTTCAATTATAACAGGATTTAAGTAGAGGTGAACATATGAATGAGGCAGTGGTAATAGAACTAGGACAACAAACATTGTATACTATATTAATCTTATCAGCACCGATGCTGGGAATAGGGCTTTTAGCCGGTCTAGCAGTGAGTATTTTCCAAGCTACAACCCAGATTCAGGAGGCTACATTAGCCTTTATACCTAAAATCGTAGCCATCTTTGCTTCTATAGTAATATTTGGCCCATGGTTGTTATCTACAGTGATAGAGTTTACGACTAACTTGTTTTCAAATCTAAGTAGTTTTATACAGTAAAGAGTGATTACTATGGAACAATTGACAAACACAATATTGGCTAATTTCAACCTTTTTATTCTAATTTTGATAAGAGTGACTGGGATATTTGTTGCAGCACCAGTCTTTGCCCGTAATAACTTTCCTATGCTATTAAAAGTTGGACTTTCCGCCACTATATCCTTCATACTTCTACCTACTTTAGGGGAGGGCTACATGTTAGAAATCAATGGATTTCTGCAGTTAGGATATTACTCTATGATGGAGTTTTTGATTGGACTTCTTATAGGATTTATATCCTTCACCTATTTTACTGTCATCTATGTAGCAGGTACGATTATTGATGTTCAGATGGGTTTTAGTATGGTAAATGTTTTTGATCCCCAGACCAATACTCAGGTCCCCATTATGGGGAATTTTTATAATAATATCATCTCTCTGCTCTTTATTGTTATGAATGGCCATCATTTGCTGATTAGAGCTTTAGTGGGTAGTTATAGGCTCTTACCAGTGGGGTTCACCTTTACCATTGGAGATAATGTAGTTGTCCAAATGACTATGATTTTTTCAGAAATATTTATTTTAGCTGTTAAATTTAGTGCACCAGTTTTGATTACAGTTATTTTAGTCGATATACTACTAGGGGTTTTAGCAAGAACAATGCCCCAAATGAATGTTTTTGTTGTCGGTATGCCTCTGAAGATTGTAGTTGGGATGGTGATGATTTTGATTACGTTACCATTTGTAATCCCATTTTCAGAGATTTTATTTAACAGAATGTTTGAGTCGGTTTTCGATATACTGAAAATCCTATCAAAGGGATGATGACATAATGGAACTTATAATTGATTTACAGTTGTTTTCAGAAGAAAAAACTGAAAAACCAACCCCAAAGAAAATTAGAGAATCTAGAGAAAAGGGACAAGTACTTCAAAGTAAGGAAGTAGTCTCTGCTTTTATGATGCTTGGTGCCTTTGCTGGAATTGGTTTGTTTTCATCCTATATAGGTGAAAATATCCATCAGCTCACAAAATATATATACGAAGACTATTTAACACTTGAACACCTATTCACCCAAAGAAATATCTATCAGCTGATGGTTACATCAGTATATTATCTATTTTTGACGGTAATACCAATAGCGGGTATTTGCTTTTTAATTGGATTAGTTTCCAGTTATATGCAGGTGGGATTCCTGTTTACCACTAAGACACTGTCGGTAAAATTCAGTCGAATCAATCCCCTTGAAGGTTTTAAAAGACTTTTTTCAATGAAGTCCCTAGTGGAACTTGGTAAATCCTTAATTAAAATTATTTTTGTTGGTTATGTGGTAATAAACTATGGGAAAGGGCAACTGGAAAGTATTTTTAAGACCACAGGAATGGATGTGTTGTCCATTATTAGCACATTAAAAACATTAGCCCTAGGGATCGGGTATAGAGCAGGTTTGATTTTGGTATTTATTGCACTTTTGGATTATTTTTATCAACGATACGATTACTATAAAAATTTAAAAATGTCAAAGCAAGAAATAAAAGAAGAGTATAAGCAAACTGAGGGGAATCCTCAGATTAAATCCAAGATAAAGGAAAAACAAAGACAAATATCCATGAGAAGAATGATGCAGGATGTACCGAAGGCTGATGTGATTATTACAAATCCGACTCACTTTGCCATTGCAATACAGTACGATCCTAAATCCTTAGATGCACCACGGGTATTGGCAAAGGGTCAGGATTTGATGGCCCAGCAAATAAAAAAAATTGGTGGAGAACATCAAGTGCCGATTGTGGAAAACAAACCGCTGGCAAGAACACTTTTTGCTACTGTCGAGATCGGATATGCTATACCACCAGATCTTTATCAAGCAGTGGCAGAGGTCTTGGCTTATGTTTATCGAATTAATAATAAAAACTAAGGGGGTCAATTAATGAAATTTGGAGATATTTTAGTTGTTTTAGCAATCATTTCTATAGTCATCATTATTATCATCCCCATCCCTTTAGGAGCATTGGATGTATTACTGAGTTTTAATATATCATTGGCATTACTGATCTTGATTATTGCCATGTACACTGAAGAAGCGCTACAGTTTTCGATTTTTCCTTCGATACTGTTGATTTCCACCCTCTTTCGATTATCCTTGAATATCACCACCACTAGATACATTTTATCTAAGGGGACTGCTGGTAGCTTGATTGATACCTTTGGGCAGTTTGTAATGCAGGGAAACGCCATTGTAGGATTCATCGTCTTCTTAATTATTATCATTATTCAGTTTATGGTAATTACAAAGGGTTCCGAGAGGGTTGCAGAGGTGGCAGCGAGATTTACCTTGGATGCAATGCCAGGTAAGCAAATGGCAATTGATGCAGATTTAAATGCAGGATTAATCGATGACCGAGAAGCACGGGAGAGAAGGAAGAAGACTCAGCGGGAAGCCGATTTTTATGGAGCTATGGATGGAGCCAGTAAGTTTGTTAAGGGAGATGCCATCGCAGGAATTATTATTACCATAATAAATATCATTGCAGGGTTTATCATTGGATGGGCTGGCGGATTAGAGCTTGGAGCTTCTATTTCGAAATACACACTGTTGACGGTGGGAGATGGTTTAGTAAGTCAAATACCAGCTCTGTTAATTTCAACAGCAACGGGTATTGTGGTGACTAGAGCAGCTTCTGAAGGGAATCTTGGAAATGACCTAATCAAACAGATGTTTAACCAACCAAAGGTTATGTTTATTGTATCGGGTGTATTATTCGTGTTAGGTGTTGCAGGACTACCATTCTTCCCATTTATGACCTTGTCTTTGGGTTTCCTATACCTTGGATTTCAATTAAGGAAAGAGTTGAAAAAATCACAAGAGATGGAAGTGCCAGATGTTGTTGAAGAAACAGCGGAGGAAAAGCGAAAACCAGAAAATGTTCTACCATTGCTAAATGTAGACCCAATAGAGCTAGAGTTTGGCTACGGAATCATTCCACTGGCGGATGCAGGCCAAGGAGGCGATTTATTTGATCGTTTAGTGATGATTCGTAGACAATGTGCTTTAGAACTGGGAATTATCGTACCAATGATTCGTTTGAGGGATAATATTCAGTTGGAGCCTAATCAATATATCATAAAAATAAAAGGAATTGAGATCAGTGCTGGAGAAATTGTATTTGACCACTATTTAGCTATGAACCCAGGCATGGCTGATGGAGAGCTGGAGGGAATCGACACAATAGAGCCCGCCTTCGGTTTGCCAGCAAAATGGATTAATGAGCAGGAGAGGGAAAAGGCAGAAATCTTTGGTTATACTGTTGTTGATCCACCTTCTATTATATCTACCCATCTTACAGAAATTATCAAGAGGCATTCCCACGAACTATTGGGTAGACAAGAGGTTAAAAAGCTTATTGATAATGTTAAAGAAAATCACTCAGCCTTGGTGGAGGAGCTTATGCCAAATCAGTTGGGGTTAGGCGATATTCAAAAGGTTTTGAAGAATCTTCTAAAGGAAGGAGTCTCCATCAGAAACATGGTGACTATTTTAGAAACCTTAGCCGATTACTCCAATGCGACGCGGGACACTGATATGTTGACAGAGTATGTTCGTCAAGCATTGTCAAGGGTCATCACAAAGCAGTTCATTATGGGTCAGCCAACAAAAGTAATCACACTAGATCAAGGACTTGAGCAAAGAATTATTGATTCTATACAGCAAACTGAAAGAGGCAATTTTATTTCAATAGATCCAGATATTGTTCAGAGAATCTTAAACAACCTTTCATATCAAGTGCAGAAACTAACTTCTTTAGGCGAACAACCAATTGTGATCACCGCACCAATAGTTAGACTATATTTTAAGCGACTTACTGAGCAATTGACCTCAGATTTAATCGTTCTATCCTATAATGAAGTTGAACCAACAGTTGAGATTGAATCAATAGGGATGGTGAATATCTAATATGAAAGTAAAAAAAGTTTTTGGGGCAAATAATCATGAGGCTATGATGAAGGTACGGGCAGAGTTGGGGCCCGACGCCGTTATCCTTCATCAGCGAAGGGTTAAGCAAAAGGGATTATTCGGATATTTTAAAAAGCCCGTTATAGAAATTGTTGCAGCCCTTGAAGATACAAGAACCAAAACTCTACAACCGGTTATTAAGTCCGTGGCAAATCCTGCTGTTAAGGCAACAACAGCATCAGCATCAGAGGATGCCCTAAAGGCAATAATGGAAAAGGCACAAGAAAGAAAACAACAGGAATTTAAGCCATTGGCTATGGAATCTCAAGTGAAACCAGCTTCAAGAAATAATGATCCAGGACTTATTAGAGAGATTGCCGAAATAAAAAGTATGCTTTCTACTGTTGTAAAGAAGGTTAACGCAAAGAACTTGCCGAATAGTATCAAAGAGTGTCAAAATAAAGAGGTTGAAAGATTATACAATTTACTAAAAGAACAGGAAATTGAAGAGGAAATCTTAGATAAGATTATTGAGGAGTTGGATAATCACCTAAATCCCGAAACCACCAAAGGGGAAATTGAAGATCAGTTCAAAAAGGTAATTAATAGATGTGTCACTGACTCTTGCGATGAGCTAAAGTCAAAGGTATTATTCTTTGTAGGTCCAACTGGTGTAGGTAAAACCACCACCATCGCAAAACTAGCTGCCCAATATGCCCTTAATGAGGGAAAGAAGGTGGGCTTTATCAGTGCAGATACCTATAGAATTGCTGCTGTGGAGCAATTAAAGGTTTATAGTGAAATTTTAAATATACCAATAGAGGTAATCTATGGGGCGAATGAAATTCACAGAGCAATAGATAAACTTAATCATAAGGATATTGTCATGGTGGACACAGCAGGTAGAAGTCATAAAAATAAGCAACAGATAATGGAGTTACAAGCTCTTTTGGATCAAGTTGATGAGAAGGAAATTTTTCTTGTAGTTAGTTGTACCGCTAAAAACAACGATATTCGAGAAATCCTGGATACATATCAGTTTATTAATCACTATAAAATTATACTAACTAAAATTGATGAGGCGACTACTTATGGAACCATCATCAACACTGCATTACGGACCCAAAAACCAATATCATATCTTACTACAGGTCAAAGCGTTCCTGATGACATTGAAGTAATGAACGCCGATAAAGTTGTAAGCCTTTTAATGAAGGAGGCTTAATCCAATGCAAGATCAAGCAGCTAGATTAAGAGAAATCATAAAACAAAGAAAAAACTTTAATACTGCAATCGTCGAGAAAACTAAAGAAACCGTGACTACTGACACTGCACGAATTATATGTGTTACCAGTGGTAAAGGGGGAGTTGGAAAAACAAACTTTACCCTTAACTTAGCCATTGCCCTCAGCAAGCAAAATAAGCGGGTGATAATCATAGATGCTGATCTAGGGTTGGCTAATGTAGACGTTGTCATGGGGATTTTACCTAAGTTTAGCCTTTTGGATGTAATAAAAGGGGATAAGGGTATGGAGGATATCATGGTTACAGGGCCCAATGGGATTAAAATCATTTCCGGTGGTTCAGGACTACTTGATTTAATTGATATGCCACAAGACAAGATTCAACATTTGATTAGTAAGTTTGACTCTATCAATAGTTATGCGGATGTCATACTGATTGATACAGGAGCAGGATTATCTAAATCTGTTCTTTCCTTTGTATTAGCAGCCCATGAAGTCATTGTGGTTTGCACACCAGAGCCTACTGCAATAACCGACGCCTACGCAATGATTAAAACAATTGGAATGAAGGATCCAGGAAAGAAGTTAAAGTTGTTGATTAATCGCGTTGAAAGCATCAACGAAGGAAAGATTACCTTCGAAAAAATTCAAAATGCCAGTAATAAATTTCTTAATATCAATATTGAAAAGTTAGGATACTTGTTGGAGGATATTCATGTAAGTAGGTCAGTAAAACTCCAACAGCCTTTTATCATACAGTTTCCCGCTAGTCCCGTTAGCAAGAATATGGAACTGATTGCTTGCAAACTTACCAGTGACAAAGTTGAAAAGGATTTGGGTATTTCCACAGGTGGTTTTTTCAATAGGGTATTAAGTTTATTTAGATAGGAGTGAGATAATGCATATACTATCAGAGCTAAAGATAGGAGAACGGATAGAGATAGAATCAAGGCAATTTGCCAGCGCAGATGAACAAATAGTTAGCCAAGTTATCGACATTAGAGATGATAGTTTACTAATTATTAACCCAATTAAGCAAGGGATACCCTACCCCCTAACTTTAGGTCATCAAATCAAGGTGATATTTTATCGGGGAGACAAGGGGATTTTTAGATTTAATGCAGTGGTGAAGAAAAGAATTAATAAAAGTCTGATTATTTATGAAATCGTACCAACAGGAGAGGCTGATAAAATTCAAAGAAGATTTTATTATCGTCTAGAGCTTGTTAGGAAGGTAGTACTAAAGCCTAGGGATCAAGATGAAGAAATAGATTGTATGATGAAGGACATAAGTGGTGGGGGTATGAAAGTTTACTCTAAAACGCCTCTATCGGTGGGGACTAAAGTTGATTGTACAATTCATTTAAGAGATAACGAAATTATTAAAGTTTCTGGTAGAGTAGTGAGAAGTTATCGGGAACCTGATATCAATGAACATGTCATAGGAATCAGCTTCAAGGATATATCAGAAAATACCAGAAGTAAAATTGTGTCCTTCATATTTGAAAGACAACGCTTACTTAGAAAAAAAGGACTGATATAAAATGAGACTAGATCATAAACCAATAAAAGTATTAATTGTTGATGACTCTGCCTTTATGAGGAAGATTTTATCAGACATGCTTAGCAGTGACCCTGAGATATCTATCGTTGGTATTGCCAGAAATGGACAGGAAGCTATCGAAAAAGTCCAACTTCTTAAGCCAGATATCGTGACTATGGATGTTGAAATGCCAATCATGAATGGGTTAAATGCTTTGAAGCATATTATGGCTACTAATCCTTTGCCAGTGGTAATGCTTAGTAGTTTAACCTCAGAGGGGGCAGATGCTACTATTATGGCTTTGGAGGCTGGAGCAGTTGATTTCATCCAGAAGCCCTCCAGCGTGTTTATGATTAATGCCGACGCAATTAAAAACGATTTGGTGGAAAAGATTAAGGTTGCTGCCAATGCAAATTGTAAAGAAAAGAAAACTGAACTGATGAAGACACCAGTTGTAAATATTGTAAATAGAGAACCGAGAACTCGTAAATTTGATACAAAAAGACAGCCAATCGTCGCAATTGGCACTTCAACCGGGGGTCCTAGGGCACTACAATCAATTATACCATTAATTCCCCCTCAAGTATCTGCATCTTTCTTAGTTGTTCAACACATGCCTCCAGGATTTACAAAATCTTTAGCAGATAGATTGAATGCGATCTCTCAAATCCCAGTAAAGGAGGCTACAGATGGTGAAAAAATTTTACCAGCAACTGTATATATTGCCCCAGGAGACAGACACTTAGAAGTAATGCAGAATAAAAATCAAGAATTGTACATTCATCTCAATGAAGGACCGCCAGTGTCAGGTCATAGACCTTCTGTTGATGCCATGTATCAGTCAATTATGAATATAAAAGGTAGAAGTATGATTGGAGTTATCATGACAGGAATGGGGGCCGATGGTGCAAAAGGGCTAAAGCAGTTGAAAGAGAAATCAAATTCATATGTAATTGCCCAGGATGAGGCAAGCTGCGTTGTTTATGGCATGCCAAAGAGTGCAGTAAAACTAGGGGTAGTAGATGAAATATTACCATTGGAAAAAATTATTAATTCAATATTAAATAGGTTGGAGGTGCTGTAGAATGGATATGAATCAATATATGGACATATTTATTGAAGAATCAAAAGAACATCTGCAAAGTATGAATCAAATACTGCTTCAAATGGAAAACTCCCCAGGGGATATGGATATGCTCAATGAAATATTTAGAATTGCCCATACCTTAAAGGGGATGTCCAGTACAATGGGCTTTCAAAATATTGCTCATTTGACCCATGAAATGGAGAATGTTTTAGATGCAATTCGTGGTGGTAAAATGGCAGTTCACGAAAATATTATCGACATTTTATTCAACTGTTTTGATGAATTAGAGAACTATATTAATTTAATTGAAACTGAAGGAAGTGAAGGGCCAGATACTTCCGCTGAGTTAATTCAGGTACTGGCTTCCCTAAAGGATAGCGGCGGAATAGTTACTAAAGAAGTGGCAAGTGCCCTGGAGAAAGAAGTAGATGAAGAAGTAGTACAAGAAGTTGTTATGGCAGATATTGAGATCAGTGAATATGTTCATGACATTATTTTAACTGCCATTAGCAAGGAACTAAACCCCTATTATTTAAAGATTACATTGGATAGCAAATGCATGTTGAAATCAGCGCGGGCATATATCATTATAAATACTTTAGAAAAACTTTCCGACGTAATTTACTCAAACCCCAGCATAGAGGACCTTGAGGACGAAAAATTTGATTTGGATTTTCAATTGATTTTAATTAGTAAGGTGGATGCTTCAATCCTTGAAAAGGAATTAGAGTCAATTTCGGAAATCCATTCATTTGACATTATTAGATTACAGGAAAATTATACTGTAATCAAAGAAGATTCTGATACTGACATTGATATTAATATTAAGTTAAATATGGATCATGAAGAAACTTCCATAGTTCATGAAGAAATGGGAGCACAAAATCCCTTGCTCAGAAATGAGAGAAGTGACGAAAGTAGGAATAAGAGAAACAAAACAGGTAAGACCGTTAGGGTAGATATTGACCGATTAGATAATTTAATGAATCTTGTCAGTGAGCTAATCATTATTAAAACAAGACTTGAGGATATTGATGACACCGGTAGAAAAGAAGGACAAAATATGCACGATGCCATTGAATATCTTGAGAGAATTACCACTAGCCTACATGATGCAGTTATGAAGGTTAGAATGGTTCCGATTGAAAGGGTCTTTAATCGATTCCCCCGTATGGTAAGGGATCTATCAAAGGAGTTAGGAAAAGAAATTTCTCTATTTATGAGCGGTGAAGATACTGAAGTTGACCGTACAGTCATTGATGAAATCGGAGATCCATTGATTCACTTGATTAGAAATTCCATCGACCACGGAATTGAAGATCCAGCTACAAGAGAGAAGGGCAATAAAAATAAGAGTGGTACAGTAAGATTAGTTGCTTATCCAGATGGAAACAGCGTAGTTATTGAAGTGGAGGATGACGGTAAGGGAATTAATATCGATAAGGTTAAGGCTAAGGCTCTTGAGAGAGGAGTCATTACACCTCAACAAAGTCATCTCATGGAGGATAAAGATATTATCCAACTACTGTTCCATCCTGGTTTTAGTACAGCTGATAAAATTTCTGATATTTCAGGTAGAGGTGTGGGTTTAGATGTAGTAAAGACAAAGATTGAAACCCTTGGGGGTGTTGTTGAAGTAGATACCAAGCAAGGACAAGGAAGTAAATTTACAATTAGATTGCCTCTGACACTTGCTATTATTCAGGCATTGTTAGTAACGGTGGGTAGTGAAAAATATGCGATTCCCCTTAACTCAATTAAGGAGATTACTACTATTCAAGCTAACACAATTAGAAAAGTGCAAAACCATGAGGTTGTTTTATACCGTAACGCGACATTACCAATATTAAAACTATCCAATATTTTAAATGTTACTTCTGCTTCGGAAGATCATGAAGAATATGTAGTTGTTATTGTTAAAAAGGGAGATAAAACAGTAGGGGTTGTAGTGGATCATTTAGTTGGTCAACAGGAAATTGTAATCAAATCCCTTGGTAAATACCTAGCTAATATAAAAGCAATTGCTGGAGCTACAATATTAGGTAATGGATCAGTTGCCTTGATTGTAGATACAAATTCATTTTTCTAAGGAGGGAAGATCATGAGTAAAGCAATAGAAAACAATCAGTTTGTAATATTTAGATTGGAAAATGAGGATTATGGTCTCCCAATAAACTTTGTTGAGACCATTGAACGGGTTTCCGAAATTACTAGAGTCCCAAACGCCCCTTATTATATTATAGGAGTACTCAATTTAAGGGGAGAGGTTGTTCCAGTTATAGACCTACGTAAGCGATTTTCATTAGGAGGTAAAGAGATTGGCGATGAAACTAGAATCATTATTCTATCCCTAGAAGAGATGGTGGTGGGAATATTAGTAGATGGTTCTTCTGAAGTATTAACCATCGAAAATGATATGATTGATCATACTACTAGTCTAGTGAACACCTTCGATGATGACTATATTAATGGTATAGGAAAAGTTAATGAACGTATGATTATCATTGTTGATGTCTACAAGATGTTAGGCGTTGCAGAAATAGAAAACTAATTTAGAAGGTGGTGAGCCCATGAGCTTAACATTAGAAGAAATGAATAACATGTACCTGGATGTTTTGAAGGAAGTTGGAAACATCGGATCTGGAAATGCAGCATCAGCACTAGCTAAAATGATTCAGAAGCGGATTGATATGGATGTACCGAATGTAAGATTACTTTCCTTTGAAGATGTAGCCTCTGTCTTAGGAGGGGAAGAAATGGTGGTTGCAGGAATTTATTTTCAAGTTGAAGGAGATATAGATGGTAATATCATGTTCCTGTTAGATATCTCATCTTCAAAAGTCTTAACCAGCATGCTTATGGGCCGTGAGGATTATACGGGAGATCTTGATGATATGGACCGTTCCGCTCTTCAGGAAATAGGCAATATTCTATCTGGGTCATACATTTCCTCCCTATCTGCTTTAACAGGGTTAAATTTGAAGCTATCTGTACCATCCCTCTGTATTGACATGGCAGGAGCAATCCTAAGTGTTCCTGCAATTCAATTTTCACAAACCTTTGACAATGTACTACTAATTGAAACAATACTAACTGAGGGAGATTACGAAGTAAAGGGTAATTTCTTCTTGATTCCAGATAGTGGATCCTTTGAAAAGTTACTAAGAAGTTTGGGAGTGTATAGCTAATGCAAACTATTGTAAAGGTAGGAATGGCAGACTTAAAGGTAGTGAAGGAACCTGACGTGTTAACAACCTTAGGATTAGGCTCCTGTGTTGGGATAGCCGTTTATGATCGATTTAAAAAAATAGCTGGACTGGCCCATATAATGTTACCTGATAGTAACCAGATTAAAAACAATTCTAATAAGGCTAAATTTGCTGATACAGCTATTGAAATAATGATTAATGAAATGATAAAACTAGGAGCCAGTCAAGCTAGATTAACAGCAAAAATCGCTGGGGGGTCCCAGATGTTCTCCTTTGGAAACGGTAGCAGTGATTTAATGAAGATAGGTTATCGTAATACTCTTTCAACTAAGGAAATTTTGGAAAATCTCAAGATTCCTATATTAGCGGAGGATACTGGTGGTAACTATGGTAGAACAATAGAGTTTTATACTGAAACAGGTGACCTACTAGTAAAGACAATTGGATATGGAGTTAAGACAATCTAATGATACTACTTATGAGAGCCAGGAGGTCTTTATGGAATATTTAACCCTATGGCAAAATTACAAAGCAAATAAAGATGTTGAAGCTAAGGCAGCTCTAATTGAAAACTACATTGAAGTAGTTAAGGTGGTTGCAGGAAGACTATATACTACCTATGGATCTAATGTGGAATATGACGATCTTGTCAGTTATGGTATTTTTGGTTTAATTGATGCCATCGATAAATTTGAATTGGACAAGAGTGTAAAATTTGAAACCTATGCCCAAATCCGTATAAGAGGAGCAATAATAGATCAACTTAGGAATTTAGACTGGGTACCAAGGTCCATCAGGCAAAAATCTAAAACATTAGACCTAGCATACCACAAGTTGGATAATTCGTTGGGGCGTAGAGCCTCTGATGAGGAAGTTGCTAAGGAGATGGGGCTCTCTATAAATGACTTCCAATCCCTGTTAAATCAAGTTAATAACCTGCATATCCTTTCATTGGAGGAAAAGTTAACAGATGTAAACATCGGTCACTTGTATGGGGAAGAAGAGCTTCTTCCAGAGAGTATTGTGTGCAATCAGGAGGCCTATGAAATCCTCAAAGAGAGCATTGATTATCTACCCAATAGAGAAAAACAGGTAATTACTTTATACTATTACGAAGAACTGACATATAAAGAAATTGGTAACGTTTTAGGGGTATCAGAATCACGGGTATCTCAATTGCATACAAAAGCAATATCAAGGTTAAAGTCAAAGTTTTCGGATTAAGGATTTGAAGGGTGTTCATTTTGGTTTAAGGGGGAGTTAATATGCTAAAGGAGCAGGGAGTTCATATTTTTGAGGGAGAAAACTACAAAGATACTTTAGAGAAGGCTTTAACAGAGCTTAACCTTGTGATGGACAAAGTTGACATAGAAATCGTAGAAGAGAAAAAAAGTTTTATGTTTAAGAAGGGTTATGTAAAAATAATTGTATCACCAAAGGGAAACGAAAAAAATGTTAGTCTAGAATTACAGGCTGATGAGGAGGACATTACATTAGAAATAGATGGATCCCCTTTTGAAGAAGAGATGCAGAATTTTAAATTGAACTATAGGGATGATGGGGTCTATTTACAGGTATTAGACCCAGGTGGGGCTAATCAAGGATTAGAGCAAGATATTATTGATTTCTTAAAGTGTAAGCAGGTAAAGGATCATGACCTTGTAGGCATTACAATGGCCTCTACAGATCCTAGTAGCCAGCATAAGGTGGCACCAGCCCAAAAAGAAGTGCTAGTTGATAGTACATTAAGGGTTCAATTCTCCAAGGATAAAATGGAAGCTAGTATTGTTATTAGCAAACCATTAGGGGGGAAATCTTTTACCCTCGAATCCCTTCGAGAAGCCTTGACGAACAATAATATTGTCTATGGAATAGATGAAGAGCAATTAAAGAGATTGGTGAAGTTAAAATGGACCGATAGCTACGTAACAATAGCAAGAGGCAAGCAGCCTGTCGATGGTGTAGATGGAGAACTTATTTATCACTTTGACAAAGAGAAGGATCACAAGCCGGTTGTATTGGAGGATGGTTCTGTAGATTTTAAACAGCTGGGCTTAATTAAAAGTGTTACGACGGGTACGCTATTAGTTGAGGTAGTACCACCCACCGAAGGAACACCAGGTATAAACGTTTCAGGAATCGAAATACCTGCTAAAAAAGGAAGAGAGCAGAGGTTTAAGAAAGGTAAAAACACGACTGAAAGCGAAGATGGATTGAAGCTTTTTGCTGCGATGGATGGACAAGTACGGTTTGAAGACGGCAAGATAATCGTAACCGAAGCATATGAAATACCAGGAAACGTTGATAATTCAACGGGAAACATCAACTTTAATGGTACAGTCATAGTCCATGGTAATGTAAAGGCTGGATTTAGCATAATTGCTGAAGGCAATATTGAAGTAAATGGCGTTGTAGAGGGAGCCACCCTCATCTCCAAGGGCTCTATTGTATTGAATAGGGGAATCCAAGGTAATAATTCCGCCTACTTAGAATGCCATGGAAATATGGCTGCAAAATATATTGAAAACGCCACTATTAAGGTTCAAGGAGATTTGACTGCAGATTTTATTCTTCATAGTGAGGTTTCCGTGAAGGGAAAAATACTTTTGGCAGGTAAAAAATCTCTACTTGTGGGGGGAGACGTCAGAGCAGGAGTGGAAATACGAGCAAAAATTGCAGGTTCCCATATGGGAACTTTGACAAAACTAGAGGTAGGGGTAGATCCTGAGGAAAGGAATAAGTTTGAATTGCTTAAGGGAGAGGTGCTGGGAATACAAGGGAATTGCCAAAATTTAAAAAAGACGATAGACCTATTGAAAAGACAAGCTTTGGCTGGTCAATTGCCAAAAAATAAAGAAGAAATGCTAATTAAATCTTTAAAAACTTATGAGTTCTTACAGGAAAAATATCAGGTACAATTACATGAACTTCAATTATTAGATCAGAAAATACAGAATCTTTCTAAAGGCAAAGTACATGTATCCCACAAGATTTATCCAGGGGTTAAGGTGGTTATTTCCAATGCTGTTAAGTTCTTTTATGATGAGTTAGTGGGAGCTACTCTATATAAAAAAGAAGGAGAGATTACCATCGGACCGTATGAACAGTAGGAGGTGGCAAGATGTCTATTAAACCAATTGACTTTCATGTTACTTATGCTAATACTGTAAATGAATCAAAAATTAAGCAAACTGATTTTAATAGGGCGAGGGATTTTCAACAAATTGCCCACCACCAACAACAGGTGGAGGACCATCGTAATCGTCAACGGATTAACTCCTCAGAGGAGTCTAAGGGTAAGACGATTCAAGACCAGGAAAGCAATAATCACAATCAATCAGCTGGAGGTAAAAAGCAGCATAGTCCAGCAAAAAAAAACTCCATTGGTGAGTCAGAAGAAAACGTTGCCCCCAGAAATTCTGATTTTAAGGGCTTAAAAATAGACATCATGATCTAAAGAGGTGCAATATGGATTCTAATATAATCATTATTATAATTGGTGGCTTTATCATTGTTTCAGCCCTGATTATTTTACTAAAAGCTGGAAACAAAGAAGAAGATTTTAATCCAGAGGTGCTAATGGGACTTAGGGGAGGAAAGGTCAATAATCCTCAAGAAACCTTAAATCATCTAGCTATCATGGAGGGTATTGAAGGATTAAAGATGGAAGTAGCTCAGATGAAAATAGAAATTGAGAGAATAGGA
The DNA here is from genome assembly GCF_016908555.1 of Alkaliphilus hydrothermalis. Taxonomy (GTDB): domain Bacteria; phylum Bacillota; class Clostridia; order Peptostreptococcales; family Natronincolaceae; genus Alkaliphilus; species Alkaliphilus hydrothermalis. Next base: position 190,697 of record NZ_JAFBEE010000001.1, read on the forward strand.
GAGCTGTTGGAAATACATAACCATCAAGAAATTGCAGTCTCCACATCACCTAATTTGAATAATTGGGAAAACTTCGACCAATCTTTGAATTATAATATGTTCGTGCAAAAAAACAATGATATTCTTAAGTTACATCGGGAAGGAAAATCTCTTGAAGAGATTGCTAGAAGACTCAATAAAAGTGTAAGAGAAGTAGAAATGGTAATTAAACTAATAAAATAAGTATTTAAATGACATTAAATGAGGTGAATTCATTGAAGAAGTTCTGTGTCCAAAGTTTAATTATTGGAATTGGGATTGGAATGATTATGACAGCTTCCTTTAATTTTCTTGTGGATGATGGAAACGAACCCTTGGCAATTGCTGCCGGCGGGCTTGCTATTGTAGATGAGACAGGAATAGAAAAAACCATTGGTGATTTGAAGAAAAATCTAGAAGCTGGTCAAAGTAGTGTAGAGGGCAACAAGGATGATTTCATAAAGGAAGAAGAGACAACAGAAAGTGAAGTTGAAAATCAAAAAGATATAAAAGAAAATAAAGATAATGGTATGCAAGCTAAAAAAATGGTAGAGAATAATAGAGGAAATCGTAAAGATACACAAGCCGAAATGGTTCGCATTGTGATTTCTTCCGGTATGAATACCTATAACATTGCTAACTTGCTATGGCAGGAGGGTTTAATCTCCGATACACAAGCCTTTACTGATTTAGCCCATGAGAAAGGCTATACAAAAATATTTAAAGCAGGTTTGAGGGAGATTCCCAGAAGTATTACTGTTGAGGAGATATTAGAAATCCTAATACAGATACCAGAAAAAACGTTATCAAATTAATTTAAAGTTTTTGTTGCTTCATCCCCAACAGTATGTTAAAATACTTAAGGTGAGAAAAACACACACCTTAGGACTTATCTGGAAGTGCCAATAAGTATTGGTTCTGGACAAGTATGAATAAGGTGGCGGAGAAACTAAGGAGGTAATAAAATGTCAGTAATTTCAATGAAACAATTATTAGAAGCTGGTGTTCACTTTGGACATCAAACAAGAAGATGGAACCCTAAAATGGCAGAATACATCTTCACAGAGAGAAACGGAATCTACATCATTGACTTACAAAAAACAGTTAAGAAGGTAGAGGAAGCATACCAAGTAATGAAGGAAATTGCGGCTGAAGGAAAGACTATTCTTTTCGTAGGTACAAAGAAGCAAGCTCAAGAGGCTATCGAAGAAGAAGCTAAAAGATGTGGTATGTACTATGTAAACCAAAGATGGTTAGGTGGTATGTTAACAAACTACAATACTATTAAGAACAGAATCGACCGTTTACATCAGTTAGAGAGAATGGAAGAAAATGGAACTTTTTCTGTATTACCTAAGAAGGAAGTTATCCAATTAAGAAATGAAATGGAAAAGCTTGAGAAATTCTTAGGCGGTATTAAGGATATGACTGATCTTCCAGAGGCTATCTTTGTAGTAGATCCAAGAAAAGAAAGAATTGCCATCAAAGAAGCCCATAAATTAGGTATACCAGTAATCGCTATTGTAGATACTAACTGTGATCCAGAAGAAGCTGATTACGTAATCCCTGGTAATGACGATGCAATTCGAGCTGTAAAATTACTTACTGCAACAATGGCGAATGCTATTATCGAAGGTAAGCAAGGTGTGCAAACTGAAGAATAGATTCTAAGAAGGTAAGGGTTTAAGGGATTTTCCCTTGCTCCCTTACCTTTAATAATATTTCATGAGGAGGCAAAACAAATGAGTATATCTGCAGGAATGGTAAAAGAATTAAGAGAAAAAACTGGTGCTGGAATGATGGATTGTAAAAAGGCCTTGACTGATGCAGCGGGTAATATGGAGAAGGCTGTTGAAATCTTAAGAGAAAAAGGATTAGCAGCTGTGGCTAAAAAAGCTGGTAGAATTGCAGCGGAAGGTATCGTAGAGTCTTACATACATGGTGGAAGAATTGGCGTTTTAGTTGAAGTTAATACGGAAACAGATTTCGTAGCTAAGAACCAAGAGTTCAGAGATTTCGTAAAAGACGTTGCTATGCAAATTGCTGCAGCTAACCCTCTTTTCGTTAGCAAAGAAGAAGTTTCTCAAGACTTGATCGAAAAAGAAAAAGAAATCTTAAGAAAGCAAGCCTTAAACGAAGGTAAGCCAGAAAAGATTGTTGACAAAATGGTAGAAGGCAGAATTGAAAAATACTACAAAGAAGTTTGTTTATTAGAGCAAAGCTTCGTTAAGAACCCTGATATTACAATCGGAGAGTTATTAACTGAGAAAACTGCTAAGATCGGTGAAAGATTAAGCATCAGAAGATTTGCTAGATTTGAAGTTGGAGAAGGTCTAGAGAAAAAAGAAGAGAACTTTGCTGAAGAGGTAGCAAAGCAGTTAGGTCAGCAATAAAACATTAGGAGAACACGATGTGTTCTCCTTTATAATAATGAAAAAACAAGAATACATAGTAAAAAATTATTATGTATTTCTTTTAATGGTTATAATAGTAAAAAAAAGGATTATTAAAATGTCTGTAGAAATTAATAGAATGGAGGATTTGAACATGATAAAACCTCTATATAAAAGAGTTTTATTAAAAATTAGCGGAGAATCATTGGCGGGACCTCAAGGATTTGGTTTGGATACAGAAACCATCAATAGAATAGCAAATGAAGTAAAAGAGCTTACGGAAATGGGCGTAGAAGTTGCTATTGTTGTTGGGGGAGGAAATTTCTGGCGGGGTAGAAGCGGTGAAGGTATGGACCGTACTACTGCCGATTATATGGGAATGATGGCAACTGTTATAAATGCATTGGCATTTCAAGACGCTTTAGAAAATATAAATATATTAACTAGAGTTCAAACTGCCATAGAGATGAGACAAATTGCAGAACCTTATATTAGAAGGAGGGCAGTTCGTCATTTGGAGAAGAGCAGAGTAGTCATCTTTGCTGCTGGAACAGGAAACCCATACTTTTCAACCGATACTACAGCAGCACTTAGAGCCGCTGAAATCGAAGCAGAAGTTATACTATTGGCCAAAAAAGTGGATGCAGTTTATGACGCAGATCCGAATATTGATCCTACAGCTAAAAAGTTTGATACTTTGTCCTACATAGATGTCCTAAAACTCGGGTTAAAGGTAATGGATTCTACTGCGACTTCTTTGTGTATGGACAATAAAATACCAATCCAAGTTTTTGGATTAGATGAACCAGGAAATATTAAGAGAGTTGTCTTAGGAGAAAAAATAGGTACATATATTAATAGTTAATAAAAAGGAGGAGATTGTATGTATTTTGATGTTCACAAGGAAACAGAAACAAAAATGCAAAAAACTTTAAGTGTTCTTAAAGAGGATTTAGGTTCAATTAGAGCAGGTAAGGCCCATCCATCAATGTTGGATAAATTAAGTGTAGATTACTATGGTACAGTAACTCCAGTTAAGCAGTTGGCATCTATTACTTCTCCAGAGCCAAGATTATTATTAATCCAGCCCTTTGATCGATCTGCTATGCAAAGTATTGAAAAGGCTATCTTGATTTCAGATTTAGGTCTTAATCCGTCTAATGATGGTAAAGTAATTCGTCTTAACATCCCCCAATTAACGGAGGAAAGAAGAAAAGAACTTGCTAAATTAGTTAAGAAGACAGCAGAAGAAGCAAAAGTTGCTATTAGAAATGAGAGAAGAGATGGAAATGACTCTCTTAAGAAGATGCAAAAAGATGGTGAGTTAACAGAGGATGAATTAAAGAAAGCACAAGACGAAATCCAAAAGCTTACAGATAACTACATTAAGCAAATAGATGATTTAGTTGCTAAAAAAGAAAAAGAATTACTGGAGGTATAGTCTTGGAAACTATTCCAGATTTGGTTGGTTACCCAATTAACGCCGCCATCAAGGTACTAGAAGATCATAACTTAGAGATTACAATAATAGAGTCCTATGGAAAAGTAAAGGAACAGACGGAGGATGCGAGGGTTATTAGGCAAACCAGCATCAACAATAATAAAATCGAATTGATAATATCATTTTTTTAGGCCCCCTTCTAGGGGGTTTAAAATGATTGAGGTGGACGACAGTATGGACATTAAAAAATTTTTCACTGGTAAAGAAAAAATCGACAAAGAATTCAAGACTTCATTAAATCCAGAGAAGATTCCCCAACATATTGCCATTATTATGGATGGGAATGGAAGATGGGCCCAGAAAAGGCAGCTTCCAAGAGCTCTAGGTCATCGAGCAGGGGGAGAGGCTCTAAGGGGTGTGATCGAGACAGCCGCCTCAATTGGTGTTAAATACTTATCACTGTATGCTTTTTCTACAGAAAACTGGAGTCGTCCAGAATCAGAGGTAACTGCCATTATGCAACTGTTGGTGGAATTTTTAAAGAAAGAAGCTATGGAACTCCATGAAAACAATGTTAAAATCCATACCATGGGTGACCTTTCTCGCCTACCAGGGAATCTTGATAAAGAAGTTGAGAGGGTAATGGACATCACTAAAGATAATACCGGTTTGGTGGTTAATATTGCATTAAACTATGGAGGTAGGGACGAGCTCCTTCGAGCCTTTAAAAAAATCCATCAAGACATATCAAATGGAAAATTAACTGTAAATCATATAGATGAAAGCTTAATAAGTAACTACTTGGATACCGCCACAATTCCTGATCCAGAACTCCTCATTAGAACCAGTGGCGAATTTCGACTAAGCAACTTTATGATTTGGCAACTATCTTATACGGAGTTTACTTTCCCGGAAAAATATTGGCCAGATTTTAAAGGTGAGGATTTAATTCAGGCAATCATTGATTATCAAAATCGTGACAGAAGATTTGGTAAGGTATAAAGGGGGGCTTTCATGTTAAAGCGTGTAATAAGTGGGGTGCTGGGAGTACCAATACTCTTAGCCATCATACATTATGGGGGTATGGCCCTGTTTCTATCGGTCTTGGTGATTTCAGTAATTGGCTTAAGTGAGTTTTATAGAGCCGTGAGAAACAAGGGAATCAATCCCATTTCATGGGTAGGCTACTTAGCCTCTATTGGAATAATCAGTTTGTTTAATTTTAACTTTGAAGCAAACTACATATTGTTTTTGATAGTTGTCACAACCTTTATTTTAAGCATCATACTTTTACTAAAACCTAAGTATAATATTACAGATGCCAGTATAACTGCTTTTGGAATCATTTATGTGACTATTTTATTAGGTCATGTACTTTTAACTAGCAAACAGGATAATAGTATTGCTATTTGGCTAATATTTATTACCGCTTGGGCAACCGATACATGTGCCTATTTTACGGGTGTTTTCTTTGGCAAAAGAAAACTTTGCCCAGTTATCAGCCCCAAGAAGACGATTGAGGGTGCTATCGGTGGGCTAGTGGGCTCAATTGTAATCAGTGGGATATTTGGTTACTTATTTTTAGCAGACCACCTATTAGTTGTTTTGTTAATTGGATTAATAGGTAGTATACTATCGGTATTTGGTGACTTGACGGCCTCAATCATCAAGCGATACGTAGAAGTCAAAGATTACGGCAACTTAATGCCTGGTCATGGTGGTGTTTTAGATCGGTTTGATAGTATTCTATTTACAGCACCAGTGGTTTATTATTTCTTGATATTTATGATCAATAATGGGTAATAAAATAAGCATGACGTAAAGCATGCTTATTTTATTGAAGATTTGACAACTAAGGGGTGAAAGCATGGAAAAAAATATTTGTATTTTAGGTTCAACAGGCTCTATTGGGAAGCAGGCATTGGAAGTAGTTGCCCAGCACCCAGAGAAGTTTAAAATATTGGGTCTTGCTGCAATGAGAAGCATTGATGATTTAGAGACTCAAATTCATCAGTTCCAGCCTAAAGTCGTAGCAGTATATGATGAAGAAAAAGCCCTAGAGTTAAGAAGTCGAGTTCAAGGGAGAATAAAAATAGTAGCAGGTATGGAGGGCTTGATAGAAGTTGCCACCCTTGAGGGGGCTGAAATGATCCTCAATTCCGTTGTGGGAAGTGTTGGGGTCCTACCTACCCTCGAGGCTATTAAAAGTAACAAACAGGTGGCATTAGCCAATAAAGAGACTTTGGTTGTGGCGGGGGAATACATTATGAAGGAAGTCAAGAAACATGGCATCAAGATGATTCCTGTAGATAGTGAACATTCAGCTATTTTCCAATGCCTGCAAGGAGAAGAGGAGAATTCTCTTTCAAAAATAATCCTAACTGCTTCAGGGGGGCCCTTTAGAGAAAGAAGAAAAGAAGAACTAGTGAAGGTTAAATCTAGAGATGCTTTAAAGCATCCTAACTGGAGTATGGGGAGAAAAATTTCTATTGACTCAGCTACTCTTATGAATAAAGGACTAGAAGTAATCGAAGCAAAATGGTTATTTGACGTAGATGTGGATAAAATAGATGTAGTGGTACATCCCCAGAGTATTATACACTCAATGATTGAGTTGGAGGATGCATCGGTGATTGCCCAACTGGGTCTTCCAGATATGAAGCTACCTATTCAGTATGCATTTACTTTTCCAAGAAGATTTGAGGGGAATTTGCCAAAGCTAGATTTAAAGGAAATCGGTCAATTAACTTTTTATGATGTAGACAACGATAAGTTTCCCTGTCTGTCGTTAGCATATGAAGCCCTTAAAATTGGGGGGACAATGCCATGTGTTGTGAATGGAGCAAATGAGATATTAGTAGAATACTATCTACAGGACAAAATTGGTTTTTATGACATTCCAAAGTACATAGAAAAAGCAATGACAAATCACAAGGCCTTTACATATCAAAGTATCGACGAGATTTTAGAAGTAGACCAGTGGGTAAGAAAATGGGTCACTAGTCAATTTTAGATAGGTAGGTGTTGATTATGCAAACAGCTTTATCAGCGATTATTGTATTTGGTGCTTTAGTATTTTTTCATGAACTAGGACATTTTGCCATTGCCAAGATGGTGGGAATTAAAGTCCATGAATTCGCAATTGGGATGGGGCCAAAGCTCCTTGGTTTTATCAAGGGAGAAACCCAATACTCCATAAGGATATTGCCTATAGGAGGGTATGTTCGGATGGAGGGTGAAGACGAAGCCTCAGAAGATGCTAGAAGCTTTAGTAAAAAATCTGTTCCAGCTAGATTAGGGGTTATAGTTGCAGGACCGATTATGAATTTTATTTTGGGTCTGCTGTTATTTACTCTATTGTTTTATAATGTTGGTGGAAACCCAACAACAATTATTGCAGAGACCCTTGAAGGTTCCCCAGCGCAAGTGATGCAACTTCAAGAAGGAGATAAAGTTGTATCAATAGATGGTAAAGAAATTAATAACTGGGGAGATTTGGAGACGGCTATTGCAGCGTCAGAAGGTAATGCGATAGACATACAAGTATTGAGGAACGGTGAGACCATTACCAAATCCATAGACCCGATGCTGGAGGAAGAAACAGGTAAAGTCATGATCGGGATCGTTCCAGAATATGAAAAATCTTTGTCAGGAGCGGTTAGAAGTAGCTTTAAGAACTTCAATATGGTTGTAACTGAAATTTTTTCCTTCTTAGGGAGATTAGTATCTGGAAAAGCATCCTCAGAGGAAGTTGCTGGTCCTGTAGGAATCATCAGTTTAGTGGGGGAGGCCAGCCAAGCGGGTTGGTTAAATCTAGTATTTTTAGCAGCCCTCATCAGTATTAATCTTGGTTTAATGAACCTCTTGCCAATCCCAGCCCTTGATGGAAGTCGACTGTTATTCCTTTTAGTGGAGCTATTTAGAGGAAAGCCTGTTGACCCTGACAAAGAGGGTATGATTCATATGGTGGGATTCGCAATATTGATTAGTCTGATGGTATTCGTGACCTATAAAGATATTGTAAAACTTTTTAATTAGTCTATTTCGAAAACATGACTAGCTTGTCAAGCAACATTAGAAAGTAGTAATATTAAACATATAAGCAAGGAGATGGAGTAGATCATAATCATTTGATCTACTTTGCTTTCTTTTTTTTACAATTTTCATATTAAATAAAGGATGTTAGGCAAAAATACCTATATTAGGCTAAGAAAGGTATTGGAGAAAATAATAGGCTACGTAATATAATTATGTAAATTAGATATCTATATTTGAAGGAGTAACTTGCTTAAGGTAGATGAAATATATATAAGGAATATCAATTAAAATTTGAGTTAGCAATTTAAGGAGGGGAAAAAATGATTAGTCTTATCGTTGCTGTTGACAAGAATATGGGAATAGGAAAGGATAATAAGTTATTGGCCCATATCAAACCAGATTTACAATACTTTAAAGGTATTACAGATGGCGCTGTTGTCGTTATGGGATACAACACATATATGTCCCTACCAATTAGACCATTACCCAATAGAAAAAATATTGTTATTACAAGAAAAGAGATAGCGTTAGAAGGTGCCACTGTAAGCCATAGCTTTGATGAACTTATAGAGTGGGCACAAGCACAACAGGAGGAGATTTTCATATGTGGAGGGGCCTCCATCTACCAACAAGCAATGCCCTATGCGGATCGATTGTATATAACCCACATCTTTAAATCCTTTGAGGCAGATACCTTTTTCCCTTCCATCGGTGAAGAGTGGCAAATTACAGATACAAAAGCGGAAAGAGAGAATATTCATCACGAACATCCCCATGTGTTCTGTATATACCAAAAGGGAAAAAGACAAGCCTGTTGAAAACCCATTATCTTCTGCGTCACTACGAGGAACAAAGCACCCTCGCGTATTTCTATACGCCACGTTCGCTTCGTTTTCTTGTTCCTTGAATCTAAAGGCTTTTGAACAGGCTGAACTTTATTAATTTTATTAATAAACTTAACGTCGGTAATCCTGACACTGTAAGCCTGTTGAAAACACAGGAGATAAATGTATAATTTAAATTACATAATGAAAATATTACTCATGGAGCGTGAAAGTATGAGGAAAAAAACAAAAGAAATTCGGGTTGGAAATATATTTGTAGGTGGAGAGCATCCTGTAACGGTGCAATCCATGACTACTACAGACCCCCAAAACGTTGAGGAAACAGTGGATCAAATCCTACGATTGGAGGAGGCAGGCTGTGATATCGTTCGGGTGGCGGTTCCAACATTGCGCTCTGCCTACTACATTGGAGAAATCAAAGCCAAGACCAATATACCTATTGTGGCGGATATCCATTTTGATTATCGTATTGCCCTTGAGTGCATCAAGCAGGGGATAGATGCCTTGAGGATTAATCCTGGCAACATAGGAGACAAAAAGCGGGTGCAGGAGGTCGTAAAGGCCGCCAAGGAATGCCAAATTCCAATACGAATAGGCGTTAATGCAGGTTCTTTAGAAAAGCATTTACTAGATAAATATGGACATCCTACCGCCGATGCAATGGTGGAAAGTGCCATGGAGCATGTGAAGATACTTGAAGAGTTGAACTTTACCGATATTGTTATCTCCCTAAAGGCAAGTGATGTACATTTAACAGTAGAAGCTTATGAAAAGATTTCACAAATCTGTGATTATCCCCTTCATCTAGGGATCACGGAAGCGGGTACAGTGTGGGCAGGAACCATTAAGTCATCTATTGGTATAGGTGCTCTTTTATTAAAGGGGATCGGTGACACCATTAGAGTATCCTTAACAGGGGACCCTGTAGAGGAGATTAAAGTAGGTCGACAAATACTGAAATCCCTTGGGATCATCCAGAATGAAATCACCATTATATCTTGTCCCACCTGTGGCCGCTGTCAGATTAATTTGATCCGATTGGCCAATGAAGTGGAAGAAAAAGTGGGAAAGCTGAAGAAGCCTATCAAACTGGCCATTATGGGTTGTGCAGTCAATGGGCCAGGGGAAGCAAGAGAGGCAGACATTGGAATTGCCGGGGGTATAGAGGGTGCATTACTATTTAAAAAGGGAGAAATAATCAAGAAGATACCTGAGGGGGAAATCATGCAGGTGCTACTGGAAGAAATTGAAAAAATGTAGTTGAGGAGGTTTTCAATGAAGATTTCTGCTATCATTCCAGCCTTTAATGAAGAAGAACGAATCGAAAATGTCATTAAGCCCCTATTGGAGTTATCAAAAATAAGTCGTATAATTGTAATAGATGATGGTTCAACGGATAACACCCCCCATGTGGTGAGGCGTTACCCTGTTGAGTTAATTTGCCTACCTCAAAATAGAGGGAAAGCAGAGGCCGTGAAGGAGGGCTTATCCCATTGTCGTGAGGATGTTGTACTGATGCTGGATGCAGACTTAATCGGGCTAACCTGTCAGCACATAGATGACCTGCTTGTCCCTGTTATGGATTCAAGTATACAGATGACCATTGGAATTTTCGAGGGGGGTAGGTTTATTACAGATATGGCCCAAAGAGTAGCGCCAAACCTATCGGGTCAAAGGGCCTTCAAGGGGGAGTTGATTCAAGAAATCCTCAATTTGGATACAGCGGGCTACAGTATAGAAATGGCCTTATCAAAAATGATTAAGGAAAGAAATATTCTAACAAAGAAGATCACCCTTAAAAATGCCAGTCATGTCACCAAAGAAGAAAAAATTGGGATTTATAAGGGGGCACTTTGGCGGATGAAGATGTATGGTGATATTATTAAACATTGGCTAAATTAAAGGTGGGATTATATGCAGTCTAATCTAGATATTTGTTTTAGTGATTTCCTTGGCAATCTAGGGATCAAGGGTTATGGCAGTTTTAAATCCTATCAACTAAAACGAGTAAGGTTTTTTAAAGAAAAAAGGAAGCTGGAACTTAAGCTTGCTTCAGATCAAGTTACGATATGGAAAGAATTAGATAATATTTCTGAAAAGCTCAAGGGACTTCTACAGGTAAGTGAGCTTTCTATAGATTTTATCTATCATTTTAAAATAGAATCGATCCCCGATATAATAGAAAAGAATCGACACAATATACTTTACTTTATACAACGGTTAGTACCTGCCACTAGAGCAATACTAGATCGGATTACATGGAAGGTAGAGGAGGAAAAGTTTATAATCCATATCCCTGAACCTATGCTTTGGGAAAAGGCAGTGGAAAGGAATCTCAAGCAAGTTTTAGAGGATTATTTCCTGACCCACTTTGGTGTGAAGATTGTTTGTAATATTGAAGGTGGACAGGAGGGAAGCTTTGACCTTGCCGATTATGAAGAGGTAAAGGAAAAGAAAAGTACACAATATATTGATGAAATCATGAGAAATATTCAAATCGCTGAAGTTAACGAAGCTAAATCAGCTGCTAAAAAAGAGGTAAATGGCAACTCTCCGGCCCTTCTTGGAAAGCCCTTTAGTGGAGAAATCACGCCTTTGAAGGAAATTGTAGGGGAAATGATTAAAATTATATGTGAAGGTGAGACCATTGCAGTAGAAACAAGGGAACTAAACAGTGGTAAAAAACTCTACACAATTCAATTCACCGACTACACCAGTTCCATGATGGTAAAGATTTTTGAAAGAAAAAACAATACTGTGGACTTTGAAGAGGAAATTAAAAAGGGTCAATGGTTTAGAGTACAAGGGGACGTGGTATACGACAAATTTGCTAGAGAATACGTGATCATGGCATCCGCCCTCATGTTGACCAGCAAAGAACCAATTTTGGACACCTACGAATCGAAAAGAGTAGAGCTTCATCTTCATACTCAGATGTCATCAATGGATGGAGTCAGCAGCACCACCAGCCTAGTCAAAAGGGCGGCAGAGTGGGGGCACAAGGCAATTGCCATCACCGACCATGGTATCGTACAGGCTTTTCCAGAGGCTATGGATGCTGGGAAGAAGCATGGCATTAAAATTATCTATGGAATGGAGGGCTATTTAGTCAATGATGAAGCAAAGCTGGTGGAGGGGAATGAAAACTACTCATTAGAAGAGGAGTTTATTGTCTTCGACATTGAAACCACAGGTCTATCCAATAAACGGGATAAGATTACAGAAATCGGGGCGGTGAAGGTTAAGAATGGTGAGGTGATTGATCAGTTCTCATCTTTAATCAATCCAGAGATGCCTATTCCACAAAAAATTGTTGACCTAACAGGCATCACCGATGATATGGTGAAGGATGCCCCTTTAATAGAAGACGTATTGCCAAAGTTTTTAAATTTCGTCGGGAATAACCCATTAGTGGCCCATAATGCCTCCTTTGACGTTGGTTTTATAAGGGAAAATGCAAGACAAATGGGGATTACAATCACCAACTCGGTGGTGGATACATTAAAACTAGCAAGAATCCTTTTACCTCAACTAAAAAAGCATAAGTTGAATGTAATTGCAAAGGAACTCAATGTCACTCTACTTTCCCACCATAGGGCGGTGGATGATGCCACTGCAACGGCTGAAATTTGGATGCACTTCATTAAAATGTTGCAGGAAAAAGAAATTTTCACCTTTGATGAAATTAATCAACAACTGACAAAAAAGCTAGATTTTAAAAAACTAGATACCTATCATGTTCTAATCCTAGTGAAGAACTATGAGGGACTGAGAAATCTATATGATATTGTTTCCCAATCCCATATTAACTATTTTTATAAAAAGCCCCGTCTACCAAAGAGTCTTTTAAGTAGTCTTAGGGAGGGGTTAATCGTTGGAACTGCCTGCGAGGCAGGGGAGCTTTATCAAGCACTGTTAAACAATAAGCCAGAGGACGAAATTGAATCCATTGTTCATTACTATGATTTCTTAGAAATCCAACCAGCGGCTAACAACCAATTCTTGGTGGATAAAGGAATATTAAACAGCGTTGAGGATATACGAAACATTAACAAACGTATTGTTGAGTTGGGGGAAAAGCACAACAAACCAGTAGTTGCAACAGGAGACGTACATTTCCTTGAAGAAAGGGATGAAGTCTTTAGACGAATTTTGATGGCAGGGCAGGGCTTTAGTGATGCCGACAATCAGGCCCCCCTATACCTCAAGACGACAACTGAAATGGTTAAGGAGTTCAGCTATCTAGGGAAGGAAAAAGCTGAAGAGGTGGTAATTCATAGACCAAATGAGCTAAATGATCAAATAGAAGAGTTGATTCCAATTCCAAATGGCACCTTCCCACCGGAGATTGAAGGCTCTGAGGTGGAGTTAAGAAACATGTGTAATGCAAAGGCCGAGAGAATCTATGGTTCTCCAATACCTGATATTGTAAAAAAACGTCTGGATAAGGAGCTTAATTCTATCATTAGCAATGGATATGCGGTAATGTATATTATCGCCCAAAAGCTAGTAACAAAATCCATGGAGGATGGCTATTTAGTTGGTTCGAGGGGTTCAGTTGGTTCCTCCTTTGCCGCCACCATGAGCGATATTACTGAGGTAAATCCACTGCCTCCCCATTATGTATGTCCTGAATGTAAACACTCTGAATTTATTACAGATGGGTCCTATGGGTCTGGGGCAGACCTTCCAGACAAAAAGTGTCCGAAATGTGATCATCAGCTCATTAAAGACGGTCACGATATACCCTTTGAAGTTTTCCTTGGATTTGAGGGGGACAAAGAACCCGATATCGACTTAAACTTTGCTGGAGAATACCAAAGTGAATCCCATAAATATACGGAGGAACTCTTTGGTGAAGGTAAGGTTTATCGGGCTGGGACTATCGGTACGATTGCAGAAAAGACAGCCTATGGTTTTGTAAGGAAATACTTGGAGGCAAAAGGTCAACATGTCCCATCGGCAGAAATCAATCGTCTGACCATTGGTTGCTCGGGGGTGAAAAGAACCTCTGGACAGCATCCAGGGGGAGTTATGATTGTGCCTGCCAACAAACATATTTATGAATTTTGTCCTATTCAATATCCTGCCAACGATGGTAGTTCGGGGGTAATCACCACCCACTTCGACTATCATTCCATCAGTGGTCGTTTGCTGAAGCTGGATATACTTGGACACGACGTTCCCACCATCATCAAGATGCTGGAGGACCTCACAGGGGAAAATGCAACACTAATTCCTTTAGATGACCCAGAGACAATTAGTATCTTCACCAGCACCAAGGCAATAGGGGTTGATCCTAAGGAGTTAAATTGTGATGTAGGGACGCTAGGAATCCCAGAGTTCGGTACAAAATTCGTACGGCAGATGTTGTTGGATACAAAGCCTAGTACATTTGCAGAGTTGGTACGGATCAGTGGTCTTTCCCATGGTACAGATGTATGGTTAAACAATGCCCAAGAATTAGTTAGGAATGGTGTAGCAGAATTAAAGGATGTAATCTCTACACGGGATGACATTATGAACTATTTGATATTAAAAGGCTTACCTGCTAAAATGTCCTTTAAGATCATGGAGAATGTTCGTAAAGGTAAGGGACTGACAGATGAGCATATAGAAGAAATGAAAAAGAATAATGTACCTCAATGGTACATCGATTCATGTCTAAAAATTAAATACATGTTCCCAAAGGCCCATGCTGCTGCCTATGTTATGATGTCCTTTAGAATTGCGTACTTTAAAGTACATCATCCAAAAGCCTTCTACGCCACCTACTTCACCACTAAAGCAGAGGATTTTGATGCCGATTTAGTGGTGAAGGGCAAAGATGCAGTTAAAAGAAAAATTAAAGAGCTGGAGGAAATGGGCAACGACATGACCGCCAAGGAAAAGAATCTTCTGACGGTACTGGAGGTTGTATTGGAGATGTATTTAAGAAACATTGAAGTTATGCCAGTTGATATATATAGGTCAGATTCGGATCGCTTCCAAATCGTAGATTGCAAGTTATTACCTCCTCTAAAATCCCTACAGGGGGTAGGACAAAATGCCGCAAAAAATATTGTAGAAGCTAGAAAAGATGGTGAGTTCATTTCACTAGAGGACTTAAGAAATCGAACTAAAGTAACCAAGACTGTCATTGAGACTTTGGTGAACCATGGTTGTATCAGTGATTTACCAGCAACTAATCAACTTAGCTTATTTTAACTTGCTAGTTCTAGAGTATTGTGTTATACTAGTTTTAATAACATAGCATTTATACTAAAGAGTGGGTTCTTCCCACTCTTTACTATTATGTTATGAGGTTGTCCTTTTAATCCCGCATAAATAATGCACAAATGGCTGAAAATACATATATAAAAGGGAAAACTAAAACTAAATATAGGGAGGGTTCACAATGGGGCAAAATAGAGTTGAGAAGCTAATTGAAGAATTGGTACTACCTATTGTTGAAAAAGAAGATTTTGAGTTAGTGGACGTGGAGTATAAGAAAGAAGGTCCCCATCGATATTTAAGGGTATTTATTGATAAGACAGGTGGAATCACCCTTGATGATTGCCAAAATGTTAGCATGGCCTTGAGTGATAAGCTGGATGAATTAGATCCTATTGAAGAAAATTATTTCCTTGAGGTATCTTCTCCAGGATTGGATAGACCTCTTAAAAAGGATTCTGATTTCGATAAATTTAAAGGGGAAGCAGTAGAGGTTAAACTGTACGAACCCTTAATGGGACAAAAAGTCATAGAAGGAGAGCTTGTAGGCCTAGTAGATGATAAAATTCAGCTGAATGTAAAGGGTGCTGGGGTAATAGAAATACCTAGAGATAAGGCTGCAATGACAAGATTGGCAATTAAATTTTAGGGAGGGTTTTGACGGATGAATACGGAGTTTATAGAAGCATTGGAGCAGATCCAAAAAGATAAGGGAATCTCGAAGGAAGTCTTAATAGACGCCTTAGAGGCGGCCTTGATTTCCAGTTATAAAAGAAACTTTGGAACTGCACAAAATGTAAGGGTTGAAATCGACCGAGATTCAGGAGAGGTACATGTTTATTCCCAGAAGAGGGTTGTAGAAGAAGTAGAGGATGATATTTTAGAAATTCAATTACAGGAAGCAAAGGAAATTGATCCAAACTATGGGATCGACGATATCTATGAGCGGGAAGTTACTCCAAGAAACTTTGGAAGAATAGCTGCTCAAACAGCAAAGCAAGTGGTTGTTCAAAGAATCAGAGAGGCTGAAAGAGGACTCGTGTTTGATGAATTTATCAATCGAGAGTCAGATATTATCACAGGTACAGTAGAAAGAGTATCTAAGGGAATTGTCTACATCAATCTTGGTAAAATCGAAGCAGCCCTGGGTCCAAACGAGCAGATGCCAAATGAAGAGTATGTTCATGGAGCCCGTATTAAGACTTACATAGTAGAAGTGAAGAAGACGACTAAGGGTCCTCAAATTACAGTTTCAAGAACCCATCCAGGATTAATTAAACGATTATTTGAACTTGAAGTACCAGAAATACATGATGGGGTTGTGGAAATCAAGAGTATTTCCCGTGAGGCTGGTTCTAGAACGAAAATCGCAGTAGAGTCACAGGATGAAAATGTTGATCCAGTAGGAGCATGTGTTGGTCCAAAAGGTGCAAGAGTTCAATCAATCGTTGATGAATTAAAGGGAGAAAAGATTGATATTATTAAATACAGCAAAGATCCTGTTGAGTTCATCACCAGCGCCCTCAGTCCAGCAAAGGTAGTTTCAACAGAGGTTAACCTTCAGGAAAAAACTGCCAAAGTAATTGTTCCAGACTATCAATTATCTCTAGCCATTGGTAAAGAAGGACAAAATGCTAGGTTAGCTGCCAAGTTGACAGGGTGGAAAATTGATATAAAGAGTGAAAGTCAAGCCAAATCAGAATAGGGGTGATTGGATTTGAAGCAAAAAAAAATACCTCTTAGAAAATGCTTAGGATGTAATGAAATGAAACCCAAAAAAGATCTTCTTCGGGTGGTGCGGAGTAACGAAGGGGAAATCAATGTTGATCTTACTGGTAAAGCTGCCGGTAGAGGTTCCTACATATGTTCTGACAAAGAATGCTTTCAAAAAGCTAAGAAAACAAAGGCCTTTAATAGAGCCTACAAATGCAATGTAGATGATGCAATCTATGAAAAATTAATTCAGGAGATTGATGTGAGTGAAGGAAAAAATTAAAAATTTGCTTGGCTTTGCCATGAAATCAGGAAAATTGGTTTCCGGTGAAGATGGCTGTAAAATAGAGATTAAAAAGAATAGTGTTTATTTAATTGTATTGGCAAAGGATGCTTCAGATAATACTAAGAAGCTATTTACCGATAAAACCAGCTATCGAAATATCCCCTTGAGATTCTTTGGAAGCAAAGAATATCTAGGTCAGATTATTGGTAAAGCCCCCAGGGCAGTGATTGGTATTAAGGACAAAGGATTTGCAGAAAAACTTATTGAGCACTTAGATCGTGATGAGAACACAAATATTTAGGGGGGGTGATTAGCTTGTCAAAATTGAGAGTGTATCAGTTGGCAAAGGAATTGAACATCACTAGTAAAGCATTGATTGAAAAGCTAAAGGAACTATCTGTAGAAGTAAATAACCATATGAGTACTTTAGAAGATGAAGAAGCTAATTTAATCATTGAGTTATTTACTGAGGATGATCATAGCAAAAAACCTACTAAGGAAGTAATCCACGGGACAGATGAAGAGGAAGAATTAGTTAAGAAGGTAGCTAGTAATAAAATTGTAAATACACAATCGGATAATAAAAACAAAGGCGGCAAAAACCATAAAGGTAATGCTAATAAAAACAAAAATAATCATAAAGGTAGGGAAAGTAAACTGGAAGAGAATATGGAAATAAAAGAAACCAATAATAATGATATGAAAATCATAGAGATTGATCAAAAAATAGTTGTTAAGGATTTTGCAGAGTTATTAGGTAAAAGAGTAAGCGACATCATCGGTAAGCTAATACAAGTTGGTGTTATGGCAGCCATGAATCAAGAGATTGATTTTGAAACTGCCGCTAAAGTAGCAAAAGAATTTGATGTAGAAGTTGTTGAAAAAGCAGTTTCTCAAGATGAAGAAGATGAAACAGACTTTATTGTAATACCAGAGGACGACGAAAAGGATTTAAAGCCTAGACCACCAGTTGTAACTGTAATGGGACACGTTGACCACGGTAAAACATCTTTATTAGATGCCATCAGAAACACAAAGGTAACCACAAGAGAAGCCGGTGGTATTACTCAGCATATCGGAGCTTCTGAAGTTCAAGTAAATGGAAAGAAAATTGTATTTTTAGATACACCAGGTCATGAGGCCTTCACAGCTATGAGGGCTAGAGGAGCAAAGGTTACTGACATTGCAATTCTAGTTGTTGCCGCAGATGACGGAGTAATGCCACAAACAATTGAAGCCATCAACCATGCAAAAGCAGCTGAGGTACCAATCATTGTAGCAGTAAATAAGATTGATAAGCCAGGAGCAAACCCTGATCGTGTAAAGCAAGAATTATCTGAACACGGTGTATTAATTGAAGAATGGGGTGGAGAGGTAATCTCTGTAGAAGTTTCAGCTCTACAAGGACTTAACATTGAAGAATTGTTAGAAATGATTCTTTTAGTTGCTGAAATGGAAGAATTAAAGGCGAATCCAAACCGTGACGCTGTTGGTACTGTTGTAGAAGCCCAATTGGACAAAGGAAGAGGTCCAGTAGCGACAGTATTAGTGCAAAATGGTACATTAAAGGTTGGAGATTCTGTTGTAATCGGTACTTCCCATGGTAGAGTGCGGGCCATGATTAGTGATACCGGAAAGAGAGTTAAATCAGCTACTCCTTCAACAGCTGTAGAAATCACTGGATTATCAGATGTACCAGCAGCAGGAGATCAGTTAATCGCTGTGGCTGATGATAAAATGGCTAGAACGATTGCAGAGAAACGTGTTAACAAGATTAAAGAAGAACAACTTAAGTCTTCTCAAAAGGTATCTTTAGATGCTTTATATAGCCAAATGCAAGCTGGAGAAGTTAAGGACTTAAATATTATCGTAAAGGCTGATGTTCAAGGTTCAGTAGAGGCGGTTAAGCAATCCTTAGCAAAACTATCTACTGATAAGGTAATCATCCGACCAATCCATGGTGGTGTTGGTGCCATTACTGAGACTGACGTTATGCTGGCATCTGCTTCAAACGCCATCATCATCGGTTTCAACGTACGACCAACTTCTGGAGCCACTGCTTTATCGCAAAAGGAAGAAGTAGATTTAAGAACCTACAGAATCATCTACAAGGCTTTAGAAGATATCGAAGCAGCCATGAAGGGCATGCTTGATCCAGAATTTAAAGAAGTAGAATTAGGAAAAGCTCAAGTTCGAGCCACGATTAAAGTACCTAACGTTGGGCTAATTGCTGGTTGTTACGTAACGGAGGGTAAAATTGTTCGTAATGCTCAATTAAGGCTTGTTAGAGATGGAATTGTAATCCACGAAGGTAACATAGGCTCCTTAAGACGTTTTAAAGATGATGTTAAAGAGGTTGCCACCGGATATGAGTGTGGAATTGGAATAGATCACTTTAATGATGTTAAGGAAGGCGACGTAATTGAAGCCTTCAAAATGGAAGAAATTGCTCGAGACTAAATATAGAAAGGGTGAAGTCATTGGCATATCCTAGAGTTAGTCGTTTAAATGAAGAACTAAGAAAAGAAATCAGTGACATTATTCGTAATGATTTACGGGACCCCCGTATTGCTCCCATGACAAGTATCATTGAGGTTGATTGTACCCGTGACTTAAGTTATGCAACTGTTTATATCAGTGTCTTGGGTTCAGAACAGGAGAAGAAAGATACCATAGATGCTTTAAAAAGCTCCAGTGGATACGTAAGAAGAGAAGTAGGACGAAGAATAAAAGCGAGAATCACTCCAGAAATCCTTTTCAAGCTTGATAACTCCATCGAACGAGGCGTAGAAATGCACAAGACCATTGCAAGGGTGATTGAGCCGAATCAAATTGAGGAAGAAGACAATGAGTAGGCTTCCAGCTATTCAATCAGAGACCTCCATCGCCATCATAGCCCATGTAAATCCTGATGGCGATAGCTTAGGCTCTATTATGGCTTTAGGTCTAGCCCTAAAGAAGAAATGCAGCAATGTTAATATTTTCTTAAACGATGAACTTCCAGGTAGATATAGTTTTCTACCGGAGGTTCATCTTCTTAAAAAATACCCTTCCTGTGATGTTGAAGGGTTTGATTTATGCTTTGTTTTAGATTGTGGTGATGATCGTAGAATTGGAGAAATTGACCTGCTGAAGAAAAGCAAAACAGTCGTTAATGTAGACCATCATATCAGTAATAATGAATATGGGGATATCAACTTTGTTAAGACCGATGCCTCCTCCACCTGTGAGATTGTTTATTCTATCATTAAAGAAGAATTGGAGATAGAATTGGATCAGCAGATTGCCACCTGCCTCTACACAGGAATCGTAACCGATACGGGTAATTTTAGATACGACAGCACCAGCGCCCATACCCATAGGGTGGCGGCAGAACTTTTGGAGCTGGGGGTAAATTTAGAGGAAATCACTTTCCAGCTTTATCAAAATAATTCCTTGAATAGTACAAAATTTCTGGGGTATATCCTAAATCAGATGGAGGTTTATTTTGAGGGAAAAGTAACCCTAATCGTGGTTAGGGAAGAAGTATTGAAGAAATATAGCCTACGTAATGATGAAGTAGAAGGCATTGTCAACTACGCCAGGGATATTGAAGGTGTAGAGGTGGCAGCCATTCTAAAGGAAGTTAATAGCAATGAAGTAAAGCTAAGCTTTAGAGCAAAGCGGGATTACGATGTTAATCAACTGGCTAAAGAATTCGGAGGCGGTGGTCACCGAAAAGCTTCGGGGGCAACTGTTGCTGGAAAAATTAGTATAGTGAAGGAAGAACTAATAAGGAAACTGGAAAAGATGATATAAGATGGTGATAACTTGAATGGGATAATTAATATTTTAAAACCACCAGGAATGACCTCCCATGATGTTGTTTCTTTGGTAAGGAAAAAAGCGAACATGAAAAAGGTTGGGCATACTGGAACCTTAGACCCAAATGCAGCTGGAGTATTACCCATCTGCTTAGGTCAAGGGACTAAAATATCCCAGTTTCTCCTAGACAGCAAGAAGAAGTATCGGGGAGAGCTTACCTTGGGAATCGAAACAGATACTCAGGACCGATATGGTACAGTACTTCAGGAGAGGGATGTAAACGTCTCAACAGATGAAATCATTAATACCATGATGGGATTTATAGGGGAGTACCACCAGATTCCCCCCATGTTCTCTGCCCTTAAAAGAGATGGCAAAAAACTCTATGAATTGGCAAGGGAAGGTGTGGAGATCGAGAGGGAACCCCGCAAGGTACATATTTACGACATTAGGATTCTTAAAATAGAGAGTACTAAAGTTCTTTTTGATGTTACTTGTTCAAAGGGGACATATATTAGGACTCTTTGCAAGGATATTGGTGATCGCTTGGGCTGTGGCGGCATGATGTCCTTTCTACTAAGGACTGCAACAGGAAATTTTTCGTTATCTACTGCAATCACCATTGATGAACTTAGGAATCATGAAAATATCAAAGAGGTCCTTTACCCCGTAGATTACCCTTTAGAAGATATCCCAAAGATAATATTGAGTCCAACAGCAGAAAAAGCTGCCTATAATGGCAATCGGGTATATAGTCAGGATTGGAAAGAACCACAGGAAAACATTTCCTTAGGCACTTTGGTTAGAATATATTTGGAGGAAACTTTTATTGGTCTAGCCACCATCAAGAGGGATGAAAGTAAACAGTCTTATATTAAATTTACAAGGCTTTTTGTTTAAAGGGGCGTTGAAATGAAAATAGTAGAAGAAGTAAAACAACTAGACGCTAAAATTCCTAGAGGGATTGCTCTGGGGAATTTTGATGGATTACACATTGGGCATCAAGCGCTAATCCGTTTACTTGTAAATAAATCCAATGAATATCAGTTGGAGTCATGTGTATATACCTTTAAAAATCATACCATCTCCTTAATATCTAGCGGTGATACGCCACCCCAAATAACGAATCAAATGATGAAGATTCAGCTAATGGAAGAATTAGAATTAGAGACATTAGTATTGGCAGAATTTAACCAAGATATAATGGGTTTAAGCCCTGAGGATTTCGTTAAGAATATTTTAGTAAATGGATTAAACTGCAAAGTAGCTGTGGTTGGCTTTGATTATCGCTTTGGCTCCAAGGCGAAGGGGGATGCAACCATACTAAAGGAGCTAGGCAAAAAATATGGCTTCGAGGTTTATGTTATTGACCCCGTCACAGTAGATCGGCAGAAGGTCAGTAGCACAGGTGTAAGAACCTTTGTGGATGAAGGAGATATGGAAAAGGCCCGTGAATTTTTAGGAAGATTTTTTGCCATAAAAAATCAAGTAGTCCATGGTAAGGGGCGGGGTAAAAAACTAGGCTATCCTACTGCAAATATATATGTAGATCCTCAACAGCTGATCCCACGGGAAGGTGTCTACGCCACTTTAGTCAAGTTTGCTGGAAGAACCCACATGGGGGCAACCTGTATCGGTACAACACCAACCTTTGATGGGAAAGAGACCACCATCGAGACATTTATCCTAGATTATGATGGGGAGCTCTATGATGAGGATATGGAAATTCAGTTTGTTACACGACTAAGGAGCAATGTTAAATTTAATGGAATAGAAGCATTGGTACAACAAATAACAAAAGACGTTGAAATTTCAAAAAAGCATTTACAACCCTATTTAGATATGTTAAAATAATTAAGTTGAAAAGAACCTATTCTCGGTAATTTGAGTCACCGACGGTTACTTAGAATAAGGGGATATCATTTGAGGAGGTGAAACTAATGAATAAGAAGGACGTTATCGAAACTCACAAAACTCATGAAAACGATACTGGTTCTCCAGAAGTGCAAATCGCTCTCTTAACAACTAGAATCAATGAGTTAAACGACCATTTAAAAACTCACAAGAAGGATTATCATTCAAGAAGAGGTTTATTAAAAATGGTTGGTAAGAGAAGAAACCTACTTAACTACGTTAAGAACAAAGATATCAATAGATACAGAGGGATCATTGAGAAATTAGGTTTAAGAAGATAATTTAGAGTCAAACACTAAGAGCGGGTATTGCCCGCTCTATTATTTAATCATTATGATGGTAAATGTTGGATGGGAGCAAATATCCATTGACTTTTACTAGATTCATGTGGAATTTATTGATTAAATAAAGGAAATAATAAAGACTACATAGAAATATATCAATAACCTGAAAGGAGGATTTATTCTATGGTAAAAACATTCCAAATGGAGTTAGCAGGTAGACCCCTAGTGGTGGAAATTGGCAAAGTTGCCGAACAAGCCCATGGAGCTTGTATGATTAAATATGGTGAAACTGTAGTGCTTGTTACAGCTACTGCTTCTAAAGCTCCAAGGGAAGGAATTGATTTCTTCCCATTAAGTTGTGACTACGAAGAAAAATCTTATGCAGTTGGAAAAATCCCAGGTGGATTTATTAAAAGGGAAGGTAGACCAAGCGAAAAGGCTGTTTTAACTTCTCGTCTAATGGATAGACCTATTAGACCACTATTCCCAAAAGGATATCATAATGACGTACAGGTAATCGCTACAGTTCTTTCTGTAGATCAAAACTGCCCACCAGATATCACTGCAATGATTGGGTCTTCTGTAGCATTATCCATCTCCCACATTCCTTTCCAAGGACCAACAGGTTCTGTTGCAGTAGGAATGCAAAATGGAGAATTCGTTATCAACCCAACCAGCGAACAAAGAGAAAATAATGATCTCAACTTAGTTCTTTCTGGAACTAAAGATGCCATCATGATGATCGAAGCTGGAGCAAATGAATTGACAGAGCAACAGGTGGTAGATGCCATCATGTTTGGTCATGAAGAAATCAAGAAAATTGTTGCTTTTATTGAAGGAATCGCTGCTGAGGTTGGTGAGCCAAAATCAGAAATTACTATTAAAGAGATTGAAGAAGAGCTAATCGCTGAAGTTAAAGCCTTTGCTACTGAGAAAATGATTGATGCCATCAAAACCGTTGATAAGGTCGAGAGAATTGAAAACATGGACAGGGTAAAGGAAGAGACAGTAGCGTATTTTGCTGAAAAGTATGAAGAGAATATTAAAGATGTAAAAGAAGTTCTAAGCAAAATCATCAAAGCAGAAATTCGTTCTATGATCACCAATGAAGGTGTAAGACCTGATGATCGTAAATTAGACGAAATCCGAAAGATCACTACTGAAGTAGGATTCTTACCTAGAACCCATGGTTCAGCGTTATTTACTAGAGGTCAAACTCAAGCGATGACGATTACGACTTTAGGTGCTTTAGGGGATGTTCAAATCCTTGATGGTCTAGGAGAAGAAGAAGAGAAGCGATACATGCATCACTACAACTTCCCTCCATATAGTACTGGTGAAACTAGATTCTTGAGGGGACCAGGAAGAAGAGAAATTGGACATGGTGCTTTAGCAGAAAGAGCATTAGAGCCAATGATTCCATCTAAGGAAGATTTCCCATATGCTATTCGTCTTGTATCAGAGGTATTAAGTTCCAATGGTTCAAGTTCAATGGCAAGTGTTTGCGGTAGTACATTGTCTCTATTAGACGCAGGAGTACCATTAAAGAAAATGGTTGCTGGTATTGCAATGGGTCTAGTGAAAGAAAATGACAAAGTAGCTGTACTATCGGATATTCAAGGTATGGAAGACTTCTTAGGAGACATGGACTTCAAAGTAGCTGGTACAGATGATGGTATTACTGCTATTCAAATGGATATTAAGATTGCAGGAATTAGCCGTCAAATTCTTGAAACAGCATTAGAACAGGCAAGATTAGGTAGACTTCATATTTTAGGAAAAATGAGGGAATCTATTACTGAGCCAAGACCAGAATTATCACCATATGCACCAAAAATCGTAAAGATGAAGATTAATCCTGATAAAATTAGAGACGTAATCGGAACTGGTGGTAAGGTAATTAATAAGATTATTGAAGACACAGGTGTTAAAATAGATATTGAAAATGACGGTACAATTTTCATTGCTGCTCCAGATCAAGATTCTGGCAAGAGAGCAATCGAAATTATTGAAAACATCGTAAGAGAACCAGAGATCGGAGAAGTTTACCAAGGTAAAGTTGTTAAGATCATGAACTTTGGTGCCTTTGTTGAAATCCTACCAGGTAAAGAAGGTCTTGTTCATATTTCCAATATCGCCCACGAACGTATCAACAAAGTAGAAGATGTTCTATCAGTTGGTGATGCAATCGAGGTTAAACTGATGGAAATAGACCCACAAGGTAAGATTAACTTATCGAGAAAGGCTGTTTTACCAAAGCCAGAAAAACCAGAACAATCAAATCCAGAAAAAGCATAAACCAGATTCGGTTTATGTTTTTTTTTTTTATCAGTTGGTAAATGTTGCTTTTAATGGTAGAATAGAGATATAAGTATAGGAAAATAGAGCTATTTTACGGGCTAAAAAGACCCATAAAGTTTGTGGGTTTTTTGGAGGTTAGATAAACATGATCAAAAAAATCTTAGACTATAAAACTTTTATTTATTGCTATTGGGGAGCTGTTTTCACAGGCGCATTAGCATTAAATATAACTCAAACAGAGGAAAATATAATCATATCCATAATGGGTGCCTTTTTACTGACTATATTCTTTGGCATAGCCCTCGAAAGGTTGAAGGTTTGGTTTATCATAAAGCAACACCCTATGACGAAAATTAATTTTTATCATCCTGTACTTCAGTGGCTTATTTATATTGGTATTATTGCAATGTTGGTATTACAGATAATTAAATGGGTGACGGGTAATCCAACGGATTTAGAACCTGCATTCTTATTGGCTGTTTTAGGTAGTAATGCTACCCTTTTAGGGGATTTATATTATAATAACGATTGGCTCGTGATAATGAACAAAGCCATATTAATCTCAGATATTAAAAAAATTGATGTGAAAAAGCAAATGATGAACTCCTATAGCTTTATCGTTACTATTGATAATGACAAAGGGAATATCGTAACTTCAATCAAGAAAGATCGTCTGGAGGAGTTAATCTATAGTCATGACATGATTGCAAAGTTAATCACAGATAAAAGTAAGATTAAATAGGAGGAACATTGGATGGGAGAATTTAATGCCTTTATTTTATCATTAGGAATCAGCAGCGTTTTGTTTGTTATCATTCATCATCGAGTAAACAGTGGAAAATACGTAGTCGAAGAGTTAAATCTAGCATTCCCAATCTTATTGTTGACAGTACCTATTAGAATATTACTGGAACAGGGGTTTAGGGAGTTAGATACATTCTTGGTTAGTATCGGGATTTCAGCAATGATGCTATTATTAATATTTTTAATGAAGGGATTGTCGATTAGCGTGTTGAAGGATTTCCAAACAGCTAGTGATATACTAAAAAATCATGAGTTATTAAAGAAAAAAGTTTCTTATGATGGTCTAAGTAAAGTTGTATTTACTTTAGAAGATGGAACTAAGGTTAGATTATTTAAGCGGCATAAACTAACAGAAATAACCATCACTTCAAAATTAAATTTCACGAAAATAATGGAATTAAGACGACAGTTAATGCCAGCCTTAATTGAGATTGACCAAAGGAAAAACGATATGAAGGGTTTTTATATTATATTTTTTATTACTATTACAATCTTAATTGTTTATGGTTATATCAATTATTGGTGGTCGTACTAATGTAATAGCAGTATAGGACATAGATAAATAGCTTCAGGGTTGAATTGGGGATACCTTAGCGCAGAGGGATTCAAATATCTATATTTTTCGCTGGATTTACAGGACTTTATTTGCAAGTAGAGAAGAATCTACGGGATACTTTTAATAATGATGAAGGTAGGAAATAGGAGGAAGAGTGGTTGGAAACAGTTCTATATAATTCGCTAAAAAAATACAGTGATGATATCAAATACAAACTTCATATGCCAGGGCATAAAGGTTCTAAGGAAATCTTTCATAATACTGAATTTCAAGAGAAATTTTTAGAAATCGACCTAACGGAAGTAGAAGGGGTGGATAGTTTATTTCATCCAACAGGAAGTCTAAAGCAGGCGCAGGAAAACGTTGCTGAGCTATACAAAACAAAGGAGTCTATTTTTCTAGTAAATGGTGCCAGTGTAGGAATACTTGCCAGCATTATGTCCATAGTAGAGGATGGGGATGAAATAATTGTTCCAAGAAATGCCCATAGATCTGTATATAATGCCTTGTTTTTGACAGGTGCAAAGCCTGTGTATCTTTTACCAGAGATAGACAAAAGTACTGGCATAGCAATGGGAATTAATTCTGATACAGTAGAAAAAGCATTACAAGACCATCCTAAAGCAAAGGGGGTATTGTTATCCCACCCGAACTTTTATGGTCTATGTAGCGATATTGATAAAATAACGGAGATAGTCCACCGACATAATAAAGTCATTATCGTGGATGAAGCCTGTGGTTCTCATTTCAAATTTCATAAGGAGCTACCTATTAGTGGAATTGATGCTGGTGCAGACATTGTTGTGCATGGCACCCATAAAAACTTGCCTGCCATGACCCAAAGTGGAATCCTGCATATTAATTCCGAGAGGGTAGATGTGGATCGATTAAAGGATTACCTAATGATTCTCCAGACCTCCAGTCCATCCTATGTTCTTTTATCTTCCCTTGAGATTGCACTGGCAATGGTGCATGAAAAAGGAAATGAGCTTTTTCAAATGTTGTATGATAATATAACTTGGTTTGTTGACGAGTTAAAGGTTGTAGATGGAATAAAGATTCTTAACAACAGTTGTGTTGGAAATGATGGTATAGTGGCCAGTGATCTTTCTAAAGTTATTATTAATTTCAATCATCTTAATATCAGTGGTTATGAAGTGGAGGCAATATTAAATAAATGTGGGATTCAATGTGAGCTATCAGACCCTAAAAATATACTATTGACCTTTACGATAGCAGATTCGCGGGAGGTCTTTGGGGCAGTTCTTTCGTCTATAAAGGAGATCATGATAGGGGTAGCGACAGTGGTCAGTCACGATGCATTAATCGATAGTCTATGGCATGTACCAGAGGTGGTATTTACCCCAAAGGGAGTAAGAAACATCAAGGGAACAAGGGTGTTTTTAGAGGATAGTTTAGGACTTGTGTCTTTAAATCACTTCAGTCCTTTCCCACCTGCTGTCCCTATTATACGGGCAGGCGAAAGAATAGACGAAAGAGTGATTAAACTTTTAAAGAAGTACAATGCTCCTCAAACAATTAACGTATGGGATGAAGCAGGGCAAGTATAGGAGGAAAACAATGAAACTTAAATATACATCTGAAATACTAAATCAAGAAGAGATATACAAACTCTATGAAGCACTGGGATGGAATGACTATCTAAAATTAAGTGCTGAAGAATTACAGAAGGCTATGAAGATAAGCTGGTATAGTATTTATGTTTATCATGAGGATGAGCTAATCGGAACAGGAAGAGTGGTTTCTGACGGAGTTATTAATGGATATCTCTGTGGGTTAGGGGTACTGCCAGCCTATCGAAATAGAGGTATTGGAAAAGAAATCAGTGATAGGCTAGTTGCAGAATGTTTAAAGAATAACCTCCACATTCAATTTTTTTGTGAGGAGAGATTAGTACCCTTCTATGAGAAAATGGGATTTAAAGTATTTGCCATAGGGATGAAGATGGGGGATTAGAAAGCAAAATATATAACTTACCAATAGGTTAAGCATAGATTTTTATTTAGCATCTATGCTTTTTTCTTATAAAAATGTTGGAAAGTTTAGTTAATATGATAAAATAAAAATACATTTATGTGACATTGGATTGGTTTGTTCCTTCTAAGAACACATGTATTAAAGATTATCACGCTGGAGACTCAGTTATTATAGAGGGTTTAGAATATAGACTACATAATAATATTATGGAAACTGTGGTGACGAAGCAGTTTTCAAGGAGGATTACAAAATGGGAAAAATACTGGTGTTTATCTATGACGACATGGCAGATTTTGAAATTACATTAGCAACGCATCTTCTAGGTATTAATGGTGGTAAAAAAATAATGACGATTGCATACGAAAAGAAATTAATTAAAAGTAGGGCCGGTATGACCTATTTGCCTGACATAATGGTGAAGGATGTTGTAATTGATGAAGAAACAGAGGGAATATTGATTACTGGCGGATGGAATGGCGAAATACGTGAAGAACTAATGGAACTCATCAGAAATCTGAACCAAGAAAACAAACTATTGGCAGCCGTCTGTGCAGGACCCAGATTTTTAGCAAAAGCAGGGGTTTTAAATGACAGGAATTATACGACCTCCATAATAGAATGGACCGAGCAACATCGAGAGCAATTTAAGGATGAGATTGATCCATTCCCAAGAGAAAACTTTGAAAATAAAAGAGTTATGAGGGATCAAAATATAATTACAGCTCAAGGAGTTGCATTTATTGATTTTGCCATTGAAATATGTGATTATTTCTTCATGTTTGAAGATGCTGAGGATCGAGCGAATTTTAGAAAGTATTTTACGGAGTGTTAAGAGAGATATTTTTAAATAATATAGCAGATCTGAAAAAGAGACGATTATACATACACAATAAAGAAAAAAGTAATTCTAAAGGACTATAGTACCCACAACTATAGTCCTTTTACATATACAAAGCATCTCTTGTCCTTGCACTATCAAAAAAGATTTCTTCTCCAAATTCCGCATATATGGTGGTTTTTGGAATACTATATTATGAAACCTTATATTTAAAACAGGGGGGAATAATATGATCATAGTTACCAATAAAAAAACCATCGTCTTGTTTATTGTTGGCGTATTGGCGGTTTTATTAGTTGTTTCTGGTTTTATTTTCAATCGTCCTTTGAACACGTCCGAGGTGATGAACAACAATCCAGTGGCAAAACCAATTGATAAGGGAAGTGTAGAAAGCAAGTACATAGCCTTTGCCTGCAATGTCGATTGGGGAAATGAAGTATTACCAGATATGTTGGATACTTTAAAGGAAAAAGATGTTAAGATTACCTTCTTCGTTACAGGAAGATGGGCAAAGACTTTCCCGGAGCTTTTCCAAAGTATCATTGATGAAGGACATGAAATTGGTAGTCACGGATACCAGCATCTAAATTATAGCACTTTAGACCACGAGAAAAATTTAGATGAAATAAAAAGAGCAGAAAATATCATAATGGAGCATACTAAAGAAAAGCCTAAATATTTTGCTCCACCATCGGGTGCATATAACCAACATACCCTACACGCAGCAGAGGAGCTGGGATACAAGACAATCTTATGGTCTATAGATACCATAGACTGGAGAAAGGGTAGTACAAAAGATATTATTATGAAAAGGGTAATGGATAAAGAACCATTCCCTGGGGGCATTGTATTAATGCATCCAATGCCAGAAACAGCTAAAGCGCTACCAAACTTAATTGATGCCCTCAGGGAAAAAGGGCTAGAGATTGGAAGAATAACTGATATTCTGGAGGAATAGTTGCATATGTATTGAAAGTCCTTTATAATGGATAAGGTATAAAAAATTAGATAGAACTAACATAAATAGTCTTGAAAAGATTAGACATTTGGGAGGATAAAATGTACAAAAAGTATACTCTTGATAACGGATTAAGAATCGTGACAGAACATATTCCATACGTAAAGTCCATATCTATTGGTGTTTGGATTGAAGCAGGCTCAAAGCATGAAAATCTCATAAATAATGGTGCTTCACACTTTATAGAGCATATGCTATTTAAGGGGACTGCCACAAGATCTGCAAAGGATTTGGCTGATGTTGTAGATGGAGTTGGAGGGCAGATCAATGCCTTTACCGCAAAAGAATGTACCTGCTATTACTTAAAAGTATTGGATTCCCATTATAAATTAGCCATTGACATATTAGCTGATATGATATTTAACTCAAAGTTTGATGAAAAGGATATAGACAGGGAAAGAAGTGTAATCCTAGAAGAATTAAGTATGTATGAAGACTCTCCAGAGGATGTAGCCCATGATTTATTATCCCAATCAATCCTAAAGGACCACTCTTTAGGATATCCAATATTAGGGACTAGAGAAACTCTTTTAGCCACCACCCGTGAAAGTCTTCTGGCCCATATGGAAAAGTATTATATTCCTAAAAATGCCGTGATCTCTGTAGCAGGTAATTTTGAGCCAGAGTCCCTGTTAAAAGAAATTAAAGAAAAGTTTGGCAGCTGGAAGAGTACTGAAACAAATACCTATGAGGGTAAAGAACCAAATTATCATTTTGAAATTGTAGAAAAGGTAAAAGATATAGAGCAAACCCATCTATGTATCGGATTTAAAGGGATTGAAATGGGAAATCGAGAATTATACCCTCTATTAGTAGTCAACAACATTCTAGGTGGTAGTATGAGTTCTAGACTTTTTCAGCAAATCCGAGAAGAACGGGGATTAGCCTACTCTGTATATTCTTACCCATCTATTTATAAGGATGGTGGACTCCTTACCATATATGCAGGTATGAATCCTAGTCAACTGGAGGAGGTATGTCTATTGATTAAGCAAGAGGTCGATACCCTTGTAGGAAAGGGAATCACCCATGCAGAATTAGATAAGGCTAAGGAGCAACTAAAGGGAAGTTATATTCTAGGTTTGGAGAGCACCAGCAGTAGAATGACCTCCATTGGTAAATCAGAGTTATTACTTGCAAAGACCTATAGTCCAAAGGAAATTATTCAGATGATTGATGAAATCAAAATGGATGAAATTAATGGAATCATTAAAAAAATATTTGCAACTGATTCTATGACAGTGACTGTGGTTAGTAAGCAAGAGCAAAAAAATCAAGTAAAGAAGGCATTACTTAGAAAATAAAAAATCTTGAGCTAACAATGTATTTATGATTATTTAAAAGGATTAAGCTGGCTTACTGCTTAGTCTTTTTTGTTACTTAAATCAATTTTGAAGTGTGAAAAATTAAATAATTAAAGTAATCGTCATAATTCCACCTTAATTTAATATATATTAAAAAGAGAAATTACATAGAAAAACGAAGGATAGGAGGAATGACCAGTGAGATTCAGTGCAATGAGTGGAAAGGAAATTGTCAACCTATGTGATGGTAGTCGATTGGGGATAATAGGCGACTCTGATCTATTGTTGGACGAGAAAACAGGGAAAATTGTTGCCCTATTAATACCCGACCAAAAAAATGTTTTTAGTTTCATGTCTAGTAATGCGATAATGGAGATCCCGTGGCAAGCAATAAAGAAGATTGGAAATGATATGATTATTATAGAGTTAGAAGACGATGATAAGAGAAAGTATTCTGTATAATACAAAATTTAGCCACTAGATGACTAGTGGTTTTCTATTTTTTATAAAGCTAATCGATGATTTTAGTCTCTAGACATCTAAAGAATCTTTTTATTTAAAAATTGGTATATTATTAAAGTAGAAAAGCTAATGGAAGGATGACCACAGCATGAGAAGAGAAAATACTTCAAATAAAGAAAATAGGACGCAATGGAAAGTTTTTTTAAAGGATGTACTTATATGCTCACTAGGTGCATATGGTGGGCCAGAAGCCCATTATGGGGTTTTTACAGACCAAATGGTAGTCAAGAAAGACTATCTAAAGGAAGAAGAACTTGTTGAGCTAATTGCATTGTGTAGTATTCTACCTGGTCCCACCAGTACCCAAACAATTGTCTCCA
This sequence comes from Alkaliphilus hydrothermalis, assembly GCF_016908555.1. Lineage (GTDB taxonomy): Bacteria > Bacillota > Clostridia > Peptostreptococcales > Natronincolaceae > Alkaliphilus > Alkaliphilus hydrothermalis. The sequence continues at coordinate 223,307 of NZ_JAFBEE010000001.1, forward strand.
TAGGATATAAAACAGGAGGACCTTTATTAGCATTTCTAACTATGTTGGTATGGGCATTACCAGTACTTATAGTAATGTCTATGCTTTCATTTTTATATCAGTTTTTAAGTAGTAGGAATATATCAACAGCAGGACTTCGTTATGTTGGACCGATGGCAGTGGGTTTTATTCTAGTGGCGGCATATCGCATTGGAAAAAAAGTGATTACTGATAAGATTACTGTAATTTTACTATTTTTCGGTGGTATCACTACTTACTTTATTAGAGATCCATGGATCTATCCATTTGTATTGACTGTAGGTGGTATGGTAAGTATTCTTACATCTAAAGAGAAAGGTTTATGGAACCGTGTAAAATTAAATCCCCCTTGGAAATATTTCATTGCGTTTGCAATCATTACTCTAGGCAGTATGTTGCTAGCTTCTATATGGGATAATCGAGTCATTCAGCTATTTGAAAGCTTTTATCGATATGGATATCTGGTCTTTGGTGGAGGACAGGTGGTGATCCCCGTCATGTACAGTGAGCTAGTAGAGGCGAACAATTACATGACAAATCAGGAGTTTTTGACAGGTTATGGACTTGTTCAAGGGCTACCAGGGCCTATGTTTAGCTTTAGCGCCTATGCAGGTGGAATGGCAGCTGGAGGAGACACTGTATTGACCCAAGCTCTAGGAGCTATTGCTGGAGGTGTAGGTATTTTTTTGCCGGGGCTCCTTTTAATTTATTTCGTCTATCCTATATGGGAAAGCCTAAAGAAGATTAGAGGAATCAAGGTCTCTTTAAAGGGGATTAATGCAGTTGCAGGTGGATTGATCACAGTTGCTGCTGTAGTCCTTATGCAAAAAAGTGGATTTGCATTAGACAACATTATTGTCACATTGGCTACAGTATTATTGTTGACAACAAAAAGAATACCAGCGCCATTGATCGTACTAGTAGTTCTAGTTGTAGGGTTTCTCCTTTAAACTTTTAAAACCAACACCTTTGGTTTGTCACTAGTTTCATTCATATAAATCTGTTGACGTTACGACTTAAGTAAAATAAGGTCTATTTATTGAAAGTGAGATTAACTTTCTAAGAAAAAGATAAAAACTTAGCTTGGTAAATTCTTATTTTTAATATACAATCATATATGCAGAGTTAAAATCAGAGTAGTGTCAATAGGAAGTTTTAAATGTGAATGAGGGAAAAAGAAAAGTAAAGGGAGGACATCTTCACATGGAGTTAGTAATTTTTATATTAAAATCTTTGGTGTTGGGAATTGTAGAAGGGATAACTGAGTTTTTACCAGTATCCTCAACGGGACATTTAGTTATATTTCAGAGTATCCTAGGGTTTAAAGGAACTCATCCAGCCTACGTAGAGATGTATACATACGTAATCCAGCTGGGGGCGATCTTAGCAGTGGTAATCCTATATTGGAAAAAAATTAGCCATACTTTATTAAATTTCTTCCCCAAAAACGGCAGCCTAAAGGGGTCGGGTCTAGGGTTTTGGTCAACAGTGGCTATTGCCTGTATTCCCGGGGGAGTATTTGGTATTTTATTGGATGATTTAGCTGAAACATACCTATTTTCACCCATTACTGTGGCATTAGCATTATTCTTTGGTGGTCTATGGATGATCTATGCTGAGAATCGATATAGAAACAACAAGCCTCAGACACAAGTGCTGGAGGTTACAGTAAGACAAGCATTCATTATTGGACTATTTCAATGTCTAGCGATTATCCCTGGTATGTCAAGGTCAGCCTCAACCATCATTGGAGGATGGGTGGCAGGACTTTCTACTATAGTAGCCACAGAGTTTTCTTTCTTTTTGGCTATCCCAGTAATGATCGGTATGAGTTTCTTGAAAATCTTAAAAGTAGGAAGTTTATCAAGTCTTACATCACCTGAAATGATTTCTTTAGCTGTTGGTTTTATTGTTTCGTTTATTGTTGCTTTAAAGGTTATTGATAAATTTATTGCATATTTAAAGAAGAAGTCTATGAAGGTATTTGCCATCTACAGGATGATTTTTGCTACGATTGTTTTGGTTGCAGGCTATATGGGGATCTTTGGTTAAGGTAAAGTTTGAAAATCTATAAAGGAACCGCCCTATGATGTTGTTAATAAACATTGTAGGGCAGTTTTTATTTAAAAAGTTAGGTTTTTACTTCCTTTAACTCCTCTGTATAATCTTTATCCCACTTGTAGAATATAAGATAAGGAATAGGTAAGAATATAAATATACCAAATTAACAGAGGTGAAAACATGAGAAAAGATTATAGAGAAGAGCAGCATCAAAAATCATATACCCCCATGATGGCACAATTTAAACAAGAATTACCCGACAAACCAGAAATGAAAGAACAGAATGTAAGTCTGCAAAACATTCAAGCATTGGGAACAAACAATATACCTAAGAAGGAAGAAAATATTCATATACTAACAATTATTGGACATATTGAAGGTCATATGGTGGCACCGCCCCAAAATAAATCTACAAAATATGAACACATTATCCCACAATTGGTGGCGGTGGAAGACAACCCAAACATTGAAGGGTTGTTGGTAATCTTAAATACCGTTGGTGGAGATGTAGAGGCAGGGTTAGCAATATCAGAGTTGATTCAGAGTTTATCAAAACCAAAAGTAACCCTTGTTTTAGGTGGGGGACATAGTATTGGTGTGCCCCTTGCAACGGCAGGAGACTATTCTTTTATTGCCCCAACAGCCACAATGACGATCCATCCGATTAGAATGAATGGATTAGTGATTGGGGTACCCCAAACCTTCAATTACTTCAAAAAGATGCAGGATAGGATAGTAGAATTTGTTGTTAGAACTTCCTCCATTAAAAAGGATACCTTCTTAAACTTAATGAGTTCCACTGATGAATTAGCCAATGATATTGGAACAATATTAATTGGTAAAGAAGCTGTGGAGAGTGGTTTAATTAATGAGGTTGGTGGATTGGACAAGGCGATGGGCAAGCTAAAATCCCTCATTAAGCTTTCTAAAAAGACAGAGGAAGATCAACTAACAAATTAATCTCCTGCCACCATGGAATTAGGCTATTTAAATCATTTGTAGATTATCAAAATATGTTGTACAATAATATTAGTAAATAATGATAAAATAGAGCGCAGCAAAAACTGCGCTTTAGTTAATTTTCAAAATGATTTACATAGCGAAAAGACATGACTTGGGGTGAAAAAATTGAGAAAAAATTCAATGACAAAGAGAAAGAAGGAATCAAAGGAAGTTACACTAACAGAGGAATTCAATCATGAGATTAAAGGCATTTTTTTAATTGCGACAGGGTTATTGTTACTAGTGTCAATGCATTCCCTTGGGGCAGGAAAAGTTGGAGCATGGTTTCAAGCAGTACTAATGGGCTTATTCTCAAATGCAGCCTATATATTGCCCTATATCGCTATTGTCTGTGGGGTTTTAGTTTTCAGCAATATGTCTTTTTGGAAGAATCGAAGTAGTTTTATTTATTTTTCTATCTTATTCTTATGTATTTTGTTGTTTTTCTCCATTCCTGATATTAGTGATTTTGAGGGAAGAAGTTTTGCTGAAAGTATTAAATGGACTTATATTTTAGGAAAACAGGGACAAACGGGAGGGGTAATTGGAAATAGTATTGCCTTCTTACTGGTGGGATTGTTTGGTCAGACAGGTACCTATATCATTATTACTAGCTTATTAATTGTAGCATCAATGATCTATACAGATGTTTCCCTATTGGCACTGATTCTATACTTTAAAAAAGTATTTAGAAGAATTTTCTTATCCATCAAGAAGTCAGTACTGGTGGATAAAGAAGTTCAGCAAAAGCCTAAAAAGAGCAAAAAAGAAATTATGGAACAACTGGATTTATTTGATGAGACGGTTGCGACTACAGTTGAAAATATGGTGGAACAGGATGAAAAAATAAAGATTCTGGATTTCACCAACGACAGTGATTCAGTGGAAGATGTAAACCCAGATTTTACAAATGAAGGGGTTGACCAAGGGGGGAATCCTCTGAAGGAGGAAACCATTAAGGGAGATATTAATAAGGAAAAAACTAATAAGGCATTAAAGAACCAAAATGAACAGGGAGATTCATCGGATATTACCATCACAGGCTTTAGCAATGACCCAGACTTTGTATACCAAATACCTGACATAGAGTTGTTGAGCCAAGTGGACAGTTTGCCAAATAAAGAGGATAAAAGAAAAATATTAAAAAAGGCTAAGGTATTAGAGGATACCTTAAAGAACTTTGGAGTAGAGGCTAAAGTAATACAGGTCAGTAAAGGTCCTGTGATTACCCGATATGAGCTACAACCAAGTGTAGGGGTAAAGGTAAGTAAAATCGTAAACCTAAGTGATGACATTGCTTTAAATATGGCAGCACCAGCGATTCGTATTGAAGCACCGATACCTGGTAAGGCAGCTATTGGTATTGAGATCCCAAATGAAGATGTATCTATGGTAACCTTAAGAGAAGTTATAGATAGTTCCCAATATCAGTCCTCCGAGGCAAAGATTCCTTTTGCTTTAGGAAAAGATATCTCAGGGAATCCAATCATAACAGATATCAGTAAGATGCCCCACTTATTGGTGGCGGGAGCTACTGGTTCTGGAAAGAGTGTTTGTATTAATACATTAATATTAAGTGTGTTGTATAGTTCCAATCCCGACGAGGTTAAGCTACTAATGATTGACCCGAAAGTGGTGGAGTTAAATCATTATAACGGAATACCCCACCTTCTGATCCCTGTTGTTACTGATCCTAAGAAAGCTACAGGCGCGTTGAATTGGGCAGTGCAAGAAATGACTAGAAGATATCAACTGTTTGCTGATAATGGTGTTAAGGATATTGGTAGCTACAACCAAAAGTTCCCAGAGGAAAAGCTACCTTATGTCGTGATTATTATTGACGAGTTGGCGGACTTAATGTTGGTGGCGGCAAATGATGTGGAGGATGCCATCTGCCGCTTAGCACAAATGGCAAGAGCTGCAGGGCTTCATTTAATTATAGCTACCCAAAGACCTTCAGTTGATGTCATCACAGGGGTGATTAAAGCAAATATCCCTTCGAGAATTGCCTTTTCAGTGGCATCTCAAACCGACTCTCGAACGATTATTGATATGGGGGGAGCAGAAAAGCTTTTAGGTAAAGGAGATATGTTATTCTATCCGATAGGAGCCAACAAGCCAGTGAGGGTACAGGGGGCATTTGTATCGGAGAAGGAAGTTGAACGGGTTGTTACCTTTATTAAAAATCAAATCGATAAACCAAACTATGAATCAGAAATCATCAACCGTATTGACCAAGGTGAAAGCTTAGATATGAATGGATCTGATGATTTGTTCAACACAGCCGTAGAAATGGTGGTAGAGAACCAACAGGCATCCATATCGATGCTACAAAGAAGGCTACGGATAGGATACAATCGAGCTGCCCGCCTCATTGATGAAATGGAAGCTAAGGGGATTATCGGTTGTCATGAGGGCAGTAAGCCTAGACAGGTCTTAATCACTGAAGCACACCTTGAGGAGCATAATGAAGCAAATTAATATGCAAACTCAAAATACATGTGAAGCTTAAATAGAACATAAACGAAGGTGAAAAAATGTTAGGTAAATTGGATATAGCCGAAGTCATGAAATTAGATACTAAGATGATTATAGATGTCAGGTCTCCCCTTGAGTATGAAGAAGGTACAATAGAAGGAGCCATCAACATCCCTTTACTAAACAATGATGAACGGGCTGAAATCGGAACATTATACAAACAACAGGGGCCCCAAGTTGCAAAGGTTCGGGGGTTGGAGATTGTCTCTCCGAAGCTGCCGAGTATCTATAAACAGTTATTGGAACTCAGCAGGAAGGATTGTAAATTAATCATATTTTGTGCTAAAGGTGGTTTGCGAAGCGCCACCTTTGTAAGTTTTTTCAAAGTATTAGGACTAGAACTATACCAGTTAGATGGTGGATTTAAAGCATATAGAAATTATCTTTTAAATTATTTAAGAGACATCCATAAGCACCATCAATTTATTGTTCTCCATGGATTTACTGGAGTAGGTAAGACAGAGGTATTGAAGTTGCTGGAGGAAAGAGGGGTTGCTGTAGTGAATCTAGAGGATTTAGCCAGCAATAAAGGCTCAGTGTTTGGTGCCACAATAGAGGATAGTCACCGCCTAACCCAAAAAAGCTTTGAAAGTGCTCTCCTCAAACAACTAGTAGATATTAAAGAGCGGTATATTGTTGTAGAAAGTGAAAGTAAACGATTAGGGCGAATCATAATTCCTAATGAGGTCTTTGATGCAATGACCAATGGAAAACATATTCTTCTAGAAGCTTCTGTAGAAGAACGGGTTAAGCGGTTAGTGGTGGACTATGTTGAAAATATAGAAAACCCCGATGAACTTTTAATTAAGTCGATTGGTCATCTAAAGAAGAGAATCGGGAGTAAGAAAGTACAGCAATATCATCAATGGATTGCAGAAAAAAAATATAATCTCATTGCGGAGGAATTGGTTTTGGAATATTACGACCCCCTCTATCAACATTCAGTTGAAAAATATCAGTATAACTTAAAGATAAATTATGGTAGAATTGAAGAGGCGGTAGATAAAATACACTCATATTATCAAGAAATGGAAGGGAAGACAAATTAAATGAATTTGACAGTATACGTAGAATCACTAGGGTGTTCTAAAAATCTCATAGATGCAGAAATCATGTTGGGTATTTTGAATAAGTATGGCTACAAGTTAACTAGCAATAAAAAGAATGCAGATGCCATTATCGTAAATACCTGTGGATTTATAGAGTCTGCAAAGGAAGAATCTATCAATAAAATTATCGAGATCGGACTTTTAAAGCAGGACCGATTAAAGGTCTTAATCGTTTCTGGTTGTCTAGGAGAAAGATATCATAAAGAGCTTATAGAAGAATTACCAGAAGTAGATGCTGTTGTAGGAACAGGTGGATATGATGCTATTTTAGATGTAATCCATGAAGCACTACAGGGAAATAGGGTTGTACAAGTTGGAAACATAGATAAAGCTTTTAATGAAGACCTTCCAAGATTCCAAACAACACCTTCCTATACTAGTTATATAAAGATATCCGATGGATGCGATAACTTCTGTACCTATTGTATTATTCCAAAGCTTAGAGGAAAATACAGAAGCAGAAAAATGGAGAGTATTGTAAAGGAAGCAAAAGAGTTGGCTTCAAGAGGTGTAAAGGAAGTTATTCTGATTGCCCAAGATACTGCGAGATACGGAATTGATCTTTATGACCAGTACATGCTGCCTCAGCTATTAAAGGAACTGAATGCAGTAGAGGGACTAGAATGGATTAGATTGCTATATGCTTACCCAGAAATGATCTCCGATGAATTAATACAGACCATGGCTACTTTAGAAAAAGTCTGTCATTATTTAGATATGCCAATTCAACACTGTAGTAATGAAGTACTAAAACGAATGAACAGAAGAACAACAAAGGACGCGTTGGAGACACTTATTAATAAGTTAAGGAATAATATGCCAGACATCTCATTGAGAACATCTCTGATCGTTGGATTTCCTGGAGAGACAGAAGAAAACTTTCAAGAATTAAAGAAGTTTGTGGAAGATATGAAATTTGACAAACTAGGGGTATTTGAGTACTCTGTAGAAGAAGGAACTCCAGCAGCAAAACTAGCAGATCAAATTGAGGAATCTATAAAAGTTGAAAGGCGTAATGAAATCATGGAGCTACAACAGCAAATCTCATTAGGAAAAAATCAAGAGAAAATTGGTGGCGTTGTGAAGGTCTTAATAGAAGAAGACCTAGATCAAGACCGAGAATACATGGGAAGAACAGAAGGGGATGCACCAGAGATTGATGGGTTGGTATATGTCCAATCAAATACTACCCTAAAAGAAGGGGATTTAATCACGGTTAGAATTACTGGTGCCTTAGAATATGATTTGATGGGGGAGAAAGTCGATGAATTTAGCAAATAAATTAACGATACTAAGAATAATGTTGGTTCCTGTTTTTATGATATTTTTATTAAATAAAATTGACTATGGTGTGTATATTGCCGCTGGGATTTTTACCTTTGCTGCGATTACTGATTCTCTAGACGGCTATATTGCTAGAAAAAATAATCAAATCACTAACTTTGGTAAGTTTATGGATCCTTTGGCAGATAAATTATTGGTTTCTGCTGCCCTGATTTCTTTAGTACAAATGGATCGGTTGTCGGCTTGGGTTGTATTTATTATTATTGCAAGGGAGTATACCATTAGTATTTTAAGAGCCATCGCTGCTTCAGAGGGAATCGTTATTGCCGCTAGTTGGTGGGGTAAAGCAAAGACAATTACTCAGATTATCGCAATTATTGCGATATTATTAAATAATTTTCCCTTCAGCTATATCAATTTCCCATTTGCAACAATTATGGTTTATTTAGCTGTTATTTTTACTGTCTTATCAGGATTAGACTATGTAAGAATCAATCAACATATTTTAAAGCACTAATTGATTTTTATTGATAAAGGAGAATAAGCATGAAGGCTTCGATTGTATGTGTTGGGACAGAGCTTTTAATCGGAAAGACAACGGAATCAAATTCTTATTTTCTTGCAGATGAAATGAGACAATACGGAATTTATACCCATCATAAGCTGATTGTGGAGGATAACCTAAAACAAATGGTTCCATTGATGGAAATTGCCCTAAAAGCCTCCGATATCGTTGTGGTGACAGGAGGGCTAGGGCCTACTCTTGACGACATTACCCGTGAAGCAGTGGCGGAACTAACAGGATTGCCATTGGAGATTAATGAAGAGGCTAAAGAACATTTGGTCCAACTAATGTCAAGTTTTAATCGAAATTTTACTAAGAATAACTATCGCCAGGTTTATTTTCCAAAGGGTTCTAAAGTGCTTAAGAATAACAATGGAACAGCCTCAGGTTTTATCACCACGGTCAATGATAAGATGATTGTTGTTCTGCCAGGACCCCCTAGAGAAATGAAACCTATGTTTCAAGAACAAGTGATGCCAATAATCCAAGAAATGAGTCCACTGGTGTTTGTGAAAAGACAGCTAAACTTTGTTGGGATTGGCGAATCCTCCCTAGAGGATACTTTAGGGGAGTTAATGACGAAGCAGGATAATCCTACACTAGCCACCTATGCAGGATATGGAAGTGTTTCCCTTGTTGTAACCTCCAGTGGGGCAACAGAAGAAGAGTGCCAGGAACGATTAGCTCCTGTATTAAAAGAGATTGAGGAAAAAGTAGGTCAATATATCTTTAGTGAAGATAAGATCACATTAGAAGAAATTCTTCAAAAACAACTACTGGAGAAGCAAATGACCCTAAGCGTGGCAGAGTCCTGCACAGGAGGTCAGTTGGCATCAAAACTAACGGCTTTACCGGGGATTTCCTCAGTTTTTGAAGGGGGCTTTGTAACCTATAGCAATGAATCTAAAGTAAAGGTCTTAGGGGTACCAGAAGAAACCCTCAAGACCTATGGAGCAGTCAGTGAAGAGACAGCCTTAGCCATGATTAAGGGCTTAAAGGAGAAACTGGAAACTGATTGCTGTATATCAATTACAGGAATTGCAGGGCCAGGAGGAGCGACAGAGCAAAAGCCAGTGGGACTAGTATATATCGGAGTCAATGTATTAGAAGATTATGAAGTACATCAATTTAATTTTACAGGTAACCGTGGAAGAGTACAAAACCTTGCTGTACTAACGGCAATGAATCTGCTTCGGAAGGCATTAAAAGCAGATGCCCGAAATCTATAAAAAATTTTAAATTACTATTTGACCTACATGAAAATGTAGGTTATAATATTTATAGAACACTTGTTCGTGAGACGATGAAAGGTAGGTGAAACCAGACAAAGTCTGGTGGGAAGAGATGATGGAGAAGAAGAAAGCGTTGGAGATGGCCTTAGGTCAAATAGAAAAGCAATTTGGAAAAGGTTCAATTATGAAACTGGGGGCAGATGCTAAGTTAAACTTAGAATCAATTTCAACTGGTTCAATTGAGTTAGATATAGCATTAGGAATTGGCGGAGTACCTAGAGGAAGAATTGTTGAAATCTATGGACCCGAATCTTCTGGTAAGACAACAGTTACACTACATATTATTGCTGAGGCTCAGCGTAATGGCGGAACTGCTGCCTTTATCGATGCAGAACATGCCTTAGACCCTTCTTATGCCAAAAAGCTAGGGGTAAATATTGAAGACCTAATTGTTTCTCAACCGGATACAGGGGAACAGGCATTAGAAATAGCCGAAGCATTAGTTCGTAGTGGAGCAATTGATGTAATTGTAGTTGACTCGGTGGCAGCATTAGTACCAAAGGCAGAAATCGAAGGTGAAATGGGTGATTCCCACGTAGGTCTTCAAGCAAGATTAATGTCTCAGGCCCTAAGAAAATTAGCAGGGGCCGTTAATAAATCCAATACAACTGCTATTTTCATTAATCAGTTGAGGGAAAAGGTTGGGGTTATGTTTGGAAATCCTGAAGTAACCACTGGTGGTAAGGCCCTTAAGTTCTATGCATCTGTTCGACTTGATGTTAGAAAGATTGATGTGATTAAGCAAGGAAATGATATTATCGGGAACCGTACAAGAGTAAAAGTCGTTAAAAATAAAGTAGCACCACCCTTCAAGCAAGCAGAGTTTGATATTATGTATGGAGAAGGAATTTCCAAAACTGGTGATGTATTGGATTGCGCAGCGAATCTTGATATCGTTAAGAAATCAGGAGCTTGGTATAGCTACGGAGATCATCGTTTAGGTCAAGGTAGAGAAAATGCTAAGCAATTCCTAAAGGATAATCCAGATATCTATCTAGAGGTGGAAAATCAAATCAGAGGGCATTTTGGACTTGAAGCAGCTAAAGGAAGCAATATTATAGTAGCTCAAGAGGAAACAGCTGCGGATTCAGAATAATAATAAAAATTAAAAGTCTTAAGAATCCTTAAATAGATCTAATACCCTATGGGAGATATCCTATAGGGTATTTAGGTTGTTCCAAAATCTTTAGGTTATTTTTATTTATCGCTATAGGGATAAACAAAAATAACCCCTATTTCTTAAAGATTAAAATACATATAAAGAATTTTTATAAAAATATATGCATAAAAATACAAATGTTTTAAAAATAAATTCCTAAAATCTACTAATTGCAACAAATTTCAGAAGGGGTATAATCTATCAATATGTGTCAAAAATTAAAATAGGTTTCAGGTAGTAAACTGGTGGATCTAATGCAACTTGACATGAAATAAAAAAAGATATACAATTAATACAAATCAAGGTGTGTCATTTTATTTGACCATTAACTATTACTATAGTTACATACATTTCTACCTTTTGTATGTTGATAGTAATTGCTTTAACTGAAGAACTGAAAACTTAATAAAGGAGGTGTCCACGTATCAATAACATTACTAGTATATTACTCATTTTAGTTGCGGCTGTAGTAGGATGCCTTATCGGCTATTTAGTTCGTAAAAATATTGCGGAGAAGAAAATTGGTGGTGCTGAGGAACTTGCGAAAAAAATCGTAGATGATGCAGAAAAAGATGTTGAAACTACAAAAAAAGAAGTTTTATTAGAAGCAAAAGAGGAAGTCCACAAGCTTCGTAATGAATTTGAAAGAGAGAGCAGAGAAAGGCGAAATGAGCTACAGAAGATTGAAAGAAGATTAATTCAAAAAGAAGAAGTTTTAGATAAGAAAGCTGATAGCTTAGAGCAAAAGGATGATAAGTTAAACAAAAAAATCAAAGATGTTGAAGACAAGCGTCAAGAAATTCAACAACTTTATGACCAAGAAGTCCAGAAGCTAGAAGAATTATCTGGTTTAACATCAGAGGAAGCTAGACAACTTCTGTTAAGTGATATTGAGAAGGAAGTCAAGTATGAAACCGCAATGTTAATTAAAGATATTGAATCTAAAGCTAAAGATGAAGCTGAAAAAAGGGCTAGGGAGATTATTACTTACGCTATTCAAAAGTGTGCTGCTGATCACGTCGCTGAAACAACAGTTACAGTGGTTTCACTGCCCAATGATGAAATGAAAGGTAGAATTATAGGTAGAGAAGGAAGAAACATTAGAACCTTAGAAACCTTAACAGGAATTGACCTAATTATCGACGATACACCTGAAGCAGTAATTTTATCAGGATTTGATCCTATCCGAAGAGAAATTGCTAGAATAGCTTTAGAAAAGCTAATTTTAGATGGAAGAATTCACCCTGCTAGAATCGAAGAAATGGTTGAAAAGGCCAAAAAAGAAGTTGAAAACATTATCAAAGAAGAGGGAGAACAAGCTACCTTCGATGCTGGAGTACATGGTTTGCATCCAGAAATCATAAAACTACTTGGAAGATTAAAATATCGTACAAGTTATGGACAAAATGTATTGAAGCACTCTATTGAAGTATCCTATTTAGCTGGAATTATGGCAGCAGAGCTTGGTGTTGATGTCAAGATTGCAAAGCGAGCAGGATTACTACATGACCTAGGAAAAGCCGTGGACCATGAAGTAGAGGGAACCCATGTGGAAATCGGTATGGAGCTACTTAGAAAGTACAAAGAGTCTAAGGAAGTAATCCATGCAATGTCTACCCATCATGGAGATTATGAACCACAGACAATTGAAGCAGTGTTGGTAACTGCCGCTGACGCAATATCAGCAGCTAGACCAGGCGCAAGAAGAGAGACATTAGAATCATACATTAAACGCCTAGAAAAATTAGAAGATATCGCCAACAATTTTGAAGGTGTTGAAAAATCCTTTGCTATTCAAGCTGGTAGAGAGATTCGAATCTTAGTTAAACCTGAGGTTTACACAGATGATGAAATCATCCTATTAGCAAGAAACATTACAAAGACAATAGAAGCTGACTTGGAATACCCAGGTCAGATCAAAGTAAATGTAATTAGAGAAACAAGAGCAATCGAATATGCTAAATAATGAAAAACTGCGGAAGCAGTTTTTTATTTTTGTAAAAAAACATATAAATAGAGGGGTTTTATGGTAAGTATAGAAATAATAACGATAAGAAATAGCTTTTATTCCAATAATAATACTAACAGGAAAAATAGATAGCTTATAAAACAACATACTATCTTCATAATTTGGTTATTAGCAGTTTAAAACAAAGGAGTGAAATATTTTGATTACAAGGAAAGTACATTGCCTACAAGGGAACATGACTGTGCCTGGAGATAAATCAATATCCCATAGATCCATTATGTTGGCTAGTATTAGCCAAGGGAAAAGTGTTATCACTGGCTTTCTTAGGGGAGAGGACTGTCTTAGTACCATCGAATGTTTTCGAGGATTAGGAGTCCAAATAACCGACAATGGGGATGAAATCATCGTGGAGGGAAAAGGGATTAATGGCTTACAGGAGCCTAAAGATATACTAAATGCAGGAAACTCAGGTACCACCATGAGGTTGATGTCAGGCATCTTGGCAGGGCAAGATTTCCTCAGTATTATGACGGGGGATGATTCCTTAAGAAGTAGGCCTATGGCCCGTATAGCATCACCCCTTAAGGAAATGGGGGCAAAAATAGATGGAAGATGTAATGGGAAATCGGCACCTCTAGTGATACGGGGAGGAAATCTAAAGGGTATAGAATATCGACTTCCCGTTGCCAGTGCCCAAGTAAAGTCAGCTGTCATTCTGGCAGGCCTCTATGCAGATGGAACGACAACTATAGAAGAGCCTGTCCCCTCTAGGGATCATACCGAAAGAATGGTTAAAGCCTTTGGGGGAAATATCAAAAGGGAAGGAAATAAAATAACTGTTGAAAAGCAAGAGCTTTATGGACAGACAGTACGAGTCCCTGGGGACATATCCTCTGCTGCCTTCTTTATGGTGGCGGCAGCTGCAAAAGAAAATTCCCATCTAAGAATTAAAAATGTTGGACTAAACCCTACTAGAACAGGAATCATAGATGTATTGAAGGAGATGGGGGCTGACATAAAATTGGAGAACCTGAACACCAGTGGTGGTGAGGAAATAGGCGATATTATTATAAAAGGTGGAAAACTCAAGGGAGCTACCATAGGTGGAGAAATCATCCCAAGGTTAATTGATGAAATTCCAATAATCGTTGTGGCAGCGGCTTTGGCTGAGGGTACAACCTTGATTACAGGGGCAGAGGAATTGAAGCATAAGGAATCCAATCGGATCTTAACTGTAGTGGAGGAACTTACAAAGCTAGGAATAAAAATAGAAGAACTTTCCGATGGTATGATGATTCATGGTCCTAATATCATCAAAGGTGGAACCGTCAATAGTTATGGAGATCACCGTATTGCCATGGCATTGGCTATTTGTGGATTATTTTCAGAGGGACCTGTTAAGATTGAAAATAGTGAATGTATAGCAGTATCCTTTCCTAATTTTGAAGAGACACTTAGGAAAATAATATTTTAAGCAACATATCAAGCTCATTAATAATGTGAGAAGGATTGAAAATTAAAATAGCAACAAAGGAGGCAAAAAGATGCTACGGATACTGACAGCAGGAGAATCCCACGGAAGAGGATTGGTAGGAGTTATAGAAGGACTCCCATCAAATGTCCCCCTAAAGCTAGAATTGATAAATCAAGACCTTAGAAGACGTCAACAGGGATATGGACGTGGTGGACGAATGAAGATTGAAAAGGACCAAATAGAGGTGATGTCGGGAATTAGGGGTGGGAAGACTTTAGGTAGCCCCATATCCTTTGTCATTAACAACAGAGACTACGATAATTGGCGGGAGCATATGGACCCCTTTCAAGAAAATAAAGAAGAACGACGGGTGACAAGACCTAGACCTGGACATGCAGATTTGACTGGTCAGATGAAATACAATTTTGATGATATTAGAAATGTATTGGAGCGGAGTAGTGCCAGAGAAACTGCCGTTAGAACTGCGGCGGGGAGTATCGTTAAGCAATTTTTGAAGTGTTTTAATATAGAAGTCTATAGTCATGTTGTCTCTATAGGGGATGTGCAACTAAATAAGAATTCTAACATGTTTTTCGATACCCAAAATTCAGATGACCTAGTAAAATTAATTAAAAAAGCTGATGAGTCCCCAGTGAGGTGTATAGACCAAGAAACAGAAGCAGCCATGATTCAAGCTATTGATGAAGCAAAGGCAGATGGAGATTCCCTAGGCGGGGTCTTTGAAGTTCATATCACTGGCGTACCAGTTGGGCTGGGGAGTTATGTCCAGTGGGACCGAAAACTAGATGCCAAATTATCCTATGCCTTGATGAGTATACAGGGAATCAAAGGGGTGGAGATTGGTGAAGGATTTACCAACACTACAAAACCAGGTTCCCAGGTCCATGATGAGATTTACCACCAAGAAGGACAGGGTTATCACAGAAAAACCAACTTTGCAGGTGGCATTGAGGGAGGAATGTCCAATGGAGAGACTATTATCCTTCGTTGTGGAATGAAGCCGATACCTACCCTATATAAACCTTTGCGTACTGTGAATATCCATACTAAGGAAGTAGAAATGGCGACGGTGGAAAGAAGTGATACCTGTGCTGTTCCTGCTGCTTCTATTGTTGGAGAAATGGTGGCAATATCCGTCATCGGAGAGGAATTCATGCGAAAGTTCGGTGGAGATTCTTTAGAGGAGATTATGAAGCGATGGAAAGACTATATATAGATTTAGGCAAAAATAGTTATTGGATTGAAATCGGAGAAGGACTCCTTGGTGACTTGAAGGATGCTATGGGGGAGGCAGATCAGTGGCTTATTATTACCGATGATGTAGTGGACGAACTATATGGAGTAAAAATCCACCAGATACTAAAAAAAGATTTTAGCATCCACAAATATGTCTTTCCTTCGGGAGAAGGAAGTAAAAATATTGATACGGTTACTCATATTATCAATTTTATGTTGGACCATCAATTCACTAGGCATTCTAAGATTATCGCTTTAGGAGGGGGTGTAGTGGGGGATATAGCAGGATTTTGTGCCTCCATCTACATGAGGGGTATTGATTTTCTTCAAGTTCCCACCACCCTACTGGCTCAGGTGGACAGCAGTGTAGGGGGTAAAACAGGGGTTAATATGCCCCAAGGGAAAAATCTTGTGGGAAGTTTTTATCAACCCCAGAAAGTGATTATTGATACTGAAACTTTAAAGACCTTATCTCCAAAAGAAATCCTTAGTGGAGTAGGGGAGGTCATAAAGTATGGAATAATCTACGATTATAACTTTTTCAATTATGTAAGAAAAAACGACAATCAACTTTTGGCACTAGACCATGATACCCTTAAGTATATTATTTATCGGTGCTGTCAGATTAAAGCCGAAATCGTTTCAAAGGATGAGAAGGAGAAGGGACTTCGGAAGATCTTGAACTTTGGTCATACCTTTGGACATGCCCTCGAGGCCATCACCCAGTATGGGGAATATACCCATGGGGAAGCGGTCCTTATAGGGATGTATTATGAAGCTAAAATGGCAAAAAAATTGGGGCTACTTAACGATGAATATTACCGCCAAATTCGAGATTTTCTTCAAGGGTTTCAGAAGGAATTAATCAATATACGCCTAGATGAACTAATACATGCCATGAAGGGGGATAAAAAGAATCTAAATCAGAGGATCTCCTTTATATTTCCCACCAATCCACAAGAGGTAAAAGAAGTTTTGCTTTCTGAAGAGGAAGTAAGGGGACTATTGGAAATTTAGGGAGTTTGGAATTTAGGAGCTTAGAAATAGACATATTCGGATGTTCAGATATTCAGATAATCAGAATACAAAATAATAGGGGGTTTTAAGATGGATCGGCTAATAACAGGAAAGACAAAGCTTTATGCAGTCATTGGAGATCCTATTTCCCATAGCATATCACCAGAAATACATAATCGTATTTTTAAAGAATTAGATATAGACGGCAACTATATTTCCTTAAGAATCCCATCAAATGAATTAAGGGAATCGATGGGTCTGCTTAGAAATAACTTTAAAGGCTTCAATGTCACCATCCCCCATAAGGAGGCCATCATTCCCCTCTTGGATGAGCTGGATGAAAGGGCTAAAATCTACGGAGCTGTTAATACTGTAAAGATAGAGGATGGAAAGCTCAAGGGATATAACACAGATGGCTATGGATTTGTGAAGAGCCTAGAGGATTTAAAGATTCCCCTAGAGGATAAAAGTGTGATGGTATTGGGGGCTGGTGGTGCTGCTAGAGTGATTGCCTATGAATTATTGGTCAAAGGCTGTGATGTCACTATTGCCAATCGAAACTTGGAAAAAGCCAAAAACCTAAAGGGAAATCTGATGGAGGCTACTGGTAAAGAGTCAAAAGTAGTAAGCCTGGGGAATATTGCTGGAGCATACCAAATTATAGTAAATACCACACCTGTAGGCATGTCAGCCACAGCAGACCAAATGCCAATAACAGAGGATATTATAAAAAAGGCAGAGATAGTGTATGATTTAATTTATAACCCAAACCCAACGAAGCTACTGAAGGTGGCAAAACAATATAACTGTCGGGTGATAAATGGGCTTACTATGTTGTTTTATCAGGCTGTGAAGGCAGAGGAGATTTGGTTGGGGAATTCAATTTCTGATCTTCTTGCATCAAAGGTACTGACGGTTATGACAAAGAATAAATAATAGGGAATGATTAAGAGGTGGTTATGGAGTGACAGAACTAGACAAACTAAGAAACCAAATAGACCATTGGGATCAACAACTGGTAAAAGCCTTTGAAGGTCGTTTAGAAACAGTGATGGAGATTCTGGAATATAAACGAAAAGCAGGACTACCTATTTATGATAGAAGTAGGGAAGAAAAAGTCATAAAACGAATATTAGGGAAATTAAACAAACCTGAATTTAAACAAGAAACAGAAACCTTATTTCGACAAATCATTGCCATCAGCAAAAAAATCCAATCTAAAACCCTCTTCCCCTTTAATATCGTCTTAATAGGTTTTATGGGGACGGGAAAAACTACAATAGGGAAGCTTTTATCCAAGGGTTTAGATATGGAGTTTGTAGATTTAGATACATTGATCGAAGAACGATTGGGCATGAAGATTTCCCAGTACTTTGAAAAAGAAGGTGAAGCTGCTTTTCGAAAGGTGGAGAAGGCCATCGTAGAGGAAGTAAGTTCTCGTGCAAATATCGTCATCTCCTGTGGGGGAGGAGTGGTGTTGGATCAAGAAAATATTGCGAATCTAAAAAAGAATGGCAAGCTCCTGCTACTACAAGCGAAGGTAGAGACAGTTCTTGAACGACTAAAAGAAGATGATACTCGCCCCCTCTTAAAAGCTCAAGACCTTGTTGTCAAGATTAAAGATTTATTAGATGCACGGGGAAGTCTATATATTAAATCCGCTGACTATGTTTTTGATACTGATGGTAAAAAACCACAAGATATTGTAGATGAAGTAATTAAAAGACTTCTTAATCACTAATTGATGGAATAAAAGTCTGATTAATTTGTCAATACATGCATGATACTAAAAGCTAAATTTAAACAAAAAAGTATTTTTTAGAAAAAAATAGATTTTAGAAAGAATTTTTGAAAAATTGAAGGTATTTGGGATTTTTCATAGAATAATATACAGTGCATCCAAAATATATTAAGCTAGTTCATGAAAAGGGGGCAACATTACAATGGAAGTATTAAAAGTATCAGCAAAATCAAACCCAAATTCTGTAGCAGGAGCACTAGCTGGAGTTCTTAGGGAACGTGGCGCAGCCGAAATCCAAGCTATTGGAGCAGGTGCTCTAAATCAAGCAGTTAAAGCAGTGGCAATCGCACGAGGTTTCGTAGCTCCAAGTGGATTAGATTTGATCTGTGTCCCTGCTTTTACGGATATTATCATTGATGGTGAAGAAAGAACTGCCATTAAGCTAATTGTAGAACCAAGATAATTAAGTTACTGATACAAAGTCTGCTAGAGGATAGCAGACTTTTTTCTGTAAAAGGCAGTAAAGTAATTAGTTGGAAGTTTCTTATAGATTCATAGGAGCTTGGGGATAATAAAAAAGTATACTATTTAACCTTTAAAGGAGATTATGTATGAGATATATTGATATGCACACCCATACCACAGCCTCCGATGGAGTACTGTCTCCCAAAGAAATTATTGACTATGCCATCGAAAAGGAGCTACAGGGAATAGCTATAACGGATCATGATACGGTAGCAGGTATAGCAGAAGCTATTGCTTATGGAGATTCCAAAGAGGATTTTCTTGTAATTCCTGGAATTGAATTGAGCACCGATCATGAAGGAGAAGAAATTCATATTTTAGGGTACATGATAGATTATAAAGATAAAGACTTTTTAAACCTTCTAAATCTGTTGAAGAACGAACGCAGGGAAAGGGCAATAAAAATTATTAAGAAGTTAAATGCCCTAGGTTTTACGATGACATTTGAAGAAGTAAAGAAACTGACGGAGGATGGAAATATCGGTAGGCCTCATATAGCAAAGGTCATGATTGAAAAAGGTTATGTATCTAATGTAAAACTCGCCTTTGAAAAATACTTGAATAAGGATGGACCAGCCTTTGTGCCCAGATATAAAATTACTCCAGCAGAAGCAATAAAGGAAATTAAACGAGTTGGAGGCTATGCAGTTGTAGCCCATCCTGGTCTAATTAGATACAATCATACATTACAACAAATCATCGAGGCTGGGATAGATGGTATTGAAGTCTTTCATCCTGATAATAGTGATACAAAATATGACTATTATATGGGCTTAGCAGAGAAGAACGGGTTGTTTATTACAGGAGGTTCAGATTTTCATCACCCTCCAGCTAGGGAAACCCATCATGGGGACTTGGGGTGTGTTAGAGTCCCCACCGACTATATTGAAGTGATGTTACACGAACAAAAATAAAATAATCGAGAATAATATAAAGAAAATATAATAATTTTAATTTGCTTGAGTCCTAGAAAAACAAAGAAAAATTTGTTAAAATATGAATGAATGAATTATATTACTTAGAAAAAAACTATTGACTATGCCATGGAGGGAAAAAAATGAATATTAAACTCTCGGAAAAAAATCAAAAAATTGCTGCATCAGTAACATTAGCCATTGATTCAAAGGCTAAGCAAATGCAGGCGGAAGGCATTAATGTAATCAGTTTTGGTGTTGGTGAGCCAGATTTCAATACACCTGATCATATTAAAAAGGCGGCTATCGAAGCTATGGATAAAGGGATCACTAGATATACAGCGGCTTCTGGTCTACCAAAATTTAGAGAAGCTATTTGTACAAAGCTTAAGGAAGATAACGGTGTAGAGTACACTCCAGATCAAATTGTTGTATCAAATGGAGCTAAGCAATCATTGTTTAATTCTCTACAAGCAATTTGTAATCCAGGGGACGAAGTTATAGTTCCTGTTCCATATTGGGTAAGCTATGTAGAGTTGGTGAAAATGGCAGATGCGGTGCCAGTATTTGTAGAATCTACTGAAGCAACAGAATTCAAAATCCGTAAAGAAGATCTTTTAGCTGCTATTACACCGAAAACAAAAGCTCTATTATTAAATAGTCCATCAAATCCAACAGGCTCTCTATATACTAGAGAAGAGTTAGAAGCGATTGCAGAGGTGGCAGTTGAAAAGAATATTATTATTATAGCAGATGAGATTTATGAAAAATTAGCCTATGACGGGGCTGAACATATTAGTATTGCCAGTTTAAATGAAAAGATTAAAGACTTAACCATCATTATTAATGGGATGTCTAAGGCATATGCCATGACAGGATGGAGAATTGGATACACAGCGTCCAACTCCCAAATCGCAAAAATCATGGGTAACTACCAAAGCCACGCTACTTCTCATCCAAATACAATTGCTCAATATGCCAGTATTGAAGCGTTATTAGGGGATCAGACACCTGTTGAGGATATGAGACAGGCATTTGATGAGAGAAGAAAATTCATGGTAGAAAGAATCAATAGTATAGACAATATTTCCTGTATTACTCCAAAAGGTGCTTTCTATGTAATGATGAACATTACTCAATTAATGGGTAAAGAAATCAAAGGTAGAAAGATTAATGGATCAATGGACTTTGCTTCTTTAATATTAGAGGAAGGAAATGTCGCTTTAGTTCCAGGAGTTGCTTTTGGAATAGAAGGATTTGTTCGTCTTTCTTATGCTAACTCAATCGAGAACATCAAAGAAGGATTGAACCGTATTGAAGCAATTATAAAGGCTTAGATAATGGTATTACTTCTCTTGAGATAATAAAAAGAACCTAAGGAAATCGGGTAATGCTGATTTTCTTTCGTTCTTTTTTGAATGACATGCCAGTAGGCGAAGATTAGTCCTAAAAGTAGATAATGAAAGGAGTATGAAAAAATGAGTAGACCAACCTATCAAAATCCATTAATAGAGAGATATTCTAGTAAAGAAATGACTTACATTTTTTCACCAGATAACAAATTTATTACTTGGAGAAAATTATGGATCGCTTTAGCGGAATCTCAAAAAGAGATGGGGCTGAATATTACTGATGAGCAAATTGAGGAACTGAAGGCAAACCGAGATCATATCAATTATGACGTAGCCATTCAAAGAGAGAAGGAAACAAGACATGATGTTATGTCCCATGTTTTCGCCTATGGACAACAATGTCCTAAAGCAAAGGGGATTATCCATTTAGGAGCCACCAGTGCGTTTGTTGGAGATAATACGGATGTAATTGTTATGAGGGATGCCCTAAAGCTTATCAAAGTAAAAATGGTCAACCTATTCAATGTTTTAGCTAATTTCTGTGATGAATACAAGGATTTACCGACACTTGGATTTACTCATTTTCAACCTGCACAGCTGACAACAGTAGGAAAGCGGGCTACTCTATGGTTGCATGATCTACTAATGGATTTTGAAAACCTAGAGTATCAACTGGACCGAATGAAGCTAAGGGGTGTTAAAGGTACGACCGGTACACAAGCAAGCTTCTACAATTTATTCAACAATAACCATGAAAAAGTTAAAGAACTAGAAGGGCGAGTAGCCAATAAAATGGGTTTCAATAAGACCTTCCCTGTTACTGGACAAACCTACTCTAGAAAACTTGACAACGAGGTTTTAGCAATATTAAGCGGAATCGCTCAAAGCTTGCATAAGATGACGAATGATTTAAGAATTCTCCAAAGCCTAAAGGAAATCGAAGAGCCATTTGAGAAAAATCAAATCGGGTCTTCTGCAATGGCATATAAGCGAAATCCAATGAGAAGTGAGAGAATCGCCTCCTTAGCAAGATATGTTATGGCCTCCACTCAAAATACAGCAATGACTGTATCTACCCAATGGTTTGAAAGAACCCTTGATGATTCTGCCAATAGAAGAATTGTTCTCCCAGAAGCTTTTATGGCGACAGACGCAATTTTAGATATTGCCATCAATGTGAGCAACGGACTAGTGGTATACGAAAAGATGATTCAACAACATATCAGCAATGAACTTCCCTTCATGGCTACTGAGAACATCCTAATGGAGGCAGTAAAGCAGGGGGGAGATCGTCAAGAACTTCATGAAAAAATAAGAGTTCATTCTATGGAGGCAGCAAAACAAGTTAAGATTGAAGGGAAGTCAAATGACTTGATTCAAAGGATTCAAGAGGATGCTGATTTTAACTTAACTAAAGAACAATTAGACGAGCTGATGGATGCAAGAAATTTTGTTGGTAGAGCGCCAGAACAGGTTGTGGATTTTCTTAAAGAATATATATATCCTATAGTAAATGCTAATAGAGACTTGATCGGAATAGAAGTTGATTTAAAGGTTTAAATTTCAATAATCCCAAGTAGCCTACGGGCTACTTTTTTTCTTTTTGGATAACAACATGGTAAAGTAAAGGATCATCAGACGAAAAGTAATAAATGAATTACATAGATCCAAGGTGTATCATTTAGCAGAGTATTTGTATATATTAAACATACAGAAAATTATAAAAATAATAATATTAAAAGTTTAACCTTCATATGTCGAATAATTTGGTAAATTTTATAAACTTTTAACAAGGAAATTTTACTGGTGAATATTGTCTTTAATGAGGGAATAGTATATTATAAATATAGGAAATTTTTATTTATTTTGGGAAAATTATATTTTTGCATATGAAATATGAAGAATTCAACATTTAATATTCAGAATATTAAATATTTAATAAGTCATAATCCTAAGACGACCCAATGATTAATTGTTAAGGCTTTATTCTTTAATAAAAAAGGAGGGGTTGAAGATGAGTTCTGCAACAATCTTAAATGTATTAGAACGCTGTATATTTTGTAGCTCAACTAACATAAGAGATGGCGTACCCTTTAATAGCATGGTTACTCTAAAAACCGATCACTTTGCCAGTCATCAAACCTACGCTGATATCTGTATGGACTGTGGGAGTATTCTTAGAAACTATATTGAGACAGGTAAAACAAGATCTTCTTTTATTAAATTATAATCTATTATTGTTTTGTTTAGAAACATGCTTAAAACAAACTTAATAGTGTCGCTTATCAAAACATTAACGAATAACTTAGAGTGTAATAATTTCATCTGTGTACTTGACTTGATCTATGTAGCTCTAGGATTCTCTCCTGATAAAGGGGAAAATCCCTTAATATCAACAGGAGGTGTTTTACTTGAGAATCGAGCAACATCCAATTTTAGATTTCAAAAGAGGAAAAAAAATAACCTTTACCTTTGATGGAAAACAAATGAAGGGCTATGAGGGAGAAACGATTGCAGCAGCATTACATGCGGCTGGGGTAAAGTCATTAAGCCACAGTATTCATCTACATCGACCTAGAGGTCTATATTGTGCTATTGGAAATTGTGCTTCTTGCATCATGGAAGTCAATGGAGAACCCAATGTAAGGATTTGTGTAGAACCTCTAATTGATGGTATGGTGGTCAATACACAATCGGGAAAGGGGGAGCTAAAATGAGGACAGTTGAGCTCTTAGTCGTTGGCGGTGGTCCAGCAGGCCTGTGTGCTGCCATCCAGGCTGCTGAAATGGGAAGTAGTGTTATATTAGTAGAAAGAAGTCAACATTTAGGTGGGCAGTTAATTAAGCAAACCCATATGTTCTTTGGCTCTGAGAAGCAATACGCTTCAAAAAGAGGATTTGATATATCAAATATTTTGTTGGACAAGATCGCATCCCTTGAAAAAATTACTTTGATGCAGAGTACAACTGTCATGGGGATTTATGAAGATGGTGTTGTTACTTTAGAGCATAAGGGTGAGTACATAAAAGTACTTCCCAAAGCCACTATTGTTGCTACTGGAGCCAGCGAGAAAACCCTAGCTTTTCCCAATAATGACTTACCTGGGATTTATGGAGCTGGTGCAGTTCAAACATTAATGAATGAATATGGAATCAAACCTGGTAATCGAGTAGTGATGGTGGGAGCAGGAAATATTGGACTGATCGTAAGTTATCAATTGATGCAGGCAGGGGTTGAAGTTGCAGCAATAGTTGAAGGAGGCCCCAAAATAGGAGGATATTTAGTTCATGCTTCAAAGGTTCGACGAATGGGGGTTCCTATCCTTACTAGACATACAATTAAGTCTGCCCACGGTAAAGAAGTCCTTGAAAAAGTTACTTTGTGGCAATTAGATGATCAATGGAATGGAATACCAGGTACAGAAATAGAATTTGGAGTAGATGTTATGTGTATAGCTGTAGGGCTAGCTCCTTTATCAGAGCTTTTATGGCAAGCAGGTTGTCAAATGAAGTTCATTGAATCTTTAGGAGGATACGTACCAACAAGGGACGAAAACCTTCAGACCTCTGTAAAGGGTCTATTTGTGGCTGGAGACGTATCTGGAGTTGAAGAGGCCAGTAGTGCGATGGTGGAGGGATATTTAGCAGGAATGTCAGCGGCATCATATTTAGGATATAAGCTATATAATATGAATGAAGTAAAGGAAAATTTACTGAACCAGCTGGATTCGTTGCGTCATGGTCAGATGGGAGAAAAAATTCGCAAGGGCATAGCTGAATTGCAGATTGAACATGAGGCAGCGGCTTCGGTAGATGCTTAAAGATCAAAGGGGGGTGCAAAATGTTAGAAGTTACTGGAATACCAACAGTGGAAGATATAGAAAAAGTTTTTCCATCTAAAGAAAGATTAAAAATAGGACCAGTGGTGGTAATGGAGTGTTTTCAAAATATACCATGTAATCCATGCTATACAGCCTGTAAGACTGGTGCAATTAAGGAATTTGAAGATATTAACGATCTACCGACAGTAGATCAATCCCTATGTAACGGATGTGGCTTATGTATCAGTAACTGCCCCGGTTTATCCATAATGGTGGTGGATATGACTTATTCGGAGGAGGAGGCCCTTATAAAAATACCCTATGAGTTCTTACCGCTACCAGAGATAGGAGAAACCGTAAAGGGGCTGGATAGAGAAGGTAAAGTAGTCTGTGAAGTTAAGGTGGTTAAGGTGCTTAGGGGAAAGTCTCTGGATAAAACTCCCATTATTTCACTGGCAGTTGATAAAGAATACGTCAAAATAGTGAGAAATATAAGATTGGGGGAATAGGGTGATGGAGAATATTACTTTTATTTGTAGATGCTCAGATCTGACCCTTCAAGATATCAGGGATTTGATCAATAAGGGTTATAATACTTTTGACGAGTTGAAACGAATCAGCAGAGTGGGAATGGGACCATGTCAAGGAAGAACCTGTTTGCCATTAGTTTTAAGAGAACTATCTATTGCCACTGGAAAACCAATTTCAGAACTCTGTCCTGGTACCTTTAGACCACCAATCAAGTCAATAAAGTTGGGGGCTATAGCCGACCACACATTAGAAGAGGGAGGCGAAGTAAATCATGTTTAAACAAACTGCCGAAGTAGTCATCATAGGTGGTGGAATTTCCGGAGTTGCAATCGCCTACAATTTAGCTAAGAAAGGTGTTAAAGACATCGTTGTAATAGAAAGGGAATACTTAACCAGTGGAGCAACAGGCCGCTGTGGAGCAGGAGTCCGTCAGCAATGGGGGACTGAAATGAACTGTCTCATGGCAAAATTCTCCTGTGATTTCTTTGAAAACGCAACGGAAGAGTTACAATATGATGGAAATATCGAATTTAAGCAAGGGGGTTACTTAATCCTTTCCAGTACTGAAAATGAGCATGAACAATTTAAGAAAAATGTACAGCTACAAAACAGTTTAGGAATTCCTTCAAAGCTTTTGACTTTGGATGAGGCAAAGGAAATCGTTCCCTTTTTAGATACAGATGGACTAGTAAGTGCAACCTACTGCGAAAAGGATGGACACTTAAATCCCTTCCATACTACCCAGGCCTATGCAGATGCAGCTAAACGATTGGGAGTAAAAATCTACACCTTTACCAAGGTGACGGGAATTATCGCTGAAAATGGAAAGATTAAGGGTGTTAAGACAACTAGAGGAGATATCGCTACAAATATCGTAATAAATGCAGCTGGAGGTTATGCTCAAAATATTGCTAAAATGGTGGGGGTTGAGCTTCCGTTATTCTCAGAAAGACATCAAATCCTTGTAACAGAGCAAATCGAACCAATCTTAGGTCCAATGGTGATGTCCTTCTCTTTAAATCTTTACTGTCAACAGGCTCCCCATGGTGCATTTCTTATGGGTAGAAGTGATGAAGGTGAACCAAGGGATTTAAGAGTTACATCTGGATGGCATTTTTTAGAGGAAATGGCAAAGACAATTACGAAAGTACTGCCTCCATTGAGGGATCTGCGTTTCCTCCGTCAATGGGCTGGACTATATAATATGTCGCCAGATCGTCAGCCGATTTATGGTGCAGTGGATGAAGTTGAGGGCTTCTACGTGGCAGCTGGTTTCAGTGGTCATGGATTTATGTTGGCTCCTGCTACTGGGGTTTTAATGGCTGAACTTATTCTTGGGGAAGATACTACTTTGCCGATTGATATGCTTCATGTTAATCGCTTTGAACAAGGCAAGTTAATCTTCGAACCATCGGTGGTGTAAAAATTCAATCCTATAGAAAGACCTCCAATTATGAAAATATGGATATAGTCAATACTATATGCTATAGACTAAATTGGAGGTTTTTATATGAAGGTTAATGGTAAGATATTTGCTTGGGAAGAAGGATTAACAGTACAGGAATTACTAAAAAAGTTAGATTATTCCCATACTGGACTCATTCTATCTGTAAATGATATGGTTATTTCAAGTGGGGACTATGCATCCCACATATTGGAGAAAGAAGACGATGTGAAGATTGTACATCCGATTGTTGGCGGATAAATCAGTATGCCACAGAGTACTATACTCAAATCTAAGAGAGCATGATTTAAGAAAAAAACATGAATCAAATATTCATGTAATGAGGTTGTTAAAGACAAAAGATATTCATATTCAGAAGGACTAATGGGTTTAGTGTAGAATAAATAGAAAAGTTTAAATATAAATATAATTATCATTTTGAAGGGAAGGGGAGTAGACAAGATATTATGACGAAAAAAGAAAAAGTATCTTTAATACAATGTAGAACCTATGATTATAATGTTGTTAAGGAATCTATCCTACAGAGTTTTGAACATCTTGGAGGAATTGAAAAGTACATAGATAAAGGAGATAAAGTTCTTTTAAAACTCAACCTTTTAATGAAGAAGAAACCAGAAGAGGCGGCTACCACCCATCCTATCTTTACAAAGGCATTGGCTGAGGTCTTAATCCAGTACGGGGCTACAGTGATCATTGGAGATAGCCCTGGGGGGCCCTTTACTGAAAGAATGCTCAAAGGGGTTTATCGAGTGTGTGGAATAAACAAAATAGCTGAGGAGACTGGGGCGATACTGAACTACAATACCAATGGCGTTGTCGTATCAAACCCAGATGCTAAATATCTAAAGTCATTAACTGTAACAGAGATGATTCAAGAGGTGGATAAAGTAATCTCTGTTTCAAAACTAAAAACCCATGGGCTTGCTGTATTTACTGGAGCGGTGAAGAATATGTTCGGAATTGTACCAGGTCTCATAAAGGCGGAGTATCATTTAACCATGCCTGAAATAGAAGAGTTCTCAGATGCCCTTGTGGATATTTGTTTGTGTGGAAAACCCACTCTGTCCTTTATGGATGGAATTGTTGGGATGGAGGGACATGGACCGTCGGCAGGGGACCCAAGGGAGGTGGGGGCAGTCATCGCCTCAACTAGTCCCTATCATTTAGATGTTGTGGCAACCTCCATCATCAACCTAAAACCTAGCGATGTACCCACTATTAAGAGGTGTATGGAGAGGGGGATTTGCTCTGGAAAGGTTGAGGACATTGAGATTATAGGAGAAGAAATAAACAAGTTCTTGATAAAGGATTTTGTGATCCCAGAAACTAGGACAATAAAGCTAGTAAAGGATTGGATGCCTCCCTTTGTAAAGAGTGCTATTGATAATTTAACTAGACCTAGACCTGTCTTTAACCATAAGGATTGTATTGGTTGTCGAGATTGTGAGGAAGCCTGTCCTCCAAAGGTCATCGCCATGAAGGATCATAGACCAATTGTGAGATTAGATGATTGCATCAGATGTTTCTGTTGTCAAGAGCTGTGTCCTAAGAAGGCTGTGGAGGTTCATAGACCGTGGATGTTGAGGCAGATGACAAAGTTTTAAGATAAAGTATATTGAGCTGTAGATGGATGATGTCTGTCTACAGCTTTTTTATATACTGCTAAGTTTTTAAAGAATATTAAAAGGATTCAGGCAATCGATGTCGAACTATTAGCGACACAGGAAAAGTTAAGCCATTTCTCTCATAAAGAGTGATATTGAATATTTGAGGGTTTGAATTTCATTCCTTTAAAGAAAGGATCAATCAAAATGACTATTTGAGTAATCAAAATTTTTTTATAGCCTCCATCATATAACAGGGGGTTCCAGTGGGGCAAGGCTAGATAGAGATTTAAAAAAAATATTGAGGAGGAACAATATGAGAGATTATTTTAACATATTTAATGAAATTGTAGAACTTATGCATAATGACTATGCTGGAAAGGATGAAAAAGTTGGTTGGGATAAGCCGGAACTATTCCGTAGTCGAATAATTGAACTTATGGATTCTAATCAACTTAATGATGAAGATTTCTACTACTTAGTAGATGATTACCTTTCAGGTTTTAAAGATGGTCACTTAATTTGGATTGCAAATGGAGGGGCTATGAAAAATTGCGGTTTTCTCGTTAGACGGTATGATAATAAACTTTATGTAGTAGATGTATCATTAGATCAAACAATTGTAAAAAAAGGCTGGCAAATTGTTGAAGTAGATGGTATTGATATTGAGGTCTTTGCTAATGACAATAGAAGAAAACTAAAAAGTGAAATCCTAGAAAGAGAAAAATGGTTTTGCGTGATTTCCAATGCCAATACAATTACTTTTCAGTTAAATAACGGAGAAAGACTAAATTATAATGTACAAAACTATTCATTTAAAAGAAGAGAGCCAAAATATGAGATGAAAATGTTTAATGACAAAATACTACATATGTGCTTTGAAGATTTCGCCAACCCTGATGCTATTTTGAAACTTGTGTCACAAAATAAATCTCTAATGGAGCAGACCCCTTATTGGATTATTGATGTAAGAAAAAATGGTGGTGGTTCAGATTCTGCTTATTACCCACTATTACCATATATATTTTCAAAGGGAGAAACAAGAAAATCTGATGATATTTATTTTTTAATGACTGAAAGGAATTGTGATACACGTGTTGCGTTCCTAGAGGAGTACAGTAAAAACCTGGATGCTAAGGAGGGAATTCAAGAGTATATCAGAATAATGAAAACTAATCGTGGAAAAGGATTTGTAAAGATTGATTCCTTTGACTCCGTAATGCGATCATTTGATGAAACGTCAGTAAATCCTAAACATGTTGTTGTTATAACAGATATATATTGTGGTAGTTCTGGAGATCAATTTATATATGATGTAAAACAGGCAAATAAGGTCACGGTGATTGGTAGACCAACTGCTGGCATTCTAGACTATAGTAATTTAACTTCAATCAAAATTGATGAAGTATTTCATCTGATGTATCCCACATCAAAGTTGGGAAATGTGGTTGAAAATCGTTTTACATACAATGGTATTGAGCCTGATATCTATATTCCATGGACTCCAGAACACATTGAAAGGGATGTAGACTTAGAAGAAGCTTTGAAGATTTTAGATAGTCTAAATTAGATAGATTTCCATTTAGATCGAAAAAAGGGGGATAAAACATGAGATTAGGGATCATTGGACCTACTGAGAGAGAAATAATGCCTTTTATCAATAAACTTGATGATAAGCAACTACATAGCCATGCAATGATCAATTTTTACGTTGGTAACTTTGAGAATATCGAAGTGGTAGCTGCTTTTTCAGGGGTTTGTAAGGTTAATGCTGCCATTGCTACACAGATTATGATAGATAAGTTTGATGTTACACAGCTGATATTAACAGGGGTGGCGGGGGCATTATGTGACAGTCTACAAATAGGGGATATCGTTATAGGTTCTGAGATAGCTTATCACGATGTTGCTAAAGGGATCTTGACGGAGTATCATCCTTGGATGGAGGATATTTATTTTAAACCAGATACAACATTGATGCACTGGGCTGAGGATTTATCTAAGTCAGACCAGTTTAAGGATAGATGCCATATAGGAAGAATCATCACTGGTGAGGCATTTATTACTGAAAAGGAGCGGGATTTATTGATTGAAGCGTTCGAGCCCTTGTGTGTAGATATGGAGAGTGCCAGTTTTGCCCATGTATGCTATGCAAACAGCATCCCATTTCTTGTGATTCGTTCAATTTCTGATCTTGCAAATGAAGATGGTTCTGATTCATTTGAGAAGAATATGGAGGTAGCAGCACTCAATTCAATAATCCTAGTAGAGGAGATCATTAAAAGAGTCAACAAACCTTAAGTAATGATGAGTGTAGATATTGGCATTTAATTATGCTAACGAAAGGAAAGTGCCTTATGAAAAATACACGTTTAATATTTATAGCTGGCATGAGTGGAGCAGGGAAATCGACAACTACTCAGCGAATCAGCAATCAATTAAAAAATAATAATGTAAAATATATCTGGCTTCATTGTTTTAAGCAAATGAATGAATTTTTAAGCAAATGAATGAAGAAAAAGTCATCCAGGTAAAAGGTAACTACAACTGGAGTATAGTTGGAGAAACATTGATTAGACAAAAGAATGGTACTACAGAAACATAATGATATGATCCTTTGGTTGAAACACTTACTAATCTACGCTATTATGTAATAGCAACTTAAGGATTTAATTTTGATTTTTTAAATCATTAATAAGGATTGCTGATCTTTAGAAACAACAGGAGGAAAGAGACATGGAAATGACAAACTATAAATGTCCACTGTGCGGATTCACATATCAGGTCCCAGCATACTGGAGCGAATTCTCACCAGAGGAAGAATTGGAAATGGAGCATTTTGACCTAGAAGCAAAGGAAATGTGTAGTGAATTAAAATTAAAGCTAGTTAAAGAATAGTTTTATTTTGAAGTGTAGTTTTATAGATGACAGCCACCCTAAACGAATATACAAATTCCATAGGGTGACTGTCTTCTTTATTTAAATCTCTGCCCCCAAAATAGCAACATACTGATTATTAAAAGCAAACCTTCTACCATCCCATTTTAATGTGGTTAGAAGATACCCCAATACGTCGGCAGAATACCTGCCAGAAATCCTCTGATTTGCCTGTAATTCATATACCCCATTAGTATCAAAATCTATTGGATAAAGTCCGCTTATAGGGCTAACAAATCCATCTATTGGTTCTTTAAGTATTCCATTTTCATCATATATTTCATTAAGATAATCAGAGTCTCTGTTATAGGAAATATCAATCAGATATTTTAATCCTTTGGTGAGATTGACTACTTCAACTTTGTAGTAATTCTGGTAGATTACTTGATAATCATAAGCATTATTAAAAATATTGTAGTCAAATAGCAACCTAGGCACATTTCCCACGTAAGAATAAATGTAATAAAACATCATGCCACCACTGCCACCTGAGAAAATACTTATAAAGATATCTTTGACTCCATCGCCAGTAAAATCCCCCAGAAATAAAGTTGGATTATATCCAATATTACTTTTAAGAGGAATATAATTTACATAGCCTGTTCTGCCATCCTGGATCACAAGGGTAATGTTCTGTACTAAAGGACTATCAGGAGTTTTTATACCCGTAAGATAAACTACATCTGGAACTCCGTCACCAGTGACATCTCCTCTTTGTACGGAAATAATCATAGAATTCATAGAAGGGTTAAGGTTTAAAGAAATAGGATTATATGGGTTGTTATAGTACATAGTTTTTACCTCCAAGCTAATATTTTTTAGTTTATTATATGTTTGTTAGGGAGAGGATGCCCACCTATGACATAAAAAACATATAATACATTAACAAACTTCAAGAACATAGAGCTAAGAGAGAGGTGCTTTAATATGAGTAGACTCAATCCAGAAAAACTCAGTGTAGAATTCCGCCCCCCAGTTACTGCAACAGAGCCAATCGTGCCAAGGCGATACACCCTAACTCATTCAGATATCACTGCAGAATTATTCCTCACCATTGGGCCTCAGTATGCGTATGAAAAAATTAATGAGATGAGGGACGAAGTGTTGGCGGAGTGGCGACCCAATAACGGATTTTACTTCCTTTACGTATATGTCTTCGTAGGAAACTATGGACCAGGCATCAACGCAATACGGAATAACATTTTTAGACGAGAGCTTCCCTTAGCACTGGAGGCAATTGTCTATGGTGATCGTCAGTTTTATACTGTGTATCCCCAACTACTAAATGCTCCAATATATATTTATTTTGATTCATCGGACCCCTCCTACAATCGTTATGAGTATTGGGGAACCCCTTCGGATTATCTTTCTCCTCAACCCAAAGGATCTTTATAATAGAATTTTAAAAAGCCCAAATGAGTGATAAACTCTTTGGGCTTTTTTTAGATTCTATATATCATTACCGTTCCTTAGGAACATCTTGCTTATTCGCCTTCATGGGGTATATTTTAGTCAGAAAAATAATGAATCCATAAAGAATAGATAGAGTCACAAAAATTCCTGTCATACCTGCCCCCATCACCCTTAAAGCTATATAAACATGATTCATATTCATCATCTAAAACCTCCGATCTATGGGATAAGATAAATGATTAAACCACCTGCAATCACAGAAGCAATTTGTCCAGCAACATTTGCTCCTACTGTGTGCATCAAGATAAAATTTTGCTTGTCTTCCTGTAGTGCCATTTTATGTATTACCCTCGCCGACATAGGAAAAGCTGATATACCCGCTGCCCCCACCATCGGGTTGATTTTGTTTTTTGTAAACAGATTTAAAAACTTGACGAAGAAAACCCCGAAAACAGTATCAAAGATAAAGGCCACCAGACCAAGCCCAATGATTATAAAAGTCTCAGTAGTTACAAAACTTGCAGCCTGCATCTTTGCAGCAATAGTAATCCCCAGTAGTATGGTGATCAAATTTACCAACTCATTTTGGGCTGTTTTAGATAGTGAATTCAATACTCCACTTTCCCTTATGAGATTTCCAAACATCAGCATACCGATTAGAGATATGGAAGTGGGGGCTAGGAAGCCTGCAACCATTGTTACGCCAATAGGAAATAGAATCTTTGCCGTCTTGGATACTTCCTTTGCATGATAGGGCATACGTATTTTCCGTTCTTCAGTGGTCGTGACCAATCTAATGGCAAAGGGTTGTATGATGGGAACCAAAGCCATATAGGAGTAGGCGGCAACTGTGATAGTCCCTAAATACTTACTTTCAAAGAAATTCGCAACGAAAATGGAGGTAGGTCCATCTGCAGCTCCTATAATTCCAATGGAGGCAGCATCCCTTAAGCTAAACCCTAATATTACTGCCAATAAAAGGGTTCCAAATATGCCAAATTGCGCCGCAGCACCAAAAAAAATCATTTTAGGATTTGAAAGCAGGGGACCAAAATCAATCATAGCACCGATTCCTATGAATAACAACAAGGGAAATAATTCAGACGAGATTCCTATTCGAAATAATACATCTATAATTCCCTCGATCTCACCATATCCAGGGATGTTTTGAGTGATGGCAGTGGAAAAGGGGATATTGACGATAATTGCTCCAAAACCAATGGGTAGTAGTAGCGCAGGTTCGTAATCCTTTTTTATAGCTAAGTAAATCAGTATAGCGCCTATTAACCACATTACTCCCTGTTGCCATGTAAATGCTAAAATACCAGTAGTCAAGAAATCCAGATACATAACTTATCCTCTCCTTCTGATATTGGTATTTACATCAAGGTAAATTTTTATACTAGATATCTTAATAAATTGCGTTTAAAATAAAAAAGCCCAAAAGAGAGGGGGAAATTCTCCTTTGGGTTTAACTTTGTTATGATATTATTCTTCAGTAGGGCTTTGAGACTTCTTCAACGGAAATGTCTTAACCAGTAAAATGATAAATACATATAGGATTGATAGGGTTGCAAAAATTCCTGTCATACCAGCCCCCATAACCTTCAACGATATATAAACTTCTTCCATATTCATAATTATAGACCTCCTATCCTATCGTACAAGATAAATAATTAATCCACCAGCAATAACAGATGCAATTTGTCCTGCAACGTTGGCACCAACAGTATGCATCAAGATAAAGTTTTGTTTATCCTCCTGCAATGCCATTTTATGAATTACCCTAGCCGACATAGGGAAGGCAGAAATCCCTGCAGCCCCCACCATAGGGTTAATTTTGTTGGAGGTAAATAGGTTTAAGAACTTAACAAATAGAACTCCAAAAACAGTATCAAAGATAAAGGCAACTAATCCAAGAGCGATGATGATAAAGGTTTCAAGTGTTACAAAATCAACTGCCTTCATCTTAGATGCAATAGTGATTCCCAGTAGAATGGTAATGAGGTTAACAAGCTCATTTTGAGCTGTCTTAGATAGGGAATTCAACACGCCACTTTCCCTCATAAGATTACCAAACATCAGCATACCAATTAGAGAAATAGAGGTTGGCGCTATAAAGCCTGCCACTATAGTCACTCCTATAGGGAATAATATCTTAGCAGTCTTAGATACTTCCTTTGCATGATAAGGCATACGGATTTGTCTTTCAGCCTTTGTAGTTACCAGTTTAATGGCAAAGGGTTGAATAATGGGAACCAGTGCCATATAGGAATAGGCCGCCACCGTGATGGCTCCTAAGTATTGACTTTTAAAGTAATTTGCTACGAAAATGGATGTTGGACCATCGGCTGCACCTATGATCCCAATAGAGGCTGCATCCTTTATACCAAACCCCAACATAACTGCCAGTAATAGGGTTCCAAATATACCAAACTGAGCCGCAGCTCCGAAGAAAATCATTTTCGGATTAGATAAAAGGGGTCCAAAGTCAATCATAGCACCAATCCCGATAAATAACAATAGAGGGAAGACCTCTGATGCAATACCCACTTTAAATAAATAGTCTATAATTCCTTCAATCTCACCATAGCCAGGAATAACTTGTGTAATGGCATTGGAAAATGGAATATTAACGATAATTGCACCAAAACCAATTGGTAATAATAAAGCTGGTTCGTAATCTTTTTTAATAGCCAGGTAAATAAGGGTTGCACCAATCAGCCACATGACCGCTTGTTGCCAAGTAAAGGCCATTATACCTTGAGTCAAAAAATCCAGATACATTGTTTAACCACTCCTTTTAAATTTGTAGGCACGGGCTTGTTTTTTTGAACAAAAAAAGCAAGCCTTAAACCAATATTTTGGTAAAAGTCTCGCTATTTACTGTGAATACCGGACTGAATCAGTCGTGATGACGATATTCACACGGTGTGGACCGTAGCTACTCCCTATTTACAACCTCAGTATAGCAGAAAATTTTTCATGAATCAAGATGATTTGGAAACAACAAACCTAAAAAACAATAAAAAAAATTAATACCTAATCCTGTTTAGTAAATATCTATTCTTACTTAATAACTTAATATCCAATACAACAGCTTTCTCGTTAAAGTAGTCTATTACCATTTTAAGACTTTATGTTTATATGTATATTAATAAATGTAGAATGCTATATAATAGAATATAGCAAATGAGTTATAAATAAATGGAAACAACAAAGTAGAGGAGGAGGATAAAATGGCGAAGCATCTAATAGTAATCTCTATAGATGCCTTTTCAGAGGATCATTGGGAAGAGGCAAAAAAGTTACCGAACTTATCCTACTTAATTAACAACGGCAGCTCTAGTAGAGAGCTAAAGAGTGTTTTCCCAACCCTCACATATACAGTTCATACAACAATGGTAACGGGGGTCTATCCTAACAAACATGGCATTATCCACAATCATCCTTTTCAACCCTTTGTACCAGAGAAGGAGCGGAACTGGTATTGGTATCAAAAGGATGTTCAAGTCCCAACGATATATGACCTAGCAAAGGCAAATAAGCTGACGACAGCAGGACTCCTGTGGCCTGTTACGGGTAAGTCTACCATTAAATATAATTTACCAGAAGTAAAAGCCATTAAAAAAGAAAATCAAGTCCTCAAACTTTTGAAGACTGGAAATCTCCTTTACTGCCTTGATCTTGAACTCAGACTTGGGAGATATAGAGCGGGATTTAAACAACACCAATTGGATGATTACATTACCCTATTGACGACAGACACCATTAAAAGAAGAAAACCCAATTTATTGATGGTGCATCTTATTGAGTTGGACAACGCTAAGCATCATCATAGAATAGATGGGAAAGAGGTAAAGGTTGCCCTAGCTCGGCTGGATAAAAGGGTTGGGGATATCATCAAAGCTGTTGAAAAGGCTAAGATTCAAGATGAAACGGTAATTATGGTTTTGGGGGATCATGGACATTTCAACGTAGATTGCATGGTGCATCTAAATAATCTACTAAAGGATAAAGGACTAATCTATGAAGAAAAGGGAAGGATGGAATGGCGAGCATACCTTCAGAGTACTGGTGGAAATGCATATCTTCATATCAAAGATGGGGATACAGAAGCGGAACGGATCGCCATCGATATCTTAAATGATGCTATGGAGACAGAGAAATATGGTATAGATGAAATCTATGGTTCCTCAGTATTGGAGACCTTACGTGGACATAAGGACATCAAGTACGTTGTTGAGGCCAAGGTCGGCTATGCCTTTGATGATGCTCTTAAACTGCCTACAGTGGAAAATTTTCTAGAAGCAGGAATCAAGTACGCCACCCATGGATATTCACCAGAAAAGCCAAACTACAAATGCAATTTTATTGTGGCTGGAAGGGATATCAAGAAGGGATATCATCTTGGCCCAATGGAGATGGTGGATATTGCGCCTACGATGGCGAAGATACTAGGGCTAGATTTTTATCAGTGTGATGGGGAAGTTTTGGAACGGGTTTTTCAAAAAAAATAGATACTTAATCTTTCAATTGGATTTAATCTTATTGACCTGGTTGATTACAACTAGGTTCTTTTTAATTGTAACGAAACAAACGTATAGCAACTGCAGTTTCTTCTTTAATCGTATTAGGATTAGGTGCTTATGTTTCCTAGGAAAGTAGGTCAAAAAAGATAATAGAAGTTATATAAGTTGAAGATTTTTATTGAAATAAAAAGGAAAAAAATGAAGGGATTTGCCAATAGATAAGGAAATTTATATATTATTAAATAGTAATGGGAACTCTCAAGGTTTTTTAAATTGGTCTACTATAATGGATCAATAATAGAGTTTAAGAAGGAAATGTAATCGTTAATAGACATAGTGCGACTGTTGTAATAGGTTTACTAGATATTTATCGGGTCAGGGAATTGGTAGAAGATTGCTTGAAGAACTGAATCAATGGGCAATCGATCATGAGATTAGTAGGCTTGGATTAACTGTTTTGTCTAGCAATGAAAATGCAATAAATCTTTATAAGAAAATGGGTTTTAAGATTGAGAGAACAAAAGAGAAATCTTGCTTAATTGATGGAGTATCTGTAGATGAGTATTATATAGGGAAAATATTAGCCTAACCTCTATTTAATAGCCAGATAGAGTACAAATTAATAGTGTTTGAACCATAACATAGAATCGTATTAGGGGGATACAATTATACAAAGAGCAGATGAAATTGAAGCATGGATGGCGAAGAGAACATAGAAAAACTAAAAATGCAGCAAAAGAAAGAGGGAGATAGGGAATGGAGATCAGTATAGTATATCGTAAACCAATATCTGAAGAAATTAACAAAATAAGTGAGTTTATTGCGGTACTCAATAGTCAAGTAGAAAATCATATTGGTTATTGTGGTGATGTTACTGAAGAAATAGCATATTCGATTAAAGAAGACCTAACTGATCTGGCTTTTGAAGATAGTTTTGTAATAGCTGTAGAAAATGGTGTAATTGTAGGAGTAGTAGGTATCGATGTTGACATTGAAAATACTAACGTAGAAATGTGGGGACCTTTTACATTAGAATCAAAATGGGATATCGTAGAAAATCTATGGACTAAAATATTAGAAAGAATCCCACCTGAGATTGAAACCATCAGTATGTTCCTAAATAAGAAAAATATAAGATGTATTGATTTTGCAATTTCAAAGGGATTTAAAAAAAATTCTGAATTAAATATCCTCAAATATCATAAAAAGGATGTTATAAAACAGCAGGTAACTTCTATAGAGGAGTTGACACCAAAATATCAAAATGATATGAAAATACTTCATGATAGGGTATTTCCTAATACATACTATAATGGGCAACAAATTGTTGATAGAATTAGCCCTCATAAAAAAGTATTTATCTATGTTGAAGAAGGTCAATTTATAGGCTATATTCACGTGGAAGCAATGCCAGAATTTGGCGAGGGTAGTATAGAATTTTTTGCTGTAGAGGAAGAAAATAGGGGGAAAGGGATAGGTTTTAAACTCATAACAATGGCGGTGCAATGGTTATTTTCTTTTGAAAGTATCGAAGAAATCATTCTTTGCGTAAATAGCCGTGAAGAAAAGGCAATCAACCTTTATGAAAAAATTGGATTTAATAAAAAGCATGAGTTAATTTATTACACTAGATTTAAGTAATTAACTATTGAATCAACCTAAAAATAAAATATATTCACAAAGCTATAGTTGGTTAAGAAATTTAAAATGTTCTTAACCAACTTTTTTGATTTAAAAAATTTTGGGAATTAGCCGATTAAGTGACCTCAATCACAGAGTAAGACATTGATAAGTGGTATAAATTATATATGAGAAACATTATCATTCGTTTGATTTCCTGTTTAGGAAATATATTATCAGAAAAACCAGGTATATCATAATTAAGACTAATCATATAAATTTAATTTTATTAGAAAGGGTGATTTAATATGAAAAAAGAAATAACCTACATTACGATTGATGGTAGAGAAGAGCATGAATCCTTTAGGGATTGCATTACTAAGGCAGTTGCGGGTTTAAAACCAAATGAAGGAATACACGTTATCAAAGATTTCGAGCCTTTCCCAATGTATAAAATGATGGA
Organism: Alkaliphilus hydrothermalis; assembly: GCF_016908555.1. GTDB lineage: Bacteria > Bacillota > Clostridia > Peptostreptococcales > Natronincolaceae > Alkaliphilus > Alkaliphilus hydrothermalis. Next base: position 262,969 of record NZ_JAFBEE010000001.1, read on the forward strand.
ATCAAAGGGATTTGACAGATATGTAGAAAAAACTAACGAAGAAGAATACCATGTCTACTTTACTCCAAGGGAAGAATTGGGTAAGATAAAGATGGGAGAGTACTTAAATTTAGATAATAAAAAAATCGAGAAAATTATGTGGATTAAGCTTAATTATCTAAAGGGAAAAATTTCTTTAGAAAATGCTAAAAAAGAAATGAGGGAATCTTTTAATGAAGTAACCCCTCAGGAGTTTGCCATCTGCGAACAATATCTTCAACAGTACGGTATATCAGATGATGAATTAGCAGAAAGAATGGAAGAGATATTAGAAATTTTTGATGGAATTTTAGTAAGTAACAAATTAGAGCTACCAGAAGGACATCCTATTAGAACATATCTTGATGAAGTAGTTGCCATTAGAAAAGTTCTTAGTGAAATGAAAGTTCTTAAAGAAAAGAAGCTTATTAAAAATCAATGGGCTGAACTCTATGATAAACTAGAAAACATCAATATTCATTTTGCTAGGAAACAAAATCAATTGTACCCTGCTTTAGAGGCTAAGGGATTTGATAAGCCTTCAAAGGTGATGTGGACACTGGAGAATAATATTAGAAATATTATCAAACAAGCGAAGGGTTACATGGAGGCGGATGAAGACCAGCAATTTTTAAGTATTCAAGGTGAAGTCATTGAAATGGTAGAGGATATGATGGTAAAAGAGGAGGAGATCCTTTATCCTACTTCTATGGATCTTCTAACTGATGAGGATTTTGTAGAAATGAGAAAAGGGGACGACGAAATCGGTTATTGTCTCATAGAACAACCACAATCCTATGGAAATAATATTGACAAAATACCCACAGACTCTTCAGATAAAGAATTGTTAAAGGATTTAGCGCTTGTGCTTGAAAAACACGGAGTTCTTAATTCAACATCAAATGATGAAGTATTAGATGTTAGTCAAGGAAAGCTAACACTAGAACAGATCAATCTAATCTTCAAACATCTACAGGTGGATTTATCATATGTGGATGAAAATGAAATCGTCAAATTTTATAGTGATACCAAGCATCGGGTATTCCCAAGAAGTGCTGGTGTAATAGGACGAAAGGTACAAAACTGCCACCCAAGGGAAAGTGTTGGTACTGTCGAGGAAATCATCCGTGCATTTCGAAATGGAGAGCAGGATGAAGCTGAGTTCTGGTTGGAGATTGGTGGGAAATTCATCTATATTATTTACAATGCTGTTCGTGATGAGGGTGGAAACTTTAGAGGTGTACTAGAAATGATGCAGGACGTTACCCGTATCAGGAGCCTAGAGGGTAGTCAACGGCTTTTATCTTGGAGTAACAAAAAAGAGGAAGCGTTAGAAGATAAGAAAGATAAAAATGAAAGTAAAGTAGACAAAGATAGTAAAGATAAATTAGAAATTATAGAAGTGAAAAACGAGTACAACATTACAAAAGAAACGATTATTGGGGATGTAGTAAAGAAATATCCTTTTATTAAAGATTTTCTATTTGAATTATCACCTAAATTTAGCAAACTAAAGAATCCAATCATCTTTAAGACAATGTCTTTTGTTGCAACATTGGAGATGATTAGTGAACGAGGCGGATTTGAAGTTCAAGACCTTATTGGTAAAATTGTAAAGGAAATTGATACTAAAAAGTAAAAGGTTGTCGATAACATGAAAAGAATTTTATTAATAATTATAGGGGTGATTAGTCTAATTTTGGGAGTGATCGGAATCTTATTACCAATTGTCCCTACCACACCCTTCCTTTTACTATCCCTTTCATGCTTTATGAAGAGCAGTAAAAGTTTCTATGATTATGTGCTCTCTAATAGGTACTTAAGTCCCTATGTAAACGACTATCTCTCCAGTAAAAAGATTCCGCTAAAGGTAAAAAAGAGAGCAATCTTTTTATTATGGGTATCTATAGGATGTACAGCATTATTCGTTATTGATAAAACTTTTCTAAAGCTGATGCTTTTTGCCATTGCTTGTACTGTATCCATATATATATGGACAAGGCCCTAAATGAAATTAATTGTGAAGTACTATAAAGTTTTTAAAAATATGTTGAAAATATTACTAAAAACAAAGTTGTTTAGAGAAGGAATGATTGTGGATAAGTATTGCTCCCATCATCATTCCTTTTTACATACCAAAAAAGCAATTGACTATATTCTTGTGCAGGGGGATAATTCGTTCTATTGTAGTCAGATAGCAAAGGGTTTATAATAGAGTAAAGTATATAACAGGGTGCAATATTTCTAATTTTCTGATATTTTTTAAAAATTAGTAGTTAAACTACAAGTACATTAATATATATAACTAAACTCTAATTATGGATAAGCTCTTTTCCTAATGCATATGTGGTAAGAATTAATGGATAATTTGTCTTGGGTTGTACCTATTTACCAAAGTAATTATCTAAAACACTGCTTGCTTGGTAAAAATGTACAACCCCTGAAGTAGTCCACTAAGGAAAATTCAATAGCTGGATAATTCTGAAAATTGGCACGATAGTTGCATACTAAAAATAGTAGGGAGGAGATATATTTGGCAAATCAATTTTATTCTAGGATACAAAATAACCCCATTATTGCAGCTGTAAATGATTTATCAAAGTTTGAGTCGGCTATTCAATCCCCCAGTGAGATGATTTTTTTACTAACTGGAAACATTCTTAACCTAAAAGAGATTGTTAAGAGAGTAAAGGAAAATGGGATGGATATTTATATTCATCTAGATTTAATGGATGGGTTTTCTAAAGATGCGATTGCATTAAAATATATTAATGACCAAATTAGCCCAGATGGTATCATTACGACAAAAAGTAATTTGATCAAATTAGCGAAGGATATGCATATTTTTGCCATTCAAAGGGTCTTCATCCTAGATTCACTATCTCTTGATACAGCAATCAAAAATATCCAGTCAACAAAACCAGATGCAATAGAAATATTGCCTGGGGTGATGCCTAAAGTAGTAAAAAGAATTATAGAGGAAACACGTATTCCTGTTATTGCTGGTGGTTTAATTATAGACAAGGATGATGTAATTGATATATTGAAAGCAGGCGCTATTGGAGTTTCATCCAGTAATGAAGGAGTTTGGGAACTGTAGTTTCTTTTTAAACGCTTGGTTAAAAAATGAGTTACTTGCAAACGTTTACAAAACGTAATAATCAAGGCATAATCAGCCTTGTATTATAAATAACAAAAAAATAATATGTGGGGAGGTAATTATTTTATGAAACATGTAAGTACAATGATTGGTACAGCAATTGCTGGAATGTTTGTCATGTCAGTATGGGGAGCATTTGTTGAGCAGGGTGGTATCATCGGGGGATGGTTTGCAGGATTAATTATTATTGGAACAATGTGGTTAATGAATCATTATCTTGGACTAATCAATAATGACGGAGCATTTGTTGACATGGCCTGTGGTATAGGTATGGCTGGATTTATGAGGGGGGTTTTTGAAAACGGGATACAAGTTGGCATTGACTCACTACCAACACTGGGCTTAGTGATCTTGGGAGGAGCATTAGGTGGTTTTGCAGCATTTAAGGTGGAGAAATACTGGGCAGAAAGAGATAAGGAAGTAGCAAAGGAAGCCGCTTAAGGGGAGTTTAAATTTAGAGGGGAGGAAAAAATTATGACAATACAATTAGCAATTGCAACAGTAGCAGGTGGATTTATTTTTCCGTTTTTAATTAGGTTATTATGGGGTAAGATGTGTGACTTGTGGGGAGCCGCAGGAGGATATATGGCTGCTGGCTTTATTGTAGGTACAGCTTGGACTTTAAACCATGGAGTAGGCTTGATGTTTCAATCAGGTGCAGCTTGGGTAGATATGGCATTTGCCGCTGGTGCAGGTCTATTTGTAGCTTCTGCTCTTTCGGGAGATAATGTATCAAAGGGTTTAGTAAACTTATTTTATGCTTTAATCGGAGGAAGTATCGGAGGACTAATTCTTTCTTTTATGGCATAATTAATAAATCATATTAACAGAGTCAACCTTAAATTCTAGGCTGACTTTGTTAAAAAAGTTTTGATAGTAATGAATACTTTGATAAGAATATAAGGGGGAATCATTGTGAAAAAATATATTATGGCCCTAGACCAAGGAACTACAAGCTCAAGATCAATTATTTTCGATCATGATGGTAACGTTGTTGCAACTTCACAAAAGGAATTTACGCAGATTTATCCAAAGGCTGGATGGGTAGAGCATGATCCAATGGAGATTTGGGGAACTCAGAGTGGAGTTGCAAGAGAAGTTCTAGAGAAAAAAGGTATCAAACCCTCTGAAATTGCAGGGATTGGTATCACAAATCAAAGAGAGACAACTGTAGTTTGGGAAAAAAGTACTGGTAAACCAGTATACAATGCAATCGTTTGGCAATGTAGAAGAACAGCTAATATTTGTGATGATTTAAAAAGAAGAGGTCTAGAGGAGTATATTAGAAACAATACTGGATTAGTAGTAGATGCATATTTTTCTGGAACAAAGGTTAAGTGGATACTTGATAATGTTGAAGGGGCAAGGGAAAAGGCAGAAAAGGGTGAATTATTATTTGGTAATATCGATACTTGGTTAATCTGGAACCTAACAAGAGGAAAGGTACACGTTACTGATTATTCTAATGCTTCTAGAACTATGCTCTTTAATATTAAAGAGTTAAAATGGGATGAAAAAATTCTTAAAGAGTTAGATATTCCTACTTCAATGCTACCAGAAGTTAAGCCATCGAGCTATGTTTACGGACATACAGATCATGAAACCTTTGGTGGAGCTGATATCCCAATCTCAGGAGCTGCTGGTGACCAGCAAGCAGCATTATTTGGTCAGGCATGCTTTGAGCCAGGAATGGCTAAAAATACCTATGGTACAGGATGTTTTATGTTAATGAATACTGGCGACAAATTTGTGCCATCCAAAAACGGTCTTCTAACTACATTAGCTTGGGGAGTTGATGGAAAAGTTGAGTATGCATTGGAGGGTAGTATCTTCGTAGCCGGTGCATCTGTTCAATGGTTAAGAGATGAGTTGAAGATCATTCGTGATGCTGGTGAAACTGAATATCTTGCAACTAAGGTTCAAGATTCTAATGGTGTTTATGTAGTACCTGCATTTGTTGGTATGGGAGCACCTTACTGGGATATGTATGCAAGGGGTACGATTGTTGGTTTAACTAGAGGGGCAAAGGCTGAGCATCTAGTTAGAGCAACTCTCGAATCTATCGCTTATCAAACAAGAGATGTTTTAGAGGCAATGCAAGATGATTCTGGTATTAATCTACAGGCATTGAAGGTTGACGGTGGTGCTGTAGCAAATAACTTCTTAATGCAGTTCCAATCTGACATTCTTAATGTAGATGTGGATCGTCCAATGATCACAGAAACTACAGCTTTAGGAGCAGCTTACCTAGCAGGTCTAGCAGTAGGTTTCTGGTCAGATAAATCAGAAATTGCTAATAAATGGAGTGTGGACAGAAGCTTTACATCTACAATGGAAGAAAATAAGCGTGCTAAGTTATATAAGGGCTGGAAGCGAGCTGTTGAACGGTCAATGAATTGGGAAGAGGAAGAATAGAATATATATTTACAATTTCTAGCATTAATGATATAATAGAACTAAGTAAATAATATTGGCTGAGACTTTGAGAGCCACACAAAAGAACCTGTTTAACGATGGGTGAGTTTTGTGTGGCTTTTTTGTGTTCGAAATATTAAATATCGGAGGAGTGGATGACATGTATGATGTAATTATTATAGGTGCAGGTATTATTGGAACAGCCATAGCAAGGGAACTTTCTAAATATCAAATTAAAACAATTATTGTAGATAAGGAAAACGATATCGCCAATGGTACTACAAAGGCAAATAGTGCAATCGTCCATGCTGGCTATGATGCAAAAAGGGGAACGTTAAAAGCTGAAACAAATGTGGCAGGGAATGCCATGTATGAAGATTTATGCAATGAGCTAGGAGTACCATTTAGAAGAATTGGATCATTTGTAGTAGGTTTTAATGAAGAAGATATGTCTACACTAAATGAGCTATATCAGGAGGGAGTAGATAATGGGGTACCTAACTTGAAAATCCTAAACAAGAAACAAGTTAAAGAAATGGAACCAAATTTAAGTGACGAAATTATGGGGGCATTGTATGCTCCATCGGCAGGGATAGTTGGACCTTGGGAGTTGGCTATTGCCCTAGCTGAAAATGCAGCTGAAAATGGTGTTGAGATTCTTTTAAATACATCTGTAACCGCAATTGAAAAAAATGAAGAAGGATTTTTAGTAACTGCTGGTGATCAAAGGCTAAAAACAAAGTACATCATAAATTGTGCTGGACTATTTGCTGATGAAATTAATAACATGGTGAATACACCGAGTTTTAAAATACTCCCCCATAGAGGAGAATATAATTTGTTTGATAAAAGTGTTGGTGACTATGTCAAGCGAGTGATTTTTCAAACACCAACAAAGCATGGCAAAGGGGTATTGGTACTGCCAACAGTCCATGGGAATTTACTGATCGGGCCGACTTCTGATTTTATTGATGACCCAGAAGCAACAGAAACTACTAAAGAAGGGCTACAATCTTTAAAAGAAAAGACCAACAGCGTTGTACCTAATTTTCCATTCCATACAGTAATTACTTCCTTCGCAGGATTAAGGGCAAAAGTAGCGACGAATGATTTTTTTATTGAAGAATCAAAGGAGTCTAAGGGATTTATCAATGTTGCCGCTATTGATTCCCCAGGATTATCTGCCGCACCTGCCATTGGGGAAATGGTTACTAAGTTGCTATTTGGTATTGCTGGAGGATTTGATTTAAATCTATCCTTCAATCCAACTAGAAGACCAAATATCAATTTTATGGTGTTATCTGATGAAGAAAAGGCTGAACTTATTCAAAGAGATCCTCGTTACGGAAGAGTTATTTGTCGATGTGAAAGCGTTACCGAGGGAGAAATTGTAGATATCATTAACCGTAAGGCAGGAGCAACAAACCTTGATGCGATAAAAAGAAGAGCTAGAGCAGGAGCAGGGCGATGTCAGGGAGGCTTTTGTGGACCTAGGGTAATGGAAATTTTAGCTCGTGAATTGAATGTTGATATTACCTCTATCGTAAAGGATAGTAAGGAATCCTACATTTTAACTGGACCAACAAAATCAAATAAAAATCAAGAGCATTCTAGTCAACTGGTTGCAGTTTCGCTGGACAATTAAAGGGGGTACAAAAGTGATAAGTTATGAAGTGGTTATTATAGGAGGAGGACCAGCTGGATTAGCCGCTGCAATAGAGGCTAAAAACAATGGTGTTAACAATATTCTTGTTATAGAAAGAGATAGAGAATTAGGTGGTATCTTACAGCAGTGTATTCATAATGGTTTTGGACTTCATGTGTTTAAGGAAGAACTAACTGGACCTGAATATGCAGAGCGTTTTATAGATGAACTGAAGAAGCAAGGGATTGAATACAAACTTGATACGATGGTATTAGATATTACAGAGGATAGGCAAGTAAGCATGATTAATACCCTTGATGGTTTTTTAAAGGTTGAAGCTAAAGCAGTTATACTAGCCATGGGTTGTAGAGAGAGAACGAGGGGAGCCATTAATATTCCAGGCACAAGGGCGTCGGGAATTTTTACAGCGGGTACAGCTCAAAGATTTGCTAATATGGAAGGCTATATGGTGGGTAAGGATGTAGTTATTTTAGGGTCTGGAGACATAGGACTAATTATGGCTAGAAGGATGACTCTAGAAGGTGCAAAGGTTCATGCAGTTGTAGAGTTGCTACCTTTTTCAGGCGGATTAACAAGAAATATTGTCCAATGCCTTGATGATTTTGAAATCCCACTATTATTGAGTCATACTGTAACCAATATTATAGGTAAAGATCGGGTAGAGGAAATTGAAATTGCCCAAGTGGATGAAAAACGTAGACCGATACCTGGAACAGAAGAAAGATTTAAGTGTGACACGTTACTGTTATCTGTTGGGTTAATTCCAGAAAATGAGCTTTCAAAAAGTGCGGGTATTGAATTAGACCCAATAACTGGAGGCCCAGTAGTCAATGAATCTATGGAAACATCTATCGAAGGAATATTTGCCTGTGGAAATGTCGTTCATGTCCATGATTTAGTAGATTGGGTGACGGAGGAAAGTAGAAGAGCTGGGAAAAATGCAGCAAAATATGTACGAAATCAACTAGTTAGTAAAGTAGAGCCAATTGTAACAATAGCCGGGAAAGGTGTGAGGTATATTGTACCTCAGCAAATAAGAATAAAAAATGTAGAAGGTAAGCTTGATTTAATGCTTAGAGTAGATAATGTATACCACGGTGCAAAACTGATTATCGCAGAGAATGATAGATTGATCAAAAGTATCAAGAAATCTCATTTAGCTCCAGGTGAGATGGAATCAATTACTTTATCAGCTAAAGACTTAGAAGGCATTACGGGCAAAGAGATAACAGTGGCCCTTCAAGTAGAGGAGGTATAAGTATGTGTAAAACAGCTATGATATGTATTGCATGCCCCATGGGATGCAAAATGGAAATAGAGACAATTACCAATGGGGTGACTAAGTATGTTGTAACAGGGAACAAATGTCCAAGGGGAGAAAAATATGGTATTAAAGAAATGACCAATCCAACAAGAATGGTTACTTCTACAGTGAAAGTAAAGAAGGCCCACTTGAATCGTTTACCTGTTAGAACCAGTGATGCAATCCCTAAAGATAAAATTTTTGAGTGTATGAAACGCCTTGAAGAGGTAGAAGTTGATGGACCAATTAAAGTTGGTGATATCATTATTAAGAATCTACTGGGGCTAGAGGTAGACATTATTGCTACAAGAAGTATGTAAAGGGGGAAAATAATGAAGAGAGCAAATGTTACCCACTTAAACTACAATAAAAGCGTATCCCAAGAAATAGAAGGATTTTCATATAGAGATCTGTTTCATAATTTATTGGACGGAATATTGATCATAAATTCTACAGGAAGAGTTGAGTATGTTAATCCTTCCTATGAAAGAATGTTTGGTGTCAGTAACTTTGCCTTAATCGGTAAAAGCATTTTCCATGTACCCAATGATGACATCGTTCTGTCTTCTATTAAAAACACCAAAAAAATACAAGGTTTTTTGAGTCTTCCTATTTATCACAAGAAAATCAGTGCTTCAGCATCTCCATTAATGGTTGATAATCAATATAATGGAATCATTTCAATTTACAGAGAGGAAGCCCTAGGAGAGGTTGATACGATAGAGATTTATTCTAATACACAGCAAAAGCAAGCCATAGATGAAGCATTTGAAAGTATTACTGGGAAAAGTACATTACTAAGGGAATCTCTAGAAATAGCATCTAGAGCAGCAAAAACCCTTTCTACGGTTTTAATCATTGGAGAAAGTGGTACTGGCAAGGAGTTGGTGGCAAAGGCAATACATGAGGCTGGTCAACATGCCCACAAGCCCTATATAAAGATAAATTGCGGAGCGATACCAGCTACACTATTAGAGTCAGAATTATTTGGTCATGAACAGGGGGCCTTTACTGGGGCTGTCAAGAGAAAGATCGGAAAATTTGAACAGGCAAATGGAGGATCAATATTTCTAGATGAAATTGGTGATATGCCTTTAGAAATGCAGGTGAAGTTATTGAGAGTGCTACAGGAAAGGGAATTTGAACGAGTCGGCGGTAATGAGACGATTCAGTGTAATCTTCGTATAATTGCTGCAACCCATCGTAATCTAGAGGAGCTCATTAAGGAAGGGAGATTCCGAGAAGATTTATACTATCGATTAAATGTAGTACCCGTACATTTGCCTTCATTAAAAGAAAGAAAAGAGGACATTTTAGGCCTTTGCGATGGTTTTATGAAGAAAATTGAAGGTAAAACAGGTATTCCTGCAAAAACAATCGACCAAGAGGTGATTGATGCTTTTCATCAGTATCAGTGGCCAGGAAATATTAGAGAACTAGAAAATCTAATGGAGAGATTAATGGTACTAGTCGAAGGAGATACAATCACATTAAATGATATTCCTCCATTCATATCCCATATTTATGGAACACACTTTGAGAAGCGGGCAGATCATTCATTAATTAATGTAGATTGTAATGGCCAAATGGCAACGCTAGAAGATTATGAAAAGGCTATAATTCAAAAGGCATTAGATCAGTTTGGAAGCTTCAATAAGGCAGCGAAAGCCTTAGGAATTACTCATAAAACAGTAGCTTTTAAAGCTAGAAAATACAATATTATAGATTGATTAACTGTTATTAAAGCAGCTCATTTGAGCTGCTGTTTTTTTAAATATTGATTGAATCATGAAATGCAATTTGTCAATAAGAATACATAATAGCCATACAACAAGTTTTTCTTTTAAACTAAAATCAATGATATAAGCATTTCTTCATTTTTAAACAATGCACTTGCTTCATCTGATGGGTGATCCTTTATTGATAGATTCTGTAATAGATCAATTAATTCATCAATCCTATAGGCATTATACTCTTATTAATGTATAATGGATTTATATGGATATTTAATCATAAGCAATAAATACAATCCATCGGATAACTGTTAAGTAACGATTCAAAATTCTTATTGAGTTAGAAGGGGTGGCGGGTAATGATTATAAGAAAATTATCAAATAAAGAAATAGAAATGGCTGTTGAATTAAACATTCAGTGTTGGAATAAGGATTATGCTGGAGTGGTTCCTCCTGATGTATTTAATAAAGAGGAGACATTGGAAAACATATTAATATGGATTAATGACGAAACTGATGATATTAGACGAATGTATGGTGCCTTTCATGGAGATCAATTTGTAGGATACATAGGAGCTAGTATTGCAGAGGAAGAGGATAGTTCTAAAGGTGTAGAAATCAACTATTTGTTTGTAAATGAAGCCTACAGGGGGAAGGGAATCAGTATTAAACTAATGAAAACTGTGGTAGAAGAATTTATTGGGTATGGGTTTATGGAATGTATTGTTTATAATTGGTATGATGTACCTTCAAATAAGTTTTATAGATACCTTGGTGGTACAGTGAAAAAACAAATGCTCCAATCTCTTAAAGGACAGAAGGCACTGGTGGACATATTTGTGTGGGATTTAGATGAGTTGTTAAAAAGACTTAATGAAGTAAAATAAATTAATTATTTCTGAGGGAGGGATGTTCCTTGAGTATCAAGAGAAGGTATATAGGTTTTGGAATCTTTGCTATTTTAAATGTTTTATGGAACTTCATGATTGTTGCTGAAGGAAATGGTTTTGACTTAGTAATAATGCTAAATATTATTGGTGATATTACACTAGCCTTTGCTTTGATGACTATATTTAATGGGTTTAAAAAAGTGAAACCAGTGACAAATGAAAACCCCCAAATGATTGCTCTTGGCATCTCAGGTATTTCAAGACTGTGGGTACTTTACCTAAAAGAGGGAAGTTTACTGCGTACCACTGCTTTTATACAAGGTGCAGTTGTTTTAATATCTCTATTAACATTAACTGGGGTAATTAAATCAAAGAGTGCTAAGGAAATGACCCCTGATGAAGTAGTTAAATTTGGATACTGGTGGGTTGCGGGAGTTCTATTAATCCCCGCGGTGATTATATTGACGGTATTAGGTTTTTAAAAACTCCTAAAACTTTGGAGGTGTTAAAAGATGAAAATCTGTATACTACATGGTAGCCCTCGAAAAGGTAATACATATAAAGTCACAGAATGTTTTAAAGAAGAAATGAAAAGACTTGGAGAGGTAGAATTTACAGAGTTTTTCCTTCATAGGGATATGCCCCATTATTGTTGCGGTTGTTTTGTCTGTTTTGAAAAAGGTGAGGATCAGTGCCCCCATGCTTCTTTTGTTCAGCCTATCAAAGAAGCCATGAAAGAGGCTGATGGACTAATATTAACAACACCAGTGTATGTATTGGCTGAATCTGCTCAGATGAAAGCATTGCTAGATCATTTAGCCCATATGTTTATCCCCCATAGACCAATGGAGGAAATGTTTTCAAAGGTGGCACAGATTATTTCCACGACAGCAGGAGCAGGTACTGGAAAAGCCATGAATCCCATTGAAAGAAATCTCCGCTATTGGGGAGTTAAAAGAATCTATAAAGCTGGATTTACACTATTTGCTAAGGATTGGGAAGAAATGAGTCTGAAAAAGCAGTTGAAGTTTGAAAAACGAATCATTAGGAATGCTCGGAGGTTTTATAAAAGGGTTAAAGGGAGAGATCAACTTCTTCCCCATATTTTCACCCGTATGATCTTCGGTATGATGAAACGTGTGATTCAAGGATACCCAGAAGGGAACCTGGACAAAAAATATTGGCAAGAAAAAGGATGGAGAAAGACGAATCCATTCTAGCGTCTATATCTTGGCTATTATTGTAAAAATCATTCCCTCAGACTATACGATCTATAGTCTGTTTTTTTGCCATTAAATTAACCTATAAAGAGGTATATAAGGCAAGAGACGGGGGAAATTATTTAAAGAGGCAAAATGATTGAGCGAGTTATAGGAAAATAATGAAGACAATAAAAATGAGAATAAATATCAACTCTGTGATTAATTCTACACAGTCAGGGTAACTACATATTAGGATTAAATCATATTTTTTAGGAGGGCAATTAACAATGAAAATAGCCGTTATTGGATGTACACATGCAGGTACTGCTGCAATTTTAAATACAGTAAAGCTTTATCCAGATGCAGAAGTTACAGTATATGAACGAAATGATAATATCTCATTTTTATCATGTGGGATCGCGTTATATGTCGGTGGCGTTATACAAGACCCTAAAGGATTATTCTATTCTTCACCAGAAGAATTAACATCATTAGGAGTGAAAACTAAAATGCGTCATGATGTTGTGTCAGTAGACGTAGATGCTAAGACGTTAACTGTTAATAATTTAGAAACAAATGAAACTTTCGAAGACAATTTTGATAAATTAATTATCACAACAGGTTCTTGGCCGATTGTACCACCTATTGATGGAATCAAGCTTGACAATATTCTATTATCAAAGAACTATGTCCATTCAAATACAATTATTGAAAAAGCTAAAGAAGCAAAAAATATTGTTGTTGTTGGGGCTGGATATATCGGTGTAGAGTTGGTGGAAGCATTTGAAATGAATGATAAGCAAGTGACCCTTATTGACAGTCAAGAACGTATTCTGAACAGATATTTAGATAAAGAATTCACAGATATTGCAGAAAAGGCATTTGCCGATCGTGGTGTGAAGCTGGCATTAGGTGAAACGGTGAGTCGTTTTGAAGGAAAAGATGGTAAAGTAACTAAAGTCATCACTGGTAATGGAGAATACGATGCTGACCTTGTAATCCTTTGCATTGGATTCAGGCCAAATACAGAACTATTCAAAGGACAATTAGAAATGCTAGGTAATGGTGCCATCATCATTGACGAATACATGAGAACAAGTAAAGAAGATATTTTCGCTGCTGGTGATAGTTGTGCGGTGATCTACAACCCTACTGGTGAATCTTCATATATTCCATTGGCTACAAATGCAGTACGTATGGGAACGCTTGTGGCTAGAAACCTTGTTAAACCAACTACAAAATACATGGGCACCCAAGGAACGTCTGGTATTAAAATATATGAAGAAAACATTGCATCTACAGGATTAACTGAGCATTCGGCAAAGGAACTAGGATTAGACATTCAAACGGTAACTGTGACAGATAATTACAGACCAGAGTTCATGCCTACCTATGACCAAGCGAAATTAAAAGTAGTTTACGAAAGAGGTACACGTAAAATATTAGGTGCTCAAATTATCTCCAGGACTGACTTAACCCAGTGTATTAATACGGTGTCTGTATGTATTCAAAACAACATGACAATGGATGAATTGGCATTTGTGGATTTCTTCTTCCAACCCCATTACAATAAGCCATGGAATCTATTGAATCAAGCAGGACTACAGGCAGAGTAATCAAGCATAAAATAAGATAAGTATAAAGCAGACTGTTAAATGGCAGTCTGCTTTAGTCTGTAGTAATTCTATTTCATTAAGTATCATAAAAATGCAACTCATTAATTTGAATATATAAGGGGAATAAGATATAATGGAAACCGTGTGATAACGGAAAATCCCATAAAACAGTGGGGAGAATAAAATTTCATATAAGAGGTGACAGCATGGAAAAGAAAATTGGATTTATTGGTGTGGGTAAAATGGCTCAAACAATCGTTACTGGATTGGTGGCTAACTTTGTTGGGATGAATGAAAACATCTATATCAGTAATAGAACACTAAGTAAGGCGGAGGCTTTCGCTGATGAAAAGCAAGTTAATATATGGGAAAACAATGTTGAGCTAGTTAAGAACTGTGATATTGTTTTCTTAAGTGTCAAGCCAGATAATTATCAGGAGGTACTTAATGAAATAAAGGATTTCGTTGAGGAGCATCATATATTAGTTTCGATGGCAGCCGGTGTTTCAATAGCTGACATTAATCACTATTTTTCAACTCCAAAGAAAATCGTTAGAATAATGCCAAATGTGGCAGTTGCAGTAGGTGAGGGGCTAACGATGGCTACCGGAAGTAAAGAAGTGTCTGAAGATGAGTTGAATCAAGTGGTGGATCTACTAAGTAGTATTGGTAAAGTAGATGTAATAAATGAAGCAATGGTTGATATGGTTACAACAATAAGCGGTTGTAGTCCAGCCTTCATTGCTCTATTTGCAGAAGCTTTAGCCGACGGAGCAGTCCTACAAGGGGTTCCAAGGGACAAAGCATATCAATACGCAGCTCAAGCCTTAATCGGAACAGGCAAAATGTTACTGGAAATGCAAATGCACCCAGGGATACTAAAGGATTCAGTAACCTCCCCAGGTGGTGTCACTATTCAAGGTGTGGCAGCTCTAGAGAAGAAGGGACTTCGGGGAACAGTAATCGAAGCTATGGAGGCCTGCGGTAGAATGATTGGGAAAATATAAGTCCTTATAGAGGGAGCGCATCATGGAAAATAAAAACACAAAGATCAAAAAATATAAAATGAGCGATCAAAGTAACAAAAATGAAGGATTTGATAGTCATAAAATATTAACCAACCGATGGAGTATTGTTGGCTTAGCCCTCTTATGTTCACTATTGTGGGGAAGCGCATTTCCTGTATTAAAGGTCAGTTATTTAGAACTGGGGATTGGTCCAGAGGATATTAGTGCTAAAATCCTGTTGGCAGGATTTCGATTCTTTTTAGCTTCTATGCTATTATTCGGTTTAGTTGCATTTGGCTTAAGGAAGAATCTAAAGGTAGAGAAAAAGCTCTATAAAGAATTGATTGTCTTAGGAATTTTACAGACGACCTTACAATATTTCTTCTTCTATAACGGACTAGGAAACACAACAGGGATCAAGGGCTCGGTATTAACCTCTATGGGTTCTTTTTTCGTCGTAATTTTTGCCCATTTTATTTATGATAATGACAAGATTAATAGCAAAAAGACCATTGGTTTAATCGCTGGTTTTGCTGGAATCATCCTTATGAATGGTGGCAAAGAGGGACTAGATACATCCTTTGTATTTAAGGGAGAGGGGTATGTGATTCTTGCCAGCTTGATGAATGCTACGGGAATGATTATCGCTAAGAGCCTTACCAAACATGTTAATCCATTCTTGGTGACAGCATGGCAGATGTTAATGGGATCTATCCTATTGATTGTATGGGGTTTAACTGGTCTAGGGGGAGAGGGGCTGAAGTTTACCCCTGTAGCTTTAGGTCTATTGCTATATTCAGCCTTTTTATCAGCAACTGCCTTTTCTCTTTGGTATGCCCTATTGAGACATAACAAAGCTGGGGAGATTAGTCTGTATAAATTCATGGTTCCTGTATCTGGGGCATTGCTTTCGGTTATTTTTATACCCGGCGAGAGATTAACCCCATATATGCTGGGGGCTCTTGGGCTGGTATCTATAGGTATTATAGCTGTAAACTATGACAAGAATACTAGCATAACGCACTTGAAAAGCAATTGGCAAAAAGTGAGATTCAAGTATTGAAATAATTTAAGGGTATTAACTATGTATGACCCATTGAAAATTGATTCTTTGATGGGTTTGTTTTTATCATCTCATACATCTATATAAATAGTTTATATACGATGATTAATACTTAAAAACTTTTTTTCTAATAACTTTTTTTAGAATAATTATTAAATAATTGACAAATAATAAATTAAATAATATAATATTCCATAATAAATTAAAAACTGTGATGAGAAGAGTAGATATAGAAGGTAGTTTTAGCGAGTCGGTGATAGTGGGAGATCGATACGAGAGCTATATTGAAGAACATCTCGGAGTTTCTAACCGAAATCTAATTATGCGAACTTACATAATAGAGTATTTTTAGAGAGTAGACTTAGACGGAACCGAACCGTTAGCATTGGACAGTATGTTAGTACTGGTTTAAGGTGGTCTTTATTGACAATCAGGGTGGTACCGCGAGAGATAGTCTTTCGTCCCTTTTATGGGATGGAAGACTTTATTTTTGTATAAAATTATAAAGGAGGCAGTTAAAATGGAAACTACATTAATCAGACAAATGTACAAAGAAGACAGTAGTCAGTATTTAGGAAAAGAAGTAAAAGTTTCTGGATGGGTAAGAACTGTAAGAGCATCTAAAAACTTTGGGTTTATTGAAATGAATGATGGAAGCTTTTTCAAAAACCTACAAATCGTATTCGACGATTCCCATGAAAACTTTAAAGAATTATCTAAGCTTGTAATCAGCTCTGCTATAGAAGTTGTTGGTAAATTAGTAGAAACGCCAAACTCTAAGCAACCTTTTGAGATTCAAGCAACCAGTATAAAATTAGAAGCAGACTCAGAGTCAGAGTATCCACTTCAAAAGAAGAAGCATAGTTTTGAGTACTTAAGAACAATCGCCCATTTAAGGCCAAGAAGTAATACTTTTTCAGCAGTATTTAGAGTTCGCTCCCTATTATCATTCGCCATCCACAAGTTTTTCCAAGAGAGAAACTTCGTATATGTCAACACACCTATCGTAACTGCCAGTGATGCTGAAGGTGCGGGGGAGATGTTTAGAGTTACAACTTTGGATTTAGAAAAGCTTCCAAAGGATGAGTATGGAAAACTTGATTTTTCAAAAGACTTCTTTGGTAAAGAAACAAACCTTACAGTGAGTGGTCAGCTAGAGGCTGAAGCATATGCCCTTGCTTTTAGAAATGTGTATAACTTTGGACCTACCTTTAGAGCTGAAAACTCCAATACTACTAGACATGCTGCAGAGTTTTGGATGATGGAGCCAGAGATTGCTTTTGCTGATTTAAATGACAACATGGATTTAGCAGAAGATATGATGAAATATATTATTAGATATGTACTAGAACATGCTCCAGAAGAAATGAACTTCTTCAATAGCTTTATTGATAAGGGTCTGTTAGAAAGACTTCAAAACATCGTGAGCTCTGATTTTGGACGTGTAACCTATACTGAAGCAATAGAAATCTTGAAAAATGCAGATAAAAACTTTGAATACCCTGTAGAGTGGGGATCAGATCTTCAAACAGAGCATGAAAGATACTTAGCAGAAGAGGTATTTAAAAAGCCTGTATTTGTTACTGATTATCCAAAGGATATTAAGGCCTTCTATATGCGTCTAAATGATGATGGAAAAACAGTTGCTGCAATGGATTTACTTGTACCAGGTGTTGGTGAGATCATCGGTGGAAGCCAAAGGGAAGAGCGATTAGATATATTAGAAAAGAGAATGGAAGACATAGGCATCGAAAAAGAAAGCTTATGGTGGTACCTTGAGCTTAGAAAATATGGTGGAGTTAAACATGCTGGATACGGATTAGGATTTGAGAGGGCTGTAATGTACCTGACGGGTATGTCAAACATTAGAGACGTAATTCCATTCCCAAGAACAGTTAAGTCTGCTGAGTTTTAATGATGTGAACCCCAAAGTTAGATCAAAATCTAATTTTGGGGTATTTTTATGAACATTATAGTAGCAAAAAATTGCACATAAAATCTCAGCTGAAGAAACTTACATGGAGAATCTATTAATAATTATTAACAATGCAGGGAAAATAGATTGTGATGTAGAATAAATCATTGAGTAGATACATATAACAATTAGTTAATCGAGTCTCGAGGCAGCTCAAGGTAGTATTCTGTAAAGAAATGATATAAAAGGAAAGTTAGTTGTCATAATTATATTATGGTGACTATGTCTAAAATAAAAGGAGGCTGATGGGAGTGAAATATAAAATGATCAGGGGCGCCACGTTGCTGGCCGCCATAATTACCATCATTTCATCTCTGTCCTATTTATACAAAAAAATAATGATTCCTGGATTAGGTCCTTTATCTTTAGCGATTGTAATGTTCGGTCTAGTCTACTCATCAAAACACCAATATAGTGAAGGTAAAATCAGTAGGCAGTATTGGAGATTTATGTTTTATGTAGGATTACTTGGAGGGATTTTAAATATTTTTGCAGGTATTTCGCAGATAATGGTTGCGGTTAGTAAGTAAATATCCAACAATGGAGTATTAATTCAATTCCAAATAGAAGGAAATAAAGCTATCTTGTGGAATATACACAGGGTAGCTTATTTTTTAAATTATCTGTTAATATGGATTCGAGGTCTTGATCAAATTATGGAGATGGTGGAGGGCTGTAGTATAGTGTAACATTATAGTATATATATATAATAGTCATCCAGCTACTTAACTGTACTAAGGAGGAATATTTAATGGGACTAGTCAAACCTGTAAAGCTCAACCCAGGAGATAAGGTAGCAACTGTCAGTTTATCTTGGGGTGGTGCTGGCGACGAAGAATTCATTTGGAGATACAATCTTGGTAAAAGGCGACTAAAGGAAGAGTTTCAACTGGAGGTAGTGGAGATGGAGAATACCTTAAAGGGCTCTCAATACATCTATGAACATCCAGAAAAAAGAGCAGAAGATCTAATGAATGCCTTTAAAGACCCCTCCATAAAAGGAATATTCACCTGTATAGGGGGCGACGAAAGCATTAGAATTTTGCCCTATATAGATTTTGATGTTATTAGAAAAAATCCTAAAGTATTTATTGGTTATTCTGATACGACCATTAGCCACTTTATTTGCTATAAGGCTGGGCTTTCTAGCTTTTCTGGCCCTTCTATAATGGCTGAGCTTGCTGAAAATGTTGAGATGTTTGACTATACAAAGCTTTGGGTGCAAAAAGTCTTGTTTGATGACTCTCCTATTGGAAATATACCAGCGCCTCACTTTTGGACAAGTGAGTATATACCTTGGGAAGAAAGAAATAAAAACATCAAACGAAAAGTGTACGAAAACACTGGTTATGAAATTTTACAGGGACAAGGGATTGTTAGGGGGCATTTGTTAGGTGGATGTATAGAGGTATTGGAAATGATGAAAGGGACTGAAATTTGGCCCACTTTGGATGAATGGGAGAATGCAATCTTATTTCTAGAGACTTCTGAAGATTTACCAACTCCAGAATTTGTTACCTATTGGCTAAGAAATTATGGTTCCCAAGGAATTCTTCAGAGACTGAAGGGGATTATTTTTGCTAAACCCTATGACAACCAATATTATGAGGAATACAAGCAAGTAATAGATAAAGTAGTAAGCAAGGAATTAAAATTAGTAGACTTACCTATTTTATATAACGTGAGCTTTGGCCATACTGCACCATTGGCGATATTACCCTATGGAGCAGCGGCAGAAATCAATTGTGGTGATGCCACCTTTAGTATTGTAGAATCCGGGGTAGTTTAAATATCATTTGATTTTTTATAGAATGACTATAGATTTTCATTTTGTTTTAAATGTTGCTTTAATTAAAGTGTTTACAATCTAAGACTAGAAATTGTAAGGGGGAATATTATGAAGACTTTAGTTATGGGTGGAACCGAATTTGTCAGTAGTTCAATTGCTCAATTTTTAATATCAAAGGGCTACACAGTAGATATATTTACAAGGGGTAATAAACCGATTAAATATGAAGGTGTAAGAAAACATTTAAAAGGAGATCGAAAATCGTTGGAGGATTTAAGAGCAAATATCTCCAACGAGACTTATGATTATGTTTTTGATATCTCTGCCTACACAAAGGAAGATGTAGAAAAGCTGACAGGGGTCATGAATAGGGAGTCCTTGAAGAGATACGTCCTATGTAGTACTGGTGGGGTATACATTCCTTCAAACGAAGTAGAATCAGAAGATTTTACTAGAGGTGAAAATATCAACTGGGGAAAATATGGCTTAGATAAAAAAGAAGCAGAGGATTATCTATTTGAATTATATGAAAAGGAGAATTTCCCTGTAACCATGTTGCGTCCAACCTATATGGAGAAGGAAACAACTTGTACAGGGAAGCCTATTTATTTGACCGTATTTCAGCGGGGTTAGATTTCCCTATACCTATGGGGAATGTCACAACACAGTTCATTCATATTGACGACCTTGCAAGAATTTTTGAAAGTGTAGTTCATACTGACAAGACCATTGGTCAGGCATGTAACGTTACCCATCCTCGTATTGTAGGATGGCAACAGTTGTTGAATATTGCTATGGATGTAGTAAAAAAAGAGGTAAAGGTCGTGCAAATTGATAGCCAAAATGCGCAAGTTCACGAACGGCAGTACTTCCCCTTCAGAAATGTCACCTATATGCTAGACATTAAGAAATTGGAGCGGGATGGACTACATGTCCCCCAGATAGATTTAGAAGATGGATTAACCCGTACATACAAATGGTATAGGGGAGTTAAGCCACTGGTTCAAGACGTAAGAATGGATAAAATGGATGAAGTACTAAGGGGTGTGTAGAATGAGAAAAATCTTTGTAGAGACCAGTCAAATAAGAATCAGAAATACGAAGGAAGAAGATTTGGATTTTGTAGTAACCTCCGAAAGGGACCCTGCAAATGCCGCCTATGTAGACCAATGGGGGATCGATAAGCATAGCAAGTCACTAACAGACAAGGATATTTTACACCTCATTATAGAAGACAGAACCAATAACAACAAGGTTGGATATATGATTGTAGCAGGATTACAAAATCCCCACCATAGTATAGAGCTTAAAAGACTAGTTATCACCACACCGGGCAAAGGCTTTGGGAGAGAGGTCTTAAGATTAATGAAGAGGTTAGCTTTTCAAGAACTAGATGGCCATAGATTATGGCTAGATGTTAGATGTAGCAACGACAGAGCCCATAACTTATACAAAAGTGAAGGCTTTAAGGATGAAGGTATTTTAAGGGACTGTGTCCTTTACAATGGAAAATACGAGTCCATCATCATGATGTCCATTTTGGAGAATGAAATAGAAAAGATCTAGAAGACAACGCTAACTCTAAATCTAATTATAAATCTATGCAAATTATATCTATGGGGGGCCACTATGGAATACATGGGAAATAAGGAGTTTTGGAACAAGAAATTTATTAAAAGAGGAAATGTTCTATTAAATCCAGAATCTTCTTTAGTAGGTAATATTACCTATTTTAAAAAAGGATCTGTTCTTGATTTAGCCTGCGGGGATGGTAGAAATGATTTGTTTTTGCTGCAAGAAGGCTTTAAAGTAACAGGTGTTGATTTTAGTGAAGAAGCTTTGACAAGACTAAAGGATTTCGCAAAACAGGCAAATTACTCTGTTAATACATTGCAGGCGGACTTGAATTCTGCTGATTTTCTAAAGGATTTAGGTGTATTTGATAATATAGTTATAAATCACTATCGATTTAGTCCAAATCTTTTAGGAGATTTAGCTAAACATATATCAAAGGATGGCGTTCTTTTCATTTGTGGCTTTGGACACAAACATAGGGTGGATGACAGAATTAAAAAAGAAGATTTAATTCAACCTTCTGATTTGGAATCCTTAAAGAACAGTTTTCAACAGATAAAAGAGATTGTATCTGATGATGAAAGAGGGTTTATTATCACATACCTCTATAGGAGGAAATAAATGTATTTATCAAGAGGTTTTGAATAATATGATAGGGATCGGATTAAACAGATGAGGGGGGATAACCATGAACAAAAAACTAATACATCAGTGGCTGGAAAAGGTATTGGGTAAAGACATTCATATTAAAGAGATGACTCAAATGAAGGGAGGAATCTCTTCTCCAATATATCGTATTAAAACTTCTGATGATCAAGAGGTGGTACTAAGGCAATTCACCAACAAAGAATGGCTTGGCAATTGCCCAGACTTAGCCCTCCATGAAGCAAAGAGTCTAGAGTGTGCTGCAAAGACTGGAGTTCCTTCACCAAAGATTATTGCTTTTGATGAAAAGGGATTTGAAACGGAGCATCCCACCGTTTTAATGTCGGTACTGGAGGGTGAAGTGATTCTTGATCCAGATAATAGAAAAGAATGGCTTAGGGGATTAGCCCAAACCCTTGCAACCATTCATACGGTTGATGTAAATATGCCTTGGAACTACTATACGTATAATCGTTCTTTTGAAACGGGGGACTTATCATGGTCTAGTGTCCCGGACCAATGGTTAAAGGCTATTCAAATCGTTAAGAATGATAGACCCCATACAGAAATAGGTTTTATCCACAGGGACTATCATCCCGCCAATGTACTTTGGAAAAATAACGAGGTTTCAGGTGTAGTAGATTGGGTGAATGCCTGCATAGGTCCCCGTGGTGTAGATGTTGGTCATTGTAGACTCAATCTTGCCCAATTACATGGGGTAGATACGGCGGATGCTTTTTTAGATGAATATTTACTATTAACGAAGGATCATTTTAGTTATCACCCTTACTGGGAGATCCTTTCTTTGATAGAGTGCTTACCTGGACCTCCAGAAGTCTATAGGGGTTGGACTGAGTTAAATAAAAGTGATTTGACCAATCAATTGCTGATTGAACGATTAGACCAATACCTACTAAGTTTGTTGAATAGGTTTGTTGAATAGGTAAATCAGATGGAGAATGAAGCTTACTACTTCAAAAGGAGATAAATATGAAAAAAGGTTCTTTACTAGGTAAAGGTTTGACGGCGGAAGTCTATGAATACGGAGTTGATAAGGTACTGAAACTATTCTATGATGATGTATCTGAAAATGCAATTCAGACGGAGGCCAAAATAGGTACAGAAGTTGTGAAGGCTGGCATCGCCGCCCCTGCTGTTTACGGAATGGTTGAAATTGATGGTCGTAGAGGCATTATATTTCAAAGGGTTGTCGGAAAGTCAATGCTATGGCTTATTGAACTAAATCCCTTTAGGCTGGTTTATTATGCAAAAGTAATGGCAAGATTACATAGTCAAATTCATAGTCAATCAACTGACAAACTACCCCTCCTAAAGGAAAAGGTGGTTTCTGCCATAGAAGAAACTAGTCATATACTGGGGAAAAAGCAACAAATCATCCTGGATTATCTAAAGGGATTACCAGAGGATGTAAAGGTCTGTCATGGGGACTTTCACCCTGATAATATTTTAGAGAACCAAGGGGACTGGAGGACAATAGATTGGACTAATGTCTATATTGGAAATCCCCTAAGCGATGTAGCTAGAACCTATCTCATGATCAGAAGTCCCTTTATGCCAAAAGGTACTGGGAAATTTGTTGTCATATTTTCAAAACTTATAAAACATATACTCTCCACCATCTATTTAAAGGAGTACCTTCAATTGACTCATAAAACGTCTGAGGATTTTCAACAATGGATACTGCCTGTGGCTGCAGCTAGGCTGACGGAAGAGGTACCTAATGAGAAAAAGTGGCTTTTAAATATGATTGACAAGGAACTGAAGCGGTTGAGATTGGAAAGGTGAGGAACGTCATATGGTTAAAAATCAATATCCCAAGGAGTTAAAAAATTAGAAATCACATCACAAAGGAGGAATTTAACATGGCAACCATCGTTAAACATATAGAATCAGGTCATAGATATATTCTTTTAGGCACAGGGTATGGGGCTTTTCAATCGGACAACTTCAGATTTTTCTCAGAGCGGGAGGGACAAATTGAAGCCGCCGCCGTATGCGACAATCAAGGAACCATTAAATGGTTTAATACCTGCGACCTACAGGTGGTGGAGATTGATGGTCAACCCATTGGGGAAATTGAAGGCATAGATACCCTTATTCTAGAGTAGATATAAAGACCCTTCCAATAGTGGCACAGAATTTTAGTCAGATTAAGTCTAAAGTTGAAGGTCTTCTTTTGTGTGAATTTTTTTCAACAAGATGTATAGCTGAATACAAGCTACTATAGAGACTTATTAGTAAAACAGATTGTGTAAATAAAAATAATTAAAAAGAGAGGTCGGTCGATGTTAAAACTTAAACATTTATTTTCAAATATAGATTTAGCGACGATGATTGTATCCAACTGGGAATATGATGATTTAGAACCATTACAGTATTGGAATATTTCCTCCAATGCTATATATCCCTTTAAAAATAAAGAAGAAATGTACTTCCTTCGTTTTGCCCCAAACGATGAAAAACATAAGGATAATATTGAAGCAGAGCTAGAATTTCTTTTATATCTACAAAATCAAGGCTATTCTGCAATCCAACCTAAGACTTCTAAGCAAGGTAGATTAATAGAAGTCGTTGACACCCCTTGGGGGCAATATTATGCCAGTGTATTTAATAGGGTGAAGGGGGACTGCTTAGGTAGGGTTGAGCTAACCGAAAAAATGATAACTCTTTGGGGGAAAGCCTTAGGAAATTTACACTTGTTAAGTAGTGGTTATAATCCTACAGGAGGAAAACGTAGGAGCTGGGAAGACCATTTAGAATGGATCAAAAATGTTTTATCGGAGTTTCCAAACCAAGAAAAGCCGCTAGAGGAAGTCCAGATTTTAGAAACATATTTTAAGAATCTTCCTATAACGAATGACAATTATGGATTAATCCACTATGACTTTGAACTAGATAATGTTTTCTTTGACAAAGAGACAAAGGAAATCACACCAATTGATTTCGACGATTCAATGTATCATTGGTACGGTATGGATCTAGAGCGGGCAATTAATAGTATTAAAGATGAATTAGAACCAGACAAGGTAGAGGAAGCCATAAAGAGCTTTTTAGAGGGCTATCAGTCGGTAAAACCTCTTTCTGAAGAGACTCTAGACCAACTCCATGTATTTCAAAGATTTGGCAATTTATATGGTTATACAAGGGTTTTACGGTCTATAAATGAGAAATGGGAGAATGAACCAGAGTGGATGGTAAACTTAAGAGGGAAATTAGAGGGTGTATTGGAAAGAAGAAGTGAGCAGTTCAGTATGCCGTTAATAAAGTAAATCGTTAAAAATCTTATCCTTTAAATTATTGTAAAAGCCAGCCCCACTTAAGTAATTATATTATACTGTGGTGGCTGGTCTTTCTCATATCATCAAATATCAACTGTTTTTAAACATGCTAGAAATTTGGATAGGTTATTTCTGATAGAGAATTAGAAGAATTTATATTGATGCTAAAGGATTAATATGATACTTTTAATTTATATTGAATAAAGGAGGAAGCTCAGTGACGGATACTTCGTTTATTTTATGGCTACAGCAATTTTCCAATGGTTTTTTAGATTTGTTTTTCACCTACATTACAAAACTTGGCAATCCTGAGTACTATATGTTGGCAATTCCCTTATTTTATTGGTGTATCAATAAAAAGGCGGCTTTTCGCTTTACCATGTACTTCTTAATTTCTATTTATGTAAATAGTGTGGTGAAGGCTACTACGGCGGTGCCTCGTCCCTCAGGTGATGAAGTAAGAATTCTTTATAAGGAATCAACCCTTGGTACTTCATCTTTTCCCAGTGGACATACTCAAGGAACTGCTTCCTTTTGGGGATATATGGCCTACTATATTAAAAATAAAGCCTTTACAGCTTTAGCGGTGGTCATCATCATTTTAGTGGGATTATCTAGAATGTATTTGGGATTACATTTCCCTATTGATATACTCGGAGGATTGTCTTTTGCGCTAGTAATTCTATGGTTATTCAATCAGTTCTATGATGACCTAGTGAAGAAAATGAAAACACTTTCCTTCCAAACAGGTATTCTTCTGTCTATTATTCTTCCGCTGTTCCTGCTACTTCCACCAAGCCATGACAAAGGAATGTTGGTGGGATTTGTGATCGGTCTTTTGGTGGGTTATCAAGTGGAGGGCACAACCCTTGGTTTTCAAAGCGATGCTACGTTTGGTAAGCAAGTAGTAAAGTTTGTTATTGGAGTCGCGGGTTTTTTTGGATTAAGATTTATTCTGAAGGCACTATTCCTACAGATTGGTTTTAGTGATACCGCACCATTAGCAGCAGATGTGATTCGCTACAGTATTATTGGACTTTGGGCGTCATATATTGCTCCATTAGTATTTGTTAAGTTTGGTTTATCAACTGTTGGGGGCGGATTTCCAAGAACACCAGCTGGTAAGGCTGTAACAAGATAGTAATAATGTATAAAGCATAAAGAATCCTAGGGAATAGAAACTTAGGATTTTTTTCTTTTTTCAATATTTTGCATAATATAAAGGATTTAAAGAGGGTGACAAAGAATTAATAAGGGATTTACAATAATTAAAAACAGCTAGATAAGGTACAGTATTATAATGGAAATCACTTAACAAAGCTGTAAACAGAGTCAGGGGGAGTTATATGGAATATAGGGAGTTAAAAAGAGAAGAGTTACAACTATTCATAAAAATTGATCGTAGGGAAATTATCGAAGGAATTTATTACTTTCGAGATGGTGAATTAGTTTTGGAGAAGGAATATTTTGATGTCAAAGGATTCCCTCCAGATGAACAGGAAGACATACTAGAGCGATTAATCAAAATTCATGAAGAAGCTGGATACATAGCAGGGGCTTTTGATGGCGACCAACTGGTGGGTATTACATCTTTGGAGAGCAAGCCAAGAGGCAGTCGACAACATCAGTTGAAGATGGATATTTTATATATCAATAGTGATTATAGGGGTAAAGGAGTAGGCAAGAGACTAGTGGAAATGGTGAAGGACAAAGCTAGAGATATGGGGGCTGAGTGCCTCTATATTTCAGCCACACCATCTGAAAACACGGTTCATTTCTATCTAGGGATGGGGTGTAGACTAGCAAAGGAAGTAGATCCAGAGTTATTTAAATTAGAACCCCTAGACATTCATATGGAGTTACCTCTACGAATCCATCAACATAAGTTATAAGTGTTCACTACCATTATTTTGAATGGAGATGATAGTATGATTAAATACATTGATACAATAGAGGGAATTACACCTCAACAATTGGAAGGGTTTTTTGTGGGCTGGCTTGAACCCCTAAAACAGGAGAAACATTTTGAACTGTTTGAAAAAAGTGATTACTTTTGGTTGGCAATAGACGAGGACAATAACAAAGTAGTTGGTTTTATTACAGCAATTTCAGATAAAGTCCTTTCCGCCTATATTCCATTATTGGAGGTAGTGCCCTCCCAGCAAGGAAAGGGAATTGGTAGAAAATTAGTTGAACTTATGCTGGATACCTTAAAGAGCTATTATATGATTGATTTGGTTTGTGATGAAGATAAAACACCTTTTTATAAGAAGTATGGCATGTGCAAAGCAACTGCCATGATGTTCCGCAACTACGATAAACAAGGGGGCAAATAAAGGGAGGTTGTTCATGAAGCCCATCAAACGATCTAAGATACGAATACAGTTAGGCAAAATATACTATACATACAAACGCTATCTTGAATGGTATAGCGGAGGGACTAGATTTGCAAAAAACATGGATAAGGATCTACTTCCCAAAGAAGTATTTCAACATCAGACGCCACTATTGAGGAAACTAAAGGATGTTGATATGTGGTATCAATACAATAAAATTAAAAATATAGAAATTGCCATAAAGAAATTAAACGGAATTGTTATTCAGCCGGGTGAGACGCTGTCCTACTGGAGATTAATTGGAAAACCAACCCGTAGAAAGGGATACAAGGATGGAATGGTTCTTTTTTATGGTGGTTTTAAATCAGGGGTAGGGGGTGGCTTGTGTCAGCTCTCAAATTTAATCTATTGGATGACCCTCCATACTCCTCTACAGGTAACGGAACGCCACCGACACAGTTATGATGTATTTCCCGACTCCAATCGCACCCAGCCCTTTGGCAGTGGCGCCACCTGTGCCTACAACTATTTAGACTTGAGGATTTATAATCCAACTGATGAACCCTACCAGTTGAATCTATACCTTACTGCAGATCATCTGGTGGGTCAGTGGAGGACTACAAAGGAGCCAATCTATACCTATGAAGTCTATGAAAAGGATCACCAAATGACCTTGGAATACTGGGATGGGTATGTAAGGCATAACACAATCCATAGGAAGGTTTTCAACCTAAATAAAGAGGAAATTGGTGATGAGTATATTACTGAGAACCATGCCATCATGATGTATCAACCCTTTTTAGAGGATGGTAGTAAGACTAAATCATAGAAATCATAAGGGGGAAATATGAAATGGAAATTAGATTAGTTGAGGATGCAAAAGAAAAAAGTATGATTACAGAGAAGGTTCTTCGCCAACTACCCCATTGGTTTGGGCAAGAGGAGCCTTTAGTGAAATATGTAAATACAGTATATAAATATCCCTTCTATGCAGCTTTTGTAGATAATGAAGCGGTGGGCTTCATCAGTATTAAAGATAATAATCAATATACAGCTGAAATCTATGTGATGGGGATCTTGGAGGGTCATCATAGAAGGGGAATCGGCAAAGGTTTGCTCCAAAGGGCAGAAGAGGGGATCAAGGATAAAGCATATAAATACCTCATGGTAAAGACCGTTGGAGAATCAAGTCCAGACCTCTATTATGCTAGGACGAGGAAATATTATGAAGGTGTTGGATTTTACCCATTGGAAGAATTGAAGGATCTGTGGGATGAACAAAACCCTTGCTTAATACTGGTGAAGAACTTATAGAAAACCCTACAACACAATATAATAAAACAATCATCTAGGAGGAATTTATGTTAAATAATAAAGGTTTTGATCAATGGGCAGGAAGCTACGACGAAGACATAGCAAAGTTTAGTAAAGGGTATCCATTTGAAGGATATTATGATGTATTAGGATATATACATAGTCTAGTTGAAGAACCAAAGGGGAAAAATATATTAGACATTGGTGTAGGTACAGGTCTATTATCATACGAACTATATCTACAAGGAGCTAATGTCTATGGACTAGACTTCTCTCAAAAAATGTTGGAACTAGCAAAAGAGAAAATGCCAAAGGGGAACTTCTATCAGGGAGATATAAAGGATGGAGTACCGTTGGAATTAAAGGAAATGAAGTTTGATTATATAGTTTCATCCTTCGCTATTCACCATGTGGACCTAAAGGGCAAAATTGACTTTATAAATAAGTTGAAGAATTTAATAAAAGACAATGGTAAAATCATCTTTGGGGATGTTGCCTTTGAAACAACTTCAGATTTAGAAAAATGCAAAACAGAGGCAGGACGTTACTGGGATACTGACGAGTATTATATGGTACTGCAAGAGATGGAGGAAATGCTAAAAGAAACAGAACTAAAATACAAATATACTCAGATCTCCAGTTGTGCTGGCGCATTAGAGTTATGGAAATAGACAAAATTAGAATTTAAAATAACTATAAAGATAGGGATTCCTCAAAATCTAGGGGAATCCCTTATTAATGTTCAAATAAGCTATTGAAGGTGTGGTGGAAGGTCGTAACTTTTGATATGTTTATAATCCACTACCTCAACATCACCGCCAGCTTCTATTATTAAGGTAATCTGATCCACCCCAACAGAGTTATGGGCTCCAACATAGGGAGAAACCTCCAAAGTCATTTTAAACATACCATTTTCAGTGTAACTAAGCCTTTCGAGGTTGATAATTTTTATATCCCAGTAGTCGTGGCTATAGGACTCCCCATAATAGCCATAAATGGCATTGGATATAAGGGGATCAAGCAAAGTTAAAAAAACATGTTGATACAGTTCATCTGTTGAAGCCTCTGGGGGATTCAACAGCAACTCAGATTCTTCTAAATCTCCTTTATTAAAGACAGCATATCCTAAATAAGTAGTGATCAGTAGAGTAATAACAATGCTGAGGGCAACAGTTTTTTTCGTCATTAAAGCACCTCCAAAGAACCAGCATCTAGGATATTCACACCTTCAATTGCCTTAAAATCCTTCATAAGTTGATGGAGAGCCTTATCTTTTTGTTTTGCTTCAATCATGATATCAAAATCCCGATTTAAAGACTTTGCTTTATTTATAAATGCCATTAAGAAGTTAATATCTACATAATCAGCATGGGCCCTCACTTGCTTTTCTGATTTAGGACTGGATACATGAATCTTTGGTGGACGGTCTTGGTCCCTCCATGTATCGAATATCTCCTCAATCATATCTCCAATTTCCTCACCGTTATGATTACAAAAGTGATGATGTATGTCCAGCACCATAGGAATTGATAACTCTTGACATATTTCCAATACTTCCTTTGCAGTAAAGGATTTATCATCATTTTCTAGGATAATGCGACTTTGATAGCGGGGATCTATTTCTTTAAATTGTTTTATAAAGCGCTCCATGGCCTTTTTTCTACTTCCATAAGTTCCTCCAACGTGGAGTACCAGTTTGGCAGAGGCAGGGGACAAATCCATCGCTTCAAAAATCCGTACATGGTATTCTAAATCCCTAAGGGAGGATTCAAAAACATCCTTTTTAGGAGTATTTAAAATTGTGAAATGGTCAGGGTGTGCACTTACTAACAGTCCACGTTCCTTAATATAATTTCCGATGGTGGTATATACATCTTGAAAAGGTTGAATGTAGTCCCAATCAAAAACGTCATTATGGGTCACTAGTGGAATAAGCTTTGAGGTAAAACGGTAGAGGGCAATATCGTGGGCTTTGTTATATATGAGAACTCTTCGGGTGATATCTAAATTTTCCTTAGTCAAAGATTGAAGTTTGTGCAGTCTAGTATCGTCATCGGGTAATTCCAAAAACCTTTTATAAGTCATTGTCTTATTAGGAGAACCCTCATGTAAATCAAGAGAAATCGCCACGTAGCCTAGTCTTATTTTCATTTCAACACCTCCATATCTAGAAATAATTTGCCCTATTTTTGTGAAAAAAATTATATTTCAGAAGTTGATTTATTTTGATTACTCTATTTGATTTCCTTAGCTTTTCCTTCAAATATGCAAGTCTTGCAACTTATCCTGCATAAATTCTAGTCGTCATATCCCCTATTAATCATCAAGAAGGTGAGAATTATGTGGTTTTCAGTTGAAAATGCATATCAATTGAACAATAATTTTTTTGTCGTTTCACCATTGAATATACAAATAAAATGTCGAAGGGCAGTTGTCTAAACGACCAATTTTATTTAGAATAAAATTTTATACTAGTTTTAGAGGAAATTTATGGTTTTTATTGAATTGTATATTAGTAGCTATAAGAGTAAGTGATTTCATAAAATAAAGCCTAAGTTAATATAAGCATAGGAGGTTTTGCTGGTGGTAAATCAGAGTCTTAGATTTAGTTTCAGAAGTAGGAGAGATATCTAAGGAAGTCCTCAAGGCCACCAGTTATGGCAAAAAACCTCTAGAACTTCATAAAGATAAGTTTTCTGAAGAGATGGGAGATGCTTTATTCTCTCTAATATGTGTAGCCAACAATTCAGATATAGATTTGGCAGATTGTCTATTAAGGGTATTAGAAAAGTACCAAACGAGAATTGACGAAAAGGGCAATCCTGCATCCAATAAGTAACTGGATAAGCAATCCTGCAGAGGGAAAAGGTTATTTAAGGAATAGGTATGGATTGAGATATTTCATTAGACATATTAAGAAGGGGGAACTAAATTGAGTGAAATTGTTCGAAAATATTATGATGAAAATGCAGAGCAAGAGTGGAAAAGGCTACAAGATCCCTACAGTAAAATAGAATTTGAAGGTACCATGTACTTAATCAATAAGTATTTTCCTAAAGTAGGTGCAGTATGTGATATAGGGGCCGGTCCTGGTCGTTATTCTATAGAGTTGATAAAGAAGGGATATAATACAACACTATTGGAATTTTCTAATAAAGAGTTGGAAATAGCGAAGGAGAAAATTCAAGAGCTGGACTTAGTGGCAGAAGCTTTCCATTGTCGAGATGCCAGAGATTTATCAGTATTTACAGACAATCAATTCGATGCGCTATTGGTTATGGGGCCATTATATCATCTAATCAACAAAGAAGACCGTAGAAAAGTCCTAGAAGAGTCCTATCGAGTTCTTAAGCCAAATGGGGTGGCGATTATTGCCTATATCAATTCATGGGGAGCCATCAAGGCAGGGATTTCAGAATTTCCAGAAAGCTATAGTAATATCGATGCCTTGTATAAGTATCTTGGAGAGCAATCTCTAAGTGCAGATGTAGGATTTACTGAGTGCTATTTTACTACGCCCCCAAAGGCACTGGAGGAAGTAGCAGATGCAGGTTTTGATATTGTCAGTTATGCTGGTGTAGAAGGTTTTGCAGCAGGATTTAGTAATGAAATTATCAAGCTATATAATGAGAATCCTGAGGCCTACATGAACATAGTCAAGGCTTCAGCTGAGAACTGTGAATCTCCACAATTTAGGGATGCTACTGAGCATTTACATATTGTGGTTCATAAGAATAGAAAATAGGACTTTATTTTTGCTTAGAGAGGTGAGTAAGGATGAAAAATATAAAAGGTAACATTGATATTAGAAAGCTAGCTCCTGGCTCAAATATCCCCCAAAAGTTATTGTTGATGGCTGACCCATCTACAGAAAGTATTAATGATTATTTAGACCGTGGAGAAATCTATGGAGCGTTTATTGAAGAGGGAATTGTAGGTGTCTATTTAATTCTAAAAACTAGACCATTTACCCTTGAGTTGGTAAATGTTTCGGTGGAAGAGTCCTTCCAAGGAAAAGGCATTGGGAAGCTTTTAGTGATGGATGCCATCATTATAGCCAAAGGATCCGATGCAAAAACCATTGAGGTAGGAACAGGAAGTTCCAGTATCGGACAGTTGGCCCTCTATCAGAAATGTGGTTTTCGTATAACTGCCATCGATAAAGATTTTTTTATAAGGCATTACTCCGATGAAATTTTTGAAAATGGGATTCAATGCTTAGACATGATTCGGTTGGCAATCGATTTTAAGTAATATTTAGCTATATAAGAAGGAGGTTTTTAAATGGTAGAATTAATCAAGGAAGCTAAGGAATATAAGTTCAATAGCGTTGAGTATGTAGAGTTAGAGGATGTTAAAGATATCCTTCTTTATCAAAAGGATGAGAGCTATATTTTTTTATGTGGTGAAGATGATTCACGTCTTTTCCTTTATTGGGGTGCATCTTCAAAGGATGATTTTTTTAACGGTCTAATCAAAACGATCGCATTAATAAAGTCTGAACTAGACATTGAAAATTATCGGGCAGTCTATATTGAGTTTATACCTGAAGACTTCGTGGCGGAAATGAAGAAAAATAATTTTGAGGTTGTCTCGAATTACGTAGATTATTGGATTAAAGATTTAGCCACACTAGAATTACAAGTACCTGAAGATCCTGTTATTAGACCTGCTGCCCAGGAGGAGTACAGGAGAGTATCTGAAATAACAATCTCCTGTAGAAATCAATCAAGAGGCTTTAGTGGTGAAACAATAGAATGGGTACAGGAAAATAACGAAGACCCTAATTCTACTGTACTTGTGGCTGAAATGAACAATAATTTAGTAGGGATGGGATGCTTTAAACTATACGCTCAGGAAAGTAAGGCCGGTACATGCCTTTGGGTTCGGGAATTGGCAGTAGATCCTCAATATCAATCTAAAGGAGTAGGGGGCGCAATCTTAAAACACGGACTGAGTTGGGGAATACAGCAGGGGGCTAAAAGAAGTTTTTTGGCTGCTGATGAAGAAAATCGAGGTGCCATTAGATTATACGAGAAGATCGGATTTAAGAGTAATCCAGATTCAGGGCAGATTAATATGGAGCTACTCCTATAGTCTTATATTCATGCTTACCCATAGCCAGTTTCAGCTATGGGTAAGTATAATGAATAGGAAAGTTCTACATTAAATTAATAAAAGAGAACTTTCTCCTAAATGAGTCTCAATATAAGTCATCAGTTAAGTCTTCTGAAAGACTTTGCAAAAAACGGGCTGAAAAAAATATTATACATAAAAAACAAATTATGGTACAATTAGCTTAATCAGAAAAGTTAAACTATTTAATAATTGAAAGTGTTAATAGTATAATATTTCTAATTATGGAAATGAGGATTTAAATTATTTTAGATAAGATAAAAATTTCCAATTTCCAAAATCAAAAGAATGAAAAGGTAAAAACTTTGAATAGTCGGGGGGACTTTAATGAAAAAATTGAACTATAGAATCACCATGATTGCGGTATTATTGATGACTTTGGTGGTTTTTACGGCATGTGGTAAGGCTGATGAACAACTGACAACTAATGAACAAATGACATCCGATGAGGAACTTACATCGGAGGAACAGCTGACAATTGAAGACTTTTTAAGTGATTTTGATTACTTAATGCAAACAATGGAAGACACATATCCATATTTTGGTGTAGTAGAAAGAAGATTAGGCGTTGATATAAGAGCTTTAGGGAGAGAAACGAGGGCTATGATAGAAAATTACCCCTATTCTCTTGAAGGTCGTGCAAAAGAACTGGGGATTTCCTTGAAGGATATGCCGGAATTAGATGAGCATGTTTTTTGGAGCATTATTCGTCATGAATTATTCTCAGATTTCATTGGGTTTGGGCATGCCATTCCCTTCGATTATGCACGATATAATTATATTAAACCATCTTATACAAAATCTACCAGTCCATTTAACACAGTCAATAATTACGAAGTATTCACTAATCCTGTGGCCCTAAGCTTTTACCAAGAACAGGAGGCTCTTTTTAAGAATCTTGCTGATAATAAATCAGATCTTTTCCAATTTATTTTTCGACAAGAACCTCCGACTGGAGGGTCTAGGAGCCGCAGGCCTATGGTTGAAACAGAAATTATAGAAGAGGACAGGATCGCATATTTAAAGCTGGCAGTTTTTGCGCCCAATTTAACTTCTATACTTGAATTGAAAGAATTTTATGATAATATTCAAGGATATGAGCACTTGATTATTGATATCAGGGACAATGGAGGAGGTAGCTCAGATTTTTGGAGAATGTATATGATGAAAGCTCTTTGGCCGGAGGATAAAAATATGCCTGATATGCCATTATACGCTTTTTACCGAGACAGTGAGCTTGGAAAATATTTTGGAGAAGACAATATTCAAACTACATCAAAGTTTTCAACTTATAAACCTGAAACTGATGAGTTGCTTACAGTAAATGAAATGATGGATTTACATGATTTGCCCCATATCAATGTTGAGGATTTAGAAGATTTAGCTTATGGGGTAAGGTTTAGCACTAGTATTGAAAATATAGAAGAACAGCATATACGACAGTTTGGATTTAAAGAAATTTCTCAGCCTTTTAATGGCAAAATATGGCTTTTGACCAACGGAAGCAACTTCTCCGCTGCAGCCCTTTTTGCCCGTCACGCAAAAGAAATGGACTTCGCCACCCTTGTGGGAGGGGAGACCGGAGGGGCATACACTGCAGGTGCAGGGGCCCACTTTGCCTTGCCCAACACCGGGATTATATTAAGGTGGGATACAGATTATTTAACGGATAGTGAGGGCAGGTCTTTAAATGAGTTCACCACCACCCCCCACCACTATAACCGCCCTGATATGGATGCGTTGGAGACTGCTTTGCAGTTAATAGAAGAAGGTAAGCATTAGTGACAAAGAATAAAGGACAGTCTAGCAAAATAATGCACCTCATTCTACCAGTTCTAGGACTGGTATTTTTTTTACAACCAATAAGTCTTCTGAAGGAAGACTTTGATCTAGATATAGGGGATAATAATTGCCTCGGAAATAGTGGAATTTCAACATTATTTACGATTTACGACAAAAAATAAAATCATTCGCAGTTTTGTAATCAGAATTGTTCTAGCGTTTAAAATAAAGCACTTGAAAGTGCAGGTATAGGATTTAATAAATAAATTATCTAATCGACAATAATTTGCAAAATAGTTTGAAAATAAAAGATAAAATAAATATATGTACCACAGGGAGAGCTCAAAGTGTTTTGTTGAATTTAAGACTTTTTATAATTTCCCTACAATTTTTATTTAATTTATCTCTTAAGAAGGCTAGTATGTGGTATCCTTTATATAGAGGTATCCCTCCACTTAGGGAAATAATGACAGATAGGAGATACAACCAAATGAAATGTAGAGACGGCTGTGGGGCCTGCTGTATCGCCCCATCTATATCCACCCCTATCCCAGGAATGCCACTGGGCAAACCAAGTGGAGTAAAGTGTATTCAGTTGACAGATGATTTTAAGTGTAGGATATTCGGAAAAGCTGAACGACCTGCGGTTTGCGGAGAACTTCAACCTTCGAAGGAAATGTGCGGTAAAACTAATGTTGAGGCATACACTTTTTTACTAGATCTTGAGGAAGCCACAAAACCCTAGATAAGTAAACTGTAACTTTATTATGTTAATAATTTATAGGAGGTATTAAATGGAAACGTATTTGCTAAAGACCAAGCGGCTAGGACTTCGTAGATGGAAAGAATCAGATTATGCTGCTTTTCGAGAAATAAATCAAGATCCTATGGTAATGGAGTTTTTTCCACGCTTATTAACACCGGAAGAAAGCGATGCAATGATTGAGAAAATTGAGGAAAATACAAATAAGAATGGCTTTGGCTTGTACGCTGTAGAACTTCTAAAGACGAAAGAATTCATCGGATTTATTGGCCTAAGCGTCCCAAACTTTGATGCTGATTTTACACCGTGTGTAGAAATTGGCTGGCGGTTAGCATATTCCCACTGGGGCAAGGGTTACGCTCCAGAGGGTGCTCAGGCCTGTATTGAATTTGCCTTCCATTTTTTAAAGATTTCTGAAATTGTCTCCTTCACTTCAGTTAAAAACGAAAGGTCGATACGGGTGATGGAAAAATTGAATATGAAAAAGGTAAAGGAATTTATGCATCCAAACCTTACTCCAAAGGATCCGCTTTGTACTCATGTTCTATACAAGATTCAAAGGGATTCAACAGATAGAGTAGTCAAGAAAGGAAGCAAAAATAAATAAAGGGGGAAGATACTATGGTAAGAAAAGTAATCAATTTAGTAAAGATAATTATTCAGAAACTATTAACAAGCTTTAAGCGATTTCCATTACCATTACTGATGGCAGTAGCCACAGTAATCCATCTCATGTGGCTAAATCATTTGGATTATGGTGGGAGGCTCAATAGAGATAGTATCACTAGAGTAGCAATGGCCTTAGCTTTAGGTGTACCTGTATTTCTTTGTGTGAAGATGTATTTGGAAAGATCAGTCCATAGGACG
Organism: Alkaliphilus hydrothermalis; assembly: GCF_016908555.1. Taxonomy (GTDB): domain Bacteria; phylum Bacillota; class Clostridia; order Peptostreptococcales; family Natronincolaceae; genus Alkaliphilus; species Alkaliphilus hydrothermalis. Next base: position 300,523 of record NZ_JAFBEE010000001.1, read on the forward strand.
AAAAAAACTATTGGCATCATTTACACTGTTGCTAGTCTTTTTTTAGGGATAAATTATTTCTTATTTTTAAGAAATGAACTAGACATGGTTAATATAACTCGATATTTCGGATTAACCTTAGCCTTCTATATTGCCTTTACTTATATACCCTATTTAGACAGGAAAGCCAATTATGACTTATATGTGATCAAACTCATCACTAGATTTTTCATCGTATTTATCTATTCTGTAGTGCTATTTTTTGGCCTGATAGCGATCATTTTTACCGTGGATCAGTTATTCTCAGTAGGATTATCTGGAGAGATTTACTTTGACATCTGGCTGATGGTGGCAGGGATTTTTGCTCCAGCCTTTTTCTTGGGTGAAATACCAGCTTATGGGGAAAATATGAATACAAAAGACTACCCAAAAGTATTTAAAGTATTAGTGCTGTATATAATCATGCCTTTATTGTCTGTTTATACTGTGATACTTTACAGTTATTTTGTGAAGATCCTCATAACCAGACAATGGCCTCAAGGATTGATTACAAATCTTGTCCTTTGGTATTCTGTTATCTCAACAATCATAATTTTTCTAACACAGCCATTAACCGAAGAAAATCAATGGGCTAAAGTCTTTAAACAGGCTCTTTCAAAGGCAATAATCCCATTACTGGCAATGATGTTTGTTGCTCTTTTTATTAGGATTAACGAATATGGAATTACTGAAAGTAGATATTTTGTCCTCGTGGTAGGTCTGTGGGTTACAGGATCTATGTTGTATTTCGCCATTAGAAAAAATCAACGAAATATCCTATTGGCAATTTCTATATCCTTAGTTGCGTTGTTATCTGTAGTAGGTCCCGTTAGTAGCTACTCAATATCTAAATACAGTCAAAATATGAGACTAAAATCAATTCTTGTTGATAATAGCATGCTTCAGCAAGATGGGATTATACCTGAAAAAAATGCTCCCCAGGAGGTTATCAGTGAAGTAAGTGAGATCGTACACTACTTCAAGGAGTACCATTCCTTAAAGGATTTAAATTATGTGCCAGACGACTTTGATTTAGAAACGATGGAGCAGGTTTTTGGGTTTCAATTTAATAGGCATCAGGATGGTCGTTACAATTACCCACAATACCATCACTATGATTTAGGTGATTCAAGTAATCTCTATATTATAAAAGAGTTTGATTACTTTATTCCTTTGGAGTACTACTCCCATAGAAATAAAGGGTTGAATTTTGATCAGGATAATCTATCTATTGAATACAAGGAATCTAAAAATGAAATCTCCATTAGCTATAAAGGAGAAGTTATCTATACAAAAAATATCGAGGATTTAGCAGTTAATATCCATCAAACTAACAGCAACAAAAAGCCTTCAACAGCTGAAGAACTATCATTTAATGATGAAAATCACAAAGTAAAGGTTTTCTTTGGATTTAAACGGTTTATGTTAGTAGAAAATAAAAAGACAGCAGAGTTTGGTATGGAATCCTTTGACATGTATTTCTTTGTAAAAATCAAACAGTAAATATATAATAAATTGACACGAAAATGGGGTGAACTCTAAATGAGGAAAGTTTGGCTTATTATACTAATGTTTTTGCTTTCAGTTCAACATGTATTAGCAGCAGACTTAATATATCGTATAACCCACAATGATCAAGACGCCTTGGTGCTTGGAGAAATCGTACAGGGAATTGGCAATAGCTATAAAATAGATGTCATACATGTGATCAGTGGCCGCTTACCTCAAAAAACCATTACACTTCATACGGATTTCTAATATTTTACGGAAGATACCCCGATGATTGGAGACTTTCTAGTTCTTTCTTTAGACAGAAAAGTAATTAATTACTATATAAAATGGGGGGCATTTAAGGTAGACTCAGGGGATTATAAAACTTTAAAGCTATTAAAAAATAATTTGTCAGTTGGATTGCAAGGAGACTTAGCTATGTTAGAAAGATATATCAATAGCAATGCAAAGGACATTGATTTCTATTATAAGGATGAAAAGGTTTATCTAAGGAAACAGAACGGGGGAGATGAACTAATCTATCCTACTGATGAGCTTTACAACAATACTCAAAAATCAACGACTACAGCTGTTTTTAATAATCAAGAGTCAGGGGATGAAGCCGAAAAGTCTCCACTTGTCCTTATTAGTCTAATCCTACTGTTAGGTATCGGGGGAATTGTCACCATTCGGTATCGCAATTTACCTTAGACAAAAGCAAAAATACGAACAATCATTTAGCGTGTTAATCAAATACCCAATCATCAATACGGCGACATACCGTGATGATTGGGTATTTTGTCGTAAATTATCACTCTAGTCTATTCAATTATTACCTATAATCTTGTCGAAAAATGGCACAATCGACATTGTTTCGACACAACAGAAGAAGGTCGAAATAAGTAGAGGAATTCGACATAATCATAGTATTTATTTTTTTGAAAAACATTTTGCCCTAGAGTGAAAAATATGTCGGGAAATAGGAGGGTATATACAATAAGATAAGTTAAATATTTAACAATATCTGTGGATAATAATGAAAGTTATGCACAAGTGAAGATCTCCAATGATTAAAGCATTATTGTTTAGAAATTTGATGAGATAATAAGAATCAATCTATTTAAACACTGCAAAGAAGAAACTTTTTAGGCAACAATATTTGAATAAATAAAAGATGAATGTATTATCATAATCCATAACGAATTACTAGATTGCTTATAAAAAAGCTTTATCAGGTGGTCTAATATTAAAATGATTAAATAATTGGTGTTTAAAAACCATTGCTACTGTTAAATTGTAATAGAACAGCAATCATAGGAACAGGATAATGAACAGGATTATTGAATATAAAATATGTTTTGATATATATGAAGTAGGAAGAATTCCGATAATAATAAATGAAGATGGCCCAATAAAGGGGTATATTATTATCTTTTATACTATTCTTTAAATGTATATTTAGGGAATAGTTACACAAAAAGGAAGCTAAGTCAAAGATTTACCATAGATTGACTAGTTCTTTGACTTATTTTATGAATCCCCTATACTATTCTATTCATAAGTACTAAAATTATATTTTGGCTTAATGATCTACTAATGGCTTATTCAAAATAAAAGTTTTAAATCCCAGACTTGATTTGTCTAATTCTGAGTTAAACAAGAGATCATAAAAGCGATATCTCAAATCTAAAATCAAATCTAATTTTATACTTCTTTTTAGCCTAAGGCTTAAATCCTATCAAAAAAACTCAACTGAATGTTTTTATAATCACTAATATTTGAAAATGATATGCCGATCAACCTCACCTTTTTATGAAGTTCTATATTATTCATAATCAACTCTATGGATTCTCTTATTAACTCTAGATCATTGGTTAGGTATTCTACGCTGTGACTCCTAGTAATCTGTTCAAAGTCTTCATACTTAACTTTAAGCGTAGTTGTCCTAATGCCCTTATTTATACGTTTTAAATCCCCCAGTAGTTCCCTGGCATACTCCCTTAATACTTCAATAAGATACTGTTTATCATTTGTGTCCTTAAAAAAGGTAGTTTCCTTTCCATAGGATTTTCTTTCACTACTGGTCACAACAGGACGATCATCGATTCCCCTGATACGATTATAGATTTCTATAGCCCAAAGTTCACCCATAATGGGGATTAAACTCTCTAAAGGATATTTTAGGAGGTCATCTACTTTAAAGATCCCTATTCGGTTAAGTTTGGCAGCAGTTTTCTTACCAAGACCATGGACTTTAATAATAGGAAAAGGCTTAAGTATATCTGGAATATCTGACTCTCTTATTTCGAAGACTCCATTGGGTTTGTTCCATTCAGAGGCTAATTTAGCTAAAAACTTATTATAGGAAATCCCTACACTGATGGTTAGTCCGATTTGATCCTTTACCATCCTTTTTATTTCATTTGCAATCTCTAGGGCGGGTTTTGGAAGATCTGTTATATCCAAAAAGGCTTCATCTATCGAGACTTTTTCCAATTGATCGGTTATAGATCTCATGATTTTAAAGACTTCTCTAGAAATTTCTCGATAACGATCATGACGGCCATTAACGAATATCCCCAGAGGACATAGACTACGGGCCATCTTTGTACTCATGGCACTATGCACCCCAAATCTTCTTGCCTCATAGCTGGCGGCGGCCACGACCCCCCGTTCGCTGGTTCCCCCCACCATGACCGGCTTCCCCTTTAGTTCAGGATGATCCAGTTGTTCCACCGATGCAAAAAAGGCATCTATATCTACGTGTAAGATTTTTCGATTCATATCATCACCAACGATTCTAAGTAGTATTTAGGTGGTATTACATTTACAATAATAAGAGATTGAATTTTATTGAAGATATGAGTTCATAATGCAAAAAAGAACATATATTCTATTATAATATAATACCAGTTAGAAATACTAGTAGAAATAAGAAGAAACTAAAAAGCATTTCTAATCCCACTTAAGCATGGAAATAAAGCGATCTGTTTCTCTGACAAATCCAAACTTTTGGTAAAAGGATTCCTCTGTTGGCTTAGTAATCAATATAGGGTTGATTTTGTTTTCTCTAAGGAGGATCATTAACTCGTCAATTATTTTAGTTCCAATTCCTTGCCCTTGATAATCGGGGGCTACTAACATTCTCAGAATATATGCATGTTTGATGCCATCAGATAGAATTTGAACGAATCCTACTAATTCGCCACTTGGCTCTTCGCGGGCAGTGATCCATCCCCAAGACAAGTTCAAAGACTGCTCAAGTTTCTCGTTTGAACTCATTCCCCAGCCAATAGTTGATAGTAAATTGTTTAGTTCTTGAGTATCTAATTGATCGTTTCTTATAATTTTTATCATTAGAAACACTCCTTGTTTTATCATACTTGTTATATGAATTTTAAATTATGGGAAGCAAAATAAACCAGTTGAATAAACTAACTGGCTTATTTTATATGAAATCCGTCAAAATTCTTAATCCTCTTCTTCCTCTTCCATTTCTTCCTGTAGTTCTTCCTCATAGCACTCATTTTTAGAGTACAAGAGATTATATAAATCTGCATGTCTTAATTCATCGGTGATAATCTCTGTCATCATATTGATATGTCGTCTACTTTGCATAGCAAAGAGTATTTTCCGATATTTCTGAACTGTTGCCAGCTCTCCCCGCAAAGCCTGTTTTAATCCCATACAATAGGACTCTGGTGGTGTGAGTTCCCCTTCAGGTGGTGGTGGAAGCATCATCCCTGTCAATTCGTAATATAATTGACGAAATAAAGCAAAGTGTTTTCTTTCATCATCCCTGATACTTCTTATCATTTCTTGGTCTTCCTCGGTAGGTGCTTCTCCAAGAAGATAATCGTAAAATAGTTCATCTGAACGTTCATCAGACACTGCTTCTCTAATAAGTTCCAGTGCCATTGGGAAGTTATAGGGATAGGTATACTGATCTTGATAGCCTGACATTGATGGACAATATGGCATCATGGGATTGGTATAACCGTTATAAGGATTATTGTGATACATTCGTATTCCCCCTTAATAAGAGTTAGCTAGATATAATATCTATACTATATCTTACGATTGGAGAGAAAGATTGTTCATTATAAATTCAGATTCCAGCAAAAATACGAAACTCCTAAAGCTTCTCCAAAACTATCCATTTAGTTTATATTCCAATTGCATATCCCTTGGGTCTTCTTCAAATAGTGCTTCGTTAATCTCTTCAGCCTCAGTACAGCCTAGGGAACTGTAGAAGGCAATGGTATCCTCTGCAGATCCAGCACACATATAAAGCTTATCTGCTCCCCATTCTTTAGCCTGCTCAGCACACATTTTAAATAGACTTTTACCTATACCTTTACCCCTACATTCACGGGATACGAACATCGAATCCAATAGAAGGTGTTTTGCTCTCTCTCCAAAGAAATCATGATCTAGGGTAGCAAAGGCAATCATTCTACCATTTGACTCAAATGCTCCGAAGGCAACTCCTTCCGACAAAATCGTTTCCTCTAACTTGTTTCTATAATAATCATATCCATCGGGCCAGTCGTTATCAAGATAGTCGATTTCAACTAGTTTTCTTTCTCCATCCACCAGTCTCCAAGCATTTTTTATGTAGTGAGTTGGATCTATTTCGCGGATTTTATCACATTCTTCTATCCTCATTAAACGGTAAATGATTTCTTTCATTATCTCAATCTCCTATTCTACAATATTTTTATGTACTTATTGAATATTGGTCCAATTCCCTAGATCCTTTATAAGATCAGTATAAGTCTGATAAAAAAGCTGTAGAAAGCATCAGCCTCCTACAGCTTAATTTTTCATTGACTATACTCTATCTAGATCCTATAGATTAATTTATTTTATAGTCTTAAGAAATTAACCAATAGCTTATATATGGTAATTATATCTAAATTCATGGATTGAATCAAGGTTAAATGTTAAACTATTCAGTAAATATATATCTATACCTATACATTTATTCTTTTTACTCCTGTAATTTAACAATTTGAAATTCCTTCAGCATGTTATCAAATCTAACTCCATGACCTTCTGAAGCTTCAACGAAAAACTGTTGCTTGATGATAAAGCTTCCACCTTGTGTATTATCTACAATGTAATAACGAAGAACCTCATCATCCCATTCATTTCCCGCTTGAGCATATAACAAAATACCTTTTACTGGTTCTAGTACCTCTTCTCCTGTCATCACAATCTCGTACTGATCCTTTAACTCTTTTTGAATTTCAGTTGCTGAGGTTTCAATGTTCTTGTCTTCAACCTGTTGAATTTCCATGTATACTTCAGGATAATTAGCTGCTTGATTCATTGGTAAGATTCGATCCTTTCCTTCAAGTTCTTCTAACTTGTATACCGTTTCATCAAAGTAAATAACATATCCATACTTACTTTCCTGTAACTGAACATTTTTTTCTTCCTTCATACCTTCAATTTCCTCTACAATTGGTTTTTCAGGTAGGAAAAAGTCTTTGATTCGCTCAATCGTTGCATGACCAGGTGCAGTTCCAGCTAGGAAAACAATTAATAATGACGCTGCTATAGTTCCTATATTAAACATTCTCTTTCTATTTTTTTGATTTCTTTTTTCAGTTCTCATGTTTATTCTTCCCTTCCTTAGATTACTTCTACTTTGCACTGTATTAATTTCTTCTACTACGTTGTTTTTCCTAGCCCTTCGATTATATATTTGCTCTTCATTATTTCGAAGTTGCTTATCAGTTTCTTTTTCATTATTTATAGTAACTTCACTTTTTTCAAGATTTTCATTATCTTCATTAATACGCTTTTCGATTCTACTCCATATTTCATTTTTCATCTCTATAGAAGCATCAGTTTGCTTCATCAAAGAATCTTTGATTTCTTCATCGGTGTGTTTATTTAATCTATTATTCATATTGGCGCCTCCCTTCTTTATACCTCTCCATCATCTTCCTCAACTTTTCTCTACCTTTAAATAGACGGGATTTGACTGTATTGACATTAAGCTCTAAAATGTCTGCTATTTCATTTTCAGTAAAGCCCCTTAGATATTTCAATATAATCGGAATCCTGTTGAGATCCTCCAAGTCTTCTATAGCAGAATATAAATCCTCGTATTCCTCAAATTCATAGGAATCCTCCTCTGACATGATGGATGAATCCTCCATATAATCTGAAATCGATATGGTCTTGGATTGTTTTTTTAGTACTCGATTACACTCATTCACCAGTATTCGATATAGCCATGGCTCAAAGGGTTTGCTATCATCGAAACTTTGTATATTGTTGTAGACTCTGATAAAGGTTTCTTGAACCGCATCAGCAGCATAGGCACTATTCTTAGTGATTGCTATTGCCACCCTTATGGTGTAATCTGCGTATTGATCATATAAAACCTTGAAGGAGGCCTGATGCCCATCTTTTATTTTCCAAATTAAATCCTCCACTAGGTCACCGCCCTTCTGTTATTGTTCTCCATATAATATACCCGTCTTTTGAATAAGAAGTTTTTTGAAATCAAATATTTTTTAAAAACTTTTCTAATTAGGAATGATGCTGGCCCACTTTAAATACTGATTAATAACCTCTATATAATAATTACCCAATGGTTTAAGAAAAAGTTTTTTGTTTTGAAGATTTTCTGTTTTTTCTATAATTTCTTGTGGCCTTGTACTTTCATAAATAGAAAACCTTCTTAAAGGAGTGAATCCCAAAGAAGGTTAAAGATCAAGAGCTTTGATGAAATTGTTAAAGTATTTTCTAGACAAAAAAATATACCTAAGTGCCTAAATAAAACTTAGATCAGATTCCAGCCTCATCCTATATAGGTTAAAAATTCGAACCTGTTCTTCAGTCAAGGAGTCCTTATCCCAGTACATATGCATTAGTGAGTACTCGAATAATTCCTTCAATTTTAAGAGAAGGGATAAATTATTAAAGAAGTCTGTAGGGACTGGATGTTCTTCTTGATAGCCATTTATGATTGCAGCAGTTATTTCTTCTTTATATCGCTTTATATCGCTATTTCCAGTAAAGGAAAACTCCAGTGCTGAGTAGATAGGTACTGCTAAATCATATAGATAGTAATGGTGTTCGCAGTCTTGAAAATCAATGATAGTAATCCCACCATCCTCGGCTACTAAAGTATTCTCCAACCAAATATCCCCGTGGATGAGACCATATGAATCCTTATCTTGGGGTAAGTTCTTAATCTCTTGAAGCACATTAGACGCTATGCTCCTAATAGCTGTCTCCTGTTGGGGGATATACTTTAGAAAGTTATACTCTTCATTTTTGTACCAATGGGTTAAATGATTGATGGGTGTTTCCTTCTGATAATCCTTTGTACATCGATGAAGCCTACCGATGACTCTACCCAGCTTCCTAAGAATAGAGGCATCCCATTTTTCTCTAGCTAAATGATCCCCATCAGCTGCTCTGTATAAGGTAGTAGTCCTCTCTTCATTAGATTTGTCACCTTTAAGTTTTATCTTTTCAACGAGATTACCATCCTTAGATAATATCGCTGGCGAGATACTCAAGCCCTTATGATATAAGTAGTTAGTCCATCTAACCTCTTCAAGCTGCATTTCATAGGGTCTATAATTGGTAATCCGTGCAAAATAAGCGCCTTTTACACCCTCCAGCCGATACATCTCTCCTGTGATCTGTTTTATTTTCGTTGCCTTGAAAGAGTATTTCTCCAATATTGATTCTAATATTTGATCCTCCATAAGGATACACCTCCTTTTAATATTGCTAGCTACTTATGCGTGGGAAGTAATAGGAAACAAGAATTTCTCAGGCATTTTACTTGGAGCATTCTTAATGAATACCCTATAGTCAGATTCGTATACCTTGGAAGTAACCTCCACATCCTTAAAATCTGGGGTAAAGTGGAACAACACTTCCTTTATTTCAGTGGTTGCAATTCGATTCATCAGATGATTAAAGGATAAGGAATGCTCGCCTATGATATCAAAAATGTTGAGTTTGTCCTCTTCCTTTTGATAGATTACTATGGTGTCTTCCGCTTCTAAATAATATAATGATCCACCAAATACATATAGTCCATAGAAGAGTAATAGGTATTCATCCTTTTCAAATCCAAGAGTTTGGGAAATAGCTTTTCTATTTGCCATCAATCTTCTAATGATGTTATAATCCTCTTCATTGTTCATGTCTAGTTTTCTAATACCTGTTCTTTCGGTTTGTTCAACTTTTACTGGGGCTGCAAAACAATGTTCTTTGAAGTATTCAAAACCAAACTTTGGGTAGAAATTATATACTGTAGGGTTTGCAAATAAGAACATCAAGTCGTATTCATTTTCATATTTTTCCAAGATATGATTCATCAGCTTACCAGATAACCCCTGTTTTCGATAGTCGGGGTGGGTCATGACTGTACCGATTTGAAGGGCTTTTTTCATTTCCCCCTCTATAATCATTTCCATTTTATTGATGGAGACATTGGCGACTATTTTCTCTCCATCCATAAAAGAATAGGGTACGTAGTTGTCTAACCAAAATCCCTTCTTGTACCATGGTTCGAAGTCTAGACCGTAGACTTTTTTTGCTAGGGCGTTGAAGCTGGCTCTATGGTTGCCGTTGGTTTTGTAGTTTGATATTAGTTGTAGGTTTTTCATTTTTGTTCTCCTTTTCTAAAAGTTTTTCCTTCAGTGGATATATGAATTAAAAGTATATAAATCGTAAATTAATTATATATTATAGAGTTTATTTTCGATTCCGATAAACAGCAGTCCTCAACTCCTTAATATATTCCTCCTTCTCCGGCACATTAGTCACCTCAGTATCTCTTATGGCAGCCTCTACATCATAGGGTACTCGAACTAGTGATATGGAAAAGGCAGCAGGTTCTTTACTCTCCATGAACCATTCAAGAATCCCATAGGATGCTTGGGGAATATCCAAGGGGTTTCCCACACTACCTACAATGAAGAGGGTCTTGTGGTCAAAGTTGATAGTATAAGCACTAGATTCTATCCATAATCTCTATTCCTCTTTTCTTATTTCTCTTTTATATTAAAATGAATTAATATTTTAGAACTTAGCCAAGATGGGATACATCCGCCTCTAGGATAAATTCTATTCCTTCATCCTTCACTTGTATAATACTTAAGGAAGTATCTGTGATAAATGGAGGTTTCCAGAAGTCCTCCAGAGGAATGTTCTTAATAATAGTATATATTGCCTTAATCACTCCTCCATGGGCAACTACTAGGACATTTTCGCCTGCTTTGTCGGCTACAATTTTCTCAAGTCCCTTTTTCACTCTTTCAATTAATGCTTCATAGGTCTCTCCATCAATGGGTTGATATAAATGGGGTTGGTTCCAAAAGTTATGTTGTTGTTCTTTGTAGGTTTCCTGAACTTCTAAGTGGGGCATCCCCTCCCAGACTCCAAAGCCCATTTCCTTAAGATGCTCCAGTTGAATAATCTCAATATTTCTTTCACCCTTTAGATGAGTAGCAGTTTCCATGGCACGTCCTAAAGGACTGGAGTAAATGGCATCAAATTTTACGGAGGCTAAATGTTGACTGAGCTTCTTAGCATTTTCATTTCCCTTTTCCGAAAGATTTGAGTTTTTCCATCCCTGCATTATACCAGCCTTATTCCATTCCGTCTCACCGTGTCTTGTAATGTATATTTTCAAAATAAATCCCTCTTTTCTTTGTATTTATAAGGTTTGCTAACTTACATATTGTACATTTAGAGTTAAAGTTAAAGTTAAACATTAACTTTAATTTTTAATTTTCTTTAACCATAACGAACTTCTACTAACTATCCGTTTTCGCTTTTAATCTATTTCAATACTTATAACTCTAAAATACGTAGAAAGGCTCTTTCTAGATCTCCATTATCAATGGACTCCAAACTAGTTTTAGCCCAGCTGGGGAAAGTCGGCTTCTGATAAGCCGCAATCAAATCAAATAAAATACAGGTTGCATCATCAATGATTTTTTCCGCTTCATTTATTCCACCGTATTCTTTTATAAAGGCCTCACATGCTTCCTTTGATAAAGAACTACACACATTTCTTATGTCGTTATATCTAAAGCCAGCCCCTAAGAAATTATAATCGAACATCAAGGCTTTATTTCCATCATGCCCTACTGCGAAATTAGTCCAGTAGAAATCATTATAGGTTAGGGTCTCTTCCATGGAGTTTATTTTATCCCAGAGGACATCGAAATGATCTAAGATTAAGTCCCAAACCTTTAGCCCTTGGGTATTGGATTGCTCCATGAGCAACTGGATATTTTCCTTGTTAATCGCATCTATTTCACGATAAAAATGACATCCATTTTCATTAATGTATTTTGTTCCTTCATCATGTAGCTGAATATACCATCTTGCTAAGGCCTTCGCCACATCTTTATTATCTAGATCATCAGCAATACCTAAACGATAATCCTTACTTTCCTCTAAATCCTCTAATAAAAGGGAAAATTCTGTAGATGACAAAACTTTAATCGTGGGGATATTCAACTTTTGAAGTAAAGCATAGTTTTTTATTTCCCTTCTAAACTCTTCCTTTTCAAAGTATTTAAGGACATAGAATTGATGGTTTTCCTTTACCCTATAGAGATAAACGCCATTTTGTTGACGTATTTCTTTTATATTAAAGTGATTATTGGAAAGTCCTAACTTTTCTAACTCTCGAAATATTTGCTCCATCTTGATTTGTGCCTCCTTGATTGATACGATATTATTATTAAATCCACTTAAATACATCAGTAAAGTAGTAGTGTCATTTTAATCATTATTATAGTTAAATACATATTTTATAATATCCTAGAAACGTAAAATCCCTTAACCTCTTTATTTTGAGGAAAAATGGAGGATGGATTTAGGGTAAAACTCAGCTTTCTCCACAGGTGAAGCATTTCAATCCGATCCTCCGATGACCAAGCCCTTATCTGATAAAAGTTGTTGGTTTCATTAGGTAATTGCTGTAGGACCTCTTCCATGAGGTGGGTGGCTACCCCTCTATTTCTGAACTCCTTACGTACTTCAATATTATCGATGTATACTTCAAGGGTTTTCTCTAGCGGCGGGGGCAGTTCTTTATAGATTATACTGATTATGCCTGCCAGCTCTCCGTCAATCTCTGCTACAATAGAAAAACCTTCATCATCCTCCGTGTGAATCACTTCTTTATTGACTTCTACACTCCATTGGGAATATTGTATCCACTTCTCTTTCAGTTCTTTATTAACTTTTATAAAATTAAATTGATTCATGAAAACACCTCCAATTTGACTAATACACCCCTACAAAATGCTTTTGCTGAATAACTTATTTTCCCTGTCACTAAAAAGTAAATTATCGATTGTTTTTCTATATACTATTTTTAATAATTCTACCTTATTTAACTATTTCCTTTAAAAGTTTCCATAAAAAAACCACAGCTTAGATTTACTAAACTGTGGTTTCATTCTAGGGATATGAATTAGTTGCAGATATTCTGTTCTAAATTCTAGATTCAATATCTATAGTTCCTTCAAGAGACTAGCCGCCTTCTTTTCAAAGAAAATATTATTATGACCAGTATTCAATACCTTCTCAAATTTCTCTTTTGCCTGTTCTTTATTTTCCTTTTTCAAATCAATTAAGCCTAAGAAGTAATGACTTGCAATCTTATATAATAAAATCGAATTCTGATCTTTTAATAGTTCTTCAAACATACTTTGACTTTTCTCAAGATCTCCTAAGTAGTACTCATATGTAGCAAAGGTATTCTTAATACTGTTTTTTAAAGACTTTTGCTTCTCATATTTTCCTAATAGTTTTCTCGAAGCTTCTCGAAGTGCTTCTGCATCATTTAGATTTTCCTGCATGAGCTGAGAATAAAGCAGGTTGTTATAATATTGAACAATATAGATATTTGGAAGACTTCCCAGATCCACCAACTTCAGTAGATTAGCAGCCTCCCTATATTTTCCTAAGGCTAACAATCCTGATGATTTACTAATCATTAAAAAGTTCTCATACTTCTTGTTTTTAGTTTTGTTAATCATCTTATCTAGCTCAGCTATATACCCTTTAATATCTTTTCCTTCTGCTAATTTTGACTCCAGATTTTTTGTTCTTTTTAACAACGGAATGAAATAGATTACAAGATATAGAATAATGACTACTCCGAATCCAATTAAAATTTCCATAAATTCACCTCTCTTAATATTAATGATTGATTTATCTCTCAACAGTTATCAATTATACCATAATATACCCTTATTATGAATTGTTTTAACCTCTTTTAATCATCTTTCCAAAACTCTTCGACTACTTTTATTCTTTATTTTAAGATTTCCTACAATATAGACCCCTATTGGCAACCTACCCAAGAGGTAGGTGGTAAAGATCGAGGCTGTGGTGGTCCCTACAAATAAGATACCTAACATCACTACAGGTGAAATCATAATATAATCTAGTCTAAAAATTATACCCGTCATAGTGGCTAAATAAAACATATGCAATAGGTAGATACCAAAGGCATAGTTGCTGAGCCAAGGAGCCCATCTTGGAATTTTTACAATATATGCAGAAAGATAAAAAAGTAGGAATAACATACTGGTGGAAAAATAAATCATATCAAAACGTTTTGAACTATTAATGATAATGGTTTCAGTTGCATAAAAGTACATGACGATTGCTAGCGTGATGATGGGCAAAGCAAACACATGCTTCTTATACTGTTTTAATTTGTCTTTAAATACACTATAGTGCTTGCCAGAATAAAAGCCTAGGGCAAAATAAAAAATCCAAGATGGAAAGCTCCCCCAAGATAGCCCCTGCCAGACTTCTCTTCCCAATGGGAACTCATCGGGGCCTACAAAACTAAAAAAGCCTAGATACAATGAATTAACTAACAAAGATACCAGTAGAACATTTCGGGGACGCCATTCATTAAGCTTCCTATTAAATAGAATATGGATAAAGTAGAATTGAAAGATTACCAAAACAAAGTATCCATGACGATAAAATCCAAAAAGCAAATTCCGTATCACCAAAGTGATGTATGTGGTGGACACAGGGGCATCCAATTGCCTTCCCTCCAGCAACATCACAACACCATAAATAAAAGACATGGAGATATAGGGGATAAAAATAAACCTAAAGCGTTTGTTTAAAAATCCCTCCGGCACCCCATCTGAATAGGAGTAAGCCAATAAAAACTCCGATAAAAAAATAAAGATGGGTGTACCAAAGGTAAAAAATAAACGAACAGCCCAAAACATGAACTCCCTAGAAGAAGATAACTGATGCCCGTACAAATCAATTACCCTAGTGATGGAGTGCACCATTACAACACATAGACAAGCAATACTTCTGATGAAACTAATCTCTTCAAGTTTTTCCCTTGCCACTTGCTTCCCTCCAATGTCCTTAAGTCAATCTCATCTACAAATCTAATTATACATATCAGACCTATTTCCGACTATCTTTTTTTATTTAATGTTACGAAATATTTTTGCGTTAAAAAAGCTATTTATTAGGGGTGACTTTACCCTTATAGTCTTCTCTAATTCAAATTTACTTTTTATATTTTATAGAAATCTATAAACTTAAATAGTTTTGAATCCAGTCATAAGCGTTGGTTATATTATGTTTTGGAAATATCAATAACATATAAGATTATCAGAATTTTTAACGGCTGTATTTTTCTTTTTATTTATCACACACTTAAGTTTCCATAATTGTATTATGTAAATATACGAAGCGTAATAATTACAATGTGTTGAGATCGAATGATTATAATAATAATTAAGCTATTGCCAACTTTAGTAAAAAAAGCCAATGGTTTTAATCCATTGACTCTACAGTACTCTATGGCTATATCCCAAAATCCAACTTATTCATTTCTCTTTCTCTTTCCTCAATACTGATTTCATGGGCATAGATCCTCATGGTAATATCAGGACTACTATGACCTAATATTCCTGAAAGAGCAGGTATACTTCCCCCGTTGGCTAAAAAATAACTAGCGAAATTATGCCTTAGGTTATGGGGACTAATTGGCTTCTCAATCTCTGCCTTCTTGATAATCTCCTTAATAATACACCATACATTTTTAGGTGTCATAGGTTTGTCCTTGACTTTGGTTTTCTTATTCTTATGGTCCGTTCTAAAAATGTAGTTGGATTTAACCTCGTAACCTGCCTTTTCAAGTCTATCCAATATATCTTTGAAATCCATCAACTGATATTTTAGTTCTCTTTTTAAAGGAATGATTCGAGTCTTGTTATTCTTTCCGTACAGGACGATTCTATTGGTGATCATATCAATATTTTCCCATTGGATACCAACTAGTTCTGACCTTCTGGCGCCGGTATATAGAAGGGTAGTAAATAGGAGGAGGTTTCTTGCTTTATAATAGAGGTTATACCCCTCCGCTCGACTGTATTCCTCCGCCAGCACTTGAAAAATTCTTTGGATTTCATTAGTCGTCAATACGGACTTCTCCTTACCCCTATCCACCTTAAGACGAACTATGTCTCTACTGAAATCTTCATCTATGGCTTTTTCTGAAGCCAGGTAGTTGATTAATCCCTTTAATGAGGTTCTCTTGGCATTAATTGTATTGATGGAATACGCTTGATCTAAACTATATATGTAGTCGAATATTAAATCTCTAATGCCTTTTGTATCATAGTTAATATCTTGAGGTTTATCATCTATGAACTCCGCAAAATTATGTAATGATGAACGATAATTAACTATGGTGTGGATGGACTTCTTATCCCCTTCTAGTTTTCTCACATATTTTTCTATGTATTTTATGATTTCTGGAATCTTCAATTCTCCACCTTCTTTCCTTCTGTTTTTAACAGAGTAAAATCTATATCCTACTTGTAAGAAAATTAACTAGACGCTTTAAGCCCAACGGTCTATAAATCGACAAATTATACGCTTTTCCTATAATATATAATTATAGGAAATACAGAAAATTCGACATATATAGTGATTTTAAGGGTTAGGAGTATCCCCTATCACGCTTTTGTGGGGGTTTAAAACGTTTTTCCTATAATACATTTAGATTTTTCCTGTTTTGATATAGTTCTATTATATCATAGTATTTTCAATGTTTGTATAGATTAGCGGGCAAGTCAAAAAAATATTTGATAATTTGATTGTGCTTATTTCCCCTTGTCTTTCCCCCCTTTACCTATTAAAATAAAACTGAGGGGTGATTTTATGGCTAAGAAAAAACAACTAACCGTACATAACAAATCAGATCGACCAGATAATATTGTTCTTAAAGAACATGAAATCGTAGAAACCTGCCTTGATATCGAATCCCAGCTCCCCAGTTTTATGAGGGATTTCTTTATATATCTAAAGAACGCAGTTGCCCTTTCCACACGACTGGCATACCTTACAGATGTCCAATTTTTTTGTAGGTATTTAGTTAAGGAGACAAATCTTACCGTTGCAGAAGATTTAAAGGAAATTACAGCAGAAGATTTCAGTCGGATTACAGCAAAGGACGTCAATCGATTTATTGGAGACTATTGTACCCGATATATGATCAAACAAGACCATTCTGTCAAGGTAATGGAGAATCACAACCGAGCATTGGCAAGGAAGAAATCTTCCCTATCTGTATTGTTCAAGTTTCTTTATCGGGATGAAGTAATCAAACAAAATATAACCGATGGATTTAACCCCATTCGCCTACCAAAACCCCAGCCTGATGCCATCAAACGGTTGGAAATTGATGAGGTGGCAAGACTTCTGGATGCCGTAGACTCTGGAGAAGCTTTCACAGAAAAAGAAAAAGTCTATTGGGAAAAGACAAAACTCAGAGACAGAGCTATCATTCTTTTATTCGTTACCTACGGACTTCGTCTCAGTGAATTGCAACAGCTTAATATCTCCTCCTTCAACTTTAATCGTGGCGAATTTAGGATTTATAGAAAAAGAAGCAAAGAAGTCCTTATGCCTGTCAACCGTACCTGTGAAAAGGTGATTAAGGATTACATAAATTTTGAAAGACCCCATGAAGATACCCTTGAGGAGGATGCTAAAGATGCCCTGTTCCTATCCCTACAGAAAAAGAGAATGACCACAAGGGCCATTAGGAATCTTGTAAAAAAATATACCTCCTTTGTGTTGGGGACTACCCCCGACAATGGTTATAGCCCCCACAAGCTGAGGGCTACTGCTGCTACATCCTTAATACAACAGGGTTTTTCCATCTATGATGTGCAAAATCTACTGGATCATGATAATGTTACTACTACTCAGCTCTATGCCGCCCACAAGAAGAATGTCAAAAGGGAAATCGTCAAAAACTTTGAGTGGATTGACGAGAAATAAAAAAATACCCAGCAATTGCGAACGGATGTTTGTATATTATTGATTACTATGGTATAATGTAGTAAATTAAACGCTTGAGAGAGGAGTTCTTTAAATGCATGAGGACTTAAATACCAAACAAATCGAAATATTAGAATATATGAAGAGTCAAATTAATGATAAGGGATATCCACCTTCTGTTCGAGAAATATGTGAAGCTGTGGGATTAAGGTCCACCTCCACTGTCCATGGGCACCTATCAAAGCTTGAGAATAAAGGTTATATCCGCAGAGATGCCACAAAGCCAAGAGCAATTGAAATCCTTTCTAATGGTATTGACAATATCATTGATTTTCAACAGAAAAAGGAGATGATCAATATTCCCATCGTTGGTAAGGTTACAGCTGGTCAACCGATCCTTGCAGTGGAAAATATTGAAGATATCTTCCCTATGCCTTTAGATTTTCTTGATCGTGGTAATAGCGATGTATTTATGCTGACCATCAAAGGTGATAGTATGATTGAAGCTGGAATCTTAGACAAGGACTATGTAATCGTTAGAAAACAAAGTATTGCTCGTAATGGAGACATCGTTGTAGCCCTCATCGGTGAAGAAGCTACAGTAAAGCGTTTCTACAAGGAAGCAGATCATTTTAGACTTCAACCAGAAAATAGCGCAATGGAACCCATTATTGTTAAGGATGTTGCTATTCTTGGTAAGGTTGTTGGGGTTTTTAGAAAAATGTAATGATAGATATCGTATAGATTATCTTAAGGAATAATTACTAAAACATATTACATAAGTTAAGGCGTTCCTATAAGGGACGCCTTTTTAGCCTGTTGAAAATACTTCATCTCCTTCGTCACTGCAAAGAACTAGCACCCTTGCGTATTACTTATACGCGGCGTTCGCCAGTTCATTTTGCTCCTTGAATCTGATGCATTTTGAACAGGCTGCACTGTTGAAAATACTTCATCTCCTTCGTCACTGCAAAGAACTAGCACCCTTGCGTATTACTTATACGCGGCGTTCGCCAGTTCATTTTGTTCCTTGAATCTGATGCATTTTGAACAGGCTACGCTGATGAAAACACCTATCTTCTGCGTCGTTAATAGATTTTCTAAAAATTCACTAAAATTTATCGGAGAATTTACCAATTATTTATTGACCATTCTAGTCAATTGGTGATATGATTAGTCCATATAAACTTTGACTACTTTGGTCAATGACAACATAAATTGAATAGAAGGAAGTGATATCCAGATATGACAGATAAGTTCCTTACCCTTCCCCCAGAAAAACAAGAACGTATTTTAAATGCATCAATTAAAGAATTTGCCTTGAAAGGATTCAGAAATGCCTCCACCAACGAAATTGTAAAGGAGGCTGGCATCTCAAAGGGGCTTCTGTTCCACTACTTCAATAACAAGAAGGATCTATTCATCTTCTTGTATGTCCATTTTTCAGAGATATTGATAAAAGAGTTCTTTGAAAAATTAGACCCAGAAGAAACTGATATTTTTAATAAGCTAAAGCAAATCTCTATTTTAAAAATTCAGCTCATGGAGCAATACCCAGAAATATTCGACTTCTTTATGAAGGCTACTGTTGAAGAAGACCTTGATATCAAGCAGGATTTAGATGATCGGAATAATGAAATTACTGAAAATAGTTTTGCTAGGCTCTTTGCCAATGTTGATATCTCAAAATTTAGAGAAGATGTAGAAATAGATAAAGCCATCAATATCATCCTCTGGACCTTTGAGGGAATAAAAAACCGTAATTTAGATAAGTTGAAGCTCCTACCTGCTAGGATCAACAATTATCAAGAAATGTTTGATGAAATAGCAGTTTATGTTGAAATTTTAAAAAAATCCTTATACAGGTAATTCATCAAGTAATACCCATAAATTATTAAGTATTAATTAACAATTATCAATTATCAATCATAATTATTAATTGTTTGCATCTATCATCTAAAAATTAATAAGGGGGATCTAAAATGAATGTAATCGAGATTAAAAATTTAACTAAGTTTTATGGTAAAGCAAGAGGTATTAAAGATGTAAGTTTCAATGTTGAAGAGGGGGAAATTTTCGGATTTATAGGTCCTAATGGTGCAGGTAAATCCACCACCATCAGAACCCTACTATCTCTAATCTACCCTACAAGTGGTAGTGCTACTATTTTTGGAAAGGATTGTATCAAATTTTCTCCAGAAATAAAAAAAGAAATCGGCTACCTGCCTTCAGAGGTCTTCTACTATGACAATATGAAGGTAATGGATCTTTTAAACTACTCTGCAAGCTTTTATAAAAAAGACTGCACTCAACGAATTCAAGAACTAGCTAAAAGATTGAATCTTGACTTAACTAAAAAAATCGACGACCTATCCCTAGGTAATAAAAAGAAGGTTGGCATTGTGCAAGGGCTTCTTCACTCCCCAAAGCTCATCATTTTAGATGAACCCACCAGTGGACTTGATCCACTGATGCAGCAAATCTTCTTTGACTTACTGGAGGAGGAAAACAAAAAAGGAGCTACGATCCTCTTTTCTTCCCATATCCTTAGTGAAGTCCAAAGACTGTGTGATCGAGTTGCCATTATTAAGGATGGTCAAATCATCAAGGTGGAAAAAATCAGTACTTTACAGGAAAATACCTATAAGAAATTCAAAATCCAGTGTGCTTCAAAGGTTGATAAAAAGCACTTTGACATGGTTGGCGTTAATGATTTAGAGGAAAATGACAATGTCATTAGCTTTATATTTAAGGGTGATATCAACACCATCATGAAGAAAATTGCAGAAATAGAAATCACTAACCTTTGGGTTGTTGAACCAGACTTAGAAGAAATCTTTATGCATTACTATGAAAAGGAGGAATAAGAACTATGAACATGTTTCTACAGGAATTAAAAACCTATAGGAAGTCCACCATCATCTGGACAGCTTCATTGATAGGCATATTAATTACAGTGTTTGCTATGTTCCCCTCCTTCGCTAAAGAGGCAGAAGAATTTAAAAAACTGTTGGAGGGTTTCCCGGAGGTTGTTAGAAATGCTATTGGTCTTCAAGTAGATACCATGGGTAGTATTCTTGGCTACTATTCATACATCTTTACTTATGTAGTTCTATGTGGAGCTATTCAGGCAATGAATTTAGGTACATCCCTGCTTTCTAGGGAAGTGCGGGAAAAAACAGCAGACTTTCTTTTGACCAAACCCGTTACCCGTATAGAGGTTATTACATCAAAGCTTTTAGCTGCCTTGACCTCTTTAGTAATCACAAATATTGTTTATTTAACATCCGCCTATATCGTGGCCACTATTATAAAAACCGATGATTTTAGTGGCAAGGTATTTTTAATGATTTCTATTACATTGTTCTTTATACAGCTGATTTTCTTAGCTTTAGGAATGGTACTATCTGTACTTCTAAAAAGAATAAAGTCAGTATTACCCCTTTCTTTGGGTACAGTATTTGGTTTCTTTATAGCAGGTATGTTAGCCTCCACCACTGGAGATGATAAATTAAGATATTTGACACCTTTTAAATACTTTGATACCAGCTATATTATGCAAAACGCTGCTTATGAAGGTACCTATATCATCATCGGATTAATATTTGTCCTGGGGGCCATTTCAGCAACATACTACATTTACTCTAAAAAGGATATCCAAGCCCTGTAGCTTCATTGCTCGCTGTGGTTTGGATTTAAGGAGGTTTATACAATGAATGTATTTCTAAGGGAAATGAAGGCCCATCGTAAATCCCTGATCTTCTGGTCCATTGGTATTGTCTTTATGATTGCCGGTGGTATGGGAAAATATGTGGGTATGTCAATGGCCGGATCAGAACAGACAATGAATGATTTAATGAACAGTATGCCAAGGGCAATGAAGGCAATTTTCGGCGTCGGTACGCTGGACTTATCAAAGGTAAGTGGCTTTTATGGGGTGCTTTTCCTCTATCTCGTCCTAATGGGTGCCATACATGCTTGTATGATGGGGGCTAACATCATATCTAAAGAAGAACGGGATAAAACTTCTGAATTTCTATTGGTCAAACCTATATCAAGAAAAACCATTATCTCATCAAAGCTAATGGCTACTTTGGCAAATATTATTATATTTAATCTTGTTACCTTGGCATCTTCCTTCATCTTTGTCAATCAGTACGGTAAAGGAGAAAAAATGACGGAGGATATCGTTATTCTAATGATGGGCTTATTCCTACTACAGTTGATCTTTATGTCTATTGGAACAGCTATTGCGGCCATTAGTAAAAAGCCTACTAAAGCAATCGGTCTATCTACGGGGATTTTGATGATCTCATTTCTATTATCCATAGCTATTGATATGAATAGTAAAATTGAGCCATTAAAATACTTTACACCGTTTAAATATTTTGAAGCTAAAAATCTAATGTATGGTGGCGGCTTAGAGCCTGTGTTTGTAATACTATCGGTTGGTATAATCACTGTACTATCAATTGCTACCTACTACTTCTATCAGCAAAGGGATATGAATGTATAGTTTCCCCTCTTCTTACTTTACTAGACATTAAAAGAGTTGAGGTAATGTTGATCTATTGATCTAAGGAGGTTTGATTCGTGAATATATTTTTAAGAGAAATGAAGGCCCATCGGAAGTCTCTTATAATCTGGTCTGTTGGCATTGTGCTACTGATCACCTCAGGTATGGGGGAATATTCTGCAGTATCCTCTTCAGGCAAGACCATGAATGAATTGGTGGAAAGTATGCCACGGTCAATCAAAGCAATTATGGGGGTCGGTACTTTAGATTTATCCAAGGCAAGTGGGTATTATGGTATACTTTTTCTCTATGTATCACTGATTGGCGCAATTCATGCCGTCATGACAGGGTGCAATATTATTGCTAAGGAAGAAAGAGATAAAACATCAGAGTTTCTTTTAGTGAAGCCTGTTTCAAGAAAATCAATTATTACATCAAAGCTTTTAGCTACCTTAGTCAATTTAATGATTATTAATACTGTTACTTTAGTCTCCTCCATTTACATCACAGGCTATTATGGCAAAGGTGAAAAAATGACCGGTGATATCATCACTTTGATGATGGGATTATTTTTACTTCAACTTTTGTTTATGACTATAGGGACAGCTATAGCTGCCATCAACAGAAAACCCACAAAGTCTATTGGGCTTTCAACTGGTATTTTAATGTTCTCCTTCCTGTTGTCCATCGTCATTGATATGAATGGTAAAATCGAACCACTAAAATACTTAACTCCCTTCAAATACTTTGAAGCAAAGAATATCATGTATGGGGGCGGACTCGATTTGTTCTATGTATTGATATCAATAGGAATTGCAACGGTATTATCTGTTTTCACCTATTGTTTTTATCAGCAAAGGGATATAAATGTATAGATAACAACCTAGAATGGGTATATTGCATAATCTTAGCAATTTACCCTTTTTTCATCTTTACTTGTCCCTCTTTCTTCTATCGACTTAAGCAATCACTTCTCTTCCTGTTTTATGTCTTGCTATTCTTCACTTGATATTCTCCTCTTCTAACTCTTCTTGCCCTTTTCTAGCCCTCTCCCTCCCCTTTGTAAGCCTAATACCATGATTATCTTCATTGTGGCATGTAATTCTTTTATGTAATCGGATATTTAAATTTTTTTTATTTACTTTTTGATTTTAGTCATATATACTATAACTGTATTAATAGTAATAATACAGTTAGTTATGTTAATACAGAGAGGAGGGAATTAATGTTCGAGTTAGATTTAAGGAGTCGTCTCCCTATTTATGAGCAGTTAATCGAAAAAATTAAGGAACTAATTATCAGTGAGGTACTAAAAACAGATGAACAGCTACCTTCTGTTAGGATGTTGGCCCAGCAGCTTACCATCAATCCCAATACGATACAGAAGGCATATCGAGAGTTGGAACGTCAGGGATATATCTACACTGTAAAGGGAAAGGGGAATTTTGTGGCACCTATAGGAGCAACTATTCATCGAGATAAAATAGAGAAATTGAAGGAAGAATTAGCAAAGCTTTTATCAGAGGTAATGTACTTAGGAATGAAAAAGGATGAAATTTTACAGTTGATCTCCAATGTGGATGATCTAGTTGGAGGAGGTAATGAAAAATGATTGAGGTTACTAATCTTACCAAAGAATTTGAAAATTTGGAAGCTATTAAAGGCTTAACCCTAAATGTAAATAAAGGTTCTATTTATGGACTATTGGGTTCTAATGGTGCTGGTAAGACCACTCTACTGAAAACTTTAGCTGGAATCTATCAAGAGGATGGTGGAAAGGTCACTATTGATGGAAAACGAGTATTTGAAAACGAAGAGCTCAAGCAAAGGGTTGTATATATATCCGATGCCCTCTACTTCTTCTCTTCCTATACGATTGAAGACATGGCGAAATTTTATAGAGGAATCTATATCAGATGGAATGAAAATAGATTTCGGCAGCTCCAAAAAGTTTTTAATTTAGATTTTAATAAAAAGATTCATAAATTATCCAAAGGGATGCAAAGACAAGTAGCCATTTGGCTCTCCCTCTCTATGATGCCTGATGTTTTGATTCTTGATGAACCTCTGGATGGACTAGATTCCGTTATGAGACAAAAGGTAAAAAACCTGCTAATTCAAGAGGTTGCTGATAGGGAAGTTACCATCATCATCTCCTCCCATAATCTAAGGGAACTAGAAGACCTTTGCGACCATGTGGGGATTTTACATGAAGGTACTTTGGTACTGGAAAAGGATTTGGATGAACTGAAACAGGACATTCACAAAATACAAGTAGTCTTTAAGGAGCAACCTTCTAAAGATCGTTTAGAGAAGATGAATCTCCTCTATCAGGAATCTAGGGGTAGTGTTCAACTATATATTGTAAAGGGAAATAAAGCAAAGGTAATGGAGCAGTTTAAAGAGTTTCAACCTATTATAGTGGATGTACTACCCTTGACATTAGAAGAAATATTTATTTACGAAATGGGGGATATCGGTTATGCCATCGAAAACATCGTTTTTGAATAAAGCTATTTTAAAGAACATCTTCCGTCGATTCTATTGGATGGGAGCCTTATACTTCATTGCCCTACTGTTTGCATATCCATTAAATATATTAATGAATTTACCTACAGAGACAAAGCCAAACTTCACAGGTGGTTATATATTTAGATTCGGATCAAATCCTATCTCTGATGTAATTATTTTTGTTATACCTGTACTTTTTGCAGCGTTTCTATTCTACTATTTACAAGGTAGACAGTCATCAGATATGATTCATAGTTTACCTATTAAAAGAAGTAATTTATATAACAATCATGTATTTATGGGGACTATGTTTTTAGTGCTTCCTGTTATTGCAGTGGCCCTAATCAGTTGGATTTTAACGGGAATCTTTAACTTGGGGGAGTTTATTTCCACCACCACCATCCTTCGCTGGACGGGTACCACATTACTGATGAATATGACTTTATTTTTAAGTACTGTATTTGCAGGGGTTGTGACGGGAATCTCCATTGCACAGGTAATTTTAACTTATATCGTATTATTCTTACCTGCTGGTTTTATTTATCTTATTTCTACTAGTTTAGAAGTGTTTTTAAGTGGGTTTAGTTCAGAATTCTTTCAGAATGATTATTATGCCAGTATTTCACCACTTGTAAGGATTGCTAGCCTTAATAGTAGACCTTTACCTTGGTCTGAGGCATTTGCTTATGGAGTCTTTTGTACGATACTATTCTTCTTGGGTAGATACCTATACAATAAACGTAAGCTAGAGAAAAATCAACAGGTAATTGTGTTCACTCCCCTCTACCAGTTGTTTAAATATGGAGTCACCTTCTCCTTTATGTTGCTTGGGGGTGTATATTTCTATAGTAGCAGAGGTACTAGTATTTCCTGGTTGATACTTGGATATGGTTTGGCTTCCTTAATTGGTTTCTGGATTGCTGAAGGAATTCTTCAAAAATCTGTACGTATTTTCACTAAAAAAGCTTTTAAATGCTATCTTGGATATCTGGTTGTTATGACTTTAATCATTATAGGATTATTCTTTGATATTGGAGGCTATGAAACAAGAGTACCTAAAGTAGATGATATTCAAGGCGTATACTTTGACTATGGTTCATATCGCTATACATCATCAAAGGGTAATCATAAAGATAGTCTATATGTTACACCAGAAAATATTGAAGCTGTCCAGCAACTTCATCAAGAAATCCTGGCTGATGGAGATCATGATAAGTATCAAAACGTTTACAATCATACTGATTTAGAGAATAAGAGAAAGGTTTATTTTGTCTATCATTTAAAGAACGGACTAAGGATGTCAAGAAGCTATATGATAGATTATAAAAAGTATCATGATTATCTTAAACCGATCCACGAATCATTGGAGGATAAAAATATTAAATATGACGTATTAAAAATTGACAATACTAAAACTAAAAAACTGGTAATTAACCCCAATAACGCACCTTTTGGAAGAAGCTTGGAAATTATAAATCCTGATGAAATCCATGAAGCAGTTGAAATTTTAAAGCAAGAATATGTTGACGCTAGCTATGAAACTTTAACTGATCCTAGAGTACCTTGGGCTAATATCAATATAATGCTGGATGAACCTATACATCCAGATGACTTCTATGGTTACGATGAGTATAAAAGAGATTATTATGATATCTATACATCATGGAGTAAAAACTTTACTCAGTTTGAAGCATGGCTTGAGACAAAAGGTTATCTAGAGCAAGCTAGGGTTATGCCGGAAGAGATTAGTTATATTGTTGTTGAGAAAATTGAATCCCGCGAAGAAATGGATGTTGTAGAACGACGGGATCCAAGAACAACAAATGCTCCTAAATATGGAAATGTCATTGAAAGGTTTGAAAGTAACAAACTAGAAGATATTGAAATCAGCTTAGAGAACTATGGGTATACTTATAGTAACACTTATCCAAAATATATTGTAGGGTTCTACAATTCAAAAAAGAAGCAAATCTTTATGGGCTCTTTTGCTGAAGGATATATACCTCAGTTTGTATTGGATCATTTTGAGAAGTAAGTTCAATTATAGGTTATTCAAATAAAATAGAATGGAAGATCTCTTAAATGAGATTTCCATTCTTTTTATTTAAAGAATTTTAGTATTTCATATTTAGGTAGGCTACTTACCTTCTATTATCTACTCATATTATGAAGTAGTATTTCTCTTCTTACGATCTAGAAACTACTACCATCATAGTGATCAACAACATCCCCAACCCAATCATAAAAAACCCTGCTAATGGAAATAACGTACTTCTTTTTCCATTGAGAGTATGCTTAAGTTCATCTAATAATTCTTTATATATAGGCAGGTCGCTGATTTCCCGTAGGTCCATCTCTACAGTATTCATGGACTGTTGAAAAGAAATGATCAATCTTTTATGTCCTCCTAACACCACTTGTTCATGTTCAATGAGATGGGTTATGTTCTTATCGTCTAAAATTGCAGTTACAGCATCCATCGTCATTGGAGTGGTGGCATTTACAAAGGTAAATCGTCCCTTATGAATCGTTAGGGCTAATAATGTCATGGGTAAGAATACAATCCAAACAAAGGAAAATCGATTATTTAATATTATTGGAAGCGTTGAAAATAACATAATAAAGATGGCAATATACTCCCGACGTATTATATAGATTCTCCTTTTTGAAAGAAGGATTCCAGTTAATATAAATATAACCCCTACTATAATAGAAACAGTGATATGCATATGTATTTTCCCCTTTAACCTTATTCAACAAAACAATTATAAAGCTATAATACTAAATTTTCAACTATCCTATTTGCACATTTTAACAAAACCATGGCTAGAGTGTTCCATATCTTTAGTGTCAAACATTGTTCGGATTACATCCAGACTTAGATCATCACTATGATATTGCTGTGGTTGAATCTCTTTCTTTTGATCAAACCAAACATGCCATAATTCCAGTTCATAACCTTCCTTTACATTTGCTTGAAGGTACTCCAGTAGTTGCTTACCTCTCTCCTCTGTATATTTAAAATCCACTGTGTATACAAAGGACTTATTGGTATACCAAGTTACATTCTCCTCCTGCTGAGCCATAGGCATATGCTTAATCTCCAGTTCCTCCAAGTCCTCTTCATTGTCAACGATTAAAAGCTTGTCCTCTGGGTCCATCTTCTCCCAAGGCATCATTTTATTGGCTGGCATTCTTAGTCTCATGGCTTCCTTGACTGTAATGATTTTTACCTTTTTATTTTCTACTTCTGGTAGTTCGTACTCCGATGCAATAAAAGAAAAAATACTCATGTCATCACTCCTGTTTTCTGTTTTATCTCAAGTCAATAATATTCTGCATTGCCTTCAAAGCCCCTAGCTTGGAGTGTTCGTAGGTAAGTCCCCCTTGGAAATAGGCAATATATGGAGGTCTAATGGGTGCATCTGCACTCAACTCGATGGAAGATCCTTGAACAAAGGCCCCCGCTGCCATCACCACAGGATGATCGTAACCCGGCATATCCCAAGGTAATGGAGTAACATAGGAATCCACAGGTGCAGCCTCCTGTACGCCTTTACAAAATGCCAATACCTTTGCTTCATCCCCTAGGACAACCGACTGGATAATATCACTACGCTTCTCGGTAGCAGTTGGCTTTACATCATACCCAGCGGCTTCAAACAATCTACCACAGAAGACTGCCCCCTTCATGGCTTCACATACTACGTGGGGAGCAAGGAATAATCCTTGGAACATTGTACGGGATTGACCAAATGTAAGCCCACATTCTTTACCGATCCCTGGAGAAGTCATTCGGTAGGAAATCGCTTCTATCAAGTCTCCCTTTCCAACGATATATCCTCCAGATAAAGCAAGTCCTCCACCAGGGTTCTTGATTAAAGATCCTGCCAATAAATCAGCACCAACTTCCGTAGGCTCTTGCTTTTCTAAGAATTCCCCGTAGCAATTGTCCACCATAACAATAACATTAGGATTGATTCCCTTTACGATATAGACGATTTTTTCAATGGTGGCTATATCCACAGCATTTCTAAATCCATAGCCTGTAGAACGTTGTATATAAACTAAAGTAGTCTTTTCCGAAACAGTGGACTCAATTGCATCAAAGTTAACTTCCCCAGACTCTGTGAAATCCACCTGTTGATAGTTGATTCCATGATGTTTTAAGCTACCTTTATAGTCTCCTCTTATTCCGATTAATTCGTCTAAAGTATCATAGGGCTTACCTGTTACAGAAACCATCTCATCCCCTGGATTGAGGACACCAGATAAGGATAGGGTAAGGGCATGGGTTCCGTTCACGATAATCGGACGAACAATGGAATCCTCAGCCTTAAATACCTTTGCATAGACTTCCTCTAACTTTTCTCGACCTAGATCGTTATAGCCATATCCTGTGGTCCATTGGAAATGCTGGTCACTAAGACGACACTCCTGCATAGCCTTTAGTACCTTGTATTGGTTGTAGCTTTTAATCTCTTCATATTCTTCAAAAACTTCTCCTAAATCCTTTTCAATCAACTCCATTTTCTCCACCAGCTCTGGAGAAATTCCAAATAGCTCCGTCAGTATGTTGTGATTATAAGGCATTTCACCTTTTCCTCCTTTGTAATTCAGTTAAATATAATTATGTATCCATATAGCATTATACCCCTTCTACAATCACCATTACAAGTAATTTATTGGATTACCTAATAGAAGCTGATTTTTAATTAGTTTTCCCTTTTCCATGTTCCTTGCTACAAACGGGGCATTGGCTGGTCTGGTAGTATTCCAGCTTTAAGGATAAAGGAACCTCCGACATCCCCTTCTCAAATCCCTCTTTATTACCAATTCGTCTACCAACACTATAGCCCAATAACATATTAAAAAGACATATTATAATAATGTATCCATAAAATTTAAACATAGTTTATAAACCTCCTACCACCACGAATACAAGTAATTTATAAAAATACCTGTTGGTAAAATGACCAATGTGTTCACCCACGAAATCATAAAAGAGGCCACTGTAAGTATTGCAATCACTAACGTTACCTCCATTCTCCCATAACGTTTTACAAAGTTAAAGTATCCATAAGTGCTATCATATTCCTCATCTAGGATGTCATCTATCAATTGTAGAATGGTAACGATAAAAAAACTTTGAAAGAAGACACCAAAGGGAATTAGTATTAAATTCAACGCCACAACCACCAACGTCTCCTGATAGGACTTTAATTTCAACGGCAACCTCTGTTGAGGAATATGAAACATCCCAAGAATGTATGCTGAGGAAAACAGACCGAAGCTATAATTCGTGTCTAGCACCATGGCTAGGGCAAGGAAAAAAAGACTATAAGGTAGCTTGAAGCGTTGTAAATCCCTTAGTAGTTGGGATTCTGGTAGCCCCCTCAGAGCTTCATCCTGATCCACTTCATCATCCAATAGTTTGATGACTACCCCCATTAATAGAACTGCAAAATATCGCTTAAATATTTCTACCCACAAACATCTTCACCTCTTTAAATCCTGCCTGAGTCACCGCCGAGACAGGTATAATGTATGTATCAGGATAACGCCTTTGTAGCTGGTTTAGTCCCTCCTTACTTTCCTCTAGATCCATTTTGTTGGCTAAAATACAATATCCTCCCCTTTTTCTTCCATACTGATTTAACTGGTCATCAATATGGCTAATAGAATTTATTTGATTGCTGGAAACATTGGAGGTATCCATCACATGCAGTAGTATTTTTGCCTGCTCCATACTCTGTAGGGACATGGCCATAGATTTACGGACATGGGGGTCCTTATGGATTCCATCCATCAGTCCACCCGTGTCCAAGAGCTTCAGCTCTTGAGTTCCCTTATACACAGGGATTGTCAAATGAATCTCACAGACATCCTTTGTCTTAAAAGGGGAACTGCTGATAAAATATTTCCTTGCTATGTCCATTCCATAGGCTTGCCTTTGAATCCCTCCATCAACTCCTCGAAATAAAAGCTGACATTTAGACACCCCTAGATAGGAGGCAAAGCTTAGGAAAAACGAAGTCTTTCCAACATTGGGTTTTCCCATCAGTATGCAACTTTCCATTCTATCGCCATCCTTTCCTATTTGAAATCCTCCCTCATCAATGTCATGAGGTCATCCCTAGTACATTTGCTTTTATCCTTTAATCTAACAGCATGGCGACGAATGGCCCCTTCTATAAGATTCCGTACTAGACGGGCATTGCCTGAATGTACCCCTTCTCGAATTCGTTTTTGAGAGAGGATTTGATAGAGTTTTGCCCTTGCAGAAAGGGACAGTGTGTATTCCCGTTCCGATACCATCGAGTCAGCAATTTCCACAAGTTCCTCAATAGAATAATCCTCAAATTCCATGTGGATCGGGAATCTGGATCTCAGACCAGGGTTAATTTTTAAAAAATTCTCCATCTCCTCTTGATATCCAGCCAGTATCAGTACAAGATTGTTCTTGTGGTCCTCCATAGCCTTTACCAGTGCATCTATTGCCTCCTTACCGAAATCCTTTTCTCCACCACGGGCTAGGGAATAGGCCTCATCTATGAAGAGAATTCCCCCAAGGGCGTGCTTTACCTGCTCCCGTACCCTCAGGGCTGTGTGGCCAATATATTCCCCCACTAAATCCGCCCGCTCCACCTCTATCATATGTCCACTGGACAGGACTCCCTTGGCCCTAAAGACTCTCCCCATCAAACGAGCCACTGTTGTCTTTCCTGTCCCTGGGTTTCCCTTAAAGATCATATGAAGGACTAGACTATCAGCGTTTAACCCCTCAGCCTTTCTTTTTCTTTGGATATCTGTATATGCCAATATTTCCTCCACTAAGGACTTGACCTTTTCCAGACCGATCAGAGCCTCAAGGGAAATTAGAATCTCCTCTATGGACTCCTCGTTGGATTTAGTATCTTTACTCTCCCCTTGTAAATCCTTAGATTGAAGAATCAAGTAATCAAAGAATTCATTAGTAGAGATATTCCCCTTCTCAAAGGAATTGTACTTCCCTTTAACGTCTTCATTCTTGCAGTAATTGTTGTTATTGATACTATCAATTTTTTTCGTCATTTCTGGATCACCTCAAAATCGTTGCTATTCTATCATATTCATCAATAGCCCAAAAAAATGATAAAACCGCCTTAATATTAAAGCGGTTTTAAATCATGGGGTGAATCCTATTTTATTACATTTACCTTATTCTATATATTTTAACTAATTGATTAAGCTTACAAATTATACTTGAGTCTTTGCAGCCTGTACTAAATTCACTGGATTGGATGGGGAAATAGTAGATACTGCGTGCTTGTAAATCATTTGCTGTTTACCTTCAGAATCTAAAACAATTGTATAGTTGTCAAATCCCTTAACATATCCTTTTAATTGGAATCCATTAACTAAGTATATGGTGATCTGAATGTTTTCCCTCCTAACTTGGTTCAAGAAAACATCCTGTAAATTGATATTATTTTTCATCCTTTAGCCTCCTTCATATTTTTCATCTTATGTCATAACAACTAATTCTAGACAAATTTAAAAAATCCTTCAACCTCTTCAACAATCTGTTGAAATAATTTATCTTTAGAAGAATACTCCGATAAGTTAAACCATTTTAACATATCATACCGTCTGAACCACGTCAACTGCCTTTTGGCGTAACGTCTTGTATCCCGCTTCAAAATATCTAGGGCTGTATCTAAATCATATCTTCCCTTTAAGTAGCCGATGATCTCCTTGTAGCCAAGCCCCTTAAAAGCCACTAAATCTTCCGGGTATCCCATATCCAACAATTTTTGAACTTCTTCAATCAAACCTGCCTTTACCATGATATCTACCCGTAGATTCACCCTGTTGTATAGCTCTTCTCGATCCCTAGTTAAGCCCAACATAAAGGAGTTATATTCAGGATTCAGTTTCACATCAGTACTAAAATCCCCCATTGGCTCGCCACCCTCTTGGTTTACCTCAATGGCGCGGATAACCCTTTTGACGTTGTTAGGATGAATCCTTTCCGCTGCCTTTGGGTCCATTTGCTTCAGCTTGTGATGGAGATACTCATTTCCATGGAGATATGCTTCCTCTTCTAGTTCTTTCCTAAGCTCCCAGTTGGAAATGGTGCTGGTGAAATCCATCTCATATAATAGGGAATTGATATATAGACCAGTTCCACCGGCAATGATGGGGAGTTTCCCTCTGCTGATGATATCATCTATGGCTTCCCTTGCTTTCTTTTGAAACTCTGCTACAGAAAACTCCTCATCTGGATCTACAAAATCCATTAAATAATGGGGAATTCCCTCTCTTTCTTCTACTGTAGGCTTTGCAGTACCAATATCCATATGGCGATAAATTTGCATAGAATCTGCATTAATTACCTCTCCATCCATCGTCTTTGCTAAATGGATTGCTGTATCGGTTTTTCCTACTGCTGTTGGCCCTACGACAAATAATAGATTCTTTTTCAAGGGTTCCTCTCCCTCCTATTGAATACGTTTAAAATATTTTTCGATCTCGTATTGTGTTAATGATAAGACAATGGGGCGACCATGGGGGCAAGTAAGGGGCGGTTCGAGTTTTCTTAGCTCCCTCAATAGCTCATCTATCTCCCTTTGATCCAGTTGATCCTTCCCTCTTATGGCCTCTTTACAAGACTTTTGAATAACCTTCTCTTGAAAAGGAATTTTCCGATCATAGCCATTTTTGATATCATCAATGGTCTCTATTAAAAAATTAAAATCTCTAGGAATCCCCAATACCATTGGAACACCTCTTATTATAATGCTATTTTGTCCAAAATCCTCGATATCAAATCCAAGCCGATTGAAATCTTCTATGTGTTGGTAAAATACGTCAAAATCCTCCGCCGATAGCTGAATCACCTCAGGCTGTAGCAGTTGTTGGGAAACGATTTTTTCCTCAAGGTACTCCTTCATCAATCGATTATATACCAATCGTTCATGGGCAGCGTGCTGGTCGATTAAATACATGGAGGAATCCTTCTCCAATATGATGTAAGTATTGAAAAGCTGACCAATGATCTTTTGATGATTTAAAAGACTAGCTAAGAAGCTTTCCTGTATCTCTTCGTCTTCTGCTACCTCTGTTGGCATAATAGATTGCTCTTCCTCCATTACCAATTGCTCCAGTATAGAGGGATTCGACTTTTCTGATAGGAGAGCCTGACCTTGATTTTGAACATTTGAATCTCCAGCTTGATAGGTATTAGTATCTGCAATGGAGGTGGTTTTATCCTCAGTAGGGTGAGAATATTCCTTTAACATTGATATATCAATTGGTGTTTCAGATGCGTTATTTTCCCTACTAGAATTAGAGGAATCCAATATTGAATCCTTTCGATCATTCATAGATGAATAATTTTTACGGTTGTTTTGAGTCTCGTTGAAGGTTTTTTTCAATCCATCCCTATCTTTAGGATTCTCTTCTAGGTTATTCGATATGGATGTCTTAGGTTGACCCTTAGCTCTCCAAGTGGCATTTAAAACATCCGTAGCCTTTGATATCTCAGGAGATTTATCAGAGTCCTTTGTTTTAACAGAACCCTTAGAGCCATGAAACAACTGTGGTTTGAATTGTTCTAGAGATTTGGACGGTTCTGTAATATTGTATGTAGATGGTGCTGTTGCTTTAGGTAGTGTCTTAATCTCAAGCTTTGGTATCAACATCCTTTTATCTAAAGCCGTCTTTACACCCCTATAAATCTCTTGATAGACCGCATCCTCATTGTGGAATTTCACCTCTGTCTTAGTAGGATGCACATTGACATCAATGGTCTTGGGATCAATTTCCAAACTCAACATGCATACGGGATATTTATTAATGGGTAATCGTTCCTTATAGGCATTTTCAATGGCTTGGAAAATTAGTTTATTCTTCACAAAACGGCCATTGATAAAGGTAATCTCATAACTACGATTTCCCCTTGCATAGCTGGGTTGACTAATGAAACCATCAATCTTCACTGCTTCCATTTCTCCCCTGATAGGAATGAGATTTTTAAAGGTGGTACGGTCAAATACCGATAAAATCACTTGAGACAAATCACCATTCCCAGGGGTGGTAAACATAATATTGTTATTGTTAATATATTTAAAGGATACATCGGGCTTACTTAGAGCTAGACGGGTGATGATTTCACTAATCTTGGTGGTTTCCCCCCCAGTACTTTTCATGAATTTCATACGGGCAGGGGTATTAAAGAAGATATTCTTAACCATAATCGTCGTACCAGTGGGGCAACCCACCTGCTTTTTGTGGAGGATCTTTCCACCTGCCACTTCTATATTGATGCCATGGGGCTGGTCAGCTGGCCGGGTAATCATCTCTACCTGTGCTACGGAGGCAATACTTGCAAGAGCCTCCCCCCTAAATCCTAGGGAAAGGATACTCTCCAAATCCTCCAGCTGGGTAATCTTTGATGTGGCATGTCTAAGGAAGGCCGTCTCCACCTGAGATTCGGGAATCCCGATTCCGTTGTCGGTAATCCGAATCAGCTTCTTTCCACCCTCCTTGATTTCAAGAACAATGGAGGTGGACTTTGCATCAATGGAGTTCTCCACCAATTCCTTTACAACTGAAAAGGGGCCCTCCACCACTTCACCTGCCGCTATTTTATTTATGGTCAATTCGTCTAAGACTCGAATCATTTTTACTTACCTCCCTGTGGAAGCTCCGTCGCCTTCTTTTGAAGCTTTGCCAAAAGGTTGAGGGCTTCGATAGGTGTTGTGTTTAATAAATTAATCTCCTTCAACTCCTGTAATAGGGCATCCTGTAGCATCCCTGCAAAATCCATCTGCTGAGGGGCAACTGCTGGTGGGGCTTCCTTTATTATGGTCGCCTCCTTTATCGTAGGGGGTTCTTCCACTTGTATAGGTACTTCCACTGCAGGGGCGATTTCCTCCTTCACTAAGGCGTTGGCCTCAATCTCCACCTTTGCAATGTCATTTTCTTCCAACTGGCGCAGGATATCCTTTGCCCTTTCTATGACATCCAGAGGTAGTCCTGCCAATCGAGCTACTTGTATACCGTAACTCTTGTCGGCACTTCCCTCGACTACCTTTCTTAGGAAGATGATGTTTTCCCCCTCTTCCTTTACGGATATTCGATAGTTCTTCACCCCGTCGATTTTACCCTCCAGCTCCGTTAATTCATGATAATGGGTGGAGAATAGGGTCTGGGACTTGACATTGTGGCTGATGTATTCCACCACGGACCATGCGATACTTAGTCCATCAAAGGTACTTGTTCCTCTACCAATCTCGTCTAGGATTAATAAACTGTTGGCTGTGGCAGAGTTTAGGATATTAGCCATCTCACTCATTTCCACCATGAAGGTACTTTGTCCTTGGGATAGGTCATCACTGGCACCAACCCTAGTAAAGATACGATCTACGATCCCTATGGTGGCTTCTGATGCAGGGATAAATGAACCGATTTGAGCCATTAGCACAATCACTGCCACCTGTCGCATATAGGTGGATTTACCCGCCATGTTGGGTCCAGTGATGATGGAAATTTGATGATTTTTGTGATCCAGCCTGGTGTCATTAGTGATGAACATTTCGTTATCCAACATTTTTTCAACCACAGGATGACGACCATCCTTGATATTGATTTTTCCTTCTTGGTTGACGGTGGGCTTGATATATTGATTCTCCGCCGCCACCTCTGCTAAGGAATAGATGGTGTCCAGCTCTGCTATGGCAGAAGCCGTCTTTTGAATCCTTTGGACATCTTTTGCGATTTGATCCCTCACCTCTAGGAATAACTGATGCTCTAGGGCAACTACCTTTTCCTCTGCCCCTAGTATCTTGGACTCCATTTCCTTTAGCTCTGGTGTGATGTAACGTTCACAGTTGGCAAGGGTTTGCTTTCTTTGGTAGCTTTCTGGTACTAGCTTTAGGTTGGATTTCGTCACCTCTAGGTAGTAGCCAAAGACCTTGTTAAAGCCTACTTTAAGATTCTTGATACCGGTCTTTTCCTTCTCTTCCCCCTCAAGGGTGGCAATCCATTGCTTACCCTCCATAGAGGCCCATAGAAGCTCATCCACCTCTGGATGAAAACCTTCCTTTATGATGCCCCCTTCTTTAAGGGTGACAGGCGGTTCTTCTACAATTGCTCTTTGAATCAGTTCTCCTATGTCCTCTAGGCAGTCGATTCTATCGTATAGGGCTTGAATCAGTCCCTTTTTATCTCCCAATAGCTCTTTGATGGCAGGTAGGTGTTGGATGGAGTTGCATAATGCCACTAAATCCCTAGGGTTAGCCGAACCGTAGGAGATTCTTGCTGCCAATCTTTCTAGGTCGTAGATACTTTTTAAGTAATCCTTTAAGTCCTGTCGTAATAACAAATCCTCCAATAGGGCCTGTACTGCATCCAATCGTTGGTTGATCTTAACAGAGTTTAATAGAGGTTCTTCCACCCATTTTCTTAGCATCCTCCCCCCCATAGCTGTTTGGGTCTTGTCTAGTACCCATAGGAGGGAACCTTTTTTACTTCTGCTACGGATGGTCTCCGTCAGCTCTAGATTGTTCCTAGTAGTCAAGTCCATCACCATTGTCTCACTGACATGGTAGACGTTGATCTTGTTGATGTGGCTTAAGAAACGCTTTTGGGTGGTGCTTAAGTAATCGATTAGCCCACCAGTAGCATTTACCCCTAAATGATCTCCGTGGAAGCCTAGCCCATCCAATGCCATGACATTGAATTGATTCTTTAACTGTCCTGTGGCATAGTCTATCCCGTAGCACCAATGGGGTTGGGGGTGGATGACTAGGTTGAATTTCTTGTCTAGGGCAAGGCCTGCAATGTCTTCTACTTTTTCTGGGTCAATATAGTAGATGATTTCCTTTGGTTGTACTTTTCCGATCTCGTCCAATAACTTTAATCTTAGGGATAGGCTCGTCCCTTTTATTTCTGTTGTAAATAACTCTCCTGTGGAGATATCTACATAGGCTAGTCCCCAGCCTTCTCCCTCACCATATAGGGACATGAGGTAGTTGTTTCTCTTTTCGTCCAATAGGGAGGTATCCATGATGGTCCCTGGAGTGATGATCCTCACCACGTCCCTTTTGACGATTCCCACTGCTTGGGAGGCATCCTCCACTTGGTCACATATGGCAACTTTGTAGCCTTTTGCAATTAATCTATCTATATAGCTATCTACAGAATGATGGGGTACACCACACATAGGGGCCCGCTCCTCTAGTCCGCAGTCTCTTGCTGTAAGGGTGATCTCTAGCTCTCTAGCCGCCGTTAGGGCATCTTCAAAGAATAACTCATAAAAATCCCCTAGGCGGAATAATAACAGGGTATCCTGATATTTATTTTTGATGTCCATATATTGCTGCATCATGGGGGTTAGTTTTTTCAAAATCCCCACCTCCTTTTACTGTGTCTATCGGCATAAGATTATTATAGCAAATATAGAGGAGGTTGAGTAGGTTGGAGGGAGGTTTTAGTTGGATAAAAGGAAAAAAGAAAAACTCCCTGTGGGGGAGTTGGGTTAAAAATGCACTAGGCATTATAGGACTCATGACATCAGCAGGAATACTGAATTTGAGTGTTATACGCCACATTTACTTAATCTCTATTTCTATGTTGTAGCTTATTGGTATCTCAACGATTCTATCTAGATAATTTAATTTACCAAATTCAATATGACTCTCACTTAATTTCCAGTCATTTATCTTTTCTAGGGTATTTTTAAATTTTTCAATCTCTATATCTAGTTCTGTTTCTGCATTTATATTTATTATATCAATCAATTTCATGCCATGCTTATAAATCCATGGTAATAATTCTTGAACTGCAATTCCTTCTTGATTTCTCTTTTCTAAGGATAGTATTACGATGACTTTCTTCCCATTTAGTTCGCCTCGCTCTAAGCAATAAAAAGTTTCGATAAATAACTTTCCTATTCCAGACAGACCACCATAATAGATTGGAATACCTAGTATAATTACATCAGATTGAACGACTAGATCAATATTTTTTTTATTTTCTGGATTTATGCAGATACCAGTATCCTTGCAATTATTGTACCCACTACAAAATATATTTAGTTTCTCTGCTTCTGATAGATCAAGTAAATATGTGTTTTTGTTATCTGGCAATTTTGAGAGAAATGTTCTTATGAATTTTTTTGATTTTGACTCTTTATTCATTGATGTTGAAATAAATAAGATTTTATTCATTGAATTCCTCCATCTGTGTTTTAGTAAATTGGATTATCGCTTTAGCTTTACTGTCGGCAGTAGAGGGACTGCACCAAGGACTTTCACCTTACAAGTAATGCTAAGTTTTGCTTGGTGCACTAACTTTTCGCGAATGGATGACATGTACATCTCTTTGCACTGTCCATGTTGATCATA
The DNA here is from genome assembly GCF_016908555.1 of Alkaliphilus hydrothermalis. Lineage (GTDB taxonomy): Bacteria > Bacillota > Clostridia > Peptostreptococcales > Natronincolaceae > Alkaliphilus > Alkaliphilus hydrothermalis. The sequence goes on from NZ_JAFBEE010000001.1 coordinate 339,802, forward strand.
CGCTGCTAGCCTATGTTATTAATCATCAGCTCACGATGGCGCTTGATATCTTGAAGTATCTTATAAACAGCAATACACTTACCTGTCAACCTCCAACAGTCATAAACAAATTCAAGTAAATACATTTCTTCAACATTACTGCCATTTTCCTCTTGAAATGTAATCATATGCTCAAAAGGCTTATACTCCCAGCTATTTTTCTCAAACTTTTCCCTTCAAATTTCCTCAAATTTCTGATACGATGTATTTGATCCATTGTTAGCATCTCCTTATTCTCCTTTTCAGTTTGGTCACTAAAAAGGATATTATATTTACGGGGTGCTTGCAATGGATTTTTTCCATTTTTTGCGTGGTTTTTTAACTTCCGTTCTGCTTGATTTTTATTTTACCAAATACATACATAATTCAAGATTAGAAGTATCTATTTCTAATTCCATTACATATTCTTCATCATAACTAATTTTTCGATACTCTCCTAATGAATAACATGCCCCTTCATAATATCTATAATTTGAAACCATTCCATTCAAATATATATCTTTTGAAGATGTGTTCTCAATAATGCATTTAAACACTTTTGTTTGATTATCATCACTTTCGAATTCTCTTAATTCTCTAACCTTAATATTATAGCCATATTCATGGTTAAAGTTCAATAAAATAACAATCGCTATAAAACTTAAAGTAACTATCAGTAACGATACAACTTTAATTTTAAAATTTACGGGTAAAAACACTAAAATCTCAATTTGTCCATCAACTAAAAAATGTGCAAAAGTAAATATCATTAATATAAAGCTCACTATTAATCCTCTTCTTAGAAGCGATATATTGTTCCATTTTTCTTTTAAGTCAAATTTATCAATGATTTTAAAAAATATATTTATTTTTCCATTATACACCTCACTTAATATTTATATTGTTAACAAAAATATATCAAGGCAAAATTTCTCATAACGTGCAGCATCTACGACGCCCCTGAGCTTACAGGTTTGGTGGAAGGTTAGATAGCTCTTATCTTAGCTTCCATCAAACCGTCTCGGTTAGCGAAGGGGTGTGGGCTTGTCCCTGTCAATGTAGATGCATTGCTATGTGTCGTTGGTCGCCCCACGAAGCCATAGACCGACAAGGATGTCGGTCCCAGAAAACTAAATATTGTTTTGTAGTACTCTAGAGAATTGTATTCATATTGCTTTTCATTTCTTCTAATTGATAAGCTAATTTTGGAACTAATGCAAAGAAGTCCTTAAGTGATTTTTCTATATATTCATCTTCTATTATTTCGTGCAAAAAGTAATGCCACATACCATAAGACCCTCCTACTTCCTTTTCAATTATATGACCTATTTGGGCATTTCCTCTTATTAACTCAGCACAGTTTTCATATAAAGCTAACCTACCTACAATAAATGCATATTCCTTTACATCATCTGGAATTTTGAAGTAATTTAGTAAATTGTTCTGCATTTCTTCACTGTTCTCATCTATAACATAAAGTAATGATATGAATATCCCAATTGCTCTATTTGTAAAATATGAAATCAAGTAGCCTTGTAGCTGATTGTACTGCTCTATCATTTCTTTTATTTCTGTAAATGCCTTTGTATAACTATAGCAACTATTAGGAATAGTTTCTCTATCAGCTATTTTTTCAAGAATTATACTGATTTTTGCTACTATATCTGAATTTCTTATTAGATTTATATTTCTTTCGTTTTGTACTTCATAATATCTTATTGTGAAGTACACAGCTAGCAACGTACCAATACCGCCAATCGCACCACCTATATAGCTCCCCCAAAAACTTAACCATTCAGAATTGCCTAAATCCGAAGGTGTACTGGGAAACGGTAGAAAGAGTGTTATGTTAATTATTACGGGCAATATCAATACCATTAATAGTAAAATACCAATTACATACTTAATATCCTTCACTATAACTCCCCCTAAATTAGTTCTATAATCGAAAAAATACGCGCAGAACGCGCATAGAAAGCGACCAATGTAACACAACTATTAGTATTCCAGACGTTCTCCGAACTGTTTTGTGAGGAAATGTCTTGGAATATAGTGTTATGTGATTGATTTAGATAAAATAGCCTAGTTCATCAACTCCTAGTTAACTCCCGTATACCTTCCCTACTAAACATATTGAATTTAGCTAAACTACAGTGTTCCACTGCAGACTCTTGTATTTTTGAATCTACAAGATATAAGGCTACTGGATTTTATTCCAGTACGTGGAGGCGGGGGGAGTTAATCCCTAACCTCATTAATAGACAAATATGTTTCTATTGAATATATACTATAGGAGTAGATAAGCCTTTACACAGTCCGAAGGACATAGGGAGTAGATAACATTCATCTGCATTACCACCTCTTTCCCCTATATATAGATGTATATAGAAGGGGGTGGGCATGGAACAAATCCTTTTAATACATGTGATTATCTAGTTACCCCCCCTTCGAACTATAATATATACGTAAGACCGTAGTTAGCCTCCTTTTTCTTCATATTAATTAACGAAGGTACTGGAATAGCTATATACAATATTACATTTGTATTACATTTTTTTGAAGTGTGTGCAAATTCATAGGACAGGCTATTTTATCTACTATCATTATACCTTATTTATGATCTGTTATACCATATCTTAGCATTAATTATAATTACTCCCACCACCTTTACAATTTATCTAATGGACTTTGAATATTACTTAAATACTTGTTGCTTACATGGGTGTAAATCTCTGTTGTTTTTGAGCTACTATGCCCTAAGAGGGACTGGATATACCTTATGTCTATGCCCCCTTCTAGTAGATGGGTTGCAAAGGAATGCCTTAGGCTATGGATAGATACATCCTTTTTAATTCCTGCCTTAATACAGGCTGTCTTAAATACCCTTTGGACACTTCTTTCAGTTAGGTGGTTACTTTTAAATTCTCCTTCAAATAACCACTCCTTCGGAGTATACCTACGGTAGTAGTTTCTTAGCACGATTAGTGCCTTCTCTGATAACAATGTATATCTATCCTTCTTCCCTTTAGCTCCTTTCACATGAATTAACATCCTGACTGAATCAATATCTTCTGCCTTTAATCTAACTACTTCACTTACCCTTAATCCTGCGGAGTAGACTAGACATAATATAGCCTTATGCTTATGATTCTCTACTACATTGAGTATCTTCGTAACTTCTTCTTCATTCAATACCTCTGGTAGTTTCTTTTCCTTCTTGGGGCGGGGAATGCCCACCGCCATATCAAATCTCCTTAATACTTGGTTAAATAGGAACTTAATAGAACTAACTGCTGTATTCACATAAGATGAAGAACATTGCCTTTCCTCTAACATATATAGTAGATATTCATTGACATCTTCATTGGTTATTAACCTCACCTCCTTTCCAAAATAACTGATAAACTGCTTAATATGGGATACATAGGCTTCAATAGTATTACTGCTGTATCCCTTAAGTTTCAATACTCTTTCTACTTGTAGATATATTGATTGATTATTCATTATGTATCTTCCTCCTTTAATTTTGGGCATAATAAAGTAGGGTAGCTATTCTCATAGCTACCCCCTTATCAAACCGCACGTGCCCTACTAAGGCATACGGCTTACCAACGTGTTCTAAATGTA
>NZ_JAFBEE010000002.1 GCF_016908555.1 Alkaliphilus hydrothermalis
TGTTATGTAAATGGTGAAGTGAAGAGCCGGATGCCTTAATAGGGCAAGTCCGGTTCTGTGAGGGGTTGGAATTGCAAGGTTCCAGCCTACTCGATTTGTTGACTCTTCTAACTTGTACTTTTTATTGACATAGTAATAATTTTGCAATTTCAAAACCCATCGTGATAGCGATTTCGTTCTTCTTTCTGACTCCTTAGGGATGAAAAAATCTCTTAATTTTAAGGTAAAATAATGAAAGAGCAATCGCCAGTTATAGAAAGTGTGGTTTTTAAAAGTTACTACGGAGTATCTGAAGAAAACCGAGGAGGATTCTTAAGATACTGCAGCCTGCCAAATGACCTATGAAGTAACACAAATAGCTTAATTACTCGTCGTCGGAAAAGATAAAAAAACAATGGGTTGGCGAAGAAACATCATTCTTCACTAACCCATTTGTATTATCTTCTTCTTAATCTTTTGCTAAACTGTAATCCATTAGATCTACGTCTGCTACCCATAAATCCGACCCTTTTTTGCTTCTTAAGACGAAGATAGAAGACTAAAAGCTTCCATAGAGTAAAAGCAACTAGGAAATAAACTAAATATCTAAAGGGCTTATTTCTTTGAATCAGAGGAGGCTTCGCCTCGATGGTTTCAGTCGCTACTAAATCAATTTCCTTTAGAGTTTCATTCCCTATAGTATAAACAATTTTTCCATAGGCAGTACCTTTATATACAGGTGCATCAACGTCTTTATTTAGAACGATCTCCTTTTTAATCGTGGAGGTATCCTTGTCAATAGGGAAAATGGGTGCATAGCCCGATGCTGTGACTAAGGATAAAGACTCCTTAATTCCGTTATTTAATGGAATTTCAGCCTCCACCACACCTTCCTCCAATAGGGGCTGACTCTTAAAATTTTCAAAACCATAGTCAATTAATGTCCTCGTATCTAGGTAGATATTTGAACCCTTTGCTCCTAAAACTACAGCGATTATTCTATGCTCATTCTGCATAGCAGAAGTGATTAAGCACTGCTGGGCAGCTACCGTATATCCAGTCTTAATACCCTCCACAACATCATATTTAATATTTACATATTGACCTCTATACAGGATTTGATTACCACCACCAGTACCCCAAAGCAATCTGTTGGAGTTACGATAATATCTTTTCTCTGGTGTCTGTGGTGTTTCTTCAAAAACGACATTAGTGGTCCTTGCAATTTCCCTTAGCTTTGGAAAAGTCATGGCATGTCTACCAATAATGGCAAGGTCATAAGCAGTGGTGACATGATTGTCGTTGGGCAAACCATGGGGATTAGTGAAATGGGTATTTTTTGCTCCCAGCTGCTTCGCTCTTTCATTCATGAGCTTTGCAAACTCCTCCACAGAACCTGAAATATGGGTTGCAAACAATTCAGTAACGTCATTGGCGGAACGAATCATTAATGCTTGTAGTAATTCTTCTACAGTAAAAGACTCCCCTTCTTTAAGATACATACTGGCACCATCTACAAAATATTCCTTATCAACAGTGACAACATCATCCAATTTTGTATTTTCTATAACTAAGATGGCAGTCATAACCTTAGTGGTGCTGGCGGGGAAGGTAATCTCATGGGCATTGTGATCATACAACACTTCTCCTGATTGAAAATCCATAAGTACGGCATTGGGTGCAGTCATCTGTGGTGCGGCGAAGACGCTACTGGTGGATAGGATCGTAATTAGTAAAATCATCGAGATTAAGCTAGTTAATTTGCTAGGTATTTTTTTCATATCAGTTCCCCTTTATTTATGTATGAATTTGGTTAAATTTTTCTTTGTAAAATTACAGTACTTATAGTATAGCAAAAAAACCATTAAATTTTAAGGGAAAAAGAAATTTAAAAGAGGGAAAATTATACCATGGCGAGAATTAGATAAAAAATAAACTTAAAAAATGAAATGTTGGTTAAGGAGTGGAAGCATGGGCTTAACAGAGAAACAAAAATGGTTAATATTCTTTATGATTGGAATACTTATGGGTGGAATCTCTTTTTATAGTCATCATAGAGAAAAAATGATGATTTATGAAGTCAGTGGAAAAGGTGAGGAAAATCAGGTAAAATTAAATATAGACCCTTCGTTTATTATGGTACATCTGGAGGGAGCAGTAGCAAAACCAGCCTTATATAAAATGAAAGAAGGGGGCCGACTAGCCGATGCCATAGAAGCCGCAGGTGGGCTGACGGAAAAGGCAGATCGAAAAAAGGTTAATCTGGCCATGAAGCTGGAGGATGGTACTCAGGTATATATACCAGCAAAAGGAGAAGAAAAAAGCAACTCTCCAACTGGACAAGTTAGTGGGGAAAATAGCAATCAAACTAATAATAATATAAACAATGGACAAGTAAACAGTTTAGGAAAAATAAATATCAATCATGCTTCAGCAGAGGAACTTACCAAGCTAAAGGGGATAGGGGAAGCTTTGGCAGCAAGAATCATAGAATATCGACAACAGCAGGGCCCCTTTAACTCCATTGAGGAAATTAAGAATGTTAAAGGGATTGGTGAAAAAAAATACTTGCAAATTAAAGATCATATCACGCCTTAGACTTTTAAAACCCCTTTCATTTTCTGGGTCACCGCAAAGAATCAACAACCACACGTATTGCATATATGCTACGTCCGCTCACATATATAGCTAGGAGGTCAAAATGATAGAAAAAATTATGAGCTGGCTATTGATCCTGCTAACAGGAATTTTCAGTAGCTTTGTATCCACCAATTATGACGAAATTAAACATCAAACCCTCAAAGAAGCCATCAGTCAGCATATAGAAGAAATGACTCTGGAGGAAAAAATCGGACAAATGTTGATGGTCAGCTTCCATGAACATCAGTTGGAGGATTATGTGATTAACAAAAAAATAGGTGGATATATCCTATTTAATCATAATATTAAAGGTTATGAAGAACTTAAAAAAACCACAGAGAAAATTCGGAGGCTTGGGGAAACGAACCAAGGTCTGATTCCGTTTATTTCAATAGATCAAGAGGGGGGGATTGTCTCGCGGTTGGACAGTTTATTCTACTCCTTTCCTGGAAATATGGCATTGGGGGCAACCGATAATCTCCAATTAGCAGAAGAACAAGGGATATTGACGGGAAGAATGCTAAGACATCTGGGGATTAATCTGAATTTTGCCCCTGTGGTGGACGTAAATCGAGATTATCGTAATCCAATCATTGGGTTAAGGTCCTTTGGAAATGGTCCACTAAAGGTTGCTAATATGGCAGGAGCATTCATGAAGGGACAAGAAAAGGTCGGTGTAATTTCATCCCTAAAGCATTTCCCAGGACATGGTAATGTTCATCAAGATTCCCACCTGCAATTACCCACCAACCCCAATTTAAAGGAGGATATACGGGGGCAGGACATGAAGCCTTTTGAAATTATTGCAAGGGAGGGGGCTGACTTAATCATGACTGCCCACATTAAGCTTCCAGAATTAGATCCCAACAATCCTGCAACCCTGTCTTCTACTATACTACAAGGAGAATTAAGGGAACGTTTAGGGTATGAAGGTGTGATTATTACTGACGATTTAGGTTCCATGAAGGCAATCACTTCCATTTATTCCACTTCTGAGGCGGCGATTAGGGCTATTGATGCTGGGGTAGATATCCTATTATTGGTGGCATCCTCCCACAAGGTAGAGGATACGATTGAAAAAATAAGGTTAGCAGTAGAATCCGGACGATTGACCGAGGCAAGGATTGACCAGTCGGTGGAACGAATTCTTGACCTAAAATACCGCTATGGATTGCTGGGGGAAGTCATCGAATCGGAAGAAAACTATGAAGACCTTTATCAGGCAACGGTTGACCATAGTAAGAGGGTGACGGATGGAGCAGTTACTGCTATCGCAAATGACTTTCAACTAGTCCCATTTCATGAGGGAAAAGTTATGGTTGTTGCGAAAAAAAGAAAAAACTATAACAACCCTATGACTAAGAAAAGGGAATCCTTAGAAAATCTAGTCAGAGGATATTACAGGAATAGCGATTTCTACTATATAGATGAACACCTTAATGTAGAAGATTTGAAGAATTCAATACATCAATATGATCGAGTGATTTTCTTATCAGAAAAGGGTTATCAAAGTCAAAAGAGTAGTGTATTATTAAAGTATCTTCAAAAAAGTAAAAAATTGATTTTGGTTTCCTTGGCAGAACCCTATGAGATGATTTATCTAGGAGATTTTCATAGTCACTTGGCTATCTATACAAGCCAAAGGGAGGGAATAATCAGCACCCTACAGGCCATAAAGGGAATCATACCGATAAAAGGGAAGAATCCTGTTCCCGTAAATGCTGAATGATTGGAGGATGACAAAAATAATGACAAAAGAACATAGATTGACGCAAATGACCACCAGTTCTGGCTGAGCTGCTAAAATAGGACCCGATGTCCTAGCACAGGTACTGTGTCATTTACCTAAAATAGAAAATGAAAAATTAATAGTAGGATTAGATACCTCCGACGATGCGGCAGTTTATCAAATGAGGGAGGACTTAGCATTAATACAGACATTAGATTTCTTTACACCAGTGGTGGATGATCCCTATACCTTTGGGCAAATTGCTGCTGCCAACTCCTTGAGTGATGTCTATGCAATGGGGGGGCAACCCTTGACGGCAATGAATATCGTATGTTTTCCCAGTTGTCTACCAATGGATATTTTGGGACAAATCCTCAAAGGTGGAGCAGACAAAGTAATAGAAGCAGGAGCAATACTAGTTGGTGGTCATACGGTTGACGATCAAGAGCCTAAGTATGGACTTTCAGTAACAGGTACAGTTCATCCAAAGAAGGTGTGGGCTAATGGAACAGCAAGAGCAGGGGATGTACTGATTTTGACTAAGCCTTTAGGGCTGGGTATTTTAAATACTGCCATCAAGGCTGATATTGCCACAGAAGAGCAGTATCAAGGGGCGGTGGATACCATGATGACCTTGAACAAGTATGCCATGGAGGCTGTGGTGGATTTAGATGTTTCTGCATGTACAGATATTACAGGCTTTGGCTTTCTTGGTCATGTCTACGAGATGGCAAAGGGAAGTGATCTGAGTATAGAAATTGATAGTAGTCGTGTTCCAGTGTTGGAGGGAGCATCTGAACTGGCAGCAATGGGAATTATCCCAGCAGGTATGTATGCCAATAAAAAGCATATTGAAGCAGAAGTGAAGAAATTAGTTGAAGTAAAAGAAGTGGTGGAGGATTTGTTGTATGATCCTCAAACATCAGGAGGATTATTGATTGCCATTAGGGAAGATAATGTTGAAGCGGCCCTTGAAGCCCTTCAAAAGATTAATCGTAATTCCTTTGCGGTAGTAGGACGAGTAATGGAAAAGAAGAATTATACTATTTATCTTAAATAGCTTATAAAAAGTACCCTAGCCCATCGTATAAATTTACAGTGGAACTAGGGTACTATTTTTTTAACTAATAGGAAAGATCTACATTAAATTAATCTAAAAGAGAACTTTTTCGTAAATGAGTTTCAACATAAGTCATCAATTAAATCTTCCGAAGGAAGACTTTGCTCTTTTAATAACTCAACTAGTTTGCTTTTGTTTTAGACCCAAAGAATTCTTTGGTTAGGGCAAAGATTACACCACTTAGCCCCAATAGTCCTACAAGGTTAGGAATAGCCATTAGACCGTTTAAAGTATCAGCAATACTCCAAATTAACTCTAGGTTTCCGATCGCCCCTACAAAAATTAAGGGCAACCAAATAATTCGATAAATCTTATTAACCTTAGTGCCAAATAAATGCTCAGCACACTTTTCACCATAGTAGGCCCAACTTAGGATGGTGGAGAAGGCAAAGAAGAAAATTCCTATAGCAACTATGATTCCACCAGGGCCAGGTAGACCTGTGTTGAAGGCTTCGGTTGTAAGAGCAGCGCCTGTAAAGCCATATTCTACCCCTGCTTCGTTGACACCAGCAACCTTCTGCCAAACTCCTGTAGAAAGAATAGTAAGGGCTGTAAGGGTACATATTACAATCGTATCGGCAAATACTTCAAATATTCCCCAAAGACCTTGTCGTACAGGATGATCTGTTCTTGCAGCGGCATGGGCAATAGGAGCACTACCCAGACCAGCCTCATTTGAGAAAACTCCTCTAGCAATACCACGGGTCATAGCCTGCATTACAAATGCACCACTAAATCCACCTACAGCCGCTGCTGGGGAGAAGGCGTGTTTAAAAATTAGGGCAAAGGCATTTGGAATTCCCTTGATATTTAATATCAGAATAAGGGTTGCTCCCACCATATAGAAAACAGCCATTAAAGGAACAATTCTCTCAGTAACAACAGCAATTCTTTTTAAACCACCTAAAATAACGGCACCAGCAGCAACTGCCAAAAAGATACCTGTGATGTAAGGAGGAATACTAAAGGTAGATTCCAGAGCAGCAGCTACAGAGTTGGATTGAACCATGTTACCAATTCCAAAAGCAGCAAGTGCACCAAAAATGGAGAATACAATCGCAAGCCACTTCAACCCAAGTCCCTTTTCTATGTAATACATTGGTCCGCCAACCCAGTTTCCTTCAGCGTTTTTCTCTCTATATTTGATAGCAAGCACAACCTCACCAAACTTCGTCATCATACCGAAGAAGGCAGAAACCCACATCCAGAAGATTGCACCTGGTCCCCCTAGGGCTATGGCAGTAGCAACCCCTGCAATGTTACCAGTACCAATAGTAGCAGCTAGTGCAGTAGATAAAGCTTGGAAGGGGGTAATATCTCCTTCTTCGCTGGCTTCGGGCTTCTCAAAAATCTTCATCAATGTTTCCTTCATGGTAAAACCAAACCGTCTAATCTGGAGGAAATTTGTTCTTAGAGTAAAGAATACTCCTGTCCCTACTAATAAAACCAGCATATAGGGACCCCATACAAGACTATTAATGATTCCATTAAAATCATGAATTGCTTTTACAAAACCTAACATAAACCCAATCTCCCTTCTTCCTATGAAATTATTTTAGTGAAGCAAAAAATAGTAATTTTTTATAGACACCTCCTTTAGTAATAATAAAAATCATCATAATAATTCCTAACAGGGATGGTGAAATTAAAAAGATTGATTGGTACAATAACATGGAATTATTCTTAAAATAGTTCGAATGTTTTGAAAATTAATTATATGTAATCATATTCTATCATAAATAATATATAATTAGAACAATTTTTTAATAAGATTTAAATTTATTTAGTATATTTCAAAGGGTAGATGCAATGATTTATAGAAGAAGCTTAATTATAGTATACTAGTTATCAAAATATGTTATAATTTAGGGGAATAATTATAATCAAGGAGTGGAAAAAAATTGAACAAGGGAAAACTACTGAGTACATTGCCTTCTGTGGATGAACTATTAAATCACGAAGATTTATTGAATATATTAAAACGAATACCAAGAAAAGTTGTTGTTGAGCAGACGAGAGAAAGTATCCAGAGGGAACGAAATAAACTGTTAAACATGAAGGATGAACAATTAGAGAACTACAGGATTGAAGAAAATAAATTAATCCAATCCACCATTGGCGCCTGTGAAGAGTTCATGTCCATGAATTTAAAGGAAGTAGTAAATGGAACAGGGGTTGTTTTACATACAAATTTAGGTAGGGCCCTTTTAAGTGACGAAATCAAAGAAGCTGTTTGGTCTGTGGCATCGGGGTACTCTACTCTTGAAATCAATGTCGGTACAGGAAAAAGAGGGAGTCGATATAGCCATGTGGTTGAGATCATTAAAAACATCACAGGAGCAGAGGATGCCCTAGTGGTGAATAACAATGCTGCGGCTGTACTATTGGTGCTGGGAACGATGGCGAAGAACAAGGAAGTAATCGTTTCTAGAGGAGAATTAGTAGAAATCGGTGGTTCCTTTAGGATTCCAGAAGTAATGGAGCAGAGTGGCGCGAAGCTGGTGGATGTTGGAGCGACAAACAAAACTCATTTAAGGGACTACGAAAATGCCATTGGTGAAGATACTGCTGTTTTGTTGAAGGTACATACGAGTAATTACAAAATTCTAGGCTTTACAGATGAAGTTACACTAGAAGAGATGGTGGAGTTGGGAAAACGGACCAAAGTGCCGGTGGTGGAGGATTTAGGAAGTGGGGTGTTAGTCAACCTGCAGAAATATGGACTAACCTATGAGCCAACGGTTCAGGACAGTGTGAAGGCTGGGGTTGACATTATTACCTTTAGTGGAGACAAGCTATTGGGGGGACCTCAGGCTGGAATCATCATCGGTAGTAAAAAATGGATTGAAAAAATGAAGAAGAATCCTCTTACTAGAGCCTTTAGGGTTGATAAGCTAACAATGGCGGCTTTAGAAGCAACTTTAAAATATTATTTAGATGAAGAGGAGGCTATAAAGAAGCTCCCTACATTAAGGATGATTACAGAAACCATCGAGCCGATCCATCAGAGGGCAGTTGCCTTGCTAAACATCATCTTAAAGGAAAATCTTGATGTGGATATCAAAATCAAGGATGACTATTCTCAAGTAGGGGGAGGTTCTCTACCTTTAGAAAAGTTACCTACAAAGGTGCTCCAGCTTACCTCCAGTAAATTGTCCGTTAACCAGTTGGAGGAAGGCCTACGTCTAAATAAAACACCAATCATTACTAGAATCCAAGGTGATAAATTAATCATAGATTTAAGAACAATCAAGGAGAGGGATTTCCCAATTATTTGTGATGCCCTAAAAAAAGTATTAAGCTAATATGTTAAATAAATGCTATAAAACTTCGGGTTTTAAATTAAAGGAGGGATTTTGTGAAGCATATTATTATCGGAACTGCTGGGCATATAGATCATGGAAAAACAACTTTAATCAGAGCCTTGACTGGTAGAGATACAGACCGTCTAAAGGAAGAGAAAAAGAGGGGAATTTCAATAGATTTAGGCTTTACTCATTTTGACTTACCCAGTGGCAAAAGGGCTGGAATAATTGATGTACCTGGTCACGAGAAGTTTATCAGAAACATGTTGGCCGGAGTAGGTGGAATGGATATCGTTATGCTGGTGATTGCAGCAGACGAAGGGGTAATGCCCCAGACCAAAGAGCACTTAGACATACTTTCATTATTAAAGATTAAAAAAGGAATCATTGTTATAACAAAGGCAGGATTAGTTGACGAAGACTGGTTGGAGCTGATCAAGGAGGATGTACGGGAAAAAGTACAGGGAACCTTCCTAAAGGAAGCAGAGGTTTTGGCGGTGGATTCTGTTGCAGGGATAGGAGTTAAGGAACTAATTGCAAAAATAGATGATTTAGCAGAGGAAACCGACAGTAGAGATATTCAATCCCCTGTGAGGATGCCTATAGATCGAGTTTTTACCATAACAGGATTTGGGACGGTTGTAACGGGAACCCTGATAGAAGGTAAAATTTCTTTAGAAGAAACCTTAGAAATTTTACCTGAAAATGTAAAGGTAAGGGTAAGAAGTATACAAGTCCATGGCAAATCTGTAGAAACTGCCTACGCCGGTCAGCGGGTAGCAATTAATCTAGCCAATGTTAAGAAGGAAGACATTGAACGGGGACAAATCCTGGTACAGGCTGACTCGGTAGAAACCACCATGATGCTGGATGGAAAACTACAATTACTTAAAGATTATCCTAGAAAGCTTCAAAATCGTGATCGCGTAAGATTATATCATGGATCTACTGAAATATTAGCCCGTGTTGCCTTGTTGGATAAGGAAGAATTGCAACCTGGAGAAACAGGCTTTATTCAGTTAAGATTGGAGGAGGCAACGGCTGTAAAAAAGGGAGATCATATTGTGGTTAGACTCTACTCACCGATGGAGACTATCGGAGGCTTTGTTGTGGTAGATGCCAACCCCAAAAAACATAAAAGATTTGATGATAAGGTCATCCAAGAATTGAAGATGAAGGAAAAGGGTACACCAGAGGAAATATTAGAAAAGCATATTGAAAGTGTCAGTAACGAATTCCCCGATTTATCAGTATTAGCAAAGATGACGGGGCAGCAGACCACAGAGATAGAAGCATTGTTAAAGCCCTTGTTAGAAAAAGACAGAGTTATTTTATTGGAAGGAAATTATCTTCTACATAGACGATATTATGAGGGTTTAAAGGACAAAATAAAGGAGATGCTTTCTGAATACCATACCAGCAATCCCCTCAGAAAGGGAATGCTTAAGGAAGAGCTAAAGAGTAAAATCTTTGCTAAGAAAAAAGGTAAGGTTATTGACGCTTTTATTGAAAAAATAAAAGAGGATCAATTTGTTAAAACCTTTGATAAATTTATTGCCAACTACGATTTTGAAATTAAATTTAATGACACACAAAGTAAAATTAAGAAACAAATTGAAGATGCTTATTTAAAAGAGCCCTATAGCACACCAAAGATTGAAGATGCCATCAAAGCAAGTACCTTCAAAAAACAAGAGGTGGAGCAAGTAGTAGAAGCGCTGATGGGTAAGGAATTAGTTCGAGTAAGTCCAGATGTTCTAATCCATCAAAAAGCTATAGAGGATGCTCAAGGGAAGTTAACGGAGTACATTCAAAAAAACGGAAGTATAACCCTTGCAGAATTTAGAGACATATTAAATACAAGTAGAAAATATGCCATGGCAATATTAGAATACTTTGATAATAACAGGATTACAAAACGGGATGAAGATAAGAGAACGCTGTATTAGAAGGGCAGGATTTAACTAAGAGTATTCAAATATAATGACTGGGCAAGATTGTCCAGTTTTTTATCTTTAATTATATGTAAATATTATATATAATGAAAGTGTAATACGTAAGAGTGCTGATTTTTTGAAGTGACGAAGAAGATAATGGGTTTTCATAAGGCTAAAGGGGAATAATAATAGATGAGGTGATAATATATGGCAAATAGGATTTTAATTGTAGATGATGAGCCTTTATTAGTCAAAGGTCTGAAATATAGTTTAGAACAGGATGGATATGAGATTATAACTGCAACTGATGGAGAAGAAGCGGTTGAAAAGGCCCTTAATGAAAAAGTAGACTTAATCCTTTTAGACTTGATGCTACCCAAAATGGATGGATTGGAGGTCTGTCAAAAAATTAGACAAGACCAACAGACACCAATCATCATGCTTACTGCTAAGGGTGAAGATATCAGTAAAATCTTAGGTTTAGAGTATGGAGCTGACGATTATTTGACGAAGCCCTTTAACATTTTGGAGCTAAAGGCAAGAATTAAAGCTGTAATGAGACGTTTCCAAAATACTGACCAGTCTTCAATTGATCGAGTGATTAAAATTGATGACTTTAAAATGAATACGCTTGGACGAAAAGTAACTATTAGAGATGAAGATATCAATTTGACAGCAAAAGAATTTGATCTATTACTTTTATTGGCTTCCAACCAAGGAAAGGTATATGCTCGGGAGGAACTATTGGAGATTATTTGGGGCTATGAATACTTTGGAGATTTACGAACAGTGGATGTGCATGTCAGACGATTAAGAGAAAAAATTGAAAAAAACTCCAGTCACCCCGAATACATATTGACTAAGTGGGGGGTTGGGTACTATTTTAGGAATAAATAGTAAGTTTATTAGTATTAGGTGGAAGCTCTTATCCACCTATTTATTATTACTAGTTATTGCTTTGTTGATTATTAATATTTTTGTTTATGAACGAATCAAGAGTAACTATATAACTGAAAAGGAAATCAGTTACATCACTCAAGGAAACATTATATCCAACAGAGTACGGCTGTCGGTGGACGAGGAAAATAAAATGTTCAATCAGCTTGTTTTGAGTCAAATGATGGAGGAAGTCAGCCGTCTGGTGGATGGGAGGATTTTGATAGTAGATCGTGAGAATACTGTAATGTACGACTCCTTCCATGATTTGAAAAATTCCCCAATAAACCTCTATGAAGTCAATAGAGCAATGAAGGGGGAGCAAATAAGCCACCAATATGATTTGCCTAAATTCGGCAAGGTTCTATATATTGGGGTTCCTGTTAGTTACTATGACGATTATTCTGACACAATATTAGGGGTGGTGTTTTTATCTGTTTCCTTGGAGGATACGTATCAAAGAATCAATAACATTAAAAACCTACTATTTTTTATATCACTTATCACGTTGCTTTTAATTACAGTCATTAGCCTTCTGCTTTCTGATATGATTTCTGAACCCATCAAGGAATTGACAGAAGTGATGCAAAAGACTGCCCATGGGGCGATGGACCAAAAGGTATCTATGGAGGGAAATGATGAGATAGGACAGCTTTCAAAGGCTTATAACTTTATGAGTACAAAGCTTAGTCATATCGAAAAGCAGCGGCAGGATTTTGTGGCGAACGTGTCCCGTGAGCTAAAGACTCCTCTTAGTTCCATGAAACTCTTGTCGGAATCCCTACTGACTCAGCCAGACACCCCTGTGGAGGTGTACCAAGAGTTTTTAAAGGATATTGATTCAGAGATCGATAGGTTGAATGGTATTATAGAGAGTCTGTTGGCAATGGTGGATATGAATGAGGAAAAGCTAAAATTAGATTATCAGTTGGCCTCTGTCAATTATTTAGTTGAAAAGGTGGCTAATAGTATACGACCTTTAGCCCACAAAAAGAATATTAAGATTTTTATTAATCAGTGGGAGAAGATTCAAATATATCTTGATAAGGGAAAGATATATCAAGCGCTTATGAATATCATCCATAATGCTGTAAAATACACTGACGAAGGTGGTAAGGTGGTTATTAGTATCTTAAAGGAGGGTAAATACGTGGTGATACGTATAGATGATAATGGAATTGGAATTCCAACCGATAGTCTACCTTATATATTTGAGCGGTTTTATCGGGTGGATAGTGCAAGATCAAGAAAGACTGGGGGCTCTGGGCTAGGACTTTCAATTTCACATCAAATCATTAGCCTTCACCAAGGGACAGTAGATGTGGAGAGTACTGTAAATGTAGGTACCACATTTTATATTAGGCTTCCGATGGAGTTGAATCCATAGGAAGGTAATTTTGTGCTAAATGAATTGAGTATCAACAGAGAGGGGGGGGAGTATGAGGAGAAATGTCTGGTTGCTTTTATTATTGATTTTAATTTTTACAATTCTAATGACTCGCTGCGTGACTCAACAGTATTATGATGATAGGGTGGGGGAAGCACCACTGGAAATTGCCCCATATCCAGAGAGAATCGTAGAGTTGGTAAATATATACTTTGCTAATGGAGGAAATGAATATCTAAAACGGGAACAACGGGCCATTGAAAGGACAAAAGAATCTAAAGAAGAGGTAATACTACGGGAATTAATTGATGGACCTAAAGATCAATTGCTCTCTAAAACAATTCCTCCTCAAACTAGATTGTTTTCTGTATCTACTGTAAATGGAACTAGCTATGTCAATCTATCAAAGGAATTCATCACCAATTTCATTGGTGGAGATCGGGCTGAAGTGACAACGGTCTACTCCATTGTTAATACCCTTACAGAATTAGAACATATCAAGCAGGTACAAATCTTAGTTGAGGGAGAACGAATAGAGCACTACCAAAATAATCTTTCTTTAAAGGAGCCCTATCCTCGAAATGAAGGTGTAATTAACAAACCTTTCCCAACCCCTTCGGAGACTTTGGAAACTTATTTTACTCATCTGGAGAATATGGAATATAGAAGGGCCTATGACTTAATCTATCGACCCCTAGATTATGATCTTGATTATGCTATTTTCTATCATTATATGAGGAGAAACAAAATTGAAATAGTAGACTACACCATCAAGGGATATAGTATAATTAGGACAAAAGAGGGCTGGCTGATGGTGGTGGACTACGAGGAAAAATATAAGGATGGATCAGTAGTTGAAAAAAAGAAAGCTGAGTTTGAATTCAAAAACGAACTAGGTGAATGGCAAATGATATTTAAGGAGATTTAGAAATTACAATGATACAATATATCATCCGTCAACTACCCACCACCTAAAGGTAATGGGTTTCTGTGCCACAAAAATTTATGAAATTGTATAGTAGTAATTTTTAGTACTTTCTAGGGTAGGGATATTACTTATAAGGGGTAATCATGGATGGGCTCATAAGGTTTTTTAGATATATGTGTTAGTTTAGTTTTTTTCCGTATAAAGAAGTTAATTTTAGAAGAGAATAGAAAATGTAAAATTCAATATAAAATATTAACCTTGATAAAACTTAAATATTGTAGTAGATTTATATTTGTTGCAAAAAGTATACAAAATAAATTTTGATTTACGTGTTTACAGATGAGAAGAGGGATGTTATAATCTGATTGTTAAAGAAATAACTTATCTAAGAATGCTGGAAAACGTTTTACATAATAAAGATTCCAGTTTTAAGCTTTAACTTATCTCAGATAGTAAAATCCGAAAAGGATTGCTTTAATTTCCTTAAAAAAACGAGGGGGTTTATGAAAATGGCAGAAAAATTAAGTGCAAAGCAGTATATTGAAAAGGTACTTGCTGAAGTTAAACAAAGAAACGGAAACGAACCAGAATTCATCCAAGCAGTAGAAGAAGTTTTAGTTTCATTAGAAAAGGTTTTAGAGCAAAAGCCAGAGTACATCGAAGCAAACATTTTAGGAAGAATTACTGAGCCAGAAAGACAAATCGTGTTCAGAGTACCTTGGACAGATGACCAAGGAAATGTTCAAGTAAACCGTGGTATGAGGGTACAATTCAACGGAGTACTTGGACCATACAAGGGCGGAATTAGATTCCATCCTTCAGTATATCTTGGAATTATTAAATTCTTAGGTTTTGAGCAAATCTTTAAGAACTCATTAACTGGTCTTCCAATCGGTGGAGGTAAAGGTGGTTCTGACTTTGATCCAAGAGGAAAATCAGATGCTGAAATCATGAGATTCTGCCAAAGCTTTATGACTGAATTATACAGACATATCGGACCAGACGTAGACGTTCCAGCTGGAGACATCGGTGTTGGTGGAAAAGAAATCGGATACATGTATGGACAATACAGAAGAATCAGAGGAGCATTCGAAAATGGAGTTCTTACTGGTAAAGGGTTAACTTACGGTGGAAGCTTAATTAGACCAGAAGCTACAGGATTTGGTTGTACTTACTTCTGTAATGAAATGTTAAAGCATGAGGGACAAACTTTTGAAGGTAAAACTGTTGCTGTTTCTGGATTCGGTAACGTAGCTTGGGGAGCTTGTCAAAAGGTAGCTGACCTTGGTGGTAAAGTAGTTACTCTATCTGGACCAGACGGATACATCTACGATCCAGAAGGTATTACTGGAGAGAAGATTGATTACTTAGTAGAAATGTTAAATGCAAATAAAGGTGCAAGAGTTAAGGACTATGCTGATAAGTACGGAGTACAGTTCTTCCCAGGAGAAAAGCCATGGGGAGTTAAAGTTGATATCGTAATGCCTTGTGCTATTCAAAACGATATTACTTTAGACCATGCTAAGCAAATCGTAGCTAATGGAACTAAGTTTGTATCTGAAGGTGCTAATATGCCTTGTACAAATGAAGCTATTGAGTACTTCCTTGAAAATGGAGTAATCGTAGGGCCTGCTAAGGCTGCAAATGCTGGTGGAGTTGCTACTTCTGCATTAGAAATGTCTCAAAACAGCATGCGATTGGCTTGGACTAAAGAAGAAGTTGATGAGAAGTTAAGACAAATCATGATCAACATCCATGATAACGCTGCTAAGGCATCTGAGCAATTCGGATTAGGTTACAACCTAGTTGCTGGAGCAAACATTGCTGGATTTGTTAAGGTTGCAGAAGCAATGCACGCACAAGGGGACTATTAAGAATAAGTAGTTAAATATCATATTAATTATAAAAAACCACTTGAGGCTATTTAAGTTTCAAGTGGTTTTTGTTGTTTAGCAGGTACTGAAACATATCTGAGATTATGCCTTGCACTGCAAAAAATTCGAGGAGAATATGTCAAAAATAAACTTCTATGGATACATCGATATAGGTTCTGATTTTACAACTTGTAATTAGCAGAAAGTTATGATAAAATCAATTGGAAATAAATGTGTTTTATGAAAATTAGCCATAAGCTTTCAAAAAATAATGTGAGACGCGGGAAATCGCGGCCGAAGGAGGCAAACATGTATTACAGATTTTCAAAATTTGCAAAAACCATAATAATTGTTAATGTAGTATTAACTTTAGCTGTTGCTCTTATTCATGGGTATAATATTCATCGGATCAAAGAAAGTAATGAGAAAATCTTTAATGTTATGCAGGAGAAAAAAGTAATTAGAGACACAGCTATACGAATGCTAGAAAATGAGGGCGAGGAATTATTCATTAATCAAGAATTCACCACATACTTTGGAATGTGTGTTTCTATTTTCACACTGTTACTTTTATACAAATATGCAAAAAGTAACGGATTCTTTTTTGGATTTTTAGTCGCCATCAGTAGTTTGTTTACATCATTTGTAGGGGGGCTGCTACTGTTTTATCTTATCTTGTCTGGAAAAAGTGAAATAGCTGGTAAGAAAGAAAGATTTACATATAAGAATGATTGGGAAAAGTATATTCATAAAAAAGTAATTCTGATTGAGAATACAGA
Organism: Alkaliphilus hydrothermalis; assembly: GCF_016908555.1. Classification (GTDB taxonomy): domain Bacteria; phylum Bacillota; class Clostridia; order Peptostreptococcales; family Natronincolaceae; genus Alkaliphilus; species Alkaliphilus hydrothermalis. The sequence continues at coordinate 16,615 of NZ_JAFBEE010000002.1, forward strand.
GGATAAAGTATAGACCTGCTTACTTAATTGAGAAATTTATGTTTTATATATTAACAAAATGAAAGCTTCGATAATAAAGTCTGCTCAAATGATTAGGCAAATTTATCTATTGTAAGGAGGATAATATGAAAGATTTTAGAGTGTGGCTCAATGAAGGTTCAAATGAAAAAGGGCTCCTATTTAAAAAAAGAACTTCATCAATCTCAAATATAAGTGTTATTGCAGGTGTTGTCATTATCATTGTATTCTCAATAGTATACAGGTTTTTCATTTAGATCTATTAAAAGTAGGCAGGTGTAAGGTTAATGATGAAAAGTAAAAGTAAAAATAATATTATCGAATTAAAAAAGATTACAAAAAAATATGAATCTAACACTAAGTCTCAAGTTATTTTAGAAGATTTATCTTTTTCTTTCGAACTAGGACTAACAACAACAATTCTGGGTTCAAGTGGTTGTGGAAAAACGACTCTCTTAAACTTGTTAGGGGGTATTGATTCAGAGTTTGAAGGAGAAATTTTATTTAATGGAGAACCAATACAGGATTTTGATAAGTATAGACGAGAGAATATTAGTTTCATTTTTCAAGATTTGAACTTAATAAGCCACCATAACTTGATAAAAAATATCACAATTGGGTTGACTAACGATGTTGAAGATAAAGAAAAAAAAGCATTAGAGCTTTTGGATCGAGTTGGTCTTTTGGAACATGCAGATAAGAAACCACACCAACTGTCTGGTGGTGAAAGGCAAAGAGTGGCCATCGCTAGAGCATTGGCCCGAGAAACTGATGTTTTGCTTTGTGATGAGCCAACAGGAAGTCTAGATGAAGAAACAAAATTTGAAATAATGGACCTGATAGTGGATATTTTCAAGCATAAAACGATTATTATTATTACCCATGATGATGAACTAGCTGAGAAGTATTCCGATGTTATATTGAAGATTGAAAACAAAAAATTGGAAGAAGTTCGATATAATGAAGTTGACCAGCAACGACCTACTCATGATTCTACAGAGGATTATAAAAAAGACAAAACCTTTAATAATCGATTCATCATTAACTTACTGTCTAATAAAAGTCGCTTGTTTAATGCTTCTTACTTGATCATAATAATCTCAGCAGTTTTTATATTCGGAACAGGGATCATTAAAGGTGTTGAAAATGAGATTGATCAGTTCCTGTATGATCAATATAAGACGGATAAAATTCAAATAAGGGTCAATAGTCAAATGACTATGAATGGTATCAAAACTAATATTGATGATTCTAATCAAGTACATAATGCAAAAGTTAAAGGGCTTATGCTGGGGATACCTACTACCACCACCTTTGTGTCCAATAATGAGAGTCGTAATAATTTCTATTATTCGCTGCAGCCTAGTATAAAAGAAAATATTTTACCGGATATAACCTTTGGCAGGTTCCCTGAAAAAAACAACGAAATACTCTACAGTAAAGGTGCTGCAAGGCAAAAAATCTTTGATTATCGTAGTATATCAGTTGAAGGTGATGAAGAGTTAAATAGTCTATTTGATTGGTTAATTGATTTATCAGATGAGGAGTTACTCCATGAACTGACGGAGATAGATATATCTTATAAGAATAGTTCAATCTACAATGAAAAAAATCATATAACAACAATTTTGAGATTGTTGGCATCATTGATGATGATGAATATATACTAGCAAACGAAGAATTTTCAGAGCGTATGGTGAAGCATTTTAGAAACGCTGGCGAAAACCTAAAGACTAAGCTGTCTGTAGAGCATAATGGAGAAGAAAAGAGTATTTATGTAAACGATAACATTTATATGCTTGAAGAAGAATTTCAGAAATATATGCTTGATGTGTATCTTGGATCCAATAGCTACAAATTCCGATACTTTAGTATTTTTATAGAAAATGAAGATTTAGACCTACGGGATAAAGTATTTAAAAATTTCATACTATTCAAACCTATTTTCAGAGGAAAAGATCCTATTACATATGAACGTAATCTTTATTACAAAGATATGTATGGGTATAAGGTGACCATCATTGGTGGATGTATTATCTTGGCAATTTTTGCTGCCCTCTCAATATTCAATGGAATTAAAACAAACATTGATCGAAACAGAAGTAATATTGGTATATATAAGTCATTAGGATATTCATCCAAAAATATAAGAACAATGTTTACTATGGAAGGGATGCTCATGGCTTTATTTGTTTCAATAGGTACTCTTATTGTTTGGTCTATCATTAACTTGATTATGAACGAGCGTTTAGTAAATGCATTGGATCCTAATGACATTATAGAGATGACAAGGATCATTTACTTAGATATTTATTCTGTTTTTGGAGTTGCTTTAGCGATCGTTTCTATTATTCTCTTCTCAATTAGTAAAGAACTAAGAAAGGTTAATATCATTAATCTTTTCAAATAGGCCAAAGACTCACTATCGGTAATCAAAGAAGTATGAAGAGAAATAAAAGTTATCCATATGCTAAACTTGGATGACATAGAACTAGGAGGTTGCCATGTTAAGACTGGTAAATATTAATAAGAGTTATCAAATTAGAAAAGGTAAAATGCAGAATGTACTGAATAATCTAAATGTTGAGTTTTCAAGCAAAGGATTTGTTTCTATCTTAGGGAATAGTGGTAATGGAAAAACCACTCTTTTAAATATTATTGGCGGATTGGATCGTCAAGATTCAGGTGAAATCTATTTTAATGATCAAGAAATCAGTGATTATGAGTTATTCAGACGAGAAAAAGTTGGATTTGTATTTCAGGATTTCAATCTTATTGATCATCTTAGTGCACTAGACAATGTGATCATCAGTATGTCTGATGAGAACAAAAACAAGAAAAAAAATGCTACGGAGATACTTACAAAACTGGGTCTTGAAGACTGTCTTCATAAGCTCCCTAAACAGATGTCGGGAGGGCAAAAACAGAGGGTGGCAATTGCAAGAATGATTGCAAAAGATGTTGATGTGATTATATGTGATGAACCCACTGGAAGCTTGGATGAAGAAACAGAAAGAAATATCGTTGGGATTATAAAGGAACTTTCAAAGGAAAAGCTTGTATTATTTGTAACCCACAATAGAAGGGTAGCAGAGAAGTACAGTGACAGAATAATACGTATAAAAAGCGGGAGCGTATTTGAAGATATAAACGATTATGACAAAACAGCATCTACCAAAATAGAGAACAATAAGCTTTATAACGAAAATTGTTTGTGGCTTTCTATAAAAAATTTGATAGGAAGATATAAGCAAACAGTGAAGTATATAGTATTAACTGCTTTTATCATGTTAGTAGCTTCTCTAGCTATAATAATGGAGAGTGAACTTTTTAGGTTATATATGCATGATTATTATATTGATAAAGGAATAATGAGTATTATTTTGGACATAAAAGATGATGTTGTTGGTGAAGAAGATTTATTGTCCGATTGGGAAACAAAAAGCGATATAATTCATGCAGCATTTAACTTTGATTCAACAATTAAGATAGGTCGTACTGATTATCAAGTATCAGGGATATACACTCCATCACGTTTAGAAGAGATCACAAGTAATGAATATTTAAAGGAGATGCTTACTAATGGTAGATTACCTAAAGAAAGCAATGAAGTGTTGATGAGTGCAGAAGGTGCTATTAGTTTGCTTACTAAGTTAAATATAGGTGGAGAGCGGTTATATGATCAGTTCATGACAGGTGAACTAGATAGTGAATATGTTTATAGTTTAATGGATGACAAAGAATTCATTGTGGCTGAATACGGTACACCAAGAATGAAGGTTGTTGGTTTGGTTGATGATAATAAAGTCCATGAAACGGATCTAACAGTATACTTTATAGACGGATTTACCTCCCTGTTTGAATATCCAAAAGGGCTCCAACCGACTAAGATAAAATTATATAAAGATAATTTGAATCGGGATGTTAACGATGAAATAATAAATATTGCAGAACAAAATGGACAAGTTGAAATAAATGAGGATCATCGTAAAAAAGTTGATAAAATATACAATAAAATAGATTCTTTTTTAGAGTTATCAAAAATAGCTCTATATGTAATCATTGTGATTGCATCAATTTCATTTTTTTCATTGCTGTCTACATCATTATTTGAAAGAAAATATGAGATTGGTTTATATCGGTCAATAGGGTATAACAAACGAAATATTAATAAAATACTGGGATCAGAGATGTTCTTTACTGGTGTTGTATCATTATTATTAGTGATTATCTCATTATTAGCTTTTGCAGTAGTAATGTACTTTAAACTGGACTTTATTAAGAGTTTTGTTGAAGTGTTTAACATCATTAATCTGTTTAATATAGTTGCAGCTTTAGTATTGGTTTTATCATTCTTTGTTTCTGCCATCGTATATATAGTTAATAGAACAATTCTTAAGAATTCTATATTATCTAATATTAAGGATTTGTAAAACTAGGATTATCATTGAGCAGCTGAAATTAAATTAGTGATAAAAAGGGGAGTATTAGCGTGAAAAAAAGATATATAATGATTATTGCTAGTGTATTAGTTATGGGTGGCTTTGCATTGATCATGACTAATTCCCAACTAGAGAATAACCCGAATACAAGTACAATTTCTCGATCTACTAAAGAAACTCAATCTAATATAGACAAAGATAATTATTTTATTAAAGAGTATTATACTTCAAAATATGCCAGAGTTAAAAAAACTACATGGGATAGGATCAACGTTAAAGATAATGAACATTCAGCAGAAGAGTTTTTAAATGTAGAGGATTATTTAGATGGTGTACCTGAATATATAAAGAAAGATGTCATAAAGACTATAGGAGATAGGATAAATGTTAAAGGCAGTGGATATGATACAGCAGAAGAATTTTTAGATGAAGTGGATTATTATGTAGAAGCGATAGCTAAATATATAAAAAGAGAAAATTGGAAGGACATTTACAAAGAAAGACACGGTGAGAATTTTGATTCGGTCATTACTTTTTCTTTTACATCAAAACGTTCTTATGCCTTTTATAATACTTTAGAGATACACCTAAATATTAGAGCGTTCAAAACAAATCTTTCTGTAACTCCCCATGAAATAACTCACTTAATAGCTCCATATAGCAGTTCTCTCTCCTTAAGTGAAGGTTTAGCGTGTCTTATACAAGATAGGCTTGGAAAACAGCCAACTTTATTCCATTACAGAGAATCTTTATTTCCTTTATCAAAGCAATTTTTAGAAGAAGAAAATAAAGACTTTGTTGAGGGTATGATTGAGGCCATAGGAGTACCAACTGAGGACATACCTTCGAATGTTATGAGTGGTATTAATGGAGATAAAACAACTAGAATAGCATTTTATCTTATGAGTCAATCATATTCTACATACTTAATTGATGAGTATGGAATTGAAAAATTCATGGAAGTATACTATGCTGAAGATCTGTATGCAAAGTATGAAGAAATCTATGAAAAAGATATTGAGGAATTACGTCAGCAATGGATTGATTATGTGATGGAGTATAAAGCAGATAATTAATTGTACACTTAAAGGAAATATTTGAACTACCTAAATCCATTTCCATTCGATTCCAGGTAGTGTCTCATATCTCCCTGACAAAATGTCGACGGAGGAATAAAAATTAAACTGTTGACAAATTGTATAGATATGCTATACTATAGTAGTTCCAAAAACACAAAACATAAGGGAGTAGATGGTGGCTGGTGTTGCCTCTGGTCTTCAAAACCAGTTCGAGGGGTTAATAGCCTCTTGGGTGGGTTCGATTCCCACGTACTCCCGCCAATAGTTTAACCGACGAGCCGAGGGGCTCTTTTTTTCTGCCTCAGAGTGGTCTTTACCCGAACAAATGTGAGATTAATCATTTATTGAAAAAATAGAGTGATAAACTATTGACAACTTTTAATGAGAATGATATTCTTTATCTAGATATAAAACCTAAAAAGTTTACTTAAAAAGTTAGGAAAGTAGGGTGAGTTCATATGTTATTATCTAAAGCAAAGATTGGTCAGACTTTCAATGTGAAAAGTGTTGAAGGTAAGGAAAAGATACAAAAATTCCTTTTTTCTTTAGGATGCTTTGAAGGAGAAGAGATCACTCTGATATCAAAACTTGCGGGTAATTATGTAGTTAATATCAAAGACAGTAGATATGCAATTGATGAAGGAATGGCAAAGTCTATTGTATTAGAAGCATAATAAATAATATAGTTAATATAAAATTTTAATGATTATTTGCTAATATGCTATGGATAATAGCATATTAAATTTTGGCTTTTCATTGATAATGAATATCAATTCTAATGATAATTCATAATAATTTATATAAGGAGTGGTCTAAAATGAGAATAGCATTAGCAGGTAATCCCAACTCGGGAAAAACGACTTTGTATAATGCAATTACAGGAAAGAATGAAAACGTAGGTAACTGGTCTGGTGTTACGGTGGCAAAGAAGGAAGCTGATATTAAGAAAAAATATAATCCAAAGGGAATGGATGTAAGAATTGTTGACCTTCCAGGTACATATTCAATTTCCCCCTTTACTGGTGAAGAAAAAATAACGAGGGACTTTATTTTAGGAGAAAAGCCTGATGTAATCATTAATATCGTAGATGGAGCAAACATTAGCAGAAGTTTATTTTTTACGACTCAGCTTTTAGAGCTAGGGGTACCGGTTGTAATTGCCCTAAATAAGAGTGATATTGTGTCTAAAAGAGGCGATCAAGTGGATGTAGATGCTTTAAGTAAAGCGTTAAACTGTAGGATTATTACAACTACTGCTACTTCTGAAGATGGATTATTAAAATTAATGAATGAAGCTATTGAAGTAGGTACAGATAAGAAGCCTCAAATTCAGCCAGACTTCCAAGGTAAGGACTCTAAGGATTCCGACACTGCAAGACAAAAGTTTGTAGACGATATTATTAAGAAATGCCAAGTTAAGAATAGAGATGCAAGTAAGGTTACGCTTTCTGATAAATTGGATATGATAGTAGCCCATAAGTGGTTAGGATTACCGATATTCTTTGCTGTTATGTGGGCGGTATTCTCCTTCTCTATCGAAGGTTTAGGGGGATATTTATCGGGGTATTCTAATGATATTTTATTTGGTGAGATTGTCCCAAATGCAGCTAATAGTTTCTTAGAAGGTATGGGAGTTAGTCCTCTATTACAAGCATTAATCGTAGATGGAGCCATCGGAGGAGTTGGTGCTGTTATTGGATTCTTACCTTTAGTTATGGTGCTATTCTTCTGTTTATCCCTACTAGAAGACTCTGGATACATGGCTAGAGTGGCGGTTGTAATGGATCGTTTCTTCAAAAAAATCGGGTTATCTGGTAAGTCTATCATCCCGATGATTGTTGGTTCAGGCTGTGCGATTCCGGGGGTAATGGCTACAAGAACAATTGATGATATCAACGAGAGGAGAATGACGACAATTCTAACTCCTTTTGTACCTTGCGGTGCAAAGTTACCTATTATTGCACTTTTTGTAGCTGTGTTTTTCCCAGAAAATGTATGGGTTGGCCCTAGTATATACATGATTGCAATTGGAATGATTATTCTTGGCGGACTTTTATTACAAAGAATGTTTGATTGGGAGAACACATCTTCATTTATTATGGAGCTACCTGAGTACAAGATTCCAAGTATTAAATACGCATTTTCACAAATGATTGATAAGGCGAAGGCTTTTATTTACAAGGCTACAACAATTATTCTTGTTTGTAATACGTTTGTATGGTTTGCTCAAGCCTATAGCTGGGGTCTTAATCCTGTAGAAGACCAAAGCTTAAGTATTCTTGCTTCACTTGGTTCTCTAATAGCTCCTTTATTAATTCCACTTGGCTTTGTAGGTTGGCAGCTGGCAGCAGCTTCGATTACAGGATTTATTGCTAAAGAGAACGTAGTTGCTACATTTGCAGTGCTTTTAGCAGTAGCTTCAGAGGAAGCCTTGCATTTACCAGGTGGGGTTTTAGCAGAATTTTTCACACCAGTAACTGCTTTTGCTTATCTTGCCTTCAACCTATTTACGCCACCGTGCTTTGCTGCAATCGGGGCTATGAACTCAGAGTTAGGTTCTAAGAAATGGCTGTTTAGAGCTTTAGGATTCCAATTTGGAGTAGGATACACATTAGCTATGTTAATTACTCAAATTGGTTCATTAGTGGTATATGGAAAGCCAGCAGTTGGATTTGTTCCAGCTATTATTATCACTGCTCTAATCGCTGTATATTTAGTAGTAACTATTAAAAAATCTGGCTCAAAAGGAGCTAAAGTAGGAGTTGAGGCGTAATGACAGGCAATATTATAGTAGGTTTAGTATTTGCAGGTATTATAGCGTTTGCTTCTGTAAAGGTTTATAAGGATACTAAGAATAAAAAATGTAGTTGTGGTAGTAGTTGTTCTCCTTCAAAGAAAAGTAAGTGCGGAAAGTAGTAACAACAAAGCCTAATTTTTAAATCGCTTAATATTCATACCTCTTGGATATGTTTGTTCCAAGAGGTTTTTTAACATTTGCACTCAAGTGAAATATAAAATTTACCATGAATAAATATCCAACAAAAACTAAAAATAATACCAACAAGAGGTTAAGGGACGAAGACTCAGGACTAGATCTAGCTTAGTTGCTACAGGATACCGAAGGACTCCCTTGACTTCTTGTTATTTTTTGAACTGCTCAAATTTTTTAAAGAAAAAAGAGAAATCCTTCGAGAAAAATACGAATTATATATAATATTAGTTGTAGCAGTGGGGAGTCATTCGGGAACTATGAATTGAATATAGTAACCGCAGCAAAGGGACCTTTAGCTGCCTCAAAAAAATAGATATTACCCAAAAGGGTAATATCTATTCCTTTACTCCCCTTGTCTTTCAGGAGTTCTCTCTCTAAATAGTAAGCTGATACTATAGGCACCTGCGATACCAACTAGAGAATAGACAATTCTACTTAATAGGGCTGATTGACCTCCAAATAGTGATGCAACCAGGTCAAATTGGAATAAACCGATTAAACCCCAGTTTAAAGCACCAATAATGACTAAAAGAAGAGCTAATCTATCCATGTAATTCAACTCCTTTATATATTATAATTGAATCATTTATAGTATGTTTCTTTTTTTAGGAAAAATACATCCCATTAGTAGGAAGATTGTATGTTTCTGGAAAAGTAGATAAATATAAAGAAAACACATATAAAGACACCAATAATAATTCCCTCCATTGCCATATAATAAAAGGAAAGATAAAAAGTTGTACTAAAAATAGATAAGCTCCATGAGGTAAAAAAGAATCTAAGAATAAAGCCCGTTAATTTCCATTGATAAAAGGCATAGATTAAGGCCCTCACCAACATACCAGAAAGAAAACTCACCCCTAAAAGAAACAAAGTAAAGCTAAGTAGGTAATCTTGGGGAGAATAAATTACTTGTCGGAGGGTGAAGATGGCATGGGAACCTCCACCACGAGAAAAAACCGGTACAATCATAGGAATCATATTAAGTACTAAAATAGCGTTGATGAAAAACAATAATTCTGTTAATAATAACTGTATAAGGTTTTTTGTGATTTTATGTGGTTTCATAAAATGCTCCTTTCTTCAATTCACCCTCAAGAAAACGGAGATATTAAGGAGGAAAAACTGTGGTTAAAAATAATAAACTATCCGTATTACAAGGGGGCAAAGGCTCAAACAAAAGAAGTTATCGATTTGTGGAAGCCATTGCGACCCAGACCCGCTTAATGGGGGTGGTTGCCCTAAAACTCCATTGGGTTAATCAAGATGATCTCCATCTGGTACAATGGTTTTTGTTAGATGCAGAGGAATATGGGATATATGATGCCATTAGTGTAAAAACAACAAAGGAAGAAGAAACAGACAAATACACTGGTCAGTTTATGGGAAGCTTGGGGGGAGAGAAGGTAGAAATTAGCCGCAAGGAAGCCTACTTTCTGATTCAGACCTTTACCCACCAAAATAAAATCCATCGAAAGCCCCTGCCAAGACAAGAGGGTTATCGGTTTATATTAGCCACAAATGTACGTCTAAAGGCTGATGAAATAGAGGAGTTAAATAATAAAATCTTTGAAAAAATCCTCTGTTCATCCCAGTTGATCAATTTCTTTATCATGAGATCGGTAGCCCGTGACCACGGAGGAATGGTGCAATTGCTGAAAAATCCACAGATTAAAAAATTGTCTGAATATATGCCCCTTAAAAGAGCTGGAGTACTACTAAAAAATAAAGTCAGAAAAAGTGCAAACAAAGATATCTACATAGCCGATTCAGTAGTTGAGATGAAGGGAAACTACTACCTCCTTAAATGGAAGGTGGTTATTTCCGAGGCAATGAACACCTACAGGGTTGAGGATGCTAAAGTGATAAAGCGACAATTAATTCCCTCAGAAGAAGCTGCCCTTGAAATACAGAATCCCGAATACATCAAGTTATTCAAAGTTAAAGTAGATGAGGAAGAAATCCTGCAATATTTTGACACCATTGATCAGGATTTACTACGTTATAGGTTTCCTCAAGGAACAATGTATGTAGAATTTAGAAAAAACAATCGCCATGTCATGAGGGAACTATATCATATTGGTGGGGATATCAAGGCGATTTATTTTATTAATCATTTTCAGCAGCTGATTGTATGCTACTATCATGAGGATGATCTTCCGCGACTAGAGGATGCCCAACAGAATACACCCCTAAAGGAGTTAATAGATGAATTGGATACCTTTGAGAGGAGAGGCTCCATTATATATGAATATGCAGAGGCAGCAGAAGTAGACTTCTTTGACTATTTATATGATATAGATTAACAATGTTTTAAAGCATCTTACATCTAGCATTTAACAGTAATAATACAGCAGAGTATAAATTATTCTTAAAATGGTTAAAATAACCTCCTAAGATACAAAAAGGAGGTAAGAATCATGAGACGAAGAAGAAAAGCTCCATTTGTTATTTTTGCACTATGGCTATGTATAGGTATGGTAGGGTTTCTATTAGGTTATTACTTTGCTCCTGAAAAGGGAGAAAAACAACCATTACATATAGGTGAAGGACAGAATTCTGTAGGAGATAAAGCGGAAAAGGACAATCCTCCAACTGCTAATACAGTAGAAGAAGGAGAAGAGGAAGAAGAACCCGAAAATAGACCGGTGAGTAGCTATGAGGTAGTTGTCGGCGAGGATACAAAAGTGGTATTTAGAACAATGTATGATCGATGCAAGACCATCAATGATGATGTGATGGTTCCCTTAGAGAATATGGTGGGACTAAAGGAAGGAGAATTTAAGGATTATGCAGCGGACCAGTTTAAAGAATGGCAGGTTGTTAGGTTCTCTGGAGAAGAAGTTGTCTTATATCAAATGAAGGATCAGTATTGTCCGAATCATTTCTTAGTAATGGAGGATAATGGATATATCGCCATTTATCAATACAATGAAAATGGTGATAAGATATTAGTTGAGAAAACCCAAATTCCAACCTCCAGTCTTCCTAAAATGGATCAAGATAAATTGAAGTATGGCATTCCATTACCAACAAGAGAAAAGGTGGATCAATTGTTGGAGGACTACGTCGGCTAGGGTTTAAAAAATGATAAGGTTTTGTTAAAAATACCCAACACTAATTACCCGTTGCTATTTACAGGGAAATGGTTGGGTTTCTTTATGTTATTAATAGTGGGGTTTATGACTTAATTAATATTTGTCAGTCGCATTTTAAGGGAAGTTATGTTAAACTAAATTAAGTAAAAAACAAATTCACAGGGGGACATATATGATTATTTTAGGGATAGATCCTGGGTTTGCGATTATGGGGTATGGTATCATTCATTACGAAGGAAATCGGTTTAAACCGATTCATTATGGGGCAATTAAAACGCCTAGTCAAATGAGCACAGATTTGCGTTTGAAGGAGATTTATAAAGATCTCTGTGACATTATAGATACCTATAAGCCTGATGTTGTGGCGATAGAAGAGCTTTTTTTTAATAACAATGCAAAAACAGCAATCATGGTGGGACAGGCTAGAGGCGTAGCGATTGTGGCAGCCGCCAATAAAGGTTGTCTTATATATGAGTATACGCCCCTACAGGTGAAGCAAGGGGTAGTGGGATATGGTCGAGCTGATAAAACACAGGTGCAACAGATGATAAAGGCATTATTGAACCTTGAAAAAGTTCCAAAGCCTGATGACGTTGCCGATGCTTTGGCAGTAGCAGTATGTCATGCCCATTCAGGGAGATTTAATGAATTGTTTAAATTAAAGTAGTAGCTGGAGGGATGAACTTTGTTTGAATACATAAAAGGAAATGTAGCAGAAATCTTATTAGATAAAATTATTTTAGAAACAAATGGGATCGGTTATCGAATCAATAGCACCATGAATAGTGCAGGACAAGTAAAAAAAGGAGACTTTGCGCAAATCTTTACCTATATGGTGGTAAGGGAAGACGAAATCAGTCTTTATGGCTTTACAAGCAGACGGGAGTTGGAGTACTTTAAGCTTCTCATATCGGTATCTAAAATTGGTCCGAAGGTGGCGGCTGCCATCCTATCCACCTATTCACCTGAAAAATTGGGGGCATGTATCGTTAATAAGGATATTAACTCCATCTCCAAGGCACCGGGGGTTGGGAAGAAAACCGCTGAGCGAATTGTATTGGAACTAAAGGATAAGGTCAAGGAAACACCATTAGAGACGATGGGAATGGGTCTGATGGTGGCTGAAGTGGATTGCAAACCAGATCATGAGGTGCTGGAGGCCCTGATGGCTCTTGGCTATACGAAGGTTGAGGGGGAAAAGGCGATTAAGGCAGTCTATACCGAGACAGCCTCGGCAGAGGAATTGATTAAAAAGGCATTAAAATGGCTTGTGAGATAGGGGTGAAATTAAATGTTTAATGAAGCAGAGGATCGGCTACTGACAGGTCAACATAGGGAAGAGGACTATGATTTAGAGGGGGGGCTACGTCCCCAGACGCTAGAGGACTACATGGGTCAGGAAAATGTAAAGGAAAGATTAAGAATATTTATAGAAGCTGCAAGACAACGTCGAGAGGCCCTTGACCACGTCCTGCTTTATGGACCACCGGGGTTAGGGAAGACAACCCTATCCCATATCATTGCTAACGAGATGAATGTTAATATTAGAATTACTTCTGGACCTGCCATCGAAAGGGCAGGGGATTTGGCGGCGATTTTAACTAATCTACAGGAAAATGATGTACTATTTATAGATGAGATCCATAGACTGAACCGCTCTGTAGAGGAAATACTTTATCCTGCCATGGAGGACTATGCCCTTGATATTATCATTGGAAAGGGACCCAGTGCTAGATCCATCAGGCTAGATTTATGTAAGTTTACATTGATTGGAGCCACCACAAGGGCAGGCCTCTTAACCTCACCCTTAAGGGATCGTTTTGGGGTAATTTGCAAACTAGAACTATACGACAATGAGCAATTAACGGACATTGTCATTCGTTCGGCAGGAATTTTAAATGTAGAAATCGAGGAAGCAGGAGCTAGGGAGATTGCCACCCGTTCAAGGGGGACCCCAAGGATCGCCAATCGCCTTTTGAAGAGAGTAAGGGACTTTGCCCAAGTAAGGGGTGATGGAGTCATTACAAAGGAGATAGCTGATCAAGCATTAGAGCTATTGGAAATAGATTATCTAGGCTTAGATGGTGTAGATAAAAAAATGATTAAGATCATGATTCATCACTTCAAGGGAGGGCCAGTAGGATTAGATACCCTGGCTGCCTCCACAGGGGAAGAAAGAAATACGATAGAAGATGTCTATGAGCCATATCTCCTTCAGTTAGGATTCATCAATCGAACCCCAAGGGGACGAACTGTGACGGAAAAGGCATATAAACACTTTAATATTCCATTTGGGGAGTAGGTGTCTTAACTTGATATTTAGGAAATAACTGAAATTCCAAAGGAATTTTGAACTTTTTGTCGAATCTATATCTTATACAAACAACCCGTGGAAATTGCAGTGCAATATAATAGGATGCTAAACGACAACTGGAATTTCCTCTACTATCTACTTATAGGAGTGAATGCTGAGATGAAAAGGAATAATACCATTTTTATAATAGCCACTATAATTTGCTTTTTAGTGATGTCCTGGCAATTTACTTATGCCAATACCTCGAAGCTCCCATCCACATTGGATGTAGGTTTGTTTTTTAAAAACTCTGCAAAGGCAACCCTAAATTTAAAAAATCCTATGGGTTTTTTTGTAAGGCAACATGCCCAATCTGGACAAAAAGAATTAATGTATCTTGCCAACACCGAGCTGATCTTGAGGAAGGATACATATTATTTAGGTAGTGGAGCCAACTATGTTGAATATACAGGTCCTGTAAAGGAGAAGGTGGGGCAACAGACCCTACAAGGACCCTATCATCTACAGATTGGTAACACGTATCCAAATATCACTGAAGCTGAAAAAGTAATTGAAGCAACTAGTCTACAAGAAAAGCCCTATATAGCCTATGAAAATGGCTGGAGGGTATTTGTGGGTTTATATATTGACGAAGCCACTAGTCAAGCAAGGGCAGAGGCAATAAAAGCGAAAATAGGACAGGAAGTAACCATTGTTCCCCCCTCCACCAACCGAGTTCAGGTGCTGGATAATAAGGGGAATATCATGTTTATGTATGATGCAAGGGAAGCAATATATTTCAAAGCCTTAGAGGATAAGGGTTCGATCCCATTGATTAATGTAGAAGGAAAGCAATATCGTGGTGAAATAACCATTAAGAGATTTGACAACAGTGATATGACGGTAATTAATAGAATCACCCTTGACGAATATTTATATGGTGTCGTTTCAAGGGAGATGTCTCCCTCATGGCCGTTAGAGGCTCTAAAGGCTCAAGCGGTGGCGGCTAGAGGATTTGCCGTTACCTCCATGGGGAAATATGAAAGTATTGGATTTAATTTATGTAATACTGTAAATTCTCAAGTCTATGGAGGCTATGATGTTGAAGATGCTAGGACCAATCGAGCCGTTGACGAAACAAAATCTAGGATATTGACCTATAATGGGAATCCCATCACACCTTTTTATCACTCCAATAGTGGTGGACAAACAGAAAACAGCGAAAATATTTGGTCTACCCCACTACCTTATATCAGAGGGGTGAAGGATCATTATTCTTTGAACGCCCCCAACAGTAGTTGGACAGTGGTTAAATCGAAGGATGAAATAAAGGCTAATCTAGAAAAGAATGATATAAAAATTGGAGAACCAATAAAAATAACCGTGACAGAAAGATCTGTTAATGGTAGAATATTAACCCTAGTTGTACAAGGAACTAAAGGAACGGAAACCATGACAAAGGAAAAGAGTCGCCGTGTATTTGGACTAAAAAGCGCTTGGTTTGAAGTTGCGCTAGAGGGTGGAGGAACATCTTCTGTCAAATCTTCAACTGGAGAAGGTAGTGTCAATATCAAGGGAGCTAGTGTCATGACGGCAAGTGGATTGAAGAACTTTAATAATTCAACTAATATCAATTTGTATAATGGGAAAAACTATAAAGAGATTCAAACGGGTCCTGAGGTTTTTAGTTTTCAGGGAAAAGGATATGGGCACGGTTTGGGGATGAGTCAATATGGTGCGAAGAAGATGGCGGAAATGAACCTTACCTATGACCAAATTCTTACCCATTACTATACTGGAGTAAAGGTGGAATTACGTTAGATGAAAACAGCAGATTTTGATTTTAATTTACCAGAAGAACTAATTGCCCAAACACCCCTAGAAAAGCGGGATGAATCCCGTCTGATGGTGTTAAACAAAAAAACTGGCGAAATACAACACAGGCATTTCTATAATTTATTAGAATTTTTAAATGAAGGGGACTGCCTAGTCCTTAACAACACAAGAGTATTGCCTGCTAGGTTGTTTGGGGAAAAAGTGGACTCCGGTGGCAAGATGGAGTTCTTACTCTTAAAGCAGGTACGATTAAATACATGGGAAGTATTAGTAAAGCCAGGAAAAAGAGCAAAGATAGGCTCCCGCTTTACTTTTGGAGATGGCTCTTTAGAGGCTGAGGTAATTGATATTGGTGAAGAGGGTTCCCGTATCGTTGAGTTCAAATATGATGGCGTTTTTGAGGCTGTACTGGATAGACTAGGAAAAATGCCCCTTCCACCCTACATCACAGAGGAATTAGAGGAACAAGAGCGTTATCAAACAGTCTACTCTAAGCATACAGGCTCGGCGGCCGCTCCAACGGCTGGATTACACTTTACTGAGGAATTATTAGATAAGATAAAAAACAAAGGTGTTCATGTGGTATTTATAACCCTTCACGTGGGATTAGGAACCTTTAGGCCTGTAAAGGTGGAAAATATCGATGACCACAAAATGCATGCAGAATTTTTTATGATTGAAGATGAAGTGGCAGAGACTATAAACTCTGTAAAGGAACGGGGAGGAAAGGTTATTGCAGTGGGAACCACCTGCTGTAGAACCCTTGAGTCGGCAGTAACGGAGGAAGGTCGTATCAAATCAAGTAGTGGTTGGACGGATATTTTTATTTACCCTGGTTATCAATATAAAGTGATAGATGGTCTAGTTACTAATTTTCACCTACCTCAATCCACATTAATCATGCTGGTGTCAGCTTTGGCAGGACAGGAAAATGTAATGAGTGCCTATGAAGTAGCAGTTGAAGAAAAATATCGGTTTTTCAGCTTTGGAGATGCAATGCTGATCAAGTAGAAAGGTGATAGAATATGGCAATTAGATACGAATTGATAAAAGAATGTAAGCAAAGTGGTGCACGATTAGGGAAAATACATACTCCCCACGGAGTAATTGAAACTCCTATATTCATGCCAGTGGGAACTCAGGCAACTGTAAAAGCCATGACTCCAGAAGAATTAAAGGACATAGAAGCACAAATCATCTTGAGTAATACATATCATTTATATCTACGACCAGGTCATGAGTTAATCAAAAAAGCTGGGGGATTACATAAGTTCATGAATTGGGATAAACCAATTTTGACAGATAGTGGTGGATTCCAAGTATTCAGCTTAGGAGATTTAAGAAAAATAACAGAAGAGGGAGTAGAGTTTAGATCCCATTTAGATGGGTCTAAGCATTTTATTAGCCCCGAAAAGGCTGTAGAGATCCAAACGGCCCTCGGCTCTGATATCATGATGGCATTTGATGAATGCCCTCCTTACCCTGCTGATTATGACTATGTGAAGAAATCCCTTGAAAGAACGACGAGATGGGCAAAGCGATGTAAGGAAGCCCATACAAATACTGAAAAGCAAGGATTGTTTGGTATCATCCAAGGGGGAATGTTCGAAGACCTTCGTCGCCAAAGTGCAGAAGAGCTATTGGAACTTGATTTCCCTGGTTATGCAGTAGGGGGGTTAAGTGTCGGTGAGCCTAAGCCTATCATGTATGAAGTACTAGAATATACAGCGCCATTAATGCCAAAGGATAAACCAAGGTACTTAATGGGGGTTGGAAGTCCAGATGCCCTCATCGAAGGGGTTATAAGAGGAATTGATATGTTTGACTGTGTTCTTCCAACTAGAATTGGTAGAAATGGTACAGCAATGACTAGTCAAGGTAAGGTAGTTATTAAAAACGCCAGCAATACAGAATCATTTGAGCCTCTAGATCCAGAATGTGGGTGCTATACATGTAAAACCTATACAAAGGCTTATTTAAGACATCTATTTAAGGCCAATGAAATCCTTGGGTTAAGATTAATGACTTTACATAACCTTCACTTCTTAATTAAGATGATGGAGGAAGTAAGACAGGCTATCCGAGAAGATCGACTTCTAGATTATAGAAAATCCTTCTTTGAGAAATATGGCTACGACCTTTAAGAAAAAATTAATTATTTTAAAAAAGGATATTTGTAGTACATGTTGAATAATTAGTTAAGGACAAATTTAAAGGAGGATACTTTATGGAACAATTAACAGGATTAATAATCCCTTTAGGGCTTTTGGCTATCCTATATTTTATGATTATTAGACCTCAACAGAAAAAGGAAAAGAAAGTCACTGCGATGAGAAGTGCCCTTAAGGTTGGGGATGAAATCATTACTATTGGTGGAGTCTATGGGAAGATTATAAAAATTAAAGAGGACGTTCTTACGATAGAAGTAGGATCAGACAAGACTAAGCTTGTAATGGCACGTTGGGCAGTAGGCAGTGTCGTAACTAAAGAGATTTAAGAGTAAATAAAAAATACCCCAGTTTCCTATTGTTTTCAATGCAATTTATGGAGGCAGGGGTATTGTTTATGCACTTATCTAATGTAAAGTGGAGGTAAGAGTAAATGTGGTATAAGGATAAGTTTTTCAAGTACTCAACTGCAATAGTACTTTTATTATTGATTGTATTTTTATTGGGACAGGTAGACTTTATTCTTGCCCCCATCATGGGTGGCTTGATGGTAATTGCATTTCCCTTAATTGTAACTTTACTGTTCTATTATTTGCTTCGACCTCTGGTAAGAATATTGATGAAACATAAGCTGCCTAAGGTCCCCTCTATATTGGTAAGTTTTCTTGTTCCTGTTGGCGGCTTGACCCTATTGGGGATATTGGTGGGAAGTACGATTGTAAGCGAGTTTAATCAATTGATCAGTAGGGAATTTCCTAGGGTGGTCAATATGGTTGAAAAGAGAGTAACTGATATGATGGTTTCTGGGGACTTAGATTTTCTTGCAACTGAGAATATGATAGAGAAGGTGACAAGCTTTATTGAGAAAACGGCTCCTGCCTTAGGGGTAGGTATATTTTCGAGTATTTCCAGTGTTACCAGTGTTGTAACTGCTTTGCTTCTGGTGCCCTTTATATTGTTCTACTTCTTAAAAGACGATAGTATGGCTTCAAATAGGTTTATTAAACTGTTTCCTTTAGAGTATCAAGACGAGACGGAAAAAATACTATCAGATATAGATAAAACCCTATCTTCATTTATTACAGGTCAAGCAATGGTTAGTGTCGTAATAGGGGTACTAATGTATATCGGCTATTTAATCATCGGACTAAAGTATGCATTGGTTTTAGCTCTTTTTGCATTATTGACAGCAATGATTCCATTTTTTGGACCAATTCTGGGTGTAATACCTGCTCTGTTCATAGGTTTTTCTTATAATATCTCAATGATTCTAAAAATACTAATCGTTATGGTAATTGTACAGCAACTAGAAGGAAATCTAATTACTCCTCAAATCATGGGGAAAAGAATCCATACCCATCCTGTTACCATTATCTTAGTAATTTTACTGGCTGCTTCATTATTTGGATTTGTAGGTATTCTACTTGCTATTCCAACCTATGCAGTGTTGAAGGTTTTTGTACAAAATGCGCTAGAGATTTATCGAATGATCAGGAGGGAAAATTCCGATAAAAAATTTAATTAGTAGGCGAAAATAAACGGTTCAAATAAGGTCTAATTCCTATGTATTGTGGGGGTTAGACTTTTTTTTATAATTTCTTAGCGCTATGTGATTAGAATTGAAGTATTGTGGTGCATAATAAGATATGTGGAAATAATCTGCACTCCAACAACATATTAGATAAGTAGTATCATTATTAGGTGGATAGGTAGGACGGGCTGAAGGAATACCTTTGATAATGATAAGCGTGTTGTTTTATTTATTAATTTCATAGGAGGTTAAATTTATATGGACAATGCAATGTTTTGTTACCAATGTGAACAGACAATGGGCGGAAAAGGATGTACTAAAAGTGGTGTGTGCGGAAAAACACCAGAAATAGCAAATTTACAGGATTTATTAATTTATCAATTGAAAGGAATCGCTTGCTATGCAAGACCCCTTATTGAAAAGGGCCAATCAATAGATAAAGATATAGTAGAATTCGTAGAGAATTCACTGTTTACCACCTTAACAAATGTAAATTTTGATGCTGAATCTCATGTAAATTTATTAAAAGAATCTCAAAAGATAAAGCAGAATTTAAGGGACCGAGCACCAGAGGGGAAATATCCAGATTGTGCAACCTATAACTTGAGGGAAAGTAAAGAATTAATGCTGAAGGATGCAGTCCAGGCAGGGATCATGTTTGATCAGGAGCTAGACGCTGATATTCGCTCTTTAAGATCTACAATATTATTTGGTTTGAAGGGTATAAGTGCCTATGGGCATCAGGCTAGATTCCTTAATTATAACAGTGAACAGGTAGATCATTTTTACTTCCTAGGATTGGAGGCCACAACAAACGATGATTTAACGCTAGAGGAATTAATACTTATGACAATGAAAACTGGAGAGATGAGTGTAGAGGTGATGAAAATCTTAGATGATGCTAATACAACTACATATAAGAATCCGTCTCCCCACAAGGTGAACGTGAATATTAAAAAGGGACCGTTTATTATCATATCGGGACATGACCTAAGGGATTTAGAAATGTTACTTCAACAGACGGAGGGTAAAGGAATAAATATTTATACCCATGGGGAAATGCTACCTGCCCATGGCTATCCATCTCTGAAAAAATATAAGCACTTGATAGGTAACTTTGGATCAGCTTGGCAAAATCAGCAGAAGGAGTTCGATGATATACCGGGATGTATTCTGATGACCACCAACTGTCTGATGAGACCTAGAGAAAGCTATAAGGATAGGATCTTTAGCACAAATGTTGTTGGTTGGGATGGGGTTCAACATGTGACATTAAAAGAAGATGGCACCAAGGATTTCACTGAAATAATCAACAAGGCTTTAGAACTTGGTGGATTCAAAGAGGATGAAGAAGAAAAGGAAATCTTAGTTGGATTTGGACATCATGCAACCTTATCCCATGCTGGAGCGATTGTAGATGCAGTGAAGGAAGGTAAGCTAAGACATTTCTTCTTAATTGGTGGATGTGATGGAGCAAAGCCAGGAAGAAACTACTATACAGAATTTGCAGAAAAAGTGCCACAGGATTGTGCAATACTTACACTAGCATGTGGAAAATATAGGTTTAACAAAATGGATTTTGGCACGGTAGCAGGATTGCCGCGGTTATTAGATGTGGGGCAATGTAATGATGCATATTCAGCTGTAAGAATCGCTACAGCACTTGCAGATGCTTTTGAAACCGATGTAAATTCACTACCTCTTACGATTGTGCTGTCATGGTATGAGCAAAAAGCAGTTGCAGATTTATTGGCGCTGTTATCACTTGGAATTAAAGGAATGTACTTAGGCCCTAGTCTTCCTGCCTTCATATCACCAAATGTACTACAATATCTAGTAGATACTTTTGAAATCAAACCAATCAGTACAGCAGATGATGATTTAAAAAATTCATTAAAACAAGCAAATTAAATTTGATAAATAATCAAACATACAAACCTCCTTGCTCTTCCAAGGAGGTTTGTTGCTCTATTAACAGATATATGTTAAAGCTAGCTTTCTTAATTCTGTACAGGGTATAAATATTCTACTAGGGCAGAGACTAAAAGGGTATTGATAGAAATAGTTTATCAGAAAAAGAATTGTAAGTAGTTGACCTTATAATATAATTCAAGCATATATAAGGGGAACACAATGTCAAAGAGATAGATGGTAAAGATGTAAAGGCAAAATCTTGTGTATGTATGAAGTAGAGGGTATATATATAAATATAGAAATAAACAGTAAAGATAGTAAAAATAGCAAAGACAAAGAGAGAGGTGAAGTTTATGTCAGAGAAGAAAACAATAGATGTAAGATGGAACTTAGAAAATAGTTATGCTGATTTGCCAGACATATTTTTCTCAAGAGTTAACCCATCCCCAGTACCCTCACCAAAACTAGCGTTTTTTAATGAATCACTGGCAGAATATTTGGGATTAAATAGTCAAGGACTTCAAAGTGAACAGGGAGTATCAGTAATGGCTGGTAACAGAATACCTGAAGGCTCAAAGCCTATTGCTCAAGCCTATGCAGGTCATCAGTTTGGCTATTTTAATAAATTAGGGGATGGACGTGCGATTTTACTGGGGGAACAAATGACTCCCCATGGAGAACGATACGATATTCAGCTAAAGGGTTCTGGTGAAACACCCTACTCCCGTCGGGGGGATGGTAGGGCAGTATTGGGACCAATGCTTCGGGAATATATCATCAGCGAAGCCATGCTGGGGCTTGGAATTCCTACCACCCGTAGCCTTGCAGTGGTAACCACTGGAGAGTCTATAGCTCGACAAACTGTAGAGCCTGGGGCAATATTGACCCGTGTGGCCGCCAGTCACATTAGGGTAGGAACTTTTCAATACGCTGCAAGCTATGGAAATGTTGATGAACTTCAAGTATTGGCGGACTACACCATAGCAAGACACTATCCTGAGATCAAGGATAAAGAGAAGCCCTATCTTTCTTTCCTCAATGAAGTAATTAAGCGACAAGCAAAATTAGTAGCAAAATGGCAACTGGTGGGCTTTATCCATGGAGTCATGAACACCGATAATATGACCATCAGTGGAGAATCTATTGATTATGGTCCATGTGCCTTTATGGATACCTATGACCCTGCAACGGTTTTTAGCTCTATTGATACCCATGGTAGATACGCCTACGGAAATCAGCCCCCCATCGCCGCTTGGAATCTATCGAGATTTTCAGAAACCCTATTACCGCTACTTCATGAAAATGAGGAAGAAGCTATCAAGCTGGCTCAAGAGGCAATTCATCATTTTTCAGAGTTGTATAATCAGTATTGGTTGGAGGGAATGAGGGCGAAATTAGGGTTGTTTGACTCGGTAGAAAAGGATAAAGTATTAATTGAAGAGCTATTTAGCCTCATGAAGAAATACCGTGCCGACTATACCAATACCTTCATAGGGTTAACTTTTGATAAGTTGGAGGGTACTGATCTTTTCAGTAGTACAGAGTTTTCGAAGTGGCATCAAAAGTGGCAGGAGCGGCGTGATCAACAGCAGGAATCAAAAGAAGCATCCCATAAGCTGATGAAGGACAACAACCCTGCTGTCATCCCTCGGAATCATCGGGTGGAGGAGGCACTGGAAGCTGCATCAAAAAAAGGTGACTACAGCGTGATGGAGAGGCTTCTTAAAGTACTGGCAGATCCCTACGCCCATACTCCAGAGCAGGAGGAGTATGCATCATTACCAGCTCCTTCATGTGGGCCTTACCGGACCTATTGTGGGACTTGATGGACATGAAGAAGGTATTAACATTATCATAAGATTCCATGGTACCCTATATAGTGAAATCCTTCATATTGATTTATGAGGGATTTTCTCTAGTTTTGAACCATTATACAAACGATCCTAATAACGGGCATTATCACAATGGAAATGAAGTCAACGACGACATAGTGAAATATATGAGAGATCAGGATTAGTTAGCATATTCCTCAGATTCCTGCATATGTATGGAATAAGAAAAGATTGCAATGGGAGGGCTAACAATGAAGAAGGTTGCTAAAAAAAATACAATAAAGAATCCTGGCCCACTAAATATGTGGACGTATGGAAGGGGATTAGTAAGGGGTTATGTTCTAGCTTTAATGTTATTTTTACTCTGCGGTATCTTGATTACTTTTACTAGCTTAGGAGAAAGTGTCATACCAATGGTCACTTCCATCATTACCATTCTAGGGGTAGCCTATACAGCTATTTATGTAGTGGCAAACATCGGTAGCAAGGGTTGGCTTCACGGAGCTGTAGTAGGTATGGTATTTATGGTTTTATTGGTAATCCTTAGTAAAATGTTCATTACTGATTATATGCTAGACAAATATGTAATGTATAAGCTATTGATCAGTGGAGTGACTGGTTGTATCGGGGGTATGATTGGAATTAATATAAAATAATGACTTTTTTTATAGGAAATATTATGATATAATTTTAGAGAAATTATATCTGAAAGGGGATTCATCAAATGAAGCACATCAAAACTCTAAGTGGAGCAACATTGGCTAATAGTGCGGCAAAGGGTGGTTGTGGAGAATGTCAAACTTCTTGTCAATCTGCCTGTAAGACTTCTTGTACTGTAGCAAATCAAGAGTGTGAAAACAAATAAACCTTAAAAAGATACATAGAGAAGGGCAGCAGTGTCTTCACTGCTGTTTTTTCTTGATTGTTTCCACGTAATTATGTAAAATAGATGGGTGGGGGCAATATTATGGAAGGAGTTAGACATAGAATGATACATAAATTTAACCAAGGAAATAAAAATATTGTAATAGATGTTAATAGTGGTGCTGTCCACGTGGTAGATCCATTGGTCTACCGAATATTAGATTTTTATCCAGATCACACGGATGAAGTAATCGTTGAGACATTAAAAGGAGCATATACATCTGATAGCATCCAAGAAGCTTTGGAGGAAATTAAGACTCTAAAAAAAGAAGGCTTATTATTTAGTGAAGAAAGATATTTAGAGCATGAGAGCTTTAAAAACAAGAAACCTGTTGTTAAGGCCCTATGCCTTCATATAGCCCATGACTGTAACATCAGATGCAAGTACTGTTTTGCTTCTCAAGGGGACTTCAAGGGGCAACGAAGCTTCATGACTCTAGAGGTGGGACAAAAGGCTATTGATTTTCTATTGGAAAACTCCGGAAAACGAAGAAACCTCGAGGTGGACTTTTTCGGTGGCGAACCATTGATGAATTTTGATGTTGTTAAAGAAATCGTTGCCTATGGAAGGAGGAGAGAAAAAGAATACAATAAAGCAATCCGTTTCACCATGACGACAAATGGTGTTCTTTTAGATGATGAAAATATGAAGTTCATCAATGAAGAGATGCACAATGTTGTATTGAGTATTGATGGACGAGAAGAAATAAATGACTACATGAGATATACTGTAAATGGACAAGGAACATATAAATTAATCGTACCTAAACT
This sequence comes from Alkaliphilus hydrothermalis, assembly GCF_016908555.1. Classification (GTDB taxonomy): domain Bacteria; phylum Bacillota; class Clostridia; order Peptostreptococcales; family Natronincolaceae; genus Alkaliphilus; species Alkaliphilus hydrothermalis. Next base: position 41,513 of record NZ_JAFBEE010000002.1, read on the forward strand.
TCTAAAAATGGCTGAAATGAGAAAAGGTAAAGACTACTATGTCCGTGGAACCTTTACTAGACACAATCTAGACTTCTCCAATGACGTTATACATTTGGCAGACATAGGCTTTAAAAATGTTTCGGTAGAGCCAGTAGTAGCTGCACCACAACATGACTACGCCATTACAGAAGAAGACTTACCAATAGTATTTGAACATTACGAGGCTTTAGCGGAGGAATACGTAAAGAGAACTAAAGAAGGAAACCCCTTCAACTTCTTCCACTTTATGATTGATTTAAATCAGGGACCATGCGTCATCAAGCGAATCGTGGGCTGTGGAGCTGGTGCGGAATACTTAGCAGTTACACCAGAGGGAGAACTTTACCCATGCCATCAATTTGTTGGAAATTCAGACTTTATGATTGGTAGCGTAATGGACAATACTTTAAAGAAAGAATTATACTACACATTTGCAGAGGCCCATGTATATAACAAGGATAAATGTAATGAATGTTGGGCAAAGTTCTATTGTAGTGGTGGATGCCATGCAAATGCTTACCACTTCAACAACGATATCAATGTTCCTTATGATATTGGTTGCGAGATGGAGAAGAAAAGAATAGAGTCTGCCTTAATGATCCAGGCAAAACTTGCGGAGGAGGAAGTATCATGATTAAAGCATTTAAGAATAAAGAGCCTAACATTCATGAGAGTTGTTTCATAGCCGAGACAGCCGACTTGATTGGTAATGTAACCATTGGTGCTAATTCCAGTATTTGGTACAAGGCTGTTCTTAGAGGAGACGTTAATCAAATACAGGTTGGTGAAAACACCAATATTCAAGACAATACTGTCATACACGTTGCAAAAGAATACCCAACTTTCATTGGAGATCATGTGACAGTAGGTCATAGTTCTATCATTCATGGGTGCAAAATCGGCAATAATACCTTAATAGGAATGGGTGCTATTGTTCTGGATGGGGCTGAAATCGGCGAAGAGACAATTATTGGTGCAGGAAGCCTCGTGCCTCAAGGAAAAAAAATCCCTTCTGGTGTGTTGGCTTTAGGATCACCTGTAAAGGTAATTCGGGAATTGACAGAGGAAGAAAAGACAAAGCTACAAGAATCTGCTGACGGATACGTTGCAATGGGAAAGGCCCACAAAAAATAATTTTCTTGTTAAATTAACTGGGAATTTCCTTTGTGTTGACTGATTAGTTAGTAGCATATATAATTAAATTTATGATAATAGGTTAGGGGGAGAGTAAACAATGAAGATGAAAAACGCCATCATATTTTTATTAGTACTGGCTATTGTTGGACTTGCATCATACACAGCAATCAGTGGATTGCAGATTGGGAATACAACAATTAGTCCCTTTAAAGACTCCATTAAGCAAGGTCTGGATTTAAAGGGTGGGGTATACGTTGTTTATGAAGCAAAGACAGATGCTGAAGGTGAAGAATTACAAAGAATTATGTATCAAACAATTGAAGTATTTAGAAATCGTGTCGATGCTTTTGGTTTAACAGAACCTTTAATTGTTCCAGAAGGGGAAAAGCGTATTAGAGTTGAATTACCAGGTGTTGAAGATGCTCAAGAGGCCATTGATATGATTGGTAGAACAGCACAGCTTAAGTTTGTTGCTGGGGACAATCAAGAAGTCGTTTTAACTGGTGCAAACGTTAAAAGAGCTGAAGCGGCTACTGAAGCTGGACAATATGTTGTTAGTTTAGAATTAGATACAGAAGGTGCTGAAGCTTTCTCAGAAGCAACTGCTAGAGTTGCTGAATATCAATATGGTTCAAATGAAAACAAGATTTATATAATCCTAGATGATGAAGTGATTTCAGATCCAAATGTTAAAGAAAGGATTAGTGGTGGTAGATCTCAAATCTCTGGTGGTTTTGACAGAGATGAAGCCATCCGTTTAGCTGCATTAATCCGTGCAGGGGGACTTCCTGTTGACCTAGAAGAAGTTCAAAGTTCCACAATTACTGCAACATTAGGGGTAAATGCATTAAATAAGAGTGTTAAAGCGGCTCAAATTGGTATTCTTTTAGTATTACTATTCATGTTGATTTACTACAGAATCCCTGGATTAGTTGCTAATATTGCATTAACAATCTATATGCTAATCGTATTAGGAACATTTATCGCATTAAACGCGACTTTAACATTACCAGGTATTGCAGCCCTAATCCTATCGGTAGGTATGGCGGTGGATGCCAACGTAATTATATTTGAAAGATTAAAAGAAGAATTAAGAGCTGGTAAGACAGTTCGTGCGGCTATTGACTCTGGTTTCAAAAGAGCCTTTAGAGCAATCTTAGACTCAAACATTACTACCCTTATTGCTGGTTTCGTATTATACCAATTTGGTACAGGACCAATTAAAGGTTTTGCATTGACGTTAATTATTGGTATTTTAGCAAGTATGTTTACAGCTGTAGTTGTTACTAAATTCCTTTTAAAACTATTTGTTGGAATGGATTTAGCTAAGAACAGCAAATTATTCGGAGCATAGGGGGGAAATAAAATGAGAATAGTAGAACAACGTAAAATATGGTTTTCTATTTCAGCATTCATCATTGCTGTTGGATTACTTTTAGGTTTAGTTCGAGGATTTAATAGAGGTATTGACTTCACAGGTGGAGCTCTGATGGAGATTGAATTGCACCAGACAGTCAGTGTAGATGAAATCCGTGAAATTACCAAAGCGTATGACGAAAAGGCAAATATTGCCTTTATCGGAGAAGAAAGAACCATTGTACAAATTAGATCAACAGAAGATTTCAACAATCAAAAAAGATTAGAAATTTTTGATAAATTCAAAGAAAAATATAACCTAGAAAAGGATGACTTTTTAAGAGCTGAGCAATTCGGACCAGCAGTAGGTAAGGAAATTCAAACAAAAGCCTTCTGGGCAATCTTAGTTTCTACCATCGGGATGCTGGCATATATCAGCTACAGATTTGAATTTAGATTCGGTCTTGCAGCGATTATTGCCCTGATTCATGATATGTTAATTGTTATTGCTGTTTACTCAATCTTAAGAATCCCAATCAACAGTCCCTTCGTGGCGGCTATGTTGACAATCTTCGGATACTCAATCAACGATACCATCGTTGTATTTGATAGAATCAGAGAAAACTTAAGATTTTTAAAGAAAAACAACTATGCACAACTGGCTAATGATAGTATTGCTCAAACGGTTAGTCGTTCAATCAATACCTCATTAACAACCTTAATTACAATTGTTGCCCTTTATGTATTGGGGGTAGAGCAAATCAGAGAATTTGCACTACCACTAATCGCAGGGGTAATCAGCGGAACCTATTCTTCAATCTTTATTGCCAGCCCAGTGTGGGTAATGCTTAAAGAGAGACAAAATCATAATGGTGGAAACCAACCAACTCCAGAAGTAAAATAATGAGAATATAAAAGGAAAAGTGGTAATAATACAGATGAAAAGTATTGTTACCACTTTTTTACGTATAAAGATTTTATGGGGTTGATCAGATGGCAAGATTGCGGGCAAGGTATAAAAATTTAAAAAGATATAAAAAAATCGGGGAAGTTACCATGAAATATGGCTTCAATGTGGTGGCAGAAAAGCTATGGGAAAAAGGCTTGATTCCAAAATTTGTTTTAAATATAGATAAAACAGATAAAAACCTGACACTAGGAGAAAGACTACGGTATGCCCTAGAGGAGCTAGGGCCTACTTTTATTAAGCTGGGACAAATCTTAAGTACTAGAAGAGATCTATTGGGGGATGAAATTGTCAACGAACTCTCAAAGCTTCAGGACAATATTGCCCCCTTTCCTTTAGAAGAGGCTAAGATTGTTTTTGAAAAGGAAATGAAGATGTCCATTGATGAAGCTTTTAAAGCCTTTGATGAAAAACCCATCGCATCAGCATCCATTGGACAGGTGTATGAGGCTACACTAAAAACAGGTGAAAATGTAGTAGTTAAAATTCAACGACCTAATATACAACTACTGATAGAGCGGGATATGGATATCCTATTCAATCTCGCAAAGCAGCTGGATGAGCATATGGATAAAAATAAGCCTGTGAGATTCTATGAAATGGTGGAGGAATTTTACTATACCATTAAAAGGGAGCTGGACTATACTAACGAAGCTAGAAATGCAGAACGGTTTGGGGAAAACTTCAAGGATAACAAGCAAATCCTAGTTCCAGAAGTTTACTGGAATTTTACCAGTAAGAAAGTACTTACTCTGCAACGAATCTATGGCATAAAAATCATGGACTCTAGGTCATTGAGAAGAAAAGGCTGGGATTTGAAGGGTTTAGCCAATATTGGAGCTGAGGCCTTTATGAAACAGGTCTTTATCCATGGTTTTTTTCATGGAGATCCCCATCCAGGGAACATATTTGCCATTGATGAATCCACCATAGCTTTTATAGATTTTGGGGTTGTGGGATTTTTAGACAAAAGCAATATGAGGATGTTGACAAATATTTTTACCGCAGGAGCCAGAAGAGACGTGGATCGTCTGGTAAATACACTAATAGAGATGGATGCCATCAGTCCAGAAACCAACATGAGAAGGCTAAAGGAGGATGTATCTATACTCATCAACCTCTATTATAATTTACCCCTCAAAAACATAAATTTAGGAGAGTCCTTCAGGGAGCTGTTGGAGATGGCCTATATTAATAAAGTCACCCTCCCTCCACAATTAATGCTACTTTTTAAATCGATAATAACATTGGAGGGCAGCGGAAAGTACCTCCATCCAGATTTTAGCTTATCCGATATTACAAAGAGGTTTATAAAGGAAATTTATCTCCATCGTCTTCACCCTCAACAGTTATTGACGGAGATTCGTGATTACTCAGAAGAAATCATCTTTGGAATGAGATATTTTCCAAAGCAGCTTAGAAATTTCTTTAAGAAGATAGAAACCAATAATATAAAACTGAATTTGGACCATGGGGGGTTTAAACCCCTTTATGAGGAGTTAAATCGCCTGACTAATAAGCTATCCCTTAGTTTAATTACATCTGCATTAATTGTCGGGTCCTCCTATATGATCAGAAATAACTCAAACACCAATCAATATAGTGTTTCCATGCTGGGGCTGGTTACCTTTGTAGTAGCCAGTTTATTAGGGGTCAGTGTCGTAATCTCAAATCTAATCAACAATTGGCATAATTGGCGTAGAAAATAAAGGTGGACCTCGCTAATTGTTTGCTTAAGTTATTAATTTAGACTTTATGTGATAGCCTGTTGAAAAACCATCATCTTCATCGTCACTGCATAAAGCCAGCACCCTTACGTATGTTTTATACGCTACGGTCGCCGGCTTTTCTTGTTCCTTGAATCTAATGGCTTTTGAACAGGCTAGGTGTTTGAGGAAAATCTCATTATAAAATTTGTCGATTTTATAGTATAATGGAATAGTCTTTGTTGAAGTGAGTAGATGTAATGGCTGTAAAAGGGGGATTTAAGTTGCACAAATGGATGCTTAAAAACATGAAGGTTGATTATAAAACAATGGCTCAAGAGCTAGGGGTCAACCAAATCTTGTGTAAAGTGATGGTTAATAGAGGAATTCAAGAGATTGAGACGGCCCGTAGTTTTCTAAAGCCAGATATTAAAAAACTACACAAACCTTTACTACTGAAGGATTTAGAACAAGCAGTTGAAATTACAAAGGAGAAAATCCTAAATCATAAAAAAATTAGAATCATTGGCGACTATGACGTGGATGGTGTCATCAGCACCTATGTATTGTATAGAGCTTTATCCAGCTTTGGAGCCATCGTTGATTATGAAATACCCCATCGAATAGAGGATGGCTATGGGATTAATAATAATTTAATAGATGAAGCTCACCAAGCTGGTATAGATACCATCATTACTTGTGATAATGGAATTTCAGCTTTGGATCAAATTAAATATGCCAAATCATTAGGAATGACGGTCATTGTCACAGATCATCACGACGTTCCCTTTGTGGAGGATGGAGCAGGAAATAGAACGTATCTAAGGTCAGAGGCAGATGCCATCGTCAATCACAAGCAGTTGGAGTGTCAGTATCCCTTCAAGCATCTTTGTGGAGCTGCTGTGGCATATAAATTTCTTCAAGCCCTCCAGGAGGAATTGGAGATTGATAGCGATCTTTTAGAAGAACTACTACAGTTTGTAGCGATAGCCACCGTATGTGACGTAGTGGACTTAGTGGAAGAAAATCGTATTATTGTAAAAAAAGGATTAGAGCTGATTAACAAAACCAATAACTTGGGTCTTAAATCTTTATTTAAGGCGGCAGGAATAGAAGGAAAAGCTGTTAGCGTCTATACCTTAGGATTTGTAATCGGACCTTGTATCAATGCTTCCGGTAGACTGGATTGTGCTAAAAAAGGGCTAGAACTATTGCTTTCTGAAGGAGAAGAAGAAGCCACTTCCCTAGCAAAGGAACTCCATGAGTTAAATGAAGAAAGAAAGTTGATGACAATTGAAGGGGTAGAGCAGGTAATCGAGAGTATCGAGAGTACTTGTGTAGGTCGGGATAAGGTTTATGTTGTATATAAAGAGGGAATCCATGAAAGTATAGCAGGGATCATTGCAGGAAGGATTAAAGACAAGTACCATGTCCCCACCATCGTTCTTACAGAAGCAGAGGATGGGGTGAAGGGGTCAGCCCGCTCTATTGATGGGTACAACATGTTTGAAGAATTATTGAAATGCAAAGATCTCCTAACTAAGTTTGGAGGACATCCGATGGCGGCAGGACTTTCCCTTTTGCCTGAAAATGTAGAATTGGTTCGACAAAGATTGAATGAATTAACCACCTTGACGGAGGAAGAATTAACTCCAAAGGTATATATAGATGCTCAGCTACCCTTTGAAATGATTGATCTACATTTAGCGGAGGAGTTACAACTGTTGGAGCCCTTTGGTAAAGCAAATTCAAAGCCTTTATTTGCAGAAAAAAATGTTAGAATTACTTCTGCATCAATCTTAGGAGCCAATAAAAATGTTCTAAAGTTAAAGCTTGTATCTCAAAGGGGAAAAATGATGGAGGGAATCTATTTTGGAAATATTCCAGACTTTGAGAAGGTCGTAATTGATGGATTTGGAGCGGAACAGTTGAGTTTACTTTATAATGGAAGAAGCAATAATATTAAAATGGATTTTATATTTACTGTCGGAATAAATGAATTTCGAGGCAGCAAAAGTGTACAAATAGTCATACAACACTATAGAATAGGATAAACTTTGATATAATATTACAGGATATTTATAGAATCCTTAACCAAATATTGATAAATTCAATTTTAAAAGATATAATAAAATTATTCTATAATAATTGTTTAATATAAATACAATATTAGATGAAAATAGTTGAATGTAAGTATGGGCTACAGAGCCATAATCATACAAGAAATTTAATATCCGATATGAGGAGGAAATAAAAAGATGGATTTAAGAAAAGAGATTAGAGAAATACAGGATTTTCCAAAGAAGGGTATCAGTTTTAAGGATATTACCCCTTTATTACAGGATGGAAAAACCTTAAAATATCTTACTAAAGAGTTTGCAAGTCAATTAAAGGACCTTAAGGTTGATGTAATCGTTGGGCCAGAAGCGAGGGGTTTTTTAGTAGGTACACCAGTAGCCTATGAATTAGGTATTGGGTTTGTGCCAGTTAGAAAGCCTGGTAAATTGCCAGCTGAAACAATTCGTTATGAGTATGAGCTAGAGTATGGTACAGATGTACTGGAAATCCATCAGGATGCTATAAAACCAGGTCAAAGAGTTGCCATTGTAGACGACTTATTAGCAACGGGTGGAACTGTTCTTGCTGCTACAAAGTTAATCGAGGAGTTAGGCGGAGAGGTTGTTTCTCTAAACTTCTTAATCGAGTTAGGTTTCTTAGGTGGACGTGATGTATTAAAGGGATACAAAGTGGAATCTCTAGTAATATATGAATAAAATAAAGGTCATGGATTGATAGGGTCTATGCTGCGGAAGGGTGATTGATGATGAAGGAAAACTTAATAGCTATGATAAAAGACATAAACCCCCAATGTGATGTGGACTTAATTGATCGTGCCTATCATTTTGCTGAAAATGCCCACGAAGGTCAATTTCGGAAGTCTGGAGAACCCTATTTCATTCATCCTGTAGAGGTTGCCAAAATCTTAATTGAGCTAAAATTAGATAGTAGCACTGTTGCCGCAGCATTACTTCATGATGTGATTGAGGATACAGAGTACTCCTTTGAGGAAATTAAACAACATTTTGGAGAAGAAATCGCTGTTCTAGTAGAGGGAGTAACAAAACTTACTAGAATGTCCTTTGAGTCAAAGGAAGAGAGACAAGCAGAGAATCTAAGAAAAATGTTTGTGGCCATGGCTAAGGATATTCGAGTTATTTTAATTAAGTTAGCAGACCGTCTACATAACATGCGAACCTTAAAGTACCAATCGGATGAAAAGAAAAAGGAAAAAGCAATGGAAACCCTAGAGATATATGCTCCAATTGCCCATCGACTAGGGATTTCGAAGGTCAAATGGGAGCTGGAGGATCTTTGTCTACGATATATTGATCCTGAGGGATATTATGACCTTGTGGAAAGAGTGGCTATCAAACGTAAGGATCGAGAGATGTTCATTAACCAAGTTATCAACTCTCTACATGAAAAGCTGGATGAGTTTAGTATAGAAGGTGAAATCTCTGGTAGGCCTAAGCATTTCTATAGTATTTACCGTAAAATGGTATACCAAGGAAAATCCTTTGATGAAATCTTTGACTTTTTAGCCGTCAGAGTGATTGTTGATAATATAAAGGACTGTTACGGTGTGTTGGGAGTTGTCCATACTATGTGGAAGCCTATACCAGGTAGATTTAAGGACTATATTGCTATGCCCAAGCCCAATATGTATCAATCTATTCATACCACCGTGATAGGACCAAAGGGAGAACCGGTGGAAATACAAATTAGAACCCATGAAATGCACCAAATATCTGAGTATGGTATCGCAGCCCACTGGAAATACAAAGAGGGGAAAACTACTGATAATCCCAAAAAATTAGGCGACAAGCTAACATGGGTAGGCCAAATGCTGGAGTTGGAGAAGGAAACCAAGGATCCTAAAGAATTTATGGAATCCCTCAAGGTGGATCTATTGACCAACGAAGTATTTGTCTTTACGCCTAAAGGAGAGGTAATCAACCTTCCTACTGGGTCAACTCCTATTGACTTTGCCTACCGTATCCATTCGGATATAGGTAATAAGTGTGTTGGATCAAAGATTGATGGCAGAATCGTGCCATTAGATTATAAATTAAAGAATGGAAACATCGTTGAAATATTGACTTCCTCCAACAGTAATGGACCAAGTCGAGACTGGCTGAAAATAGTTAAGAGTTCTCAGGCTAAAAATAAGATTAGACAATGGTTTAAAAAGGAGAGACGGGAAGAAAACATAGATAAGGGGCAGGAAATTCTTGAAAGAGAAATTAGACGTCAAGGTCTTCAACAACCTGAGGTAGCTCAAACAAAGCTATTAAACACCATTGCAAAGAGATTGGGGTTAAATAGTGAGGTTGATTTATATGCAGCCGTTGGATATGGTGGAATTACCCTTAGCCAAATACTTCCTAAAATAAGAGAAGTCATTAAGAAAGAGAATGTCAAGAAGGAAACAGTGGCGGAACTGATGGAAAAAGACGTAGCTCCTCAGGAAAAGCCGCAAGAAAATAAAGAAAAGAATAAGAAAAACAAGCAGGGGCAAGGAGTCTCTGTTAAGGGTATTGACAGTATTATGGTAAGGTTTGCCCGCTGTTGTAATCCTGTCCCAGGGGATGATATTGTTGGCTATATTACAAGAGGAAGAGGTGTCTCTGTCCATCTAAAGGACTGCCCAAACCTTATGAGTACAATAGAATCAATCGATCGTTTGATTGAGGTAAATTGGGATACTACGAAACCAAGGAGTTTCCAAGCAGAAATCCAGATTAGAGCCTATGATAAAAAAGGTCTGCTTTCTGAAATTACCAAGGTTATTACCGAAAGTAAAATCACTGTAAATGCCTTAAATGCAAGAACCAACAAGGAAAAGTTGGCAGTGTTAAATCTGACGGTTGAAATTGACGATATCAATCAATTGGATAAAATCATGCAAAAGTTCAGAGGGATGAAGGAAGTACTGGATGTACATCGAGTAACTACCTAATTGAAGGAGGCTACTATGAGGGCTGTTGTTCAAAGAATTAAAGAAGGTAAGGTAGAGGTAGCTGGTGAAGTTACTGGAGCAATAGGTAAAGGTCTACTGATTTATTTAGGAGTGAGTGATGAAGATACTCTCCAAGATGTAAAGTATATGGCTGATAAGATTGCCAATCTGAGGATTTTTGAAGATGAGAATGAAAAAATGAATCTTGCATTGTTGGATACTGGTGCTGAAATGTTGGTTGTTTCTCAATTTACCCTTTATGGGGACTGTAGAAAGGGAAGAAGACCCAACTTTTCAGGGGCCGGTAGACCAGAAATGGCAGACGAACTATATAAAGAATTTCTAAAGTCCTGCGAAGAAATGGGAATGCACGTGGAAACAGGGGTTTTTCAAGCCCATATGGAGGTTCATTCTATTAATGATGGACCAGTTACAATGCTAATTGATAGTAAAAAGGGTTTTTAAGGAGGCAAAATAGATGTTATTAGAAAAAATACCAGTAGGACCCCTTTCGGTTAACTGTTATGTAATTGGAGACGATGGAACTAACAAGGTAGCGGTGGTTGACCCAGGTGGAGATGCAGATAAAATCCTAAGATTTTTAGATGAAAATGAGTTAGAGTTAGAATATATTATCCTTACCCATGCCCATGGCGATCATATCGGTGGAATTCCAGGGTTATTAGAAAAAATAGATGTTCCTGTATACATGCATAAGGAAGACTTATTCATACTAAAGGATATGGAGAAGAACTATTCAAAACAGATGGGGCTTACATATGAGCTAGAGACTGAAAACTTTGTTGCTGATGGAGATGAGCTTTCTCTCGGAGATTTAAAGCTTAAAATCATCCATACCCCTGGCCATACTCCAGGAGGAATTTGTATCCTAGTGGAAAATTTCCTAATAGCAGGAGATACGCTATTTGCAAATTCCATTGGTAGATCTGACTTGGTGGGGGGCAACCACAACCAGTTAATTGACTCTATTAAGGGTAAGTTAATGGTCTTAGATGAAGAAATCATGGTATTACCTGGTCATGGGCCAGCCAGTCGTATTGGTATTGAAAAATTGACAAATCCATTCCTTAAGTAAAGTATACTCCCAGAGATATGAGGACAAAATATAACTATAATGTTTCTGGGAGGTTTTTTTATGAAAAAGAGAATTGGCGACTACATACAAGATGTTAAACGACGCAATTTTACGGAAATGCAACTTCATGACTTTTTAGAAATGAGGGAAGCTGGCTTATCCGACAGCGAAATGGCTATGGAATTCGGCGTCAGTAAAAAAGTAATAGAATCCCTTCAAAGGGATATGAAGGAAGAATATTGATGGGAGTTTAAGCAATGATTAAAGTAGTTTGTATAGGACATGATTATGCCTATGAGGTGAAGGAATTATTAAAACTATTCTACCCAACAGAAGAAATGTCTATTTCCACAAATAAAGATGACCTAAGCAACCCAATACCCTCTTCTATGGTGGATGAGGGTATTATTAGCCGCATAGATATCTTAGAAAATCAAGTTAAAGTGACTACTGAGGTTTACTATGACGGAAAAAGTGAAAATGTTGTTGAAGTGAAAGCACTTAATGAACTTCATGAAAAAGACCCTCAAGTTATTAGAAAAATAAGTAAAACGCTTATTAAGAGGGGGATTTTTCAGTTATTAAAACAAATTAAGAAGACCTATTTACCTTGGGGAATTTTAGTTGGGATTAGACCAACAAAAATCGTCCATGAGTTGATGGAGGAAGGAAAGACTTCTGTAGAGATCTTACAGATTTTGCAGGAGGAGTACTATATACAGGAAGATAAGGGCCAGTTATTGTTATCAGTGGCAGAAAGGGAACATCCTTATATCTACCCGATAGACGAAAGTAAGGTTAGTATATATATTAGTATCCCCTTTTGTCCAACGAGATGTGTATATTGTTCCTTTCCATCAAACCCGATGAAACAGTGGGGATATCTACAGGATGCCTATGTAGAGGCCCTGTGTAAAGAAATCATTGAGACATCAAAATTGATTCGAGAAAAAGGGAAGGATATAGAAAATATATATATAGGTGGTGGCACTCCTTCAACCTTAAATATTCAACAGCTAGAGAAGTTATTTAATTGTCTTGAAGTATCCTTTGATATAAAGGATCTGAAGGAATTTACCTTTGAGGCAGGTAGACCCGACACCATTGATGAAGAAAAACTAACCTTCTTGAAAAATAAAGGGGTTGGAAGACTCAGTATCAATCCCCAAACCATGAATGATTGCACCCTTGAATCTATTGGCAGGGATCATTCTGCTGAGGACTTAAAGGAATCCTTCCGTTTAGCCCAAAAGGTTGGTTTTGAAAATATCAATATGGACCTGATCATTGGACTACCGGGGGAGACTTCTGAAATGGTAGAGCATACCATGAAGGAGATTCAGTTGCTTCAACCTACTAACCTAACAGTCCATACCTTAGCAGTAAAGAGGGCCTCCAAGCTCAAGGATGAAAAGGACTCCTACGATTTACAGGAGGAAGAGGAAGAAATCATTAAAATGTTGGGAATTACTCAAGCCTATGCAGATAAAATGGAGTTAAAACCCTATTACATGTATAGACAAAAGCATATGTTGGGACACTTAGAGAATATAGGCTATTGTCGACCAGGATATGAGGGGATTTACAACATTCAGATTATGGAGGAAAAGCAGACCATCATTGCCTTTGGAGCTGGAGCAGTTTCTAAATTTGTCTATCCAAAGGAAAACCGTCTAGAACGGGTTCCAAACATCAAAAATCTCGAGCAATATCTTGTAAGGGTAGAGGAAATGGTGGAAAGGAAAAAAATATATATTTAAATGGTTGACAAGATATAGCAAAAGCCTTATAATAATACCAATTATATACTCTTACATACGTTTTAATCAGGAGGAGTAAGTATAATACCCGTTGAAGCGAGTCGAGGGTGGTGGAAGCTCGATACGAAGGATTATGCAGAAGACACCAGATCAGTATATCTTCTGAAAGCCTAGAGGGGATTTCTCTAGTTAATAGGAAAATACGTAGGCCTGCGTTAAAGGTTAATTAAGTGGGATTTATTCCAATTAGGGTGGTACCGCGGGAAACTTAAACTCTCGTCCCTTGCCAGGGGGCTGAGGGTTTTTTTTATTCCCTAAAATATTAAAATATAAAAGAATGGAGGAATGGTGAGGATGAAAATCAACACAGCATCAGCAAAAGGAACCTTTGATATAATTCCACAGGATATGAACCTAAGGGAATGGATGAAGAAGACAATCATTGATACCTACAAGAAAAGTGGATTTGAGCAAATAGAGACTCCTTCTATTGAAAATCTTGATTTACTAACCAAAAGTGAAGGTGGAGAGAACCTTAATCTTCTTTTTAAAATCCTTAAAAGGGGAGAAAAATTAGATTTAAGTAAAGAGAACCTAAATGAGGATGACCTTTGTGATCTTGGCTTGAGATATGACTTGACTTTACCCTTAAGTAGATTCTACACCAACAATCGTGAACACCTACCAAACCCTTTTAAAGCAATTCAAACAGGCTGGGTATGGAGGGCTGAAAGACCTCAAAAAGGTAGGTTTAGACAGTTTACCCAATGTGACATAGATATTATGGGGGAAAAGTCGGAAATAGCAGAAATAGAGCTGATTACCACAACTGCTAGAGCATTACAGGCATTATCCTTCAAAAATTTCACGGTGAAAATTAATGATAGACGACTATTGAAAAGTGTCATCCTAAGCCTTGGTTTTAAAGATGAAGAAGTAGGCTCCCTATGTATCTCCTTAGACAAAATGGATAAGGTAGGTATGGAAGGGGTTAAAAAGGAATTATTAGCGAAGGATTATGATGAAGATCAAGTGACTAAATTCTTAGCTTCTTTAGAGGACTTAAAGGGCTTAGATGAAAAGACTTTAGCAAAATATAATATTGAGGAAGATGTATTACAATCTCTAAAGAATGTAATTGCTGTAGTAAAGAATCAAGCTAAAGGACAATATGATATTGAGTTTGATGTAACTCTGATTAGGGGAATGGGCTATTATACAGGACAAATCTTTGAAATTGTCAGCAATGAATTTGGAAGCTCCATAGCTGGTGGAGGAAGATATGACAAGATGATTGGTAGATTCCAAAAGGAAGATGTACCTGCTGTTGGTTTCTCTATTGGATTTGAAAGAATCTTCCAAATGTTAAAGGAAACGAATTTTGAAGTGCCTGAATCTGTTGAAAAAATTGCTCTAATTTTTAATACAAACGAAGATATCAATGCTGTATTGGAGTGGGCAAATGATTTAAGAAGTGAAGGTAAAATTGTTAGTGTATTCCCAAAACACAAGAAATTTTCTAAGCAAATGAATAACCTACAAAAGCAGAATTTTGGATTCTATGGACTTTGCAGCAATGGAGAGAAGGAAGAATTGACTTCTTTATCTCAAGAGTAGTTGAGATGCAAAAGAAACGGAAAGTGAGGCTTGTTTGTATCTAAGGATCAGTGAATAAAGTAGTTAATTGAGGATAATATCAAGGGAGGTAAGGAATATGACAGCTAAAAATTTAAAAAGAACCCACATGGGGGGAACTTTAAGAAGTGAACATATTGAAGAAAAAGTAGCCCTGATGGGATGGGTACAAAAAAGAAGAGATTTAGGTGGATTAATCTTTGTTGATTTAAGAGACAGAAGCGGAATCGTTCAAATTGTATTTGACAAGGATGTATCAGAAGAAGCCTTTACGATGGCAGAGGGGTTAGGTTCTGAGTTTGTAATCGCTGTTGAAGGTAGAGTATTCAAGCGACAATCCATCAACCCAAATATCCCAACAGGAGATATCGAGATTTTTGCAGAAACGCTACAAATTTTAAATGAATCTGAAACACCACCAATCTACATTAAAGATGACGACGTTGTATCAGAAAATTTACGATTAAAATACCGTTACTTAGATTTAAGAAAGCCCTCTATGCAAAAGAATCTAATCATAAGACATGAGACAGCTAAGCTAGTTAGAAATTTCTTAAGTGATGAAGGATTTATCGAGGTGGAAACACCAGTATTAACCAAGCCAACGCCAGAGGGGGCTAGAGACTATCTAGTGCCAAGCAGAGTAAATCCTGGTAAGTTCTATGCGCTACCCCAATCTCCACAGCTCTTCAAACAGCTATTGATGGTATCGGGTATGGACAGATACTTCCAAATCGTAAAATGCTTTAGAGATGAGGACTTAAGAGCTGACCGTCAGCCTGAGTTTACCCAAATAGACTGCGAAATGTCCTTCGTTGATGAAGAGGATGTAATTGAAATCAATGAAAGATTAGTAGAAAAGATTTTCAAAGAAATCCTAGGTGTAGAGATTCAATTACCATTGCAACAATTAACCTATGAAGAGGCTATGGAGAGATATGGTTCCGACAAGCCGGATGTTCGTTTTGGATTTGAACTAGTAAATGTATCCCACCTTGTAAAAGACTGTGGATTCAAAGTATTCTCTGGTGCAGTGGAGAATGGTGGATCTGTAAGATGTATCAATGTGAAGGGGCATGGAGACAAATTCAGCCGTAAGGACATTACCTCCTTAGAAGACTATGTAAAGACCTATGGAGCTAAAGGATTAGCTTGGATGAAGGTAACGGAAGAAGGAGTAACTTCTCCAATTGCTAAATTCTTCAATGAAGAAGAAATGGCTAAAATCTTAGAAACAACCAATGCCGAGACAGGCGACATAATCCTATTTGTAGCCGACAAGAATAGTGTTGTATTCGATTCTCTTGGTCACTTAAGGGGAGAGGTTGCTAAACGTTTAGGATTATTAAACAAGGATGAGTATAAGGCTTTATGGGTGACTGAATTCCCATTGTTCGAGTACGATGAAGAAGCAAACCGTTATGTAGCGAAGCATCACCCCTTCACTTCACCAATAGTAGAAGATATTCCATTATTAGAGACAGAGCCCCACAAGGTAAGGGCAAGAGCCTACGATATGGTAATCAACGGATATGAAGTTGGTGGAGGTAGTATCAGAATCCATACTTCTGATATTCAAGAAAAGATGTTCAAGGCCCTTGGATTCTCAAAGGAAGAAGCATATGAGCAATTTGGTTTCTTATTAAATGCATTTAAATACGGTACACCTCCCCATGGTGGAATTGCCTTTGGTTTGGACCGTCTGATTATGCTTTTAACGAAGGAAGATAACATCCGAGAGGTAATTGCCTTCCCTAAAACTCAAAACGCTTCAGACCCATTAACAAATGCCCCAGCAGTGGCAGAGGAAAAGGCTTTAGAGGAATTAAGTATTAAGACTGCGGTTGTTGAGAAGGAGTAGTTTTTAAAAGTAAATAAATCTATCAATAATAAAAAGCACCCTAGGGTGCTTTTTTAGATGCTTAGAAATATCTATCACAATGAAATGCACTTAATGTGATAAAAAATGAATTATATTTATAATAGATACTCATTGTGATATACTTAATGTAGGTAATCGTAAGCAGGGTGTTGGTTGCCACCTCACTTTCACAAAAGAAAGGAGGTGGTGCGATATGAGTACATACGAAGCAATATCGTTAATGATAATGTTTGGAATGTTATTAATATCGCTGATCTCCTATACTGATAGGAATAACAGACCAAAAAAGTAATTCACCCTGCCAGCCCGCAGAGTGAATAAAGCTTAATCAGCATCTGTGGCAACCGCACCTTGCGGTACGATTACCTTTTTTTATATTATAACATAAAAAAGAAAAAATAATCCAGTGGGGATGAAAAATATTTATGGTTATTTTCTCGCTTCCTCCAACAACCCATTCCCATAATCTATCATATAGGTTAAGAACTCCACAGTCTTATCCCTTCTTTCACAAACATCCCCAATAACACTCAGGGGCTTTAAATCCCTTATAGCCAAAGCTTCCTTCATGATATCCCCATATTGAGGCAAATCCTTCAACACAAACTTACAGGCATCGGATTTCGATGTAAGCCTACTTTCCTTAAGGGTATAAACAATCCTTGATAAAGTCATAACTGCAAATTCCACCTCGATGTCTTCTTTAAAGTTTTCCGGATTATTTAATTTAGGAGCCCAATAATGATTCAAATTAAATGACATTGTATGGAGGACGCCATCCCAATTAATATGGGACAACTCTTTTCTTAAAGATGGAGAATCTACTGCCATATCATACTCCTTGAGACCCCACCATGTAACATAGTTAATATCAAAATACCCTTCCCGATGAAAATCAGAATGAGCTACATATGGGTAGGGCTTCATGTCACGATTGGTTTTACCAAGATCAGCAAATTGGATGTACATGCAATCTATTCGATCCCCATATTTGTATTCCATCTTCATTTTCTCATGTAATTCAGCCATTAGGTTTACTTCATTATCCGTCAATGGAGCGTTGATCACCACCATAAAATCCATATCGCTATATTTAGGTTCAAACTTACCCATGGCCACTGAGTTATATAGATACAGCCCATAAAATTTGTCCATTAGTAATGTTTCTAATTCACTTCGAAAATACGTTACTAATTCTCTAATCTCCTCATGTATACCAATCATTATAATCCTCCTCGCATAATAACTTATTTAAGCATTAATAAATAAAGCATACCATAATTTAACATAATTTAAAACAAAAACTAAATATTTAGAAAATTAAATACAATAAAAAATTTTTCGTAGAAAATAATTTCGACGTATTGACAAAGGATTAAATTCATAATATACTAATGATAATCATTATCAACAATTGATGCGGAGGGGAATAAAATGAATGCTTTACTAGTAGGAGCGGATAAATTAGGGAACATCCCAAGTACCTTGGAGAACCACGGTATTAGTAACTACATACACTGGACAGGTAGAAAAAAAGGTATGAGAAAACTGGATATCCCAGAAAAAATTGATATGATCATTGTATTTTACGACTTTATTGAGCATAATATTACTGAGATCATCAAGCAAAAGGCCAAGCAAAATAATATACCATGTGTATTTTCCAAGAGGGCCTGTAGTGATTTAAGTAAAAGACTGGAAAATTGTAAAGACTGTAAAATTTGCTTGATGACTAAAAACTAATATTTGAAATTTTCTAAAATATGTGGTATGATATTATTAAATCCTGCTGTGTGCGAGGAAACGATCTAGTTTTGAGGCAACATATTTACATTGGGAATCTGGAGTTTATTGGTGTAGAGAAAGCCCCCTCAGAGGGGACTCTTGAAAGCAATGACAGGGCACCCACCTGCTAGCGCAGGTTTCAAAACAATCGTAAAACGGCACAGCGGGAAAAAATAATATAATTGGATGATTAATAGCTTCTGACAGTAGGAGCTTTTTTTATTGCATTTTTGCAAGTTGAAAAATATCCTATAATAAAAAAACATTGTTTTTGGAAAGCTTTAGATAAGTGGTCATCAAAAGAATTGACATCATGATATATTTTAGATACTATTAAGTTCAGCGTAGAAAAAAAGGAGGATCAGAATGGCACTACATTCTTTTTCAAGGACAGAGTTACTTATAGGAACAGAAGGATTAAACAAACTAAAAGACAGTAAGGTGGCCATATTTGGTATTGGTGGGGTAGGAACATTTACTGTCGAAGCTTTAGCAAGGACAGGAATTGGTAAGTTTGTATTGGTGGATGATGATGATATTTGCTTAACTAATATTAATAGACAGCTTCACGCTACCCGTAGTACGGTAGGGAAATCTAAGGTAGAAACCATGAAGGGTCGTATTCTAGATATCAATCCAAAGGCAGAGGTAATTACCTACCAAGAACTTTATAATAGTGAAAGTGCCGAAAGATTATTAGCTACAGATTATGATTATGTAGTGGATGCCATTGATATGGTTTCGGCTAAATTAGATCTTATTGAGAGATGCAAAAAAATGGGTCTCCCTATTATTAGTAGCATGGGGGCTGGGAATAAATTAAATCCTACCCGTTTTGAGGTAACGGATATCTCTAAAACTTCTATTTGTCCATTGGCAAAGGTAATGCGAAAAGAGTTAAGAAAACGGGGAATTAAGGGAGTGAAGGTGGTCTACTCAAAAGAGGAGCCAATTACCCCATTAACAATAAATAGTGATTGTAAAACCGATTGTATTTGTACTAATAAGGCAAGAACCTGTACAGTGAAGCACCAGATACCTGGAAGTATTGCATTTGTACCATCGACTGTAGGTTTAATTATTGCCTCTGTTGTAGTGAGGGATTTATTGGGTAATAAATATTAAAGAGCTTAATTTGCAAAAAGCAATTTGGGAATGATAGGATTGAAATGGTATTAAATAGAAAGTTTAATGATAACTATATATGATAGCATTTATGATACAATATGTTTGAAGGGAGGATGAAAAATGAAGCAAATGGGTGTTGTAATATCCACAGAAGGGAACACTGCAAGGGTTTCTATTGAAAGACATTCCAGCTGCGGAAATTGTTCAGCTTGTAAGATGGGACAGGAGGATGCTAAAGTAGAAATTAACGCCGTAAATGGCGTTAAAGCAAAAGTGGGTCAATGGGTAACTGTAGACATGGAGGATCAAGATGTTTTAGCAGCGGCTTTTATGGCATATGTAGTACCTTTGTTTGCTCTATTAGCAGGAATTTTTATTGGTAACTCGATTTTCTCAGCACTTGGAGTGGAGAAATTTATAGATATCTATGCAGCACTATTTGGTTTTGCCACTATGGCGATGGCTTTTTTAAGACTAAGAATGAAAGAGAAGAATCTAAAGAGCAATAAAAGATTCCTTTCTCAAATCATAGAAATTGTAGATGTTGAAAAAATGTGTCATTAATATAAATCCCAGCAATACTTCGAATTGATTCGGAGGCTTGCTGGGATTTTTTTTTACGTGGTCAATACTAAATTTTGAGTCTGGATCTTCTTCTGAAAACCCGTTTTCTATAGGAATTGACAGAAAGGGCAATGGTAAGGGCACCAGCGATGGCTATGGCAATCATTACAGACTGGCTCCCATGCAATAAAGCTCCGTCATAGTCGTTTTCCAAGAGGGACAACATTGTATTGTACAAGCCAAAACCCGGCACGAGGGGAACAATACCTGGGATGATATAAACAGTGATTGGATTTTTATTAAGGATTGCAAACACTTCCCCCACAAGCCCAATACACAAAGAACCCATAAAAGTAGATAAAACCACCGAACCTGAGACTTGATTAACGACTATGTAAACAGCCCAACCAAAAGCACCTGCAAGGCCTGATCTTAGGAGGGCAGCCTTGGGGGTATTAAAAATGAATGCAAATCCTATGGTACTGATAAATGCATAGCCTAAATGCTTCAATAGATAAATCAATATAATCTCCCCCCCGTTATGTAAATCCAGGTTTTCAAAACAAATCCTACACCAAAGGCTATGGAGGTGGCAATTAATAGAGCCTCAGCTCCTCTAGCTAAACCTGAAACCAAATCACCAGAAATAGAATCCCGAACAGCATTGGTAATGGCAACTCCAGGTACCATTACCATGATGGCACCAATGATGACGGTATCAACATGAATGTTAGGGTGGGCATAGGAAAAAAGAATAGATAAAAAAGCAGCTATAAATCCTCCTGTCATATTGGTTAAAAATAGATTGAAGCCATTACTTGCAATCCTTTTAATTGAAAAGGTTAAGATAATACTAGTCAAAAGGGCCGCTGAAAAATCTAAATAATTTCCCCCAAACAGTAGGGTGGCGAAGGCACTGGCAATTCCTCCAAAGAGGGCCTGCATTAACAAGGAATAGGGAGCCAGCTGATCTATATCTTTTAACTGAGTCATTCCCTCTTCTACAGACAAATCTCCCTCAACAAATCTTCTGGAAAAAGCATTGACCTCTGCTACTTTATTGAGATTAATACTTCTACCTTGTATTCTTTTTACGTAAGTTATCATTTCGTTGATATCTTCTCCTTCTTGATCTACAGAGATAAAAATACCAGTAGGAGTAACATAAGCTTCAACAAAAGGAAAATTTCTTGATTTGCAGATTCTGATAATCGTATCTTCAACCCGATAGGTTTCAGCGCCATTTTTTAACATGATCTCCCCTGCAAAAAGTGCCATTACTAAGAGCTTTTTTTGATTCACTTCATTCATTGCACCACCACCTCCTGAATATATGTCTCCTTAATACTATATCAAATGTTTTCAATGAATATAAGGGCTAGTAAAAATAAGTTAGTAAAATTTACTTATATAGTAGCAATCTGGATATATACATTGTAGATATCCTAGATTATTGCCAAATTTAACATAAAACCCCCTTTGGAAATCTTAATAAAGTATACTAATTCAATCAAATCAAGAGTATGGCTTCTTCTGCCAATATTTATATTACATAATTTTGTATTATAAAAAAATAGCTTTTAGGGATACTAAAGTTGGGTAAAAACAAAGCAAGGGAAGAAGATATGAAAACATTGTAATAATTTCATATTTGTTGTGGTTAGAACTTGTAAAACTATTTTTAAAAATCTATAATTAAATTGTTAAGAATTTGGACGAGGTGAAGGGAGAAAAGACCAATGAACTTTGAACAATTAAAAAAAGCGGACCCAGAGATTTATTCAGTAATTGAAAAGGAGACGGCAAGACAAAGGAGAAATATCGAATTGATTGCATCAGAAAACTTTGTCTCTGTGGCAGTAATGGAGGCAATGGGTAGTCAATTGACTAATAAATATGCTGAAGGATATCCTGAAAAAAGGTATTATGGTGGCTGTGAAGAAGTAGATGTGGCAGAAAATATTGCTAGGGACAGATTAAAGAAATTATTTAATGCTGAGCATGCCAACGTACAACCCCATTCGGGTTCCAATGCTAATTTAGGTGTATATTTTGCTATATTGGAGCCAGGAGATACTGTTCTAGGAATGAATTTATCCCACGGGGGTCATTTGACCCACGGAAGTCCAGTAAACCTATCAGGAACATATTATAACTTCTCAGAATATGGTGTAGACCCAGACACTCAGCAAATTGATTATGATGAGGTTAAAAGAATCGCCCATGAGGTGAAGCCAAAGCTTATCGTTGCTGGTGCCAGTGCCTATCCTCGTAGTATAGACTTTAAAAAATTTAGAGAAATTGCAGATGAAGTAGGAGCTTACTTAATGGTTGATATGGCCCATATTGCAGGGTTAGTCGCAGCAGGTTTACATCCTAATCCTTGTGAATATGCCGACTTTGTAACTACCACAACCCATAAAACATTAAGGGGACCAAGGGGTGGAGCAATACTATGTAAAGAAAAGTTTGCAAAACAAATTGATAAAGCCATTTTTCCAGGAATCCAAGGTGGACCGCTAATGCATGTCATTGCAGCGAAGGCTGTAGCCTTTAAAGAAGCGCTTTCTCCTGAGTTTAAAGGATATCAGCAACAGATTATAAAGAATGCTAAGAGATTAGGTGAAGAACTAACTAAGAGGGGTTTCAACCTTGTTTCTGGTGGAACTGACAATCATCTATTGTTGTTAGACTTAAGAAATAAAAACATTACTGGTAAAGATGCAGAAAAATTATTGGATGAAGTCGGTATCACAGTAAATAAGAATACCATTCCATTTGATCCTGAAAGTCCATTTGTAACCAGTGGTATTAGAATAGGAACGCCAGCAGTGACAACTAGAGGAATGAAGGAAGAAGATATGGCTACTATAGCCGAAATAATGGGAATAATCATTGATAACCCAAATAAAATCAATGAAGCCAGTGAAAAAGTGAGTCAACTTTGCCAAAAATATAAGTTATATTAATCTATAAGGCCCAGTGCATCCCCATAATGCTATTAATTATGGGAGCTGGGTTTTCTTATTGGATGATTTGATGCATAATAAATTTGTATAATTAACAAACTTTGGAAATTTTATGAATAATTTATGTTTTTTAGAGGGAAAATCAATTCTAATGTCGAACTAATTTAATTGTATATTTTTAGAAATTATCTAATATATTTTCTAGGTAGTATATTTGAGGAGGAATGAAGGGATGAAAAGACAGTATAGAAGGTTACTATGTGTTTTATTAATAGGAATGATGTTTTTTGCCATTGCACCTAAAATGGAAACATACGCTGCTGAAGATATTAAAGTTACCATCAATGGAGATCTACTTATAATGGATCAGCCACCAATCACTGAGAATG
Organism: Alkaliphilus hydrothermalis; assembly: GCF_016908555.1. Lineage (GTDB taxonomy): Bacteria > Bacillota > Clostridia > Peptostreptococcales > Natronincolaceae > Alkaliphilus > Alkaliphilus hydrothermalis. Next base: position 64,928 of record NZ_JAFBEE010000002.1, read on the forward strand.
GCAGAATTTTGGTTCCTTTAAGAGCAATATTTGAGGGGTTAGGAGCTACTGTACAGTGGGATTCTAAAACTCAATCAATAACAGGCATTAAGGGTAACACAATGATAACACTGATGATTGGTAGTACATCTGCAAATGTAGGCAACAAAAGAGTAGTATTGGATGTTCCAGCTCAAATTGTTAATGGAAGAACCCTTGTACCAGTGAGATTCGTTGCTGAGAGTTTAGGGGCAGTGGTGAATTGGGATGGAACTAAGAAGACTGTAGCAATTACAGCACAGGTGATGACACCAGAGCTGGCTAAAGCAACTGCTGAAGAATACATAACACAATTTATATTAGTTGACACTCTTTTAGAAGAAAGTATTAAAACATATGGAGCCGCATTGCTTACACTCGAAGAGGGGATTGATATTCTTAGTACAATTCAAGAGTTAAATCAAAAGCATAAGATAGTTTATGACGAATTTGATGGAACAGGTGGGACTAATTCTTTCACTCAATCTAAATTTTTTATGACCAGTGTTTTATTTAATTATGGATTGGTATTGGATAAAACTGAAAATCTGGTTAAAGCATTTAATGAAGGAAATAATACTCAAGTAGAAAAGCTAAAAGGAGAAATAGATTTATTCTTAGGCAGAATGGAAACTGACTGGGAAAACGCTATAGATTTCTTTAATAAAGAAAGAGAAGCTTTCAAAAAACAGTAATTAACAATAGGCTAATATTACAAATCTTGATTCAGTAGATAAAATCTTAGGGTTGTTGTAAGTTATTAAAGATATATTTTATGGCATGAAACCTAATTTTAAGGGTCATGCCTTTTTATTTTAAAATAGTTTTTGTGTTGAATCATTGATTATATTAACTCGTCTTTAACCCACCCATAAAAACTGTTATACTTAAACTAATGGAACTAATGTTGGAGGAAAATCTTATGACATCTAAAAAAATGTTAACAATCATACTGCAAAAAATTTTGCAGTCCATAGATGAAGGTATACATGTAGTGGATAACGAGGGCCACACAATCCTATATAACAATAGTATGGCAGAGCTGGAGGGAATGGAAATAGAGGATGTAATGGGAAAAACCCTATTAGATGTCTTTCCCAGTCTAAACCACGACACCAGTACTTTACTAAAGGTACTGGATACCCAAGAGGCCATCGTCAATCAGAGTCAAACATATTTGAATAACAAGGGAAATAAAATTACAACTATTAATACCACAATCCCCCTATATTTTCGTGATAAAAAAATTGGGGCATTGGAGATAGCAAAGAATATTACAAAAATTAAGAACTTATCGGAGGAGATTGTTAGACTTCAACAACAGTTAAATACTCCTGTGGTCTCCGATAAAAAAGAAAAGAGGAACTATACATTTGACTCCTTAAAGGGAAAGGGAGATACTTTTGTTAAAGCTATAAACACTGCTAGAAAAGCTGCGGCAACCTCATCTAGTGTGCTTCTCTTTGGAGAAACAGGTACTGGCAAGGAGTTATTTGCCCAAAGTATTCACTATCACAGTCAAAGGAAGGATAAGCCCTTTATTGCTCAAAATTGCGCAGCCCTCCCTGAGAGCCTATTGGAGGGAATCTTGTTTGGAACCACAAAGGGAAGCTTTACAGGGGCGATCGACCGACCAGGGCTCTTTGAACAAGCTAACCAAGGGACTCTTTTGTTGGATGAAATTAACTCTATGGGAATGCAATTACAGGCAAAGCTACTACGGGTATTGCAGGAAGGATATGTGAGAAGGATTGGGGGCTTGAAGGATATTCCTGTGGATGTTAGAATCATTGCCACCACAAACGAAGATCCTATGGAGGCTATTGAAAACGCCAAAATAAGAAAGGATTTGTATTATCGTCTAAGTGTAGTTAATATCACCGTCCCAAGTCTAAGGGATAGAAAAGAAGATATTTTACCCTTAACGGAACATTTTATTAATTACTTCAACGGAAAGCTAGGCAAAGAAGTATGGATGATTTCTTCTGAAATGAGGGAGCATTTCATGCACTATCACTGGCCAGGCAATGTGAGGGAGTTAGAAAATGTCATTGAAGGGGCAATGAATATGATACAGGATGAACATATATTAAAGGATGAGCATTTTCCGGAATACCTGCTAAGAAATGAAAGAAAGCATTGTGAATCCCTTGTGAGTCACTTAATTCAAGAGAAAACAGGGTTGAAGGAAGTCTTGGAAGAGATTGAAAAAGAGTATATTACTAGAACGATGGAGAAACATAATGGGAATATCTCAAGAGCCGCAGAAGAATTAAGTTTAAAAAGACAGACATTACAGCATAAGTTGAAAAAATTAAACATCAATTAAAGGTACGGGCCATGGCTTATACTTCTTATTGTCATTAAGTAAAGGGCTTTGAAGTCGAAAGAAAAACATAAAATGCCAATATATTTGCTCTAATGCAAAGATATTGGCATTTTTAAGTTGGAAAACTAAGGTGTTAAAAACTCAGGGTAATATCGTCGTTAACCATAAAAATAATAATTAATCAAAATATTGAATAACTATACGTTTTTATTTCATAAAGGATTGAATTATGTTTCCTAATAAAGGCGACTATGGTCACAATGTAGTCCCCACAAGAAGTGAGTAAAAATCAAATAAAATAGAATATTCAATGAATAAATCAAATAGCCGAAATAAAAAATATTCTTTAAGACGTTTGGCAAGGTTTTTGCAATAAAGAATAGTGTGAAAAATCATACTATAAACGGAGGGGTTTTATATGGAAAACATTAGAGTAGTCATTTGGGGCTTTGGTGCTATGGGAAGTGGTATGGCAAAGATGCTACTTCAAAAAAAGGGTGTAGAAATCGTAGGAGTATGTGACAGACATGAAACAAGAGTTGGAAAAGATATGTATGAGGTATTAGGAGTAGAACGTGGAGATAGAAAGCCCGTAATAATCAATTCAAATATTGAAGAAGTATTAACAGAAGGAAGTTGTGATGTTTGTTTAACTGCAACAGATTCATTTACAAAGGCAGCTTTTCCAAGACTAAAATACTGTTTAGAGCAAAAAGTTAATGTTGTTTCAACTGCTGAAGAAATGGCTTATCCACAGGCCCAAAATCCTGAATTAGCAGCAGAACTTGATAGAATAGCAAAAGAGAATGGGGTAACAATTTTAGGTACAGGCATTAATCCTGGATTAATCATGGATCTACTGGTTGTTTGTTTAACAGGTTGTATGACTGATGTAGAGCATATTCAAGCAAAAAGAGTTAATAGCTTATCACCATTCGGACACACAGTTATGGAAGAACAAGGTGTTGGAATGAAAGTAGATGAGTTTAATAGACGTTGTGAAGAAGGCACAATGGCAGGTCATGTTGGATTTGCTGAGTCTATACAAATGATCGCAGATGCTATTGGATGGAGGGTAGATAAGTTTGAACAACAAATGAAGCCTATCGTTACTACTGTAGATCGAAAGTCACCCCATGGATTTGCTGCTGCTGGAGATGTTGCTGGTGTAAATATGACAGGGCAGGGATATGTTGACGGTGAAGTTAAGATTGATATGATTCACCCACAACAAATCGAGCCAGAAATGGAAGGAACATTTACAGGAGATTATATCAATATAAAAGGAACTCCAGAGGTAAATATGTCCATTTCGCCTGAGGTAGAAGGTGGACTTGGTACGATAGCAATGTGTGTAAACATGATTCCTCATGTAATCAATGCTAAAGCAGGATTAAAGACTATGTTAGATTTACCAGTACCAAGAGCAATTATGGGGGACATGAGGGATTTAATAGAGAAATAATAAAAAGGTAGGTTATTAAAATGCAAATAGAAAAGGGTTCATGGGTAAGGATACACGATATTGTATTGAGTCCCCAAGACCGATCTCCGAATCTGCCAGAGGATACTAAAAAGGTACCTTTGGAAATGTGGGTAAAGGGATTTCTATTGGAGGATGGAAACATCGGTGAAAGAGTGGAAATAGAAACCATCACTGGTAGAAGAGTGGCGGGGACCCTATTAGAAGCTAACCCCCACTATGATCATGACTTTGGAAAGTTTGTTCCAGAGATACTAGAAATCGGGCTTCAATTAAAGAAAGTCCTATGGGCAGGTGAGAACCATGACTAAAGAAATGACTTATGAAGCATTGATGGCCCGTCGTGGGGAAATCATGAAGCAGGCAGTAGGCATTGATTATAGTGTCTTTGAATATGGCAAGATTGCATTTGATTATGAAAGAATGATGAGGGAGACTGGTTATTCTCTTCAAGAAATGCAAGTGATTCAAGGGGAGTCAGGAGTAGGGAATACCCCCCTACTGGAGCTAAAAAACCTGACTGCTTTAGCTAGAAAAATAGCACCAGAAGGCAAGGGAGCAAGAATTTTTGTTAAAGACGAAGCCTCAAATCCCTCTGGAAGCTTCAAGGCTAGAAGAGCTGCCAATGCTGTATATCATGCAAAAAAATTAGGCTACAAGGGTGTCATTGCTGCCACCAGTGGAAACTATGGTGCAGCGGTTGCCAGTCAAGCAGCTATGCATGGGTTAAAGTGTATCATCATTCAAGAATGTTATGATAGTACCCATAAAGGTCAACCAGAAATCATTGAAAAGGCAAGAAAATGTGAAGCCTACGGAGCCGAGGTTGTTCAATTAACTGTAGGTCCAGAGCTGTTCTATACCTTTTTAAAGACATTAGAAGAAACCGGCTACTTCAATGCTTCCCTATATACTCCCTTTGGCATTGCAGGGGTAGAAACCCTAGGCTATGAATTAGCGATGCAGTTTAGGGAAAGAGTAGGCAAAGACCCTGATGTAGTGGTATGTACCAACGCAGGTGGGGGTAACCTAACGGGGACGGCTAGAGGATTAATCAAGGCTGGAGCAAATGAAGTGAAGATTGTTGGAGCAAGTGTAAACCTTAAGGGACTACATATGGCCAGTGATGTTGATTTTAATAAAAAGTCCTTCACTACAGGGCATACAGGCTTTGGTATTCCATTTTCAACTTGGCCAGATCGTTCAGACGTTCCTCGTTCAGCTGCAAGACCATTAAGATACATAGACCGCTATGTATTGGTAAATCAAGGGGAAGTGTTTTATATGACAGAAGCCCTAGCACAGTTGGAGGGACTTGAAAGAGGTCCTGCTGGTAATACCTCCCTAGCGGCTGCCTTCTACATAGCCCAAGAAATGGAGCAAGATCAAATTATCGTCGTACAGGAAACAGAATACACAGGTGCAGGAAAGCACATTCAACCTCAATTATCCTTTGCTAAGGAAAATGGTATCGAATTGAAGTTCGGAAATCCTGAGGATGAAATTCAAGGAGAGAACATCATTCTACCTTCCCATCCGTCCTTGTTAAGAGCCAGGGACATTGATGTGAATAAGCTGAAGGCTTCATATATTAAAAATTGTGTCAACCAAAATCAACTTGAAGAATTGTCAGAAGAAGATCTGGCGTTCTTAATGAAGGATTGTAATGCGCCAAAGGACTTTGTATTAAATGTCCTAGAGGAGTTAAAGGTAAGAATTAGCTAAAACCACAATTAAGAATGAAGAAACAGAGGAAGTAATGAATAATGAATAATGAATAATGAATAATGAATAATCACATGGGGGTGCCAAATGAAAAGAGCAGATGATTTTCAAGAGAGAAGACAACATCTCAAAGATTTAACAGATGAGCAATTGGAAGCAAAGTTTTGGCAATTGGCTGAGCAAATCGTAGAGCCTATGGTGGACATGGCAAAGAAGCATACTTCACCATCCATCGAGCGTTCAGTATTACTACGTATGGGATTCTCTAGTATGGAGGCTAGAGCCATCGTTGAGGGCGTGATGGACAGGGGATTAATGGGTAAAGGTGCAGGCAATGTTGTATATAAATTAGCGATCAAAAAAGGAATGACCACCCGTGAAGCTGGTCTTCAACTGGCAGAAGGAAACCTTTGGGACGAAGCAATGGAGACTTTTCAAGGGGGTGCTAAGTAATGGAATTAAAACCAAATGAGAAATTAGACATTAAAAATCTACTTGAAGGCTTAGAAAACTATACGCCAAAGAGAAGAGGTTGGACTTGGAGAAAGAAGGAAGAAAACCAACAAATAGGGCCCTTCACCTTCAATGATTGCTCAACTCCATTAAAGAATAGTGTTCCACTACCATCGGCAAAATATTTTAATGATATCGACCCACAGCCAGCATCTGTTATCACAACAGAGGTTGCTTCTGGAAGATTTGAAGACGATATCCGTAGAATGAGAATGGCTGCTTGGCACGGAGCTGACCACATCATGGTTATCCGTACAGCAGGACAAAGTCACTTCGACGGATTAATCGAAGGTACTCCTCAAGGTATTGGTGGTATTCCAATTACAAGAAAGCAAGTTAGAGCTCAAAGAAAAGCTTTAGACTTAATCGAAGAAGAAGTAGGAAGACCAATCAATTACCATTCATATATCTCTGGAGTTGCAGGTCCAGAAATCGCAGTTATGTTTGCTGAGGAAGGGGTAAATGGAGCCCATCAAGACCCTCAGTACAACGTATTATACAGAAATATCAACATGATCCGTTCCTTCGTAGATGCGGCTGAGGCTAAAAAGGCGATGGTTTGGGCAGACATTGCACAAATCGACGGAGCCCACAATGCCAATGCTACAGCTAGAGAAGCTTGGAAGGTAATGCCAGAATTAATGGTACAACATGCCCTAAACTCTACTTATTCTGTTAAAGTTGGAATGAAGAAGGAAAATATCTGTCTTTCTACAGTACCTCCAACAGCACCACCAGCTCCTTGTATGGCTTTAGACTTACCTTATGCAGTTGCATTAAGAGATGTATTTAAAGAGTACAGAATGAGAGCTCAAATGAATACAAAGTATATGGAGTCCTCTACTAGAGAAGCGACTGTTACCCACGTATTAAATCTATTAATTTCAAAATTAACAAGAGCAGACATTCAATCCACCATCACTCCTGATGAGGGAAGAAACGTGCCATGGCATATCTACAACATGGAAGCCATTGATACTGCTAAGCAAGCCCTTGTGGGTATGGATAGCTTAATGGAAATGATTCAGTTAAAGGATGAAGGTGCTTTAAGAGATAAGGCCCGTGAATTAAAGGAAAGAGCAGTATTGTTCATGGAGGAAGTTCTTGAGGTTGGCGGATACTTTAATGCTGTTGAAGAAGGATTCTTCGTAGACTCTGGATACTACCCAGAAAGAAATGGTGACGGAATCGCAAGAAAGATGGACCAAGGGATCGGAGTAGGAACTGTATTCGAAAGAGATGAAGATTACATGGCTCCTGTTACAGCCCACTTTGGATACAACAACGTTGCTCAATATGATGAATCAGCAGTAAATGAACCTGCTAAATTAATCGGTGGTTCAACTTTAGAAAATCCAGAAAAAATCATCTACATTGATGAGTTAGATGAAACTGATAACGTAAATGTAAGAATGGAAGAAACTAAAGAACTGAGAGAAACTTCTCTAATGAAGCCAGAGGTTGAGTGGATGGGAGACGGTTATGTCATGCTTAACCTATTCTTACCAGCTTCTAAAAGGGTTGCTGAGTTCGCAGCAATTGAATTAGGGAAGAAAATGGGCTTAGAGGATGTGGAAGTAATCCACAAGGAAATCATGCATCCATCGGAAGGTACTAGAATTGAGTTAAAGGGTAGAGTTGCCTTTACTATCGATACAGCTGCTCTAGTGATTCCTCCAGAGCCAGAAGTAATGACAGAAGACGAAGTAAGAGCAGAAATCGAAAAGCAACCAATGAAGATTGTTGCTGGTACTGTGGGGGAAGATGAGCACTCTGTAGGTCTAAGGGAAATCATCGACATCAAGCATGGTGGGATCGAGAAGTACGGAATCGAGTGTCACTATCTTGGAACTTCAGTCCAATTAGAAAAATTAGTAGATGCTGCCATTGAGTTAAATGCAGATGCAATCTTAGCTTCTACAATCATCAGCCATGATGATATCCACTACAAAAACATGAAGAAGATTCATGAACTTTGTATCGAAAAGGGTGTTCGTGACAAGTTGATGATCGCTTGTGGAGGTACTCAAGTAACTCCAGAAATCGCTGTTCAGCAGGGAGTAGACGCTGGATTTGGTAGAGGAACGAAGGGAATCCACGTAGCTACTTTCTTGGTTAAGAGAAGAAGTGAAATGCAAAATGAAAATTAATGTTCTAGTGGCGGAAATAGGCAGTACAACAACTGTTGTCAATGCCTTTAATGAAATCCATAGCCCTTGTCCCAAATTCATCGGACAGGGGCAATCCCCCACCACTGTTTTAGAGGGGGATGTAAACATTGGTTTGAGGGGAGCAGTAGAAGACCTAAGAAAAAACCTTGGTTTGGATACACTGGAATACGATGAAATGCTTGCCACCAGTAGTGCTGCTGGGGGACTGAAAATGACTGTTCATGGTCTAGTCTATGATATGACCGTAAGAGCAGCCAAAGAGGCGGCCCTAGGAGCAGGAGCAATCATTCATCAAGTAACTGCTGGAAAATTAAAAAGAACAGATATAAAGAAAATCAAAGAAGTAAACCCCAATATCATTTTAATTGCTGGGGGGGTTGACTATGGGGAGCGGGATACTGCCATCTACAATGCAGAGAAAATTGCAGAATTAGGCTTAAATGTCCCCATCATCTATGCAGGAAATATTGAAAATCAAGAGGAAATCAAGGAGATTTTCAGTGAAACAGATAGCAAGCTTTATCTTGTGGAAAACGTCTATCCTAAGATAGATCAATTGAATATTGAACCTACTCGAAGGGTTATTCAAGATGTTTTTGAGGAGCACATTATCCATGCACCAGGAATGCAACAGGTGAGGGATATGATCAACGGGCCAATTATCCCAACGCCAGGGGCAGTAATGGAGGCATCAAAAGTACTGAAGGCAGAGATTGGGGACTTGATCACTTTTGATGTTGGAGGAGCTACGACAGACCTTCACTCGGTGACGGAGGGTAGTGAGGAAATCAATCGGATTCTTTTAAGTCCAGAACCTACGGCAAAGAGAACTGTTGAGGGGGATCTTGGCGTATTTGTCAACATGGGGAACATCATTGAACGAATAGGCAAGGAGAAACTACAAGCAGAGTTATCCTTGAATATTGATCAAATGATGGAGGAATATCGAGCGATTCCAAAAACGTCAGACCAAATAAAGTTTGTTGAAAGGTTGACCCAAGAGGCGGTATTTAATGCCCTTGAAAGACACGCAGGGAAAATCCGACATCTTTATGGACCAGGGGGAAAACAAACTGTAGCGGAGGGTAAAGACCTTTCCAATGTGAAATACATCATTGGAACAGGTGGAGCTTTAACTAGACTCCCAGAAGGAAAAGAAATTTTGAAGCGTATTTTAACTAATAGTCGCCAAAATGTTCTTTATCCAACAATGGAGGCTACTATTTTAACAGACAGCAATTATATCATGGCTTCTCTAGGGGTTCTGGCAAAAAGATATCCTGAGGCAGCGGTGGCTTTAATGAAGGAAAGTCTTGGGATGAAATAGGAGTGTTGAAAATGAATCCAAAAATGAATATCTATCTAGATAAGCTAAAGCACAATACTGAGGTACTGGTGGAACAATGCAAAAAGGCAGGAATTGACGTAGCTGCCGTGACGAAAGTCTTTTGTGGGATACCAGAAGTTACCGAAGCCATTGTTGCTGGTGGAGTGAAATATATAGCTGATTCCCGTACGGAGAATTTGGCGAAGGTGAAACATCTACCACTAGAAAAAATATTGCTTAGATTACCTATGATTAGTCGAGCAAAGGAAACAGTAGAATTCGCCGATATCAGCTTGAATTCAGAGCTAGAGACGATTGTAGCCCTAAACATTGCTGCTGAAGAACTTGGCAAAATCCATAAGGTCATCTTAATGGTGGACTTAGGGGATTTAAGGGAAGGAATCTTCGATGCTCAGGAGCTAAGCTCTGTAATAGAAGAAATCAAGGGACTAAAAAATATCAAAGTTTGTGGTATTGGAACGAACTTAACCTGCTATGGTGGAATCATTCCTAATGATGAAAACCTAGGTAAACTAGTGGAGACGGCAAAGAGCTTTGAAATGGCACTGGGATACCCATTGGAGATCATCAGTGGAGGAAACTCCAGTAGCATTTACCTACTTGAGAAGGATGGTGTACCAAAGGGGATCAACCATTTAAGACTAGGTGAATCTATTGTGTTGGGTTATGAGACTGCCTATGGTGAGAGGATTCCAAATACCTATGATGATGCCTTTCTATTGGTGGCTGAGGTGATCGAGATTAAAGAAAAGCCTTCCATACCTATTGGAAACATAGGTAGAGATGCCTTTGGTAATGTTCCGGAGTTTGTTGATAAGGGAATGCAAAGAAGAGCTATTTTAGCAGTGGGTAAGCAGGATATCGGTACCCATACAGTAATCCCAGTTGATAGTGAAATCGAGATTTTAGGTGGTAGTAGTGATCACTTGATCCTTGATGTGACCAACTGTCATAGGGAATACAAAGTAGGGGATGAGATTACTTTTAACTTGACTTATGGTTCCTTGTTGGCCTTGTCTACTAGTGGGTATATTTATAAGAATTTTGTGGAGTAAAAAGAGTTTTTTGGGTGTTAATGGCAGACTTCGTAGGTGACTATAGGGTCTGCCATTTTATTATAATGAATATGAGTAAGTAGTATTGTTAAAAAACTTCTATTAGGACAAGAAGGTCAATAAATGATATAATATTGTCAAAAGTTTTGTCATTTTTATAAATTATAGAATGTTTAGAGTATAAAGGAGAAAAATTTATGGAAAGTATAAAAAATCATTTACATAAAGCTTTTAATCTTACCCGTGACTTAGTGAGGGATTTACCTACAGATGCTTTGAAATTAAAGCTGAAGGATCTGCCTTCAAACACCATTGGTGAACAACTTTGGTGCATCATTGGAGCTAGAGAAAGTTATCTAAAGGCAATTATGAATGAAGGTTGGGTGGGTTTTAATTGTTCCCTTAAAGATACGTCATCAAAGGATGAAATTTTACTATGTCTTGATCAAACTGGTGGTGAAAGTTTGGATTATCTGAATAGCCACCGACTGAATGAGGTACAGGTGGACCTTTTATTAGCTTTGCTAGAACATGAAATTCAACATCATGGTCAATTAATTCGTTATGTGTATGGAAATAAACTTAGTTTTCCGAAAAGCTGGAAGCAAAGATATACTGTTTAATGGTATGTTTTGAAATGAAAAAATAACATATAAGTAGTTTAATCTAATCCCAACCAGTAGCCCAATGATTGCACCATTAACTGTAGTGGCATTATTCGCTTCAACCTTATGATACAATCAGGAGATCTTGCCAATACATTTACTTATCTAGAGGAGTTATTTGAAACAGAATAGTTAAAGTCTCTTGAATAAATGAAGAGATTGAATTACATATACAAAGGTGGGTGAAATATGGAGTTTATAGAAGCAAAGCAACTTTTATCTGCGTGGTCCGATGGAAAGAGCTGGTTCGGCACTAATTATAACTTAAATATCTACAAGGGCTGTAGTCACGGATGCATCTACTGCGATTCAAGAAGTCAGTGCTATCAAGTGGATGACTTTGATCGGGTTCGGGGAAAAGAAAATGCCCTAGAGATACTGGAAAGAGAACTGATGTCAAAGCGAAAAAAAGGAGTTGTAGGAACGGGAGCCATGAGCGATCCATACAACCCATTAGAGAAGAAATATCAGCTAACAAAGGGAAGTCTGAAACTATTAGGGAAGTATAGTTTTGGAGCTAGCTTGACTACAAAATCAGACTTAGTAGTACGGGATATTGAACTACTACAGCAGATAAGTCAATATGCTCCTGCCGCAGTCCATATGACCATCACCACCTTTGATGATGATTTATGCAAGAAAGTAGAGCAACGGGTCAGTGTCTCATCTGAACGGTTTAAGGCTTTAAAAACCCTATCTGAAGCTGGAATTTTTACAGGGGTACGCCTATGGCCTATTCTCCCCTTTATAAATGATACAGAGGAGAATATCAAGTCTATTGTAAGAGCCAGTGCTGAGGCTGGGGTAAAGTATGTTGCACCCTGTTGGGGAGTTACCCTCCGACAAAATCAACAGCTCTATTTTTATCAACAACTAGACAAGTTATTTCCTGGGGTTAAAGAGGAATATATCAAAACCTATGGAAATAGTTATGAATGTAAATCATTACGGGTAAACGAGTTGAAAAAAGTCTTTGTGTCATCATGTAAAGCTAATGGGATTTTGTACAAGATGCCTGATATAGTGTCTGCGATGAATAGGCCATATGAGGTGGAGCAGTTGTCGTTTTTGTAAATCAACATCGTGAACTTGTTATAAGAAGGGTTAGAGTAAATATACTACAAATGTCAGTACTAAAACCCTCCCTCTCTCAATATGATGTAGGGAAGGAGGGGTAAGTATGGGAAAAAAGATTGAAATTGAACTAAATAATCAGTTGTTTGAAAAAATCAACCAGTTGGCAGAGGCAAAGTCTATGAAGCTGGAGGATTATTTAATATCGTTAATTAAAGGTAATGAAGGGTTGCAAAATCAGAAATTAAAGGATTACCAAGGATATGTGATAAAGGAGCTGGAGGCTTTACTTGATAAGGTAAAGGGTAGAGATGGTAATGGTAATAGTCAACAGCAAAAGAGTAAGGTCTTGATCTATTCATACAAGACCTATCGTAATGAATTGCAAAAGGAAATTAAAGATATTGTGGAATTCTATAAAAGAAAAGGTTGGTTTAATGAGGACTTCTTTTATCTAATTCAAGACCGAAGGGGAATCGTTGGCTATATGGGCCTCAATCCCCAGAGAGAGGAATTACCCTATGGGGGCTATATGTTCTTATATAGTCTTCATGTAGCCAAATCCCACCAAGGGCAACAAAATTTTAAATACATATCAGGGTTTATCCATGCAGTAGCTAAAAAAGAAAAATATTACAGTGTCGATATTTCCAGTGTATCCACAAATATTGAAGAAAAAGATTTATTGAGCGTGGGTTTCAAGAAATTTGATACCGCCACCCTACTGAGGGGGAAAGTTGAATTGGTAGACAATGAAAAGATAGAAGACGAAAAGATAGTCAATGAACTTGTTGATAAAAGAAAACAATATGAAGTATTCAAGCTGGAAACAAAGAAAATCAAGTTATCAGATGTAATAGAAAAAGGCTATTTATCCAGTGGTCGGATGCTACCCCTTGGTTTTTTATTTGCTGAATGGCAAAAGAAGGAGCAAAAGCTAGAGATTAGACAATTAAAGATTAAGGTACAGCAGAAGGAGATTGAATTGATCCTTGTGGAAGAAGGAGTGGAGCAAGGTCAAGATGAGATATTTCAATATACCCTATTGGTGGAGCCCAATATCCTCTTTGATGAAGAAATCCTTCGGCATCTATATATCGAAATCATTGGTGATCTAGTCAATCAAAAATCAGGGAAGAAGATACAACTAATGGTTCCAGAAGGCTTAGCTGAGGATATAAAATTCATAGAAAAAGAAGGTAAGAAGAAGGTCCTATGGTATAGGATGATGGTAATTTAGAAGCGTGGACATGTAAAAAATAATCAAATATAAATGGGATAACAATTAATAAGAAACAGTATAAGTTTAGAGAGAAGGTTAGGACTTTAGATGATTTTATGGCAGAAAAATAACCCCTAGTTTTAGCGAAAAATCGTTAGAACTGGGGTTTTTTATTGTCGTTTTTTAAATTGCAAATCCTTATATGCAGCTGAGTTAGATTTCAAATCTTAGCTATAGGGGTATCAGTTTGCTGTAAATCCCTAAAGGATCGCCAAAATCAACAGTATTAAATAAAGCATCTGTACATGATCCTTCTGTTGCTTCAACTGTTGTTTAAGTTCTTCATTTTCATTTGAGAGCCGCGAAAGATTGATATTGAGGGACGTTACTTGATCAAGATCATCTCGGTAGGCTTCATAGCTGTTTAGTTGGTCCTTTAGGGCAGTGATTTTATTATTGGATTCATGTAATCGCATTTGTAATGCAGAGACCTGGTCTTCTGAATAATTCAACTGTTCTTTTAAGTGCTCAATTTGGTTATTCAGTATTATTTTTTCTTCTAAAGTAAAGACTTCCCGTCTGGGGTGCAGCACCTCTTTTTGCTTTCTAGTATCTTTCGCAGGTAAGTCTTCGACCGAAGTTTCTAGTTCCATTTCAACTTCTTCGACAGGCATAGCATTTACTAAATCTCTATCAAGTCTCTCATCCTTAGGTATAAAATTAAGATTCACTGGCTGATATTTCATCATAATTATCACCTCCAAAACCTAAAAACTGAATACTGGGATAATGGGTACCATACAAGAATTCACATTGAATATTAAATTGACTCTTTGATTGATTGCTACCGTACCGATAACGCTTAAAATTGTTAATTTTAGAATCGTCCACTATTGATGGAGGCATCCAGTTACTTCCCATGTCGTTACTTTTAGAAACAGCTAAGTGACCGTATTCCACCCACATACAATAGAGTTGCTGATTCATGAGGATCAATTGAGGAAAAGAGCAATTAAGTCTTTTCGAAAGGGAAGAAATTTTTTGATCCTTCAAGTCTACATTTTTAAGATCTGTCTTTAAATACTGTACCATGAGTCCATCCTGTTCTTTATATTGGCACCAAGTGATATGTAGATTGCCCTCTTGATCCATCAAGGCATCCATATACAGCTTTTGGTCAGTGGTGTTTGTCAGCTGTTGTGGCTTACTCCATTGGTCATTATGGGGGTAGTATTCGATTAAGCATATTTCATCGTTGTTATTGATAATAGATATGTAGAGAAGCAGAATACGTTTCTTATAGGTGAGGACCTTGTAGGGAGTAACAAAGCGGTTGAATCTAAGGGTACAGATATTATTTTTAACCCATGTCATGGCTTTTTCATCATAGGTATAATGGAATAGAGTACAACGATCCCTCTGGGTTGATTGCTGTAAATCGTAGAAAACATGAATGTTTGAGCCTAAAATACACGCCTTAGGATAAAAAATTCTCTCACTCTTCGATAGACTTGTTAGCTGTATACTCTTCCATTCATTATTTTTTCTATAGTGATAATAAAAATCTCCGTCGTAATGATAGCTCACAATATGGAATCGATCGCTACCATCAAGAACAATATCCAGACTACTGCAACGTTTTGGAAAAACATCATCTTTGCTTACCCACTGATGCTTGGTATTGGAAGAAATGCATTGGATTTCCTCCTTTTCATCCAGAAAGAAATTAAAGGTTTTGCCCTTTGAATCTTGAAAAATAAATTCATTCTTACCATTTAAAGGCATATCATCACATCCTAGTAGATTTTAGTAAAATATATGCAATTTATAAATAAAAATTACTGATAACTAGCACCGATTGGGGAGTAATTACATATTTTACAGTAAGTGAAGGTTATTATTAGTCTCACAATCAATAAAAAGGAGTTGAGTTTATGAATAAACAACCAGTTGATGTAGCACCACAGGCCATTGATGACAGATGCTGTATAGCTAATACTGGATGCTTCTTTGATGGGTGCTTAGATAAAATAGTTGGAGAATGTATATTTGTTGATAAGGTATATGATTCAGTAACCTTCAACTTATCAGGAATACAACCAGCATCTCAAGTACCTTTTGGAACACTACCAGTAGCTAAATGTGGACCAAAGTCAAGAATTATCAGAGTACTAGACATAAGAAGTAAGAAATATTTTAACCCTTGTAACATAAACGACTGCAAAAACCTTACGGTTACACCTAAGACCAATCTGTCTGGAGCACAATTTGTAACAGATGAAAGAGGAAACCCTGTAGTTGTTCCAGGACCTGCTGGATTATTACAATATTTGATTTACACAGATACTTCTGAGTGTGACGAAGTATGCTTAGGGACACCAATATTTGGATCTCAAGAAATTGTAGTTAGTGGATCTATCGTTGTAGAAATTGACGTTGAGTTCCTAGATGCAAGAGGAGATATCCAATTCGCAACATTAAGAGGAAGAGTACCAATTAACCAAGTTCTAACAAACTTCTTCGAATTATGTATGCCATCTGTATTTGATTCTGCCTTCTTACCACAGTTTACTGAGTTCTGTAACGTTGCTTTTACATCTAGATTAGCAACACAAAGTATATCTAGAGACATTACTTTCAACCCAGTAACTGGAGAAATTCAAGTAAATCTAATCGTAGCATTATGCTTAACCTGCGAAAAGAAAATCAAGGTTCCAGTTCAGCTTTGCGTATTAAGTACAGGATTCTGTCAGCAAGAGGCTAGAGAAAGACCTATCTGTGGAGATAATTTCCCACCATTATTCCCACCACAGGTAAATGAACCCTTTGTCAGCATGAGGGATCAAATATAATAGAATATCGGATCAATAGAAGAAAGACCGATGTGAAAGCATCGGTTTTTCTTTTAGACTAAGGATGGGCTTTACTTGGAAAAAATACTTAGATGATTTATAATTAGACATAGATGATTTTATAGAGCCAGTATATAAGAAAGAGAATATCATATTTAGAATCAATCAAATGAATACTCCAAAATGATTACATCTATTATAGAACTAAGCGTACAATTTGACTTAAGTGTAAAGACTAAAGTTTAATCTAAAAAGTAAATATAGGAGGCTAACACAATGGAAAATCAAAATCAAATCTATGACTTTAGAAGTGATACAGTAACAAAACCCACAGAGGCAATGCTAGAAGAAATCCTAAAGGCTAAAGTGGGGGATGATGTCTATGGAGATGATGAGACTGTCAACCAACTGGAGGTCATGACAGCAGATAAGCTTGGTAAAGAGGCAGCCCTATATGTTCCATCGGGAACAATGGGAAATCTAATCGCAGTAATGGCCCATACCAGCCCAGGACAAGAAGTCATCCTAGAAGAAAGCTGTCATATCTACCTATATGAAGTAGGCGGAATCGCAAGACTAGCAGGGGTACAGGCTAAGACTTTAAAGGGAGTCAATGGCATGATGAAGGTTGAGGAAATAGAAGCTGCTATCCGTCAAGAAAACATCCATTTTCCAGAGTCAGGTCTAATCTGCCTTGAAAACACCCACAACATGTCAGGGGGGATGGTATTACCTTTAGAAGAAATGAAAAAAGTGTACAAATTAGCCCAAATCAAGCAAATTCCTCTACATATAGATGGTGCAAGAATATTTAATGCAGCTAATTATCTAAAGGTGGATGTAAAAGAAATAGCTCAATACGCTGACTCAGTAATGTTCTGCCTATCAAAGGGCATGAGTGCTCCTATTGGTAGTATGCTGGTGGGAACAAAAGAGTTTATCGCAAAAGCT
Source organism: Alkaliphilus hydrothermalis (assembly GCF_016908555.1). Classification (GTDB taxonomy): domain Bacteria; phylum Bacillota; class Clostridia; order Peptostreptococcales; family Natronincolaceae; genus Alkaliphilus; species Alkaliphilus hydrothermalis. The sequence goes on from NZ_JAFBEE010000002.1 coordinate 82,334, forward strand.
AGAAAGCTCCGTAAGATGCTGGGTGGGGGAATGAGACAGGTTGGAATTATTGCTGCTGCTGGTATTGTAGCTCTGAGGGATCATGGAGGGTGGTTGGACCTAGACCATCAAAATGCCAGTACATTAGCTGAGGGATTAAATGCTATAGAGGGAATTAAAGTAGATACGGAAAAGGTTCATACCAACATATTAATGGCAGACGTATCTGCCACAGGAATAAAGGTACCAGAGCTAGTAGAAAAAATGAAGGAAAAGGGATTGTTAGTAAACCCAAGAAATGAAAGTCTAATCCGCTTCGTTACCCATAGGGGAGTAAACAGTAATGATGTGGAAGCTGCAATAAAGATTGTAAAAGAAATCTTAGCATAAGGGTGATAATATGGATTTATTTGATTTGGCAAAGGAAAGTACCTTGGCCCAAAGAGCACCACTTGCTGATCGGATGCGTCCCCAACGATTGAAGGAAATCGTAGGACAAGAGCATATTTTAGGGGACAACAAGTTTTTGACCCGTTGTATCAAGGCAAAGCGAATCCCTTCTATTATATTGTTTGGACCTCCAGGAACAGGAAAAACCACCATAGCAAGGGTAATTTCTAAAGAGTTAGATATTAAATTCTTTCAATTAAATGCTGTTACCTCTGGAGTAAAGGAAATCCGAGAGGTGGTGGAGGAGGCCAATCAATTACTGGGAATGTATCAAAAGTCCAGTATATTATTTATAGACGAAATTCATCGCTTCTCCAAAAATCAACAGGATGCCCTGCTGCCCCATGTGGAAAATGGACTATTTATTCTAATCGGAGCCACGACAGAAAACCCATACTTTCAAGTAAATGGAGCCCTCCTGTCTAGAACAACAGTACTACAACTTAATCTGATGGAGAAGGAAGACCTTATAGAAGTTATGAAGAGGGCATTGGGGGATAAAAAACAAGGCCTTGGAAATTATGATGTTGAGATTAGTGAAGAAGCCCTTGAGCATATGGCTAATGTGGCAAATGGAGACGTAAGAAGGGCATTGAATGCATTAGAAATAGCGGTACTTAGCACGCCCCTAAATAGAGATTTAAAGGTTAAAATAGATTTAGAGGTGGCACAGGAGTCTATTCAAAAAAGGGCTATTCAGTATGATAAAAATGGTGACCAACATTATGATGTCACCTCAGCCTTTATCAAGAGTATTCGAGGAAGTGACCCCAATGCGGCCCTCCATTATCTAGCTAAAATGCTTTACGGTGGAGAGGACCCAGAGTTCATCAGTAGGAGGTTGATTATTTCAGCCTCCGAAGATATAGGAAACGCGGATCCTATGGCTCTACAGGTGGCTATGGCGGCCCATGATGCTGTTAGGGTGATTGGATTACCAGAAGGAAGGATTATTCTAGCGCAAGCCACTACATATTTGGCTACAGCTCCAAAAAGTAATGCCTCTTATATGGGAATAGGACAAGCCCTAAGGGATGTGGAAAAACACAAAACCACAGTACCCCTACATTTAAGGGATGCCCACTATGGAGGTGCTAAGAAGTTAGGTCATGGAAAGGGATATTTATATGCCCATGACTATGAAAACAATTATGTAGAGCAGCAGTATCTTCCCGATGAGTTGGAGGGGAAGCAGTACTATAATATTACTGAAAATGGTTATGAGAAGAAAATCAAAGAGCATATGGATTTTATTAAAGGAAGATAGAATGCAAATTACACATGTTTATAATATAAAAAGGATGACTTAAAGAGAAGTCATCCTTTTTATACTTAAATTTAATTGAAGTAGTTTTACATAGTCACAATAAAAAATCCCCTTCATATAGTAATATATACAATTTTTTATCAGTTTTTGTAAGAAGATTTATAAAAAACTTCTAAAGGGGGAAAGAATGAATGGAAAAAATTTATTATCTAGCTGTATTTGATTCGAAAAACCATGCCATTTATCTTAGTCAGTACCTCAAAAGAAAACAACTTGATGGATTTGAACTAGTTTCTACCCCCTGCAAAATAAAGTCAGGTTGTAGTTATTCCATCAAATTTACAAACTACGAACTTCACAAGGTCCTACTGGAGGAGGTCCAGGCCATCAATAAAACAATAGCAGGTTTTTATGAAGTAAATCGTTCCTATGGTAGACGTATCATTAAAAAGTTATCTATTTAAAAATACTTTTAAAACGATTGACTAAGCTTGATTGGAGGGAGGGAAATTTCATCACCTTATCCTCCATTTCAAGCAGTTGTTTTTTAAACTGAATCATCCGATCTTCAATAGCATAAATTTTCTTTTGAAACTGATCTAATTCTTTTTGGAGTTCAAATTCCTCTGCTTCAATAGAGGTCAATTGACTATTTAGGTTAATAAGGTTACTTTGGAACTGCTGAAATGTTTGTGAATTACTAAAATCTTTTGGAGGTTGAGATGCTTTATCTTGTAAGACTTTTTTTGACTCTTCTATTTTTTCAACCTCGATTACCATTCTATTGATGTAATTTTGAACCTCCTGTACCAAAGACTTAAGATTTTCATCCATTTGGATTCCTTGGGGTAATTCTACAATAGCATCTTGAACTGTGTCTTTTATAGAATCTTTATCTGATTCTTTAGTAGGTTCATTGGGTGTCTTTGAAATCGTGTCTCCAAATGGATTTTGTGGCTCATGAATAGCTTCGTTTGATATGACCCTGGGAATTTCATTAGATACTTCCTCCTTGATCTGTTTTGGAAGTTCTTTATCTTCATTTTTTCTCTTCAGTAGCTCTTCTTGATGATTGTTTAACTGAGATTGAGGCTGGGGTGGAGGAGTAGAAACTGCAAATAAATTAGTACCAATAATGGAAATGTAATCTCCTATTTCCCCGTATATCTTAGAGATAGAGGTATTGATTTTTTCTAAATCACTATTGGTTCCATACTTTATTAAAGTAAGTTCTTGACCATTGAAGCGTTGAGATTGAAAAGAGTTTATCCAATTTTCTCCAAAGTCCTCTGAGATGACTTCGTTAAAGCGATCATTTTGTCTATTTAGAACCTTTAGTACAGAGCCTTCGTGGATTAGTAGCGGTGAATAATTATTTGCATTTTTATCTGAAAGACTTTTTTGAGGGGACCATTTGGACTTTAAAGACGAAATTTTCATTTTGCGCTTATATTTTAAAGTGAAGTTATTGTCTTCAATGGTACACCATACTAGATGAAGATTATCCTGTTTGTCTATCAACATATGGGGATGGCTATGGTCTTCCTGTAGGCTGGAGATGATTTCACCATTATTCCATTTTTTATTAAAAATGCTATAAAAACTGTAGTAGAGCTGATTGTTTTTATGATGAAGCACTTTGTAGATCAAGTGGAGATTACCCACACTATCGATGTCTACCTGAAAGGGATTGGAATATTTCCCTGGGAGATAGGTGGTAACAGTTACCTTTTTCATACCCTTATTATTCCAGTACATATGTTCAATGGAGGTAATGGCAGGGTTTGTAAAGTTAGTCTTGTTGCATAGGATATGGGTATCCTTATTCTTAATCATTAAGACTAGATTTCGATAAACATTAGATTTTATGTCCACTTTTGAAATTTGCCGATGATTCCATTGACTATTGGAACGAATGTAGTAGGAAAGTACGCCTTCACTTGTAATGCAGATTAGATGAAGATAATCATTCCGGTCTATAGTCACCGAAAAGTCCAATACTGGTTGAGATACGACAACTTCTTCCTCTAGAAACCGGTTTTTGTCATCATAGGATTTAACAGCGATAGACCTGTCTTTTTTTAGGTGAAAGTAAAAAGCAAAGTTAGTCTTTGTCTTCATCAAATAATGCTGAGGAGAAGGTAATTGCATTGAATCACTTCCTTTTATTAAAATTTATTTTAAAAATTATTCACCAAAGTTAACTTACTCCATATTATGTTATTAATAGCATATTTATTATTGTTTTATTAAGCCAAGTATTAAATAAAGGGGGTAAATTATGGCGATGAATCTAAATCCAAACCCAGAGGACCAAATATCATTAGAAAAGGACCTTTACTGCCCAGATTTTAAAGCAGAATGTGTAATAGTCGACAAGGTATATTTCAGCTGTCAGCAAAGAGAATGCTTCGATGAAGTGTTTGCACCTCTTCCTTGTGGCGGAGAATATGAATTTGTAGACATTACGTTTAACCCAGGAGAAATTATCGAAGATACTCTAGTGATCACACCTATACCAAACAGACCAAATTTTAGTAGAGTTCGTTTTAGAGTGAGAATTACTTATACTTTACAGGTGCGAGATAAGTGTGATCCCAAAAATATTCTAAGCATAGCAGGAGAACTTCCTGAGATACAAAAGGATATCATTATGTTTATCCCAGAGGCTAGAGATGAGTTCACCTTCCAAATCGTTATTGAGACAGCATCTCAGCTTTTAACAGAACCAGTACAAGAAGATGGCTTCTTTGTCTTTGCAGTAGGAGTATTTATCATTGCTAAGATTGTAGGAAGAGTACAATTGTTAATACCAGCATTTGGATTCTGCCCGGAACCACCAGATTGTGAGGAGTTCTTCCCAGAAGACATTTGCATTGATTTTGACGAAGTACCATTCCCAGAGTTCTTCCCACCTCAGCTTGAGGATATTGACAGCAGCTTCTTATAGGAAGAACTAAAACAAAAAATAGGAAGCTACCATTTGGTAGCTTTCCTTTAGTAACACAATTATGATACAAACATATAGTAGTATTGTATAGAAGTGAATTTTTTAATAAGTAAGGGGGTAACGAAATGTCATTAAATCAAGAACTGAATCAAGGGGACAGAATTACTTTGCAAAAAGACCCATATTGCCCAGATTTTAAACCAGAGTGTATCATCGTTGACAAAGTGTATTTCAGTTGTCAGCAAAGAGAATGCTTTGAAAGAGTTTTCGTTCCAATTCCTTGTGGTGATGATTATGAATTTGTAGACATCACCTTTAATCCAGGAGAAATTGTTCCAAACACTTTAGTTATTACGCCTATTCCAAATCGTCCTAACTTTAGTAGAGTTCGTTTTAGATTAAGTATTACTTTTACATTAAAGATAAGAATAAAAGATAGCAAAAAAGTAATCTGCATTGAGGGTGAATTACCAGAAATTCAAAAAGACATCATCATGTTTATCCCAGAGGCTAGAGATGAGTTTACTTTCCAAATCGTATTGGAAACAGCATCTCAATTATTAAATGAACCAATTAAAGAAGATGGTTTCTTAGTATTTGCAGTAGGAGTATTCGTAATCGTTAAGGTAGTAGGAAGGGTACAGTTGTTGATACCAGCTTTTGGATTCTGCCCAGAACCACCAGAGTGTGAAGAATTCTTCCCTGAGGATATATGTATAGACTTTGATGGAGCACCATTCCCAGAGTTTTTCCCACCACAATTGGAAGACATTGAAAAAAACATGTTCTAGAACTAAAAAAAAGACCCACTAGGTATGAAAGCCTAGTGGGTCGATATTGTTTAGGGCGATTACTTACAACATATATTGTTACTTGCTGATGAACATCTGAGTGTAGTAACCGTTGTAAATACCAATTCCGATATGGGTAAGGTTAGGATTTAAGATGTTACGTCTATGTCCTTCTGAATTCATTAACCCTGTATGGGCTGATTGTAAACTATAACTTTTTGCAATATTTTCTGCCGCACCTCTGTAGCTGATACCAAACGAACGCATCATATCAAATGGTGATCCATAGGTTGGTGATGTGTGGGAGAAATAGTTGTTGTCATGCATGTCTTTAGACTTAACTCTAGCAACATAAGCTAGGTTTACATCCACTTCTAATGGCTTAACACCTGCTTTTGCTCTTTCTTCATTTACCATTTGGATCATTTGAATCTCAGTGGCGCTTAAAGTATGTTTTTCATTATTTGTATCAGTTGGTGGTTGAACCACTGGAGTTGGTGTTGGCTCAGGAGCTGGAGTTGGTGTTGGAGCGGGAGCCGGTGCTGGTGTTGGTGCTGGAGCAGGTGCTGGTGCCGGTGTTGGAGTCGGTTTTGGCTCTGGAGCTGGCGTCGGAGTTGGTGCTGGCATAACAGGAGCAGGGGTTGGAGCCGGAACCGGTGTTGACGGGTTACGATAACTATACCGATAGCTTGTTCTATTGAAAGAATAAGTGTTTGTTGGTGTATAATTTCTAGTTACATTATATACGAAACGAGTATTATTTGAACTTCTATAGAACGTATAAGCGTTAGCAGGCATAGACGTACCCACAAGCATTAATCCAACAAGAACAGGAACTAGTACTTTTTTTGATAGTCTGTTGATTAACATAATATCTCCTCCTTTGGGTTTGACTTAATAATACAGTAATATGTAAGCGTTTTCAACGCATAAAATATGGTAGTCGGGTGAAATAAAGGTAAAGGAGTTTATATAATGAAAAGAATTATATGTCTTTCTTCAGTGGATTTTGACTGGATGTTTCAGCGCCCTCAACAATTAATGATGGAGTTTGCCAGAAGGGGCTGGGAGGTAGTCTATTGTAATAAAACCCAGAGAAAAGATCAATTTATAGAAGATCGTGGAGGCGGTCTATACATTTGTCATGACCTTGAAGGATTATGTAAGGAAGGGGTCGGTGCCGATGTGGTATGGGTGGTGAATCCTCAATTTCATGGTTTCAAGGGACGATTTAAGGAAAGATTATTTATTTATGATTGCGTTGATGATTTTCCACATCTAATCCTACATCATCATCGGATGATGAAGGTGGCGGATTTGATCTTTGCAACTTCTACCCCCTTGTACAATAGCATTCGAAGATATAGAAGAGATGTTTGTTTAGTCCCAAATGGATGTGACTATCACTTTTTTAATAAACACAAGGAAAATGGTGTAAAGATAGACAAAGACCCAAATACCAAAATCATCGGTTATATTGGAGCCATCGCCCCTTGGGTAGATGTAGACTTAATAACCGCCACAGCAGAGGCTTTTCCAAAAGAAGAAATATTTTTAATAGGGGCTACCCTCAGCGGGATGAGCCTACCCAAAAGGAATAATATCAACTATCTGGGGCATGTAAGTTATGAAAAGATACCCAGTTATTTAAATCAAATGGATATAACAATGATTCCCTTTAAGAAAAACCAGATTACGAAGGCCACCAATCCCATCAAGCTATATGAATACTTGTCATTGGGAAAACCAGTGGTCAGTACATCATTACCAGAGTTAGTACCCTTTAAGAAATACGTCTACATAAATGATACGGGAAAAGAATTTATTAAATCTGTTGAGATGGCAATGGAGGAAAAAAATGAAATGCTGGTGGAGGAACGGAAAGAGGTGGCAAAACAAAACTCATGGATTGAGCGGGTTAATCGAATTATTCAGATCATTAACTAGGAGGTGGTGAAGTGAAGGTGCTTTTCTATACTCGAGGTGATTATCAAAAGAACATGGCAGGGGATACCATTCAATTTCTCAAGACAAAGGAATATCTTGAAAAACTGGGGGTGGAGATCAGCGTATCCCATAATCCCCATGAAGACCTAAGTCCCTATGATTTGATCCATCTATTTAATACGATACGGGTACAGGAGACCTATAGCTTCTTTAAAAATGCCTGTTATTATAATAAGAAAATATTTTTATCACCAATTTTCTGGAATTATATTGACTATATCCCCAAGAGGCAAAAGGGGGCTATGGAGGAAATCTATTGGGATGAATCGGATCGCCTAAGGAGGGAGATCTTTCAAGGTGTGGATGTGATTCTTCCAAGTTCTATAATGGAAATGAGAGAAATTGGAAATAGGTTTCACACAAACAAACATTACGAGATCATCCCCAATGGGGTAGACCCGTTATTTGCGAAGGGGAGGGCAGAGGACTTTATTAGTCAATATAAAATCAAAGACTTTCTTTTATGTGTGGGAAGGGTCTGTAAACATAAAAATCAACTGGCCCTTGCTCAGGTGGCAAAGGAGTTGGATATTCCATTTGTCATGGTGGGGCCTGTAAATCATTTAGACTATTATCATCGTTGTCTTAGGGTCAATCCAGATTTAATTTATATGCCAAATGTAGACCATCAGCAGTTGCCCTCCATTTATAAAGCTGCAAAAGTACATGCTCTAGTGAGCTGGTACGAGATACCGGGGTTGGTAAGCCTAGAGGCAGGTTTGGCAGGCTGCAACATCGTCACCACCCAAGAGGGTAGTACAAAGGAATATTTTAAAGACTATGCAGACTATGTAGATCCCCATAATATTCAGGATATTAAAGAAAAGGTTAGTCAAGGAATGATGAGGGAAAAAAATGATGCCTTGAAAAATTATATTTCACAACATTATTTATGGAATTATGTAGCGGAAAGAATATTTCAAGCATATCAACAATAAATATTAAATTAAACCAAATATATAGTAAGCCCTTCAAGCTGAACCATACCTTCTATGACTTCTATAAAAATATTATCAAAATCGGAAGTCCTGCATATCTTATAGCAGATTAATAGAAGGAGGGGAAGAAATGAAGGGTCTTATATTAAGTGGCGGCAGGAACGAGAATGATGCCATTGACGAGCAATTGTCCAAAGCAGTTGTTACCAATTTTAAATAAACCCATCCTCATCAATATAGTAGAAATGTTCCAGCAGGCTGGAATTTTGATATAGTCATAGTCGTTGGAGACACCTATGAGCAGGTGCAGAAATACCTAGGAAATGGTGAGAAATGGGGAGTTAATATTGTCTATCTACATCAAACCTCCCCCTTGGGTTTGGCTCATGCAGTTAAAATATCAAAAAAACAATTGGGAAATGAAGATTTCGTCATGGTTTTAGGGGATAATTTTTTCGCTGTAGACCTCAAGGACATGATTGATCATCATAAGAAAAATTCAAATAGAGTAACGGTTGCCCTAAAGGAAGTGGAGGACCCTCAATGATATGGCATTGCCTATCTTGAGGATGGGAAAGTAGTGAAAGTTGTAGAAAAACCTAAAAATCCCACCAGCAATCTTGCTATTCTGGGGCTTTATATATTTAACAACTAGGAAATCTTCAAAGCAATTAGTAAAATCAAACCATCATGGATAAATGAATTGGAAATCACTGATGCAATACAGGAGGTACTAATAGAAGGGTACCAGATAGGCTACTTTATGATGGAGGAACATTGGCTGGATGTAGGGACCCCAGAGGATTTACTTTATGCCAACAAAAAACAGCTAACTACTATAACACCCAGGATTGAAGGAGGAGTGGATGAAAAGACAATAGTCAAAGGAAATATCATAATCGAAAAGGGGGCTCGAGTCGTTAATAGTGTATTGGAAGGGCCTGTTTATATAGGAAAAGATACCATTATTCAAGACAGTATCATTAAAGAAAATACCTGTATTAGAAATGAGTGTCGCATCATCGGCAGTAAAATTATTGATAGTCTGATTATATCGGAGGTTAATATGTATCATCTTAAAGAGTTTTTAAGTAATTGTAATTTGGGGAACAACAGTGTTGTTAAGATTAAAAGTAAATAGATTTTAAAGGCTTAAAAATAGAAAGAATATTTTAAAAACTTACTATTCGTTTAAGGAGGGGCATATAATGAAGTTAATCGAAGGTGTAAAAATAAAGAATCTAAAATATCATTGTGATGTAAGAGGTCTCCTCACAGAGATTCTACGGAAGGACGAGGAACTATTAAATGGCTTAGGTGGCAGGAGCAGGAATGGATTTATGTAAAGGATTTATGCAGTGCAATAGAGACAGTTCTATTAGTGGGAAAAAAAGGAGAAATATTAAATGCAATTTATTCTATCCTCACTTGGGAGGAAGGTGGCTTAATCTCCAGTGTATAGGATCGGCTAGGTCATGATCTGCGATATGCAGTTAATCATAGTAAGATAACAAAGGAGTTAGGCTGGATGCCTAAACTTAGTTTTGATAGGGGCATAGGGGAAACGATAGCGTGGTATATTATCAACAAAAAATGGTGGGAGTGATAAAATGAAGATATGTATACTAGGTGGCACAGGACAATTAGGAAATGAGCTCAACAAAGTACTACAACATCAAGAGATTTATAGCTTTGGGAAAAAGGATTTTGATATTACTAACCTCGAGGAATCCTACAAAAGGTTACGGGTTATCGACCCAGAGGTGATTATCCATGCAGCAGCCTATACCAATGTAGACGGGTGTGAAAAAAAACAGGATGTTGCTCAGCAGGTAAATGTAGAGGGGACTGAAAATATAGCAAAAATATCAGAAAGAATCGGGAGTAGACTCATTTATATTAGTAGTGATTATGTTTTTGATGGGGAAAAAGAGACTCCCTATGATGAGGGAGATCAACCTAACCCTATAAATGTCTATGGAAAGACTAAATATGCTGGAGAACTAGAAGTGATGAAAAATACGGATAAACATTTCATTGTACGTACGGCTTGGTTGTATGGACATAAGGGAAAGAATTTTATTCAGACAGTGTTAAATTTAGCCACCAGTAAGACTCTATTAAATGTAGTGGATGATCAAAGGGGTTGTCCCACCTATGCATTGGACCTAGCGGCTGCCCTTGGTGAACTGACGAAGTTAGATGACTACGGCATATATCATTTGGTCAATGAGGGGAATTGCACCTGGTATGAGTTGGCAGACACCATTTGTAGATGCAAAAAACTCAGTGCAAAGGTAAATCCCATCAAGACAACAGAATTGAATCAGAAGGCACCCCGTCCAAAGAATTCTAGCTTATCAAATAATTCAAGTATCAAAATGAGGGATTGGCAGGAGGCAGTTGAATCATTCTTAAAAAGTTAATCCATCAGTGTAACAACAAATAGTCAGCACCTTTACATATTTATGTGTACATTCGGTGGCTGGCTTTTTTGATTCTTGAATTTATATGTTTCTTCGGAAAGTTGAGTTTGCTTTTATATTAATCAATAGTTGAGGGAAAAAAAAGCGATTGTTTATAGATATAATTTTATTCCTACATAAATGGTAGGTTTTAAATCAAAGAATTTAGGGTATTATTTAAAAAGACAGACGTAAAAGATCTAACAAAAAATAAATTGAAAGCTATCAAATAATTGAAATCTACTGTGAAGAATCTTTAGAATGTCTAATATTTTTGAAAATTAAAACAATTATAGGGATAGAAATACTGAATACTAAGAAAAAAATTTTTCCAATTGTAATGTTGACAACAATACTAGGGTATAATATACTAAATAAGAATTCCAATCAAATCACTTGGGATTAAAGGAGGGCTGAGAAAAGTGAAACTTTCTACAAAAGGAAGATACGGGTTAAAGGCTATGTACGACTTAGCCATTCATTTTGGAGATGGTCCTATTGCTTTGAAAAATATTGCAGAAAGACAAAGGATTTCAGACCACTACCTAGAGCAACTGGTGGCAAATTTACGGAAGGCTGGCTTGGTAAAGAGTGTTAGGGGAGCCCAGGGGGGGTACATGTTGGCCCAGGCCCCAGAGAAGATCACAGTAGGGGATATTATTCGTACTTTAGAAGGCCCCTTAGGTCCATCGGATTGTGTCCTAGAAGAGGATGCTACCTCCTGTGACAATGCGGAATGTTGTGTAACAAGAGTAGTCTGGGAGAAAATACGTATTAGTATTAGTGAAGTCATTGATTCCATCACCCTACAGGACATGGTGGATGATCATAATAAATTAAAAAATAAAGAGCATTATATGTTTTATATATAAAATCCTACTGATGAGGAACTTATTTAAGGAGAGGATCACATGAAGAAGAGAGTATACTTAGATTATTCAGCTACAACTCCTATGAAAAAGGAAGTTTTAGATGAAATGTTACCATTTTTTAATGTGCAATTTGGAAACCCATCCAGTATCCATTGCTTTGGACGGGAAAACAAGTCAGCTGTAGATAAAGCTAGATCAACAATAGCAAAGACTCTAAATGCAGGAGTAGATGAAATATTCTTCACAGGAGGCGGTTCTGAAGCTGATAACTGGGGGATCAAAGGTGTTGCGAATGCCCTAAAGGATAAAGGAAAGCATGTTATTACAACTAAAGTAGAACATCACGCAGTACTTCATACCTGTCAATACCTTGAAAAAGATGGATTTGATGTTACGTATCTAGATGTAGACCAATACGGCATGATCAAGATCGATGAGTTAAAGGCTGCCATTAGACCTGATACAATTTTAATAACCATCATGTTTGCCAACAATGAAATCGGAACAATCCAACCAATCAAAGAAATTGGTAAAATTGCAAAGGATTACAAGATTACCTTCCATACAGATGCTGTGCAGGCCTATGGAAATGTTAAAATAGATGTTAAAGATTTAGGGATTGATTTAATGTCCCTTTCTGCCCATAAAATCTATGGACCTAAAGGAATTGGATTACTATATATTAAAAAAGGCACGAAGATTCACCCAATTATCCATGGGGGAGCTCAAGAAAGAAGAAGAAGAGCAGGTACAGAAAATGTACCAGCTATAGTTGGTTTTGGTAAAGCAGCAGAATTAGCTTATGAAAACATTGATGAGCATGTTAATCAATTAGTTACTTTAAGGAATCGATTAATTAACGGATTACAGGAAAAAATCCCATACATCCATCTAAATGGCCATCCTACCAAAAGATTACCTGGAAATTGTAATATTTCCATTGAATTTATTGAAGGTGAAGCGTTATTATTAATGTTAGATATGGTGGGGATTGCTGGTTCTAGTGGATCTGCCTGCACATCTGGCTCCCTTGATCCATCCCATGTGTTGATGGCAATTGGATTAACCCATGAAGTAGCCCATGGCTCTCTAAGATTAACCATTGGTGATTACACAACAGAAGAAGATGTAGATTACGTGATTGAGCAACTACCACCTATCGTGGAGAGATTAAGACAAATGTCACCTTTATATGAGAAGGTAAAAGGAGGAAGATAAAATGTATAGTGAAAAAGTAATGGACCATTTCAGCAACCCAAGAAATGTTGGAGAAATAGAAAATGCTGATGCAGTGGGACAAGTAGGTAATGCTAAGTGTGGAGACATCATGAAGATGTATCTTAAAATAGAAGGAGATACGATTGTAGATGTTAAGTTTAAGACATTCGGTTGTGGTTCAGCTATTGCTACTTCCAGTATGGCAACTGAAATGATTAAGGGTAAAACCATAAAAGAAGCCTTAAATCTTACTAACAGAGCAGTGGCAGAGGCTTTAGATGGATTACCACCTGTTAAAATGCATTGTTCAGTATTGGCAGAGCAGGCAGTAAAGGCAGCAATCTATAACTATGCTAAAGAAAAAGGATTACACTTTGAAGAGTTAGAAGGTTTCAATCCTGACGAAGAACATGACCATCACGACCATGGGCATGATGAAGAAGATCATTAGAATTTAATCACCTAAGTTTAAATATATAATTTTTATGAATAAATTTCATTTTATAAGAGAAATTAAATATAGTTGAAAATACTAGAGATAAATGCAGGGATTCCCTGCATTTTTTTTTATTATTCTTCAAAAAATACTTATATCCACGGGAAAAGAGGGATATAAATGAAAAAAGGAAGTGAATTTATTGGTAGTCCCATAATTAAAGCAAATAATGAGTTGTTAGATTTCTATGTCCAAGAACCAATCTATTGTACTAGCAAATCAAGGGTATTGGGTCTTTTAGTCCAACAGCATTTGAAAAGCAAGGAAAAATTTGTAATTCAGTACAAGAAAATAAAGGACTTTAATAGTAATGGAATCGTAATTCAGCATGAAAGTGAGATTTTAAGCCCCCACCAAGTACCAGAAATAGAAGCAGCATTAAATAGAACCACTGCTATTATTGGTTTTGAAATCTATGGTGTCAGTGGCGACTTAGTTGGAGTTGTGAAGGATACTTTAATAGATTTGAAAAGTGGTAAAATCGTTGATTTAATCATCAGTGAGGGAGTTCTTACAGATTTGATGCAGGGCTACAGTATCTTTCCTTTGTCCAATAGTATTGATTTTAATCAAAACAATATTATTGTGGATTATAACCAATTTCAAAACGGAATATTATATCATCAGGGCGGTTTGAAAAAAATGCTTGGTATAGAACAACATAATAAACAAAAACTATAGATGATAACTATAAATGAATAAACAAGGAGTGATTGTATGAATAAGACAATGATGGGTTTAATCACTGGAAGTTTATTGGGAGCCACAGTCGGAATCTACGCGGTGTCTAATATGAGTCCTAGGGAAAGAAAAAAGACCTTAAGACGAACTAAAAAGATGTTGAAGGCTTCAATCCAAATGATGGGGATGGGGAATATTTTAGGGTAATTTAAAAGCAGCTAAAAAGCTGCTTTTAAAATCATTAATTTTACTGGTAAAGAAGGGGTGATGAAGGTGAATTCTCCAACAATGGAAGCAATATCCAGAAGCATACGACAGATAACTGAAGGTGATTTTTTTCAAGACTTTATGACTTTTATTACCCAAATATTAGTGCTGTTTTTGATTGTTTTTGCCATCTACTATCTAATACATATAGGCAACAATCATGTAGATCCTAAAAAACGCATTAATCTACAAAGAAAGCAAATACTGAACTTTATTTTATTGTTTATATTTCTTTCTTTTTTACTAGTTGTATTGAAGTTAAGATTTATCCTGTTTGAAATTTTAGCACCCTTTATGGGAGCCATTGTTCTAGCGTATGTTTTGAATCCTTTTGTTAAATTTTTAAACAAAAAAGGAATCAGCAGATTGTGGGGAGTGCTATTGATTTATCTAGCCTTCTCATTGGTGATTCTAGTGCTATCTCTAACGTTAATTCCAAAAATGACAACTGAAGTAAAGGGATTGATGGAGGTACTACCAGAGTATAGTAATGGTGCCTATGAGTATTTACATAGTACTTACTTAAAGTTTAATCAAAACCTAGAAAGTCTTCCACCAGAGTTTGATGGGGTGAGAAGTTTACTACAGAACAATATTGAGCGGATTCAAGAGTTGGTGGTGGGGTTAATTACAGTTGTTACTAATTCCCTGTTGGCAATCTTCTCACGGATTTTTAGTATTATATTAATTCCCATTCTATCTTTCTATTTCTTAAAGGACGCAGAGGAATTTAAGAAAGCCCTTATTCTCTTTATTCCCAGTAGTGTAAGGAAAAAATCATTGGAAATGGCGAAGGATTTTGATACGGTGCTGGGAGGATTTATACGGGGGCAAATGATTGTAGCCTCCTTTGTGGGGATTTTGACCACTATAGCTCTGTTGATTATGAGGGTGGACTTTGCAGTACTGGTGGGATTAATAGCAGGTGTAGCCAATGTCATCCCCTATTTTGGTCCAGTAATCGGTATTATACCAGGTGCTTTTTTTGCCCTGATGGATAGTCCGATCAAAGCAGTATATGTGGTGATTACCTTTGTAGTTATTCAACAGTTTGAAAGTGGTATCCTGTCTCCCAAGATTGTTGGAAAAAGTGTTGGGATTCATCCTGTATGGGTGATTTTTGCACTAGTGATTGGTGGGAAATTTTTTGGTTTGATAGGGCTTTTAATCGCTGTTCCTGCGGCGGGGATTATTAAGGTGATTGGAAAGCATCTGGTTGATTATATAGTGAGATTGTAGTTAAAAGATACTATCGGAAAAAGAGAGACATCAAAGTATTAATGACTGTATTTAAAAATCAAAGGAGCTTATAAATAGAAAAGACTGGTGAAAAGATTTTTACTTTTCATCAGTCTTTTCTATTGAAATATCTAATAAAATAGTAAAGTCCAAAGGGGATTTGTAGGGTTGATAATCCTAATATCGGCAAACCAAAGACAAGGAAATTCAGTATAGTGTGGACGAAGGTATTTCCATCAAAAAACTCAGCTAAACGGGGAAAGGCATAAATAGATCCAAGGAAAAGTATCAAACAAATTAAACCACGAAGCATAATCAACAAACCAGCTTTTCTATTATGATTACTCTTTTTACCGTGGAGGTCTACATCATATCCGCCTTTGTTGGTAAAGTGCTGTCCTATTGACCACATGATCATACCTCCCTTTTATTGAATACGCTTACTTAATCCCATTATATGTTAATGTGGCAAATACAGCAACTAATATACTAAAATAAATAACTCCAAAATATTACAAAAAAGGAGGGGTTAGGCTTAATGAGTAGAATCTTATCTTGGTATATGGAATTATATAGAAAATAGAAAAATAAAGAAGGTGAAATAATAAAGAAAGTTTTGTTAGGTCTAATCGTCGTTTGCCTATTACTCTATATCACCAATCCTACAAAAGGAGTAAAATTTTAACGGAGTTAACTTGGTTACACAGATAAAAATTTAACAACTTTCAATTAAATAATGATATAATACATGTAGAAGTAATTATATAAATAAAATTACTATTAAAAACTTCAACAGGGGGTTTGTTTATGTGGACGAGGGCGGAACTTAAATCAAGGGCATGGGAAGTTTTAAGAAGTGTTTACTGGAAGGCAGTATTGGTAAGTTTGATCATTGGAGTATCAAGTTTTCAGTTTGCAAATAAAAGTGATCATAATCAGAATAGTAGATGGAACAGAGGAGTTAATATTAGTCCTAGTGATATAAAGGAATGGTTCTTTCCGGCTCTAGCTATAATGATTGTTATTGGAATTATTATTGTAGCAAGTATCCTAATGAGAATTTTATTAGGGTATCACCTAGAGGTTGGTGGAAGAAGATTCTTCATCAAGGCAGCAGAGGAAAAAGAGGGGAGATTTGAGACTTTAGGGTATACTTTTAAGGGTGATAGATATGCTAACGTAACTAAAACAATGTTAATTAGAGGGGTGTCAATACTTCTCTGGACTTTGCTATTAATCTTTCCTGGAATCATCAAATACTATGCCTATAGGATGGTTCCATATATCTTAGCAGAGAATCCTCAGTTGTGTCATGAAAGAGCTTTGGAAATAAGTGACAACATGACTATGGGACAGAAATTTAATATGTTTGTATTAGATTTATCTTTTATAGGTTGGTATATATTAGGCGCGTTGACCTTTGGTATAGGCAGTATCTTCATCATGCCATATGTAAATGCTACTTTTGCAGAGTTGTATCTGACCTTAAAGGCACAGGCTATTGATTCGGGTCTATGTGGAGCTGATGAGTTAAAGGAATGTTAAGAATAAAGGGATGCTTGCGTTAATAGAGAAGGGGGTGACTCCTTCTTTTTCGTTTTAAGACTATTGTTTTTAAAGATTGGGATAATTGGGTAAAATAAATAAAATGGAGTTTTGTTTTTAGAGCTACTTCAATAAATCGAAAGATAAAAATGAGGTGAGGCATTGGAAATTAAATCGTTTAAATTCATTAGTATCGGGATCATTATTCTAATCATAAGTGTCGGGGTTGTAATCTACAATAGTTTTTTCACTGGCAGGATTGACCAACAGTTATTCTTCAACGAACCCAATTGGGATTTACCGATGGAGAAGGCAATAGATGAAGAAGGATTCCTTAAAAAAGAGGGGAAATCTAATGATTATTATATTTTGATAAAAGAGTTTGGTATGTTTCAACGGGATGGCAACTATGAATACCTATACAATAAAACGACTAAAAAACTAGAACAGCTACGTCTAAAGATAAAGTTTAAAAGAGTAAATCTGTTAGACAAAGCCTTTGCTGATATGGTACATGAGTTGGAAGAAAAGTATGGTACTTCAGATGTAAGGGTAGTCAGTAGGGATGATTCCAGTAAAATCAAAAACCTGGGATGGAAATTAGATAACCATACTTTAATCGTTGAAAATCATCCAGAAGAAAAATATATCAGAATCATTTTTGATAGAACACCGCCAGAAGCCCCCGTCATTATAGGAGTAGAGGAAAATAAGACCTATATATTAGAATCAGTTACAATCCAAGTAGATAACATAGATGCGTATACCAGCTATGAAGCCAGTATTGATGGTAAGCCGTATGTATTGGGAACTGAATATAAAGTGGAAGGAAAGCATGAAATAAAGGTAGTTGCTAGAAAGAATGGCATGACCAAAGAAACTAAAGTACCCTTTGAAATAGATCTGACCACCTATTCAAAAAAGGAAGTAGAATATTTTACTGAGATTGCATTGGGTTCAGAATTCGGTGGAGCAAGCAAGGTGGTTCGAAAATGGACTGAAGATGTGAAAATCAAACTACATGGAAACCCCAGTAAAGAGAGTCTTGAAACATTAAATCAAGTCGTTGAGGACTTAAATGAAATTATAGAGACAATCGAAATCAGTGTTTTAGATAAGGATACAGAGGAAGAAGGTAATATAGATATGTACTTTATCCCCCATGAGGATTATAAAGACTACACATATAATAAAACCCTTCAACGTCAAGTGGCTTTCTTCCAATATTACTCAAACCATGAAAAAGCCATATATGGTGCTAGAATATTCTTACCCACCACCCGTTTTAATCAAATGAATAGAAATCATCTCATCAGAGAGGAACTTACCCAAGCCCTAGGAATGGGAAATGATTCGTGGTTGTATGATGATAGTGTATTTTATCAGGGGAGAAATTTTCCCGACAAATATACTGAATATGATGAAAAGGTGATTGAAATACTTTATAGGGAGGATATTGAGTTGGGGATGAATCAAGATGAAGTGATGGAGGTGTTGAGGGGGAGAATTGTTGGAAATTGAGATAACTATCAAAAACCTATGAGGAGCTTGTTGACAAAGTCAACAAGCTTCATCTTCTTCAAAATACCTTTAGATCCGCGGAAGAAAAAAACAGGTGACTAGACCGAATAAAACAACAAATAATTTCGCATATTTTATTGATTTTTTGAGTTATAGAATAATATTACATATAAAATTTCGATATTTATAAAAAAAATAAAAAAAGGTGAAATGAAAAAGTAACTTCCACTTTGTACAAGTAAAGTCCATCGGAACAAATGTTTCTAAGATTTTTTAAGCAGGAAACAGTTTATTTCTAGATAATAAAAGATAAATTTGGTATAATTATGGGTAAATTAGGCAAAACTATTTATGTTTTGGGAATTTTTCATTCATGACCAATCTGATAGAATAGCGTTGTTTAACAATGTTTATAAGCACCACAAACTTGGAGGCGTATTTGTTTTCAACTATTTAGATCAACCACATAATATATTGACAGAGGGGGATAAAATACCTGTTTATTTATTTAATATGAAGCAAAAATCTTTAATTATGTTAACTGAAAGAATTGTATTTAAAGATAACCTGAGTATTATTAATGCTTATTATGAAAAGACAGAAAGTGATAGAAAGACAACTAGATACATAGCTGCATTGACGAAGTCGATTTTAAATAAACAACTGATTCACGATATAACCGATAATACTCAATTTCAAAAAGAATCTGAAAATATGGTCATGACGGTAGAAGGGTTACTACGGTTTGAGGTATTAACTAAAAAATAAGAATAACGACATTCATAAAAGGGGGAAATGAGATCTTATGGATTTAAGAGTTAAAAATTTGTGTAAAGATTATATCAAGAATAAAAGAAAAATTAATGTAATAAAAAATTTTAACTACCACTTTAAATCAGGAAAAATATACCTTGTAAAAGGAGAATCAGGAAAAGGAAAGACGACGTTACTGACCCTATTGGCATTACTCCAAAATGAAACGAGTGGAAGTATTTACTTTGATGACAAACAAGTCAATGCATTGAACAATGAGGTAAAATGCCAGATAAGAAGAGAGAAAATTGGTGTTATTTATCAGGATTTTAACTTGTTAGATCGATTAACTGTTCTTGAAAATATTATTCTACTTGATGTATGTGAGAAAAGGAAATCTAAACAAGAGGCTATTTCAGATGCAGAGAAGATCCTTGAAATGTTAAACTTAAGTCATAGAGCAAATCATTATCCTTTTGAATTATCAGGGGGAGAACAACAACGTGTTGGGGTAGCTAGGGCTGTGGTAAAGAATCCATCAATATTAATTGGGGATGAACCAGTATCAAATTTAGATGCTGAAAACTCCAAAAAAATAGTCGATTTTATCAAACATTATTGTCGTGATAACAATAAACTATGTATTGTAACAAGCCACGATGAGTCCTTTGACCAGTACGCTGATGAGATCATATACCTGTAAAGGCTGTGTTTTTAAAATTTAAGGATTTGGAAAGGATGATGCTTTATGTTTCAAAAGGTTTTTATAAATATATTTTTTGAAAAGAGAAGAACTCTGGTAGCTTTCATGAGTATTATCATTATTTTACTTATGTATATAGGGGTTCAGACAGTATTTTACATCAAAGAGTCCAATAATTTAAATGTTCCCGATGTTACGATGAGTGGTAGAGGGGATGAAGATGGTGAGATAAGGTTTAAACTATATAAGGAAGTTTTAGGGTTAAGTAAAGAATTAGACGAACTTCTTGAAGAAAAATCGACAGTCTACAGTATAACAGCAAGAAATATTCTAACTGTAGATGGTATACAGGAAGTAGAAAAAATAAATTATTGGATTTATGGGGTTAGTGATTCTTTTTTTGAGCAAGAGTTAAAAGACTCATTGAAAGAGGGAGCTTTACCTCAAAAAGGGATGAAGGAAATTATAATAGGTAGTTATACAGCAAGGAAATACAATGCTAAAGTTGGAGAATTAATTGATTTACCAATTACGTTAAAAGAACAAGTAAATCAAAACGATCTTTCACAGTATAAAGTTGTAGGAATACTGAATGATAATATTAGCTACTTCAGAGGAGCATTATTTATTTCTAAAGAAACCTTTAAAAAGCATAACCCCGATTGGGCTGAAGCTGAGAATATGGTATTTGCATATTTTAACAATTCCAGCAATGAAGTCTACGAAGAAATGCTTGATAACAATCCTTTGATTAGTAAGTATAATATTGGTAGTATATCAAATAATTATATTCAAAAACAGAATAGCATGACTAATATTCTAATCAACGCACTAATGACCTTTGGTATATCATGTATTATTTTGTTTCTACTTATTTCTTATATCATGAAAGGTATATCAAAAAAAATTGGATTGTTAAAAGCATTAGGTATTTCGGATAAATACATAAATAAGGTTTTTATTGGAGGTATGGGATTATTCATGCTTTTATCCTTACTAACATCGTTAGCTGGAGTTTTTGCTATTAATAAATATCTAAATTACAGTTTTAGTAAATTCCTTGGATATAAGGTCGTGTTTTATATATTTAATATGAATGTTGTCGGTGTTTTGTCTGGCGTAGTGCTATTGCTTTTTATCATAACTTTCTTTACTACAAGATTAACAAGTTCAAGAATATCACCTAGAGATGCTATGCTAAAAGTATAGAGATGCTTTATGAGAAGAAATAATAGGTAAAGGAGGAAGTATAATTATTTAAAAATTTCATCTAAAATAATTATGCAAACATTATGAAACAAGAAAAAAGTAAGCATCTTAAAATAGGAGTTATATTATTGGCTATAATGACAGGAATTATTTGTGGAGATGTTGTGTATAGATCTATCTCGCAAACAAATAATGCTGAGGCAAGTAATGGTCAAAGCAACCATGTAATTAATGAAAATGTTGAGTTTGGAAGGTATGATGCTGATAGGACTTTAACTTTTATGATCCAAGAACAGAAAAAAATAAACGTTACAATCAATGCGCAACTGGGAGCTGGTGCAATTACTTTCTATATAATGTCTCCTGATAAAGAAGTTCTTTATGAAAAGGGTGGACAAAAGATTGAGGATCATATACAGCTAGATGTATATGAGGGTACGTGGTATTGGAGAATCGT
The DNA here is from genome assembly GCF_016908555.1 of Alkaliphilus hydrothermalis. Lineage (GTDB taxonomy): Bacteria > Bacillota > Clostridia > Peptostreptococcales > Natronincolaceae > Alkaliphilus > Alkaliphilus hydrothermalis. The sequence goes on from NZ_JAFBEE010000002.1 coordinate 104,142, forward strand.
CTGCGAAGAGGGTGAAGATGGTACTTATAGTATTAGTGGTATAGCTGAGTAGGCTTTCAATAAAATGATTGTGATGATAAAGAAGGGGTACACCCCTTCTTTTGATCTTTAGTGAAGAAGTTAATGAAAAATTTATATTAATTAGTAAATCAGCAAATACTATTCAAAGGACACAACCACCAAAAAATTTTCCAACAATCATTGACAAAACCAAACTATCATAATATAATTTCAATAACTCAATATTCCAAAAAGCTATGAAGAGAAGGAGTAGTATGGATGGATTCTTTCAGAGAGGAGGTTCTTGGCTGTAAAACCTCTAGATACACCATATGAAGCAGTCTCAGAGCTATCATCTTGAAACAGTAGTAGAGATGATCGGTAATTCCGTTAAATTATTAAACCAAAGCGACCTTTTAGGTAATTAGGGTGGTACCGCGGGTAATCCTCGTCCCTATATATTATCTATTTGGGTGGCTTTTTATTTTTGTCTTTATGTTTTATCTTAAAAAAACCATATATAAGGAAACTACACTTCATTCAATACCAGCAAGGGAAGGTTCTTTTGCATAGATACATAGGATGTGTATTTTCCTTCCATAAATCGAAGGAGGAAATAACATGGAAAAAATGGGTTTAAATGAAATCAGAAAAATGTTTTTAGAATTCTTTGAATCAAAGGGTCACCTAGCAGTACCTAGTGCTTCATTGGTACCCCACAACGACAACAGTGTACTATTAATTATTGCAGGGATGGCTCCCCTAAAGCCCTACTTTGCAGGGACAGAAGTACCACCAAAAAATAGAATGGCATCATGTCAAAAGTGTATCCGTACAGATGATATTGAAAACGTAGGAAAGACTTCAAGACATGCGACATTCTTTGAAATGTTAGGAAACTTCTCATTTGGAGACTACTTCAAAAAAGAGTCTATCCAATGGGGATGGGAGTTCGTTACCGACTACCTAAAGCTACCTTTAGACAAGGTATGGGTATCGGTTTACGAAGAAGATGACGAAGCCTATGAAATCTGGAACAAACAAGTGGGCGTACCAGCCGACAAAATTGTTCGTCTGGGAAAAGCAGATAACTTCTGGGAAATCGGAGTAGGTCCTTGTGGTCCTTGTTCAGAAATCTATTTCGACAGAGGAGAAAAATACGGCTGTGGTCATGAAGCTTGTAAGCCAGGCTGTGACTGTGATAGATTTGTTGAGTTCTGGAACCACGTATTTACTCAATTTGATAGAGATGAAGCAGGTAACTACAATCCTCTACCAAATCCAAACATAGATACAGGAATGGGTCTAGAGAGAATCGCTTGCATCATGCAGGGAGTAGACTCAATATTTGACGTAGATACAATGAAATATATATTAGAGCAGGTATGCGAAAAAACATCTGCTCAATACAACCAAGATACAAAGACAAATACATCTATACGAATCATTACAGACCATATCCGTTCAGTTACATTCATGGTAAGTGACGGAATCATTCCAAGTAATGAAGGTAGAGGATATGTATTAAGAAAACTACTGAGAAGAGCTGCTAGACATGGTAAGCTATTAGGCAGAACAACTACCTTCTTATATGAGCTAGTAGATGCAGTCATCAAAATGTATGGAGAGACATATACAGAGCTACAAGAAAAGCGAGAATATATCCAAAGAGTGATTAAAGTAGAGGAAGAAAGATTCCAAGAGACAATCCACCAAGGAATTGATATCCTTAACGAATACATTGAAACAATGGAAAAAGAAGGGATAAAGCAACTTTCTGGAGAGGCTGCCTTCAAGCTATATGATACCTTTGGTTTCCCACTGGATTTAACAAAAGAAATCTTAGAGGAAAAGGGGCTAGAGGTTGACGAAGCCAGCTTCCAAGAGGAAATGGAAAAGCAAAGAAATAGAGCAAGAAAAGCTAGAAGTGGGGAAGATCACGAAGGCTGGAAGGAAGATATCTTTGCAACTTTAGACAGAGACATCCAAACAACCTTCAAGGGCTATGGCAACCTAGAGGGGGAAGGAAAAGTATTATCCATTATCCATGAAAATGCCACAGTTAAAGAAATCAATGCAGGAGAAGAAGCCACCATCATCCTAGACGAGACACCCTTCTACGGTGAAGGTGGAGGTCAAGTTGGGGACCAAGGTAGAATCTTCAACGACAACTTTATTGCTACAGTAGTTGATACAAAGAAGGGCATAAACAACAGAATACACCTAATGGTACAGGTGCAAGAGGGTAAATTAGCATTAGGAGATAACATCAAAGGAGAAGTAAACGAATCTACTAGAAAGAATACTGAAAGAAACCATACAGCTACCCACCTTTTACACAAGGCATTAAAGGAAATAGTGGGAAATCATGTGCAACAGGCAGGTTCTTTAGTAACTCCAGAAAGATTACGTTTTGACTTCACCCATTTTGAAGGATTAACTGAGGAACAAATCAAATCCATTGAAGAAATTTTGAACACAAAAATCCTTGCTGCCCTAGCGGTGGAAGCATTTGAAACCTCCATCAAGGAAGCAAAGGAAATGGGAGCAGAAGCCCTATTCGGGGAAAAATATGGAGAAACAGTTCGAGTAGTCAAGGCAGGGGATTTCAGTACAGAGCTTTGCGGTGGAACCCATGTGAAAAACACCAGCGAAATAGGTACTTTCCTAATCCTGAGTGAAGCTGGGGTTGCGGCAGGTACGAGAAGAATCGAGGCTTTAACAGGTTCAGAAGCCTATAAATATATCAATCAACAAAGAAACACAGTAGCAAGGGCAGCAGAGGTTGTAAAGACCCAAGAAGCTCTTTTAATCAATCGTTTAGAGGCGATTATGGCAGAGTTAAAGGAAAAGGATCGTGAGATTGACAGATTAAAGAGTCAATTGGCATCTGGAGCAACAGATCAAATCCTAGCTGATGCAACGATGGTCAATGATGCAAAGGTAATTGTACACCATATGGGAGAAACCAATATGGATGATTTAAGAAAAGTTGCAGACGTGTTAAAAGAGAAGGTAACAACAGGTGTGATTGTTCTTGCAGGTGAAAATGATGGGAAAGCAAACTTTGTAACAGTGGTGACAAAGGACTTAACCAAGAAGGGAATCCACGCAGGAAACCTTGTAAAAGAAGCGGCTAAAGTAACTGGCGGCGGTGGCGGTGGAAGACCTGACATGGCTCAAGCCGGTGGAAAAGATGCTACAAAAATAAATGAGGCATTAGAAACTGTAAAAAGTTTACTTATGCCACAACTTGGATAGAATACAAATAGTAGCAGAAGGAAAAGGACATGGATGACCATGTCCTTTTCTAAAACTAAATTTTTTTGTTGGATTGAGGTATAGGGATAAAATATGGTAAAATAATAATAACTGAAGACGAAGGGAGAGAAAAATATGACTGAAAAAATGGATTTTACAGCGAAATTCAATTTGGATAAAGAAAAAGGGAAGAAGGCCCACGAGATTATTACGTCCGTGTACAAATCTTTAGAGGAAAAAGGGTACAACCCCATCAATCAATTTATTGGATACATACTATCAGGAGACCCTACATACATCACGAGTCATAATGATGCTAGAAGTGTAATCCGTCAACTAGAGAGGGACGAACTGCTAGAAGAACTATTGAAATCCTATTTAGAGAAATAAACGGGAGCGAACTGTTTTGAAAATTGCCAGATTAATCCTATTAAAGCTTTTAATAATAGCCACCATAGTTACCCTACCTTTATCTGTAAATGCCATTGAAAACCAACAGGAAGAAGATAAGAAGGTGGTGATGGTGGTTATTAACCATGCCAACCTAAAGGATTTAAAAAGCATGGAGGAAATCCATCGATTGATGGAGGAAGGTTCTATTGGATTAATGAACATTCGGGCGGCAGGGAGATATAGTCAGTACAAATCCTATGCCACCATTGGATGGGGTACAAGGGCAGAGGCTAGTAGTGATCATCAGGAGTTTGTGAAGATTAATGAAGAATCTGCCGCCATCTACCAACGGAGGACAGGACGTTCTCCTGCCTTAGGAGGAATCATTAACCTATCAATCAATCAATTGAAGGATCAAAATGCAAAAGGGGAATACAAAGCCTTCCCAGGTACGCTGGGGGAGGTGCTGAAGGTCAATGGATTAAAGACGGTTGTATTGGGAAATAGCGATACAGATGAAAATAAAATTTCTTCAGTAGCCCTTATTCCTATGGACAAAACAGGTCATATTGATTACGGAGATGTTGGGGAGGACATGATTATGAAAAATCCCCAAAGACCCTACGGTATCCAAACCAACTATAATGTTCTATTTAATCGCTTTACGAGTTTATACAGTTCTGGAGACTTCATTGTGATTGAAACAGGAGATTTATCTAGGCTGGAAAGCTACAGAAACTATCTCCACAATGGAACGTATCAACGTCATAGGGAAAATATATTGCAGGAAATTAATACGTTTACTGAACAATTGACTGGATACATAAAGGATGACAATACCCTCTTGATGGTGGTGGTGCCTTATCCTTCAAATGATGTCTTTGAAACAGGAGAAAGAATTACTCCTGTTGTGTTTTATAGTAAAGAAATAAATGAAGGTCTTTTGACCTCCGATACCACCAGAAGAGAAGGGATCATTGCTAATATAGACATAGCTCCTACTATTCTAAAGTATTTTGGTCTGACTACTGAAGAAATGACAGGGAGAGAAATCCAAACCCTTCCGTGGGAAAGTAATATTACATATCTACAACAACTGAAAAATAAAGTACTCAAAACCTCTCAACAACGTTATAGAGTCCTTTATACTTTTGCAGTTTTTGAAATGTTGGCATCTGTATTGACGTTGTTATTAATCGTCTATAAAAAAAGAGTACCTGAGGGATGGAAAAAGCCTATTGCCAGTGTACTACTGGCAACCATAGTAGCCCCCTTTATGATTTTAATTTTACCATTACTGGGGAGTTACAATATTTTCATAACCTATATTCTTTTGGTTCTTGGCACCTGCATCATTGTTTTTTTGCTGGAGCGGGTTTTCAAAAAAGACCCTGTAGGCATGTTGATTGCCACGACTGGGCTAGTTGTATTGGGGCTGGTAGTGGATATCGTGACGGGTCAAAATTTAATTAAAAACTCCATACTGGGCTATGATCCTATTATAGGAGCAAGATATTATGGTATCGGTAATGAATTTGCAGGGGTTTTCGTTGGAGCCTCTTTAGTATTCACCACCGCTATCGTGGAGAAAAACAACAAACTGAGAGGGCTTATTCCCTTCTTTTATTTGTTTTTGATAATGGTAATGGGCTTTCCCAAATGGGGTGCTAATGTTGGAGGAACCATTACAGCCATGGTTGCTTTTTTATTCACTACCTTTAGATTAATGGGCCTACGGATGAATCTAAAAAAATGGGCAATGATTGGGCTGATGGTGTTCATGGGTGTAGCTGCCTTTGCAGTGGTGGATTTGTTTATTCTAGAAAGTAAATCCCATTTGGCAGGGGCTATCCAACAAATTATCCGAGGTGGCCCTTGGGTGATCCTTCAAATTATTACTAGGAAAATCGCTATGAATATACGGGTGATGGGAGTTACTATATGGAGTCGTGTTCTATTAATGGCAATACTTGTACTTGGAGTATTGCTGTACAAACCCATCGGTGTATTAAAGAAAATTGCAAATGCTTATCCTCAACTGGCCATCGGGTGGACAGGGATATTAGTTGCCTGTGGTGTGGGATTTGCCTTCAATGATTCAGGGGTAGTAACTGCAGCATTGGCAGCGATTTTTCTATCAACATCCATTCTGTATCTAGTACTGAAGGATTTTGGTCAGAGAGTCTCTAATACCTTAGATTTAGATGATGAAGTAAAATAATAGTAAGTTAAAAGATTAATAGTAAGATAAGATTTAAGATTTTTTAAGAATCAATTAGAAAATGGAGAATTGGATTGTGGTAAAACTTGCAAAAAATCAATTAGGAACAACAGGATTGGAGGTATCAAGGCTTTGCTTTGGAGGCCTGACCATGGGACCCCTCCAGTCCAATATGTCCCCCAAGGATGGTGGGGCTTTAATTATTCATGGTTTTGAAAAGGGAATCAACTTTATAGACACCGCCGAGCTTTATGAGACTTATCACCACATCAGAGAGGCACTGAAGGTCATTCCTAGGGATGAATTTGTCATTGCCACTAAATCCTATGCCTACTCTAAGGAAACAGCAGAGGAAAGCTTGAAGAAGGCAATGGAGGAAATGGCGGTGGATATGATAGATGTATTTCTTCTCCACGAGCAGGAGAATGAGCATACCCTTAGGGGACACTATGAAGCTTTAGAATATTTTATTAAAATGAAGGAAAAGGGGTATATAAAAGCTGTAGGGTTGTCGACCCACCACATTGCTGCTGTAAAAGCCTCTTTAAAGATGCCTGAAATAGAAGTACTTCACCCTATAGTTAATATCAATGGGCTAGGAATACAGGATGGCAACATTACAGAAATGCTGGAGCATCTAAAAACCGCCCACCACATGGGTAAGGGTATTTATGCCATGAAGCCCCTAGGGGGAGGAAATCTTCTAAGAAATTTTCAAGCCTCCTTTGACTTTGTGTTGAATTTACCCAACATAGATTCCATTGCTGTAGGAATGCAGAACACCAATGAAATAGATATCAATGTAGGGATCTTTCAAGGACAACCTATCGATGGGGAATTAATGAAAAGGGTTAAAATTGAGGATAAAAAGCTCAATATAGCCCATTGGTGTGAGGTCTGTGGTAAATGCTTGGAGGGTTGTAGTCATCAGGCTCTAAAAATAGTAGATAACAAGCTACAGGTGGATCATAGTAAATGCGTCCTTTGTGGTTATTGTTCAAAACATTGTCCACAATTTTGTATTAAGGTGGTGTAGGAGGTAAATTTATGGCAAGAGTGATGGGATTAGACGTAGGAGATAAAACCATTGGAGTAGCCGCCAGCGATTTGATGGGGTGGACTGCTCAAGGTATTGAGACGATTCAAAGAATAGGTATCAAAAAAGATCTAAGAAGATTAGAAGAATTGGTGGAGGAATACGAAGTACACAAATTTGTAGTTGGGCTCCCAAAGAATATGAATGGTACTGTTGGACCCCAAGGGGAGAAAACGCTAGAATTTGTGGAGCGACTAAAAAAGAGATTCCCTAAAGTAGAGGTAGTGATGTGGGATGAACGATTAACCACTGTAGCCGCTGAAAGAGCCTTGATTCAAGCGGATGTCAGCAGAAAAAAGCGAAAGGAAGTTATTGATAAAATGGCTGCGGTATATATTTTACAGGGATATTTAGACAGCATCAGTAAATAATATTAAAAGTAGTATTTTTTTCTAGCAATATAGTATATAATACTAGAGTGGCTAAGACCAAATGGAAAGGAGAATTTTAAAATGGAAGAAAGAGAAAACTTTATAACATTAGTAGACGAGCAAGGTAAAGAAGAGGAATTTGAGATTTTAATGACTCTTGAAGTAGAAGAAAACGAATATGCAATCCTTGCGCCAGTAGAAGGCGATGAAGATGAAGATGCTTACATATTCAAAATTGTTAGTGAAAGTGAAGAAGAATATACTTTAATAGCAATTGAAGATGATGAAGAATATGAAAATGTAGTTGCTGCTTATGAAGCAATTGTAGATGCAGAAGAAGAATAAGATGGACTACCAAGTCCATCTTTTTCTTTTATTTATGGAAAAACTCGATATAAGGGCCGCTACCGCCGATAGAGTAAGGAAAATACTTAATATATAAGTACTTAATTGAGTATCCATTTGACTTAAGCCAAAACCTGTTTTAAATAGTACTGGTGGTAAAGTTAAGGCACGATCGTATCCCAAAATAATAAGCAATGCTGTTAGGGAAAGGATTGGTATGATAATGGTTCCTACTGTAGAGAATATAGGAAACAGGAATCTACCGTGATGATTATAGCCCTTAATAAAACCAATTATTGCCCCAATGGCAGCTAGACTTGGGATGATATATGCTGGATGAAAGTAAGCCTCAACGTCAGGCACATATTCATTGACTACTACTGCTAGGGTCATGCCGAGGACAAACCCTAGGAATAATCCATGAATCATATTAAAAAATGTTTTCAAGTGGATTAACCCCCCTCATAGAATACTTTATTCGACATATTTATCTTAGATTTAGTATAACATAAGTAGGTGAAAAATATGAGAGTAAATATTGAAGGTAATAAGATAACTGGCATTTTTCAAAAAAGAATCAATCGATTTGTAGCAGAGGTATTGATAGATGGAGAAGTCTGTATCACCCATGTGCCTAATACTGGCAGAATGAAAGAGTTGTTAATACCAGGTGAAAAGGTTATATTAAGGAGAGTAGATGAGCCCCACAGAAAAACCTGTTACGATTTATTATTTGCATATAGGGATGACATATTGGTGGCTTTGGATTCGAAACTCCCCAATACAATATTAGAAAAATATTTTAAAGAAGGATTGATTCCTTATTTTAGTGGGTATAATCAGGTAAGGAGAGAGGTTTTTTATGGCAAAAGTAAGTTTGACTTTTCCTTAGATGACCAAAATGGGAATCATGCCCTTATAGAAGCTAAGTGTGGTACGTTAGTAAGGGAGTCTGGATTAGCCACCTTCCCCGACGCCCCCACAGACAGAGGAAGGAAGCATGTATTAGAGCTAATTAATGCAGTGGAGGAAGGTATTCGTGGAGCAGTATTTTTTATCATCCAAAGAAGTGATGGGGATCTTTTTACACCAAATTTTCATATGGATGAAAAGATCTATCAAGCAGTGGCAATGGCAAAGGAAAAAGGTGTAGAATTCTATGCCTACAACTGTCATGTGACCCCTGATTATATTCAGTTGGCAGATGAAATAAGTATTATTATTTGAAAATAATGGATTGACAAAACACCCTTAAAAGTATATACTTTTATTTGAAAAGTGTTATTATTTGAGAAATGTAGGTGAGATAATGGAAAACCTAATGGAAGAATTAAAGGACAGGTTAAAGGAGAAAGGATTAAAACTGACTCCCCAAAGAAGAGCTACCCTAGAGGTACTATTTACTAATCAAGGAGAACATCTAAATACTGAGGAAATCTATGACATAGTAAAGGAAAAATGTCCAGAAATTGGATTGGCTACAGTTTATAGAACACTACAGTTGTTAGATGAAATGGGACTGATTTCAAAGCTGAACCTAGATGATGGTTGTAGTCGATATGAGTACAACAATCACGATGATGATCATCAGCATCACCATCTAATTTGTCAAATCTGTGGTGGTGTAACAGAGGTAGAAATTGACTTGCTAGAGCAGTTAGAAGACGCAATAGAAAATGAGTACAAGTTTAAAATAAAAGATCATAAGGTGAAGTTTTTCGGGATTTGTTCAAAATGTGAATAGTCTTGCGAGTACTTGCAAGGCTTTTTTTTATCTTATAAATTTACTAAAATACTTCTTTTCTCATTTAAAATTTTAATTTTAGGATAGAATATATTATATAAGGATAAATTAGAAACAGTAGATTAGGCAAAATATTATTTAATATAGATGATATCTATGGTAGAATATTCTTTAGGTGTGTAAGAACGGATTAATCATTTATATTTGTAGAAAATATAGAAATACAAATGGGCGGATTATAGAGAAAAAGGAGTGACAAGTATTGGGAAGAAAACCAACAAAACTAAAAATAATCCCTCTTGGAGGTCTCAATGAGATAGGGAAAAATATGACTGCAATAGAATTTAAAGATGAAATCATCATCATAGATTGTGGTTTGAGCTTTCCAGAGGATGAGATGCTGGGTATAGACATGGTTATACCTGATATATCCTACTTATTAAAGAACAAAGATAAGGTAAAGGGCATATTTTTAACCCATGGTCATGAAGACCATATTGGAGCATTGCCGTATGTTTTAAAGAAAATTAATCTACCTGTATATGGTACTAGATTAACCCTTGGATTAGTAGAAATCAAGCTTAAGGAACACAAGTTGTCTAACGTACATCTACAAAGAGTCACTCCTGGAGACAGTATTAAGATGGGGAGCTTTGCAGTAGAGTTTATTAGATCCAGCCATAGTATTCCAGATGCTTGCTGTATTGCCATCCATACACCTCTAGGAGTTGTATTCCACACTGGTGACTTTAAGGTAGATTATACACCAATCGCTGGGGAAATGATTGATCTTCATAAAATAGCAGAACTAGGACAAAAAGGTGTCTTGGTAATGTTGGCCGATAGTACTAATGCAGAAAGACGCGGAGCCACCATGTCAGAAAAAAAAGTAGAGGCCACTTTTCAAAATATCTTTAGAAATACAAAACAAAGAATTATCGTTGCCACCTTTGCATCTAACGTTCACAGGGTACAACAGGTTATGGATGCCGCCCAACAACATAACAGAAAAGTTGTTGTCTCTGGAAGAAGTATGGTTAATGTCGTAGGGGTTGCAGAAGAGTTAGGAATCTTAACCTTACCAGAAAACTTACTTATTGATATAGATGAAATGGATCAGTATCAAGACCACGAGCTGGTAATTATCACCACAGGAAGTCAAGGGGAACCAATGGCAGCCTTATCAAGAATGGCAAGCTCAGAGCATAAAAAGCTAGAAATCCAAAAAGGAGATTTGGTCGTATTTTCATCAACACCCATTCCAGGAAATGAAAAACTAGTAAGCCGTGTAGTAAACCAGTTGTTTGAAAAGGGTGCAGATGTTATATATGAAAGTTTGGCAGAAGTCCACGTTTCAGGTCATGCTTGCCAAGAAGAACTCAAGCTCATGCATCGACTTGTAAAACCTAAATATTTCATCCCTGCCCATGGTGAGTTCCGGCACTTAATGAAACATGCCCAATTGGCAGAGGACTTAGGAATGGATAAAGAAAATATATTCATCGCACAAAATGGTAGTATAATTGAATTTACTAAAGACTCAGCTAAGATTAATGGTAGTGTACCAGCAGGTAGAGTTCTAGTAGATGGGCTAGGTGTAGGTGATGTTGGAAATATCGTCCTAAGAGACAGAAAACACCTGGCTGAAGATGGATTAATGGTGGTGGTAGTTACCATTACTAAAGAGAGTGGTAAGATTGTAGCTGGTCCAGACATTATCTCTAGAGGCTTCGTCTATGTAAGGGAGTCGGAGGTACTAATGGTGGAGGCTAAAGATGTGGTTAAGAAGGCACTAGAATTATGTGAGCAGCAAAATCAAAGAGAATGGGCTATCCTAAAAAATGCCATCAGAGATGGATTAAAGGATTTCCTATGGGAGAAAACAAAGCGTCGCCCAATGATTCTGCCCGTTATTATGGAAGTTTAAGAACACGCTGATTAAAAATTACACACTTAAGGAAGATTATATATAATGAAAAATCACTCAAGAAATTGGGTGATTTTTTTATGGAAAATGGGAAGAAATCAGGAGAAAAGAGATTTTATAAAGCATGATAGGATTAGTGCAGTCTTTTTTAACAAAAATATTGAAGAAGCGGAAGGGCAAAGGTAGGTTTGTGGCGAATACTCATAATGTTAGTTTATTGTGTTGATAAAACAAAGTGAATGTAGCAACAAGGATGTCATTCTAATCATGGAGGAAAGTTAATGGACATATTAATCTATTTACTCATATTGTTAGCAGGGGCTTTTCTAGGTTCCAAAGATCAATTAAAGCTACCTTTAATGAACAGGACAAGTGAAGCCCAAACCTTTGCCCTACTGTTTCTACTGTTTATTATGGGGGTTAAAATTGGCATAGACAAAGAAATTATTTATTCCTTTAGTAGAATAGGATTGCAGGGATTTTTATTGGCCTTATCCTCTGTGATTTTCAGTGTTTTAGGAGTCAAAATGATCTCCAATAGAGTATTACGGGTGAAGGAGGGACAGGTGGAGGATGACAATTAGAATATTATTAGCAGTTGTATTAGGTATAGCAGTGGGCTTTTTCGCCTTTCCAGCTTTTTTAGTACCCCATATGGGATTAATGATCAATATTGGGCTATGGCTTTTACTATTCTTTGTGGGGATTGATATCGGAAGACAGAAGGATATCCTTGAAAAAATAAAAAAAATGGGAGTAAAGGTTTTGTTGGTGCCTATGATGATCGGAGTTGGCAGTATAGTAGGTACAATGCTGATGGGGCTTATCATAAAGATGCCCCTAAAGGAGGCAGGCGCCATCGGAGCAGGTTTTGGATGGTATACCCTGTCGGCCATAGAGTTATCTAAGCATAGTGCCGAGTTGGGAACATTGGCATTTGTTACTAATGTTAGTCGAGAAGTCATTGCCCTAGTCACGATACCTCTAATCGCCAAGTATATCGGGAAAGTGGAGAGTATTGCACCAGCAGGGGCCACTGCTATGGATACAACCCTGCCAATCATTTCAAGAGCCACCGATGGCACAGTTGCTATCATTTCTTTTATAACTGGAGTTGCGCTATCTACTATGGTTCCTATACTTGTGCCTTTAATTATGTCCCTGTAGGGGATTGATTTTTAGGGGATTTTAATGTACAATAGAACAATATATGCGAGTTATTATGTAAACTATTCTTCCTTCTAGGTCATTAAAACTTTCTATATAACTTATTACACTATTCAGAACGTAAAAGGGGGCTTAATAAATGAATGTCTACGATAAAGCACATCAGTTGGCAAAGGCACTAAAGGAAAGTATCGAATATAAGTCATTCAAAGAGCTTCAAAAGAAACTTGAAGAAAACCCTGAAATTAAAGAAATGATGGAGGATTTTAAAAAACATCGTTTTGAAGTCCAAAGTGCTCAAATGAGGGGGCAACAAGTTGAGGCTGACAAATTAACAAAGCTAGAGGAACTTCAAAGACATATTATGGAGGAAGCTATTGTAGCTGAGTATATAGAGGCAGAATATCGATTTACTCAAATGGTGACAGACATCTACAAGATCATAGGGGAATCAATAGAGGTGGATATTAAAGGGTAAGAAAAAGAATAATAAACATAACAACTATCTACAGTTTGTTCAACTATCTCTGGCAGTCTTAGGACTGCCTTTACTTATTCTTTACGTCCAGTTAGTATTAAGCCAAAGAATAAATCATAACAGTGATTGTTTTTTTTTCGAGTAAATAATATAATAAGACGTGAAAATAGAGGTAATAATTTCTATAGAGGCTTTTTTTCTATAGAAATTTTTTATTGTTAATCAAAGGAGTGTTACTGGTGAGTAATATTACAAATGAATTTGTAGAAAGCTATATAAGAGAGCTTTTACCAGAAGAAGAAGGATTGTTCAGGGATATGGAAATCTACGCAGAGGAACATCATGTCCCAATTGTCCATAAAGAAGTAGCGGCTTTACTTCACGTCCTCACAAAATCCGTTGGCGCAAAAAAAGTATTAGAGGTAGGGACTGCCATTGCCTACTCTTCTTTACTTTTTTGTAGAGCTATGGGTCATGATGGGCACATTACCACTATTGAGAGAAATGAAGACATGATTCATCAAGCCAAGTTAAATATTAAAAAAGCTAGTGCAGAAGAACAAGTAAGACTGCTTCAAGGGGATGCAGAAGAAATATTACGCTTCCTACAGGGGAGCTATGACGTGATCTTCCTAGATGGAGCAAAGGGTCAATATAATGACTTTTTAAGCGATTGTCTCCATTTATTAAAGCCAGGGGGACTTCTAATTTCCGACAACATTCTTTACAAAGGAATGATTGCCACCGATGATTTAGTGGTAAGAAGAAAAAGAACCATCGTCAATCGCATGAGGAGTTATCTTGAAACAATTTGCGACCATCCCCAATTGGAGACAAGTATTATTCCCATCGGTGATGGATTAGCCCTAAGTTATAAAAGGCAGGAGGAGTAGGTATGAGGAATATAGAACTATTGGCACCAGCTGGAGATTTAGAGAGATTAAAGATTGCAGTCCTTTATGGTGCTGACGCGGTATATGTAGGGGGACAAATCTTTGGATTGAGGGCTGCTGCAAAAAATTTCTCAATAGAAGAATTAGCAGAAGGGGTGAAATTTGCCCATGAAAGGGGAGCCAAGATATTTGTCACCGCCAATATCATACCCCACAATGATGATTTATCGGAGTTACCAGAGTACTTAATAAGGTTATACGAAATTGGAGTAGACGCAGTAATCGTCTCTGACCCAGGAACCTTTTCTATTGTAAAGGAGATTGTACCGGAAATGGAGATTCATATTAGTACCCAAGCCAATAATGTGAACTATAGAACAGTAAAGTTCTGGTACGACCAAGGGGCTGCAAGGGTAGTATTGGCTAGGGAGCTGAACTTTGATGAAATAAATGAAATTCGTAGTCAGATTCCAGATGATCTAGAACTGGAAGCCTTTGTTCATGGGGCTATGTGTATCTCCTATTCAGGTCGCTGTCTTCTAAGCAACTATATGGCAAATCGTGATGCCAATAGAGGAGAATGTGCTCAACCCTGTCGTTGGAAGTATCATATTGTAGAGGAAAAAAGACCAGGGGAATATATGCCTGTCTATGAGGACGAGCATGGAACATATATCATGAATTCAAAGGATTTATGTATGATAGAATTCATACCAAAAATTATTGAATCGGGAATTAATAGTTTAAAAATAGAGGGGCGAATGAAGACAACCTTTTATGTGGCCACAGTGGTAAGAGCATATCGCCTGGCAATTGACAGCTATCTAAAGGACCCAGAAAATTGGGAGTGTCGTGAAGAATGGCTAGAGGAAATAAGAACAGCCAGCCATAGAGACTTTACTACGGGTTTCTATCATGAAAAACCAGATAAAAATGAACATTTATATACAGAAAAATCCTATGTTAGAAATTATGACTTCATAGGAATGGTATTGGATTTTGATGCTATTGAAGGTATTGCAACAATAGAACAAAGAAATCGTTTCTTCAGTGGGGATGCTATTGAAATCATTGGACCCCATAAGGAAGTAATGAAGTCAGTTATTGAAAAAATGTGGGATGAAAACGGTAATGAAATTGAAGTAGCTCCCCATCCAAAGCAGATTGTAAAAATAAAGATTGATCAGGTGGTTGAACCTTATCACCTTCTGCGAAAAAAGTTAGAATAAGAATAAAAGTTTACTCCCCTATGTTTTTGGCGATAATACAGAAAAAACATAGGGGGTTTTTTATGCCAAGATCAAGGAAAGACCACACTAAAAGAGACAGTGAAGAAGGGGCAATAGTCAATCGTAAAAGATTAATCATCATGGGGATGGTGGCCTCAATTATGATTGTAGCCTTAATGGGTCGGCTCTTTTATATTCAAATCATGAAAAATGATCTCTACACTACAGAGGTCAACAAGCAAAGAAATATCTCCATTCCCCTTTCCAGTGGTAGGGGTATCATATATGATCGAAACCTAATCCCTTTGACGGATAGAACTGAGGAAACAATAGGGGTAATCTTTCCACAGCTATTTCAAAGCAATAGAGAGAACTTATCCTTCCTCAGTAGTTTGACGGGAGTTTCTACTATTGAATTGAATAGCAGAATAAAGCGGGCAAAACATATAATGGAAATTCCGATGAAGCAGGAGCTGGACTGGAATGATCGGCGTTTGGTGAATACCAGAGGGTTTTTTGTTATTGAAAAAAGAAGTCGATATGATACCAAAAATCTACTCAGCCATGTGATAGGATATATCGGCCTAGTGGATAAAAGAGGTATGTCAGGGCTTGAAAGATCCATGGAGGATGTCTTGGCTGGACAAGGTACAAAGTCTATTGCAGCAGTGCTAGATGGACGTAAGAGGCTCCTGCCTGGGGAAGGCTATACTGTTGTCAATACCAACAAAGATGAAAAACATATCAAACTGACGGTTGATTATCACATTCAAGCAATTGTGGAGGCGGCTCTAGACAAGCAAGAAAGTAGAGGGGCTGTAGTGGTCAGTGATGTGGAGACAGGGGAAATACTTGCTATGGCAAGTCGACCAAATTTTAATCCCTATAACATAAGTAAGCACCTCAATAGTAAAGGAGATGAATTATTTAACAAAGGGATTCAAATGACCTTCCCCCCTGGCTCAATATTTAAAATAGTGGTGGCTGCTGCAGCCCTAGAGGAAGGACTTGTGGATCTAGATGAAGTATTCTTTTGTGATGGAGTAGAAGAGGTAGGGAATGTAGCCATCCGCTGTAATTCCCATAGCCAAGGGGGCAATGGAGAAATTACCTTTCAGGAGGCCTTTGCAAACTCCTGTAACTCCACCTTTATTCAAGTAGGGCAGAGGATTGGGGCAGAAAAAATTATGGAAATGGCCGAGCATTTAGGCTTTAATCATAAATTAAATATTGGTTTAATAGAGGAAGAAAAGGGAAATCTTCCAACGGGAGATTATTTAAAAGGACCTGCCATAGGCAATATATCCATAGGACAAGGGCAAATAGAAGCCACCCCCCTACAAATTAATCAACTAACGCAAATCATTGCCAATGGTGGTAGAAGAAGGACACTCTATCTAATTGATGAAGTAGTGAATAACCTTCAGGAGAAAGTAGAGATGGCATTATTAGAAGAAGTAAAGGTACAGGCACGACAGTTTGAAAAAGAACCATTGAAAAAAGAAACGATTAAAAAACTACAATATATGATGGGCTTAGTCATGCAAAAGGGAACTGGCAAGGGAATCGGTGAAGAATTAGCAAAATCATCAGCTGGAAAGACGGGGACAGCCCAATCTACAGAAAAGGGTCAATCGGTGCTCCACGCATGGTTTACAGGCTACTATCCTACAGACAAACCAAAGTACGCCGTTACAGTTTTTCTCCAAAATGGAAGGTCTGGTGGAGGAAATGCAGTACCTGTTTTTCGAGAGATTGTGGTGAAGATGAAGGAGTTGGGGTATTGATATTCTCAAAACAAGCATATGACAACCCCTAAAGTTGAATCACCAAATACAAAAGTAAAAGTTCTAGTGCTCCCAATGAATTGGGGGCTTTTTTTGCCGTTACGCTATATCTATTTGTGATAATGTTATAATGACATAAATCTGATGACGACTGGATAAATCGACAAAAAAACAACAGTATTTACCAAATAAAGAGAAAATAATATTTTATGGATTTGATGATAGTCATGAATATTTCCATAGAATAGTGATGAAATTGTAATTATTTGCAGCAAAAAATCAAAAAAGAAAATAAGCTTTAAAAAAAGACCAATGCTGACAAACCTAAAATTTTCAGTACATGCACATTTGTAGATAATGAATCATAATATTTAAAGTGACCTATCATATAGGTTGTTCAAGGAGGTGTTATCTACATGTGGGCTTTAATGACTGGAATGGTTCCTTTAGTGTTTAAACCTTTAATGTTGGCAGTATCTTATATTTGCAGCAGTACATCCTTCCCTCAACCTCTGACCCCAGAAGAGGAAGCCATTTACTTAGAAAAATATGAGGCTGGAGATGAAGAAGCTAGAAATGTTCTCGTGGAGAGAAATCTAAGGCTAGTCGCTCACATAGTGAAAAAGTATTCCAATATTGGCGTTGATTCTGATGATCTGATTTCTATTGGTACAATTGGATTAATAAAAGGAATCACAACCTTTAATCGGAACAAAGGTACACGATTAGCCACCTATGCAGCTAGATGCATAGAAAACGAGATACTGATGACTATAAGATCCAGCAAAAAAATCAAAACAGAAGTATCACTACAGGAACCAATAGGAATGGATAAGGAGGGCAATGAAATATCTCTTCTTGATCTACTCGGGACAGAAGCGGATAAAGTACTAGAGGAAGTAGAACTAAAAATGCAAATTAAACGATTGTATAACAAGATGGCTTCCGTCTTGAAGAAAAGAGAACGGATTGTGATAGAACTTAGATACGGCATTTGTAATGGAGGCTGTATGACCCAGAAGGAAATAGCAAAGATGCTGGGAATTTCAAGATCATATGTCTCTAGAATTGAAAAGCGAGCAGTAAAAAAATTATACAAATCCTTCCAAAATAGAGATAATTAAAGGGGAAAAGGATGATACTGATAAAGCAGCTATGCTGCTTTAAATTTTTTTGCCAAATAACATTTACACAGAACATGTGTTCTGATACAATGAGATATAATAAGATAAGAGGTGAGAATATGGTTGATTTCCTATTAAATTATTCCTTGGTAAATAAGACTCCTATAACCATCATGTATCAAAAGGGAATGGAAATTACTCAAAGGAACATAAGGGTCATTAAAATCACTGAGAATTTGATACAGGGGTATTGTTATACAAGGAAGACAACCCGAAATTTTACGAAAGACAATATATTAGCAGCTATGAATACCCACTTGGCTTCTTCGGCATTAGCAGATGAAGTAAGGAAATTGAATTGTTAACTAAAGAAGTATTATATAAATTGATAAAAAATAAATGAGGTTACGTTGACCTTCGGCATTAAAGGGGGACTAAAACACCTGAATCAAGCATAACCTCATCTATTAAAAGTATCGCCAGATGATTGTGTTCTATACACATATCCGAAAAAATAACTAATTGATTAGGGAAAATAGAAGTGTTGATTTTGTGAAGAGTTACTAAGTCTATGAAAATGAGCAAAGATCTATTGGTAGCAATGGAAGAGAAAGATGCACCAAAACAATAAAATAGACTTACTTATTAATACTATTATATTAGTATGAGGAGAGAATTATCATTTGTTTTTGGGAAAACAGTCATAGAATGTATAAGGGAAAATTCATAGTTAACTACCGATACATAAAATTTATCTTATTTAGTCGAAATTAGTAAAATATTAATATAATAGAAGGAAAAGTGCACTTCTATGAAGAAAAATAAAGTAAGGGATGAGTCACTAAGCAACTAAAGGTAGTTTGAGAATTCCGCTAAGTCATAAAATGAGGGGTGATTAATTTGCAGACTATTAGTAAAGAGAAAAGTACTGTTAAAGTTAATGTAGAATTAGTTAAACTAGGATTATTATGGGCTACTATTATAGGCATCTTTACCCTCGTTGAAATGTTTGAATCAAAGATATATTGGGTTTTTGACTCAGTGCCTTTTCTGCATCTTCATTCTTTGTTAGAATTTATAACAATCATTATTTATTTTGTCTTATTTACAGTCACTATTATACCTACACTAAAACACATAGGACAAGATTATTGGTATTTTCCATGACTTTTTTTATGATGGGATGGTTGGATTTTTTTCATATCATGACCTACAACGGAATGGAGGGGCTATTTGTAGAGGCATCTACACCACGGGCCACTACATATTGGATAATTTCTAGAACAATTCAGTCTGTTGGAATTTTGCTAGCAACAATGATTTCCTATAGACACAAGTCTATGCATAATCAAAGCAATTATTTAATAGCCACCAGCATGATTACATTTCTAGTGTTTTATTTAGTTAGTTTCCAAATCCAAATTTTCCCTCCACTGTTTATTGAGGGGAAAGGACTTACTCCGCTTAAAATATATTTAGAATATGGGATTATCATCACTTTTCTGTTATCTGCCATTCTTATGTGGAGAGATTTCCGGAGAACCCAAAATAAATATTTCATGATTTTTATCGTAGGATTAGTTTATGCTATTTTTACAGAAGTAGCTTTTACCCTGTATCGTAGTGTTTATGATACCTACAATGTTATTGGGCATATTTACAAGATTATCAGTGGATACTATCTTTTTAAGGGAATTTTCCTCTACAATCTAGAAAATCACTTTAGGCAACTGGCCGATGCTAAGGAAACAATTAAACTTCATGCTGAAAATTTAGAAAAGATTATTGCAGAAAGAACGATGGAGGTCCGTCGTAATAATGAAAAAATGATAGTGGACTTAGAATATGCAAAATTAGTACAGCAATCGCTACTGCCTCCAGAGTCTGTAATCATCAATGACGTGAAATTTGTGTCCTGTAATTATCCCTGTGAAAAGCTCAGTGGTGATTTCTATTATATCCATAAGATTGATGAAGAAAATATTGGATTGGTGATCGCTGATGTTTCAGGCCATGGGGTATCCGCAGCCATGATGACGGTGTTTACAGAAAGGGTGATTCGACACAACTATTATCGTAAAAGGGATGGAGGATACATTACTTCTGGTGAAACACTACAGCATTTGTATAATCAATTCAATCAAGCTCAATTCCCTGATGAAATGCATATTGTTCTGTTTAATGCCATCTACAATACCACGACAATGGAAATATCCTACTGTTCAGGAGGGATGAATACCATACCAATCCTATTCAGGAAATCAGGAGAAATAGAGTATTTAAAAAATAGTGAGGGTTTCCCAATCTGTAAAATGGGGGAATTCTTTCAACCAAACTATAAGGACGCAAAAGTGCTTTTAAATAAAGGAGATCGAATCATATTTTTCACCGATGGTCTTACGGAATCCATTAAATCTGAAAATCTCATCTCCAAGCAACGGTTAATAGAAATAATGAAAAGCAATAATCAAGAAGATTTAAGTGTGTTGAAAAGTAAAATAGACCAAGAAATCAGTGATGTGACCATTACAAATGAAAATGATGATGATATAACATATTTTATAATGGAAGCCTAAGATGCCTGTTGAAAAGGCATTATCTTCTGTGTCACTGCAAAGCCTCAGCACCCTTGCGTATTATGATACGCGGCGTTCGCTGAAGCTTTTTGTTCCTTGAATCTAACGCCATTTGAACAGGCATCTGTGTTAGTTGAAAAGACATTATCTTCTGTGTCACTGCAAAGCCTCAGCACCCTTGCGTATTATGATACGCGGCGTTCGCTGAAGCTTTTTTTTCCTTGAATCTAGCGCCTTTTGAACAGGCATCTGTGTTAGTTGAAAAGACATTATCTTCTGCTTTAAGTTTAAATTATAAATGCCTTTTTCTAATAAAAGTAATTGAGAATATACAGCATATCTAGTACAATGGTAAGGTAGAAAACGATACTAAAGATAGAAAAGGGGAAAGATATGAGCGTTTTAACTGTTACTGAAATGAGTCATGGTTTTGGGGCCAGAAAGATATTTCAAGATGTATCCTTCCGATTATTAAAGGGGGAGCATGTAGGGTTAGTTGGTGCTAACGGTGAGGGTAAATCAACCTTTTTAGATATTATCACTGGGAAGTTAATGCCCGATGCAGGTAATGTTGAATGGTCTAACCGTGTAACTGTAGGATATTTAGATCAGCATACGGTTTTAACAAAGGGAAAAACCATCAGAGAAGCCTTGAGGGAGGCTTTTCAAGGAATGTTTGACCTAGAAGCAGAAATGCTTAAAATTTATGAAGATATGGCGGAGGCATCTGAAGAAGAGTTAGTCAAAATGATGGAGGATGTAGGAGAAATCCAAAGTATATTAGAAAGCAATAGTTTTTATATGATTGATGCTAAAATAGAAGAAATAGCTAACGGACTTGGACTAAGAGAAATAGGATTAGATAAAGACGTGGCGGACTTAAGTGGTGGACAAAGAACAAAGGTGTTATTAACTAAATTGTTATTACAGAATCCTACTATTTTAATCCTAGATGAGCCCACAAACTATTTAGATGTTGAGCACATTGAGTGGTTAAAAAGATATCTGAAGGACTATGAAAATGCCTTTATCTTAGTTTCCCACGACGTACCTTTTATGAATGATGTGGTGAATGTAATCTATCATGTGGTAAATGCAACCCTTACCCGATACACTGGCGATTACGATTCATTTATGAAACTTTATGAAATCAAAAAACAACAACAGCAACAGGCCTATGAAAGGCAGCAACAGGAAGTTGAGAGATTAGAAGATTTTATAGCCCGTAATAAGGCCCGTATATCTACTACTGGTAGAGCTAAGAGTAGACAAAAACAACTTGATAAAATGGAACGACTAGAAAGACCGAGGGAAAAAGTTAAGCCTACATTCCAATTCATGGAGGCTAGAACACCTGGTAAATTAATTTTCCAGGCTACGGATTTAGTCATTGGGTATGATGAACCACTTACCAAACCTCTAAATGTTACCCTAGAAAGAGGTAAAAAGGTAGCAATTCGAGGGGTTAATGGTCTGGGTAAATCAACGTTGTTAAGAACCCTATTAGGAATATTAAAGCCTGTAGCAGGTAGAGTAGAAATGGGAGACTATTTGTTCCCAGGTTATTTTGAGCAGGAAAGCGGTCGTGACAATAATAACACAGCTATTGAAGAAATCTGGGAAGAATATCCTGGTCTTACAAATTTTGAAGTAAGGCAAGCGTTGGCAAAGTGTGGCTTAACAAATGAACACATAACCAGTCAAATGATGGTCTTGAGTGGTGGTGAGAATGCAAAAGTTAGACTGTGTAAACTTATGTTAAGAGAAATTAATTGGTTGATACTGGATGAGCCCACAAACCACCTTGATGTTGACGCAAAAGAAGAACTAAAACGAGCATTAAAAGAGTTTAAAGGAACGGTTTTATTAGTTTCCCATGAGCCAGATTTTTATGAAGACTGGGTAACTGATGTATGGAATGTAGAGGATTGGACCACTAAAATAGTATAATTATGATATGCAAAAATAGGATCTGCTAAAGTGTAGGTCCTATTTTTTTCACATAAATTTAGCGTATTATAAAAAAATTAAATGTTATTGGTGTGACAAAATTTAGCCCCCTCAAATTTATCAAAAATTTCAAATTAGATTTATCTATTGAGATAGATTATTGAAATTAGAGGATTGAATAAATATACAGTTTACATTTAACGAAATTTAATAAATTTTATTTGTAAAATCTTTAGACAAGCGAGAATATATTTGTTAATATAAATAAATAGGGGACATTGTATGAAACAAATTCAAATAAAGAATAATTACTAATTTTCTAGGTGATAATATTTTGTATATCTATTTAATAAATAATAGGGGTCTGATTATTATTTTTTCTTTAAAATAAGTTTTATATACTACAACGAACACCACTTTTAAAAAAATGAGAGGAGGGATTTTGATGGAGATTTTAAGTCCGGGAAAAAAAATTAAGATTTTAAGAAAGAAACTAGGTCTTAGACAGGATCAACTTACAGATGAAAGAATTACTAGAAGTTTGATTAGCATGATTGAAAATGGTAAGAGAAGATTAAATCGTAAAACTGCAACAATCATCGCTATAAAATTAAACGGCTTCTATAAAAATTTAGGACAAGAAATTACTCCTGAATACTTGCTGGAATCTGAAGAACAACAGGCTAGTAATATTGTAGATGAAAACATGGATAGCCTAAAGCCGATTTTAAAGAATAAAAAAGAAGCAGATCAACAGCATGTATTCGAAAGTTTTGAAAGGATGATAGAATTAGCAAACCAGTGGGAGCTACAGGAGAAGGAAGCAGAAATATTCATTATCCGTGGTAAGTACTATTTTGACAAAGGAGAGTACAACTTAACGCTGGCAGACTACTTTAATTCATTAGAGTATTATATAGCTGCTAGAAAAGTGGAGTATATTGCTATACTTTATATCAGGATATCTAAATGCTATATTAAAATGTCTTTATTTGAACAGGCGGCCTTCTATGGCGATAAAGCCTATTTATTAGCCGATAGTACTAAATTACCCAATAGCAATGAGATTAAAGCTAAATCATTGTTTAATAAAATTGTCTGTTATGGGAAAACTGCAAAATTTGATTTAACACTACAAGAAATCGAAAAATTTAAGAACCTAAAGTATGCAAATGATTCACTACACGATGAGGTAACATTAATTGAAGCTGAAACATTCTTCTATTTAAAGAATTATGAAAAGGCTAAAAAAATTTATGAGAGATTACTACATAGGGAAAGCAAAATTGATATTGATACTTTAATAAGGATTTTTGAAAATGCTTCCATGCTCTATAATAAGATTGGGGAACCAAGTAATGCTCGGGGAGCACTGAAAAAGGCTGTCTCTTATAAAGAGCAAATAGAAGAACAACGGGTTGGTATATTCTTATTAAACATAGCCCATTCCTACTATAAAATTAATGACTTTGATGGTGCAATCCACTTGCTAGATGAAATAATGTTGATTTCCAAAGAGAAAAATCTTAGCGAAATTTTATTAACAGATGCATACATACTTTCCTCGGAGATATACAAAGCTAGGCAGTCGTTTTTACAGGCTGAAGAATATTTATTGAAGTCCGAATATTATCTTGAGAAAAATAACTGTAGAAGTAAATTAAATGTGGTTTATAGTTTGTTAGGAGAACTTTACTGTGATATGGGCAATATCAATGCAAGTAAAGTGTATTTTCAAAAAATTAGAAACAATCAAAGGGCATAAGACTTACATAAGCACCAGAGGGAAAAGGTTTTCCTGATGGTGTTTTTTACGTAAAAAAAATAATAAAATCACACTTATAAAAATAAATGAGTGAATCGGAGCGATGGTGAGATATTAGGAGATAGGATGTAAAAATTAGTAATAATTAACTGTAAATAAAATATTTGGAACTTGTCAAAAAATTCAGAATACTATAAATTGGTATTGTAGGGTAATAGTATGCCAAAATTTTAATAGACACAACACGCCCTGCTGAGCAAGTGTGAACTCATATCTTTGTGTAGAGGGGGTGAAAAGTTGTTAGGAGGGGCCATAAAAAAAAGCTTGGTCCACCATGTTTAGATTGCCGACCAGAGCAATACTTTTATTAGGGGGACAAGCTTTTTTACATTTTAACACAAATAACCATATTATGAAACCTGAATTTTTAGAACAAGCTGTGAAATTTGTCGAGGGATTGTAATAAAGCAGCTACCTAATAAGAGGGCACTACAGTTTCTTATTTAAAAAAATTAAGGAGGTCATTGTATGATTAAGAAATCGTTTAGTCTTTTGAGCGTACTATTAGTCGTAGTACTTTTGGTAGGTAGTTTTTCTTTTGCTAACCAAGCAGTTGAAGGCGCTGAATTGGAATTCGTGGGGTTAGGAGCTGCTAATAGTCTAAAATCGGTAAGTTCTTCAGGAGCCAGTTTAGTATATGAAGATGAAATGAATAATATTCCAAAAGGAATAAGAAAAAAGTTTGAAGTTCATGATGGAAAAACTTATATTCTTGAGTTTAATGGACCAATCACGGAAGATCAAAAGAAGGAATTAACTGCAATGAAGGTTGTAATCGGAGATTATATTCCTCAATACAGCTTCATCGTCCAAGCTGATGCTTCTGTTGCAGAGGAGGTTCTTCAATTAGACTTTATTAAAGGAATTAAACCCTTCTTAGCAATCTACAAGATTGATCCTAAGTTATTTGAAAAGGGTATGTCTGCATTAGCTAAAGCAAATATTGAGTACTTTACTGCTAATGGTAAAGCTGAAAATAGACATCAATCAGTTAAAAAGAAGATGGATTCGATATTGGACTTAGCTTTATCTCACGAAGTTGTATCAATTACAGCTGAAGAAGAGTTCCAAGTATTCAACCAAGAAGCTGATAAGATCATCAAGTCGGATGTTTTAAGAAACAGCACTGGACTAAATGGTACAGGACAAATCGTGGCTGTTTGTGATACTGGTCTTTCAAGAGGTAAGAATGACAGTTCAATGCACTTAGACTTCCAAGGTAGAATTAAGGCAATCTATGCTTTAGGAAGATCCACAGCAGATGACCCCCATGGTCATGGCACCCACGTTGCTGGTTCTGTTTTAGGATCTGGCGCAAGATCTAGTGGTGCCCATAAGGGGATAGCTCCAGGGGCTACTTTAGTATTTCAATCTGTACTTGATAGTGCTGGCGGATTAGGTGGATTACCGTCTAACCTAAATGACTTATTTGCACAAGCTTGGAATCAAGGGGCTAGAATCCACACGAATTCTTGGGGATCTGACGTAGCTGGTGCTTATACAACTAGCTCTAGACAAGTTGACGAGTATGTTTGGAACAATGATATGACGATACTTATTGCAAATGGTAATGCTGGTCCAAGCACTAAAACAGTAGGAAGTCCTGCAACTGCTAAAAATGCAATCTCAGTTGGAGCTTCTGAGAATTACAGACCATCCTTTGGTTCTCTTGCTGACAATATTAATCAAATGGCTTCCTTCTCCTCTAGAGGGTATACAAAAGATGGTAGAGTAAAGCCAGATGTAGTCGCTCCAGGGACCTATATTTTATCTACAAGATCTGAGCTGGCTGGAGATAGCTCCTTTTGGGCAAATTATAATAGCTACTACGCATATATGGGGGGGACTTCTATGGCAACTCCTGTAACTGCAGGTGCGGTAGCCTTATTAAGGGAAAACTTTATCAGTGTTAGGGGAATTACTCCTAAGCCATCTTTAATCAAAGCTGCGTTAATCGCAAGTGCAACTGATATGGGAATGGGCTACCCAAGCCCTCACCAAGGATGGGGTAGAGTAAACATTGACAAGGCCACAAGAGTAGCTTATGTAAATGAAGGTACTGGATTAGCAACAGGTCAAAGTGCTAACTATACTTTCAATGCAACTGCTGGGAAACCACTTAAGTTCACTTTAGTATGGACTGACTATCCAGGTAGTACAACAGCTACTAATGCATTAGTTAACGATATCGACTTAATCATCACTGCACCAGATGGAACTCAATATGTTGGTAATGACTTCTCTTCTCCATACAACAACAACTGGGATTACAAAAACAACGTTGAGAATGTGTTTATCAATAGCCCTCAAAGTGGTACTTACCAAATTGAGATAAACGCATATAACGTACCTCAAGGACCACAAAAGTTCTCTTTAGCGGTAATCAACGAGTAAAAAAACATTTGAAAACTCTCCTGGTATAATTACAGGGGAGTTTTCTTATGGCATAAGTAATTAAGATAAAAAAATATTTATTTGAATATTTTGAAGATGTGGTTTATTATGGAATAAATAACTATTGAGTATACTAAATTTAAGGTTTTTAGAAATAGCTGAATAATTAATTTTTAATACGATGTAAAGTAATATTAAGCACAACTATAATTAGAGAACTAAGTAAAATAAGAAATTCAAGGGGGATAATAATGACGGGAATATATAAAATGGACAAAGAGGATTTAATGAAATATGCCGAGTTGTATGTAGAGCTTTTTAATGCTGAACCATGGAACGATAGATGGACGGTAGCAACAGCTTATAAAAGACTGGAGAATATCTATAATACTCCCCATTTTGTAGGAATGAAATATCTAGAAAGTGGAGAAATAAAAGGAGCTATTTTTGGTAATTGTCAACAATGGTATTTGGGGATGCATTACAATTTAATGGAGATGTTTGTAGTAGCTGATTCACAGGGGAAGGGAATCGGAGCTAGTCTTATGATGACATTAGAAACTGAGTTAAAGCTCCTAGGAGTGAATACAATTATCTTGTTTACCTCCAAGGATGAAACTGATGTCTTTTATAAAAAACAGGGATTTAAAGAATTAGGTTTTATGTGTATGATGGAAAAAGGAATATAAGTATATACACAAATAAAAAGATGTAATGCCAAAGTAGAAAAATGATATAAACAAAGTGAGTATCAGGGGAGGATTGTAAATGATGGAAAAGCAAAAGATCAATTTAAAGAATGGGAAAATTTTAACCATTAGGGAAGCAAATAAATCTGATGCTGGAAAAATTATTACATATATCAACACAATAGCTGGAGAATCGGATTTTTTAACATTTGGAATAGGTGAATTTCATATGACAGTAGAAATGGAAGAGGAGATGATAGATAAAATCTCAAAGCAAAGGAATGCTCTCTTTATTGTGGCAGAAGTGGAAGGTGAAATAGTTGGAAATTTAAGTTTTTCTGGAGGAGCTAGACCACGGGTAGAGCATACAGGGGAGTTTGGTGTGAGTGTCTTAAAAGAATATTGGGGAATGGGAATTGGGAAAAATTTAGTAGAATGTTTGATTCAATGGAGTAAAGAAACGTCTATTATAAGAAAAATTAATTTAAGAGTAAGGGAAGACCATATTAGAGGTATAAATCTTTACCAATGGTTAGGTTTTGTAGTTGAAGGTAGAAAAACAAGAGAGTTTTATGTGGATGGGAAGTTCTATGATGCTATATTGATGGGCTTGCAAATCTAGTCTAGTCTGTTGAAGGGTCATGATTTTCTGCGTCACTGCAACAATCAGGTATCCTTGCGTATTATTTATACGTGGCGGTGCCTTATTATTTTGTTCCATAAAAACTTATTATCAATCAAAAGGACTGTAGAAATCAGGACTATACTCCTAGGGACTGAAGCTGAAAAAATTATAGAAAAAGCCCGCTATACAAGGAGAAATGTTGAAAAATGCTTATTTCCTAGGAAATCTATTGCTGAGGAAATAAAATAAACCGATACTGGTAAATATGTTATAATATTTATATAATATTAGATGCAATTTAGTGTCCTATTTAAAATTCTTAAAGGATGTGGGGCTATGAAGAGCAATAGGATAAAAGTAAAAACCTGTAGAAAATGTAAAACACCAATCCATGAAAATTCATTGCAGGATTATTGCTCCACCTGCTTTAAAATTGTAGAGGAGATATTTGATAAAATTAGAGAATATTTGAGAGAATATCCAGGTTCTACCGCATTTGAGATAGAACAAAGATTAGGGATCCCGGTTCATGTGGTGAATAATTTTGTCAGGGATGGACGATTGGTTGAGATTACTAACTTAAACTTAAATCTTCAATGCTTGAGATGTGATGGCTTACTTTTATCGGCCCATCATAAGTATTGTCCAGGATGCGAGGAGGAAATGATGAGGAGTTTTCAAGATGCAAAGGATTCTTTGACAAAACCACAAGATAAAAGGCTTGATGGAGGAAAAATGAGGTTTAAAACCTATTGGGATTAGGGCACAACTGGGTTTTCCCAGTACATATATTCTTGATTAATTAATTTATTAAAATTGGTAATAATAAAACTAATATATATAAAAGGATAATGGGGTGAAAAAGTGAAACTATTAACGCCAGATTTATACGTGGAATCTGTATTTCATTTAAATCTAAATCAATTAAAACAAAGAAATATCAAGGGGCTTATTATTGATATTGACAATACCTTAGTAGCATGGGATAAGAAATTTGCCAGTGAAGAAACAAAGCAATGGCTTCTTAAACTTGAAAAAGAAGGATTTAAAGTGTGCTTGGTATCAAATAATACTGAGGATCGTGTAGTTAAATTTAATGAAGAATTAAAACTTCAAGCGATTCATCGGGCAGTAAAACCTCGTCTTGGGGCTTTTAAAAGGGCAATGTCTATGATGAATACAAGTGTTAATAACACAGCGATTATTGGAGATCAGCTTTTTACTGATGTTTTAGGTGGAAATCGAATGGGAATTTATACAGTTTTAGTTATACCCATTGTAAGTAAAGAGTTTTGGTGGACAGAGTTTGTAAGAAAAATAGAAAAACATATTTTAAAGATGGTAGTCCCCCAAAGAAAAGGGGATTAATATATTTTGCTTGTAAAACCGTGGTGAAATTAGTTGCCTCGGTTTTTATTTTGTTTAATATTGTTGAATGAAATATATGTTTAATTAAATCTTATGGATAAAAAGAAGGATTATGAATAAAATTGTAGAATTAAATATACATAGAGGTGGGTATTTATTAGAAAGAGCGTTGCATGAAAATTAATAATAAAAAAAGATACAAATGATGTGCAGATATATGTGGACGCCTTATGCTGTACTGATGTAGTGGCGTAACCGGCTAACAATATATACCTAATATAGTGTTAGTTTTTTATTTTTTATCTAGCATTAATATTACGGTGGAAGGTTTCTTAGACAGTTTAACTGAATGTTATAAAAGAGGGATGCATATGGCAGCTAAAAATAAAAGACTAGGGGATTTGCTGATTGATGCGGGTCTAATTACCCAAGAGCAATTGCAAAAGGTATTACAGTTACAAAAGGCCACTGGCAAAAAAATTGGTGAAGCATTGATAGACGAAGGGTACGTACAGGAGACTCAGATCATCGAAGTTCTGGAGTTCCAATTGGGCATACCCCATTTAGATTTAAAGAAATATCTTATTCAGTCGGATGTTCCGAGGTTGATTAGTGAACGTTTAGCCAAGAGACACAAATTAATTCCAGTGAAAAAAGATGGAGATAAGCTGATGGTCGCCATGGCGGACCCTTTGAATATTTTTGCAATTGACGATGTCAAAATAGCTACAGGTTTGGAGATTGTTCCTGCCATTACTACTAAGAAGAATGTAGAGGATGCTATTGCCCGTTACTATGGTAGAGAAAGTGCAGAGGAAGCCATCAGGGACTTTAGAAAGGAATATGAAATAGATGGAGTTGAGGAACTAGAAAACAACTCTTTAAACGAAGTCAGTAATGCTCCGATGGTAAGACTGGTGAATTCTTTTATCAAACAAGCAGTAAAGTTAAAGGCCAGTGACATCCACATTGAACCATCTGAAAATAACTTGAGGATTCGTTATAGAATAGATGGGGATTTGCAAGAGATTATGACTGTGGCAAAATCTGCCCATTTGGCTATTGTTTCTAGGATCAAGATTCTTGGGAAAATGGATATAGCTGAAAAAAGACTACCTCAAGATGGTAGGATTGAAATGATGGTGGAGGATCGAGAAGTGGATATGCGGATTTCAGTACTACCTACTGTGTTTGGAGAAAAGGTAGTGATTAGAATATTGGATAGAAGTAGCTTTGTACTTTCAAAGACTCAACTGGGGTTTACAGAATCCAACATGAAAAGCTTTGAACGGATTATAAAAAAACCCTATGGTATTATATTAGTCACTGGGCCTACTGGTAGTGGGAAAACCACAACTTTATACGCAGCATTGAAGGAGTTAAATCAAATTAACAGAAATATTGTAACGGTAGAGGATCCTGTGGAATATCGTCTATCGGGTATCAATCAAGTACAGGTAAACAATAAAGCAGGACTTGACTTTGCCAGTGGATTGCGGTCTATTTTAAGACAAGACCCTGATGTAATTATGATTGGGGAAATACGGGATGCTGAGACAGCTCAAATAGCTGTAAGGGCATCTATTACAGGACATTTAGTATTGAGTACAATGCACACAAATGATACTACCTCTACTGTGACGAGATTGGTGGATATGGGAATCGAGCCTTATCTTGTTTCTTCTTCTGTGGTGGGAATTATTGCCCAAAGGCTTATTAAAAAAATCTGTGGATCATGTAAATACACTTACATGTCAAACCCTTCAGAAATGGCATTGTTGGGATTAACTGAAGAGATTTTGTTGCAGAAGGGTAAAGGGTGCAATGAGTGCAATTATACAGGGTATAGGGGGCGACAGGCTGTACAGGAAATCTTGCCTGTTAATGAAGCTATTAGAAGATTAATTGATGAAAGGGCTAGTTTAGATAATATTCGGAAAACAGCCTTTCTGCAGGGGATGACATCCTTGAGGGAAAATTGCAAGGATTTAGTTTTAGAAGGGGTAACCACTACTGACGAACTAATTCGAGTTGCCTATGGATTAGACTAGGAGGAATAGGATGGACATAACTACACTGTTGAAGGAAACGATAGATTCAAAAGCATCAGATTTACATATAACTGTTGCAGTTCCCCCTATCATTAGGGTCAATGGGGAACTGAATAGGATAGGTAATGACATTGTTTCTATAGAAAACGCCACCAAAATGGTAAAGGAGCTTCTTTCGGAGGAGGAATTTTTACAGTTGGAAAAACAGGGGGAGATTGATTTAACCTACTCTTGCCCTGGGCTGGGACGATTTAGAGTAAACGCCTACAAACAGAGGGGCGCTTTTAGTATGGCCTTAAGGGTTGTACCTCCAACCGTACCAACAATAGAGAGTTTGGGGTTATCTCCAGTAATTAAAGATTTAGCAGTAAAGAAAAGGGGACTTGTACTAGTTACAGGACCAACTGGTAGTGGGAAATCCACTACTTTAGCTTCCATGATTGACTTTATCAATCGAGATCGAAATTGTCATATTTTAACCCTTGAGGACCCAATAGAATACATGCATAGCCATAATCGGTCTATTGTTAATCAAAGGGAAATCGGACATGATTCTAAAAACTTTGCCAATGCCTTAAGGGCAGCTTTACGTCAGGACCCTGATGTGATTTTAGTGGGGGAAATGAGGGATATCGAGACAATAAGTATTGCCATCACAGCAGCTGAGACAGGGCATTTGGTTTTGTCTACCCTTCATACATTAGGTGCACCAAAGACCATAGACCGTATTATAGATGTTTTCCCACCCCATCAACAACAACAGATCCGGGTACAATTGGCTAGTGTCTTAGAGGGTGTTATCTCACAGCAATTAGTACCTAAAGCAGACCAATCGGGGCGGGTAGCAGCTTTGGAGGTAATGGTGGCTACCAATGCCATTAGAAGCTTAATCAGGGAGGGTAAGACCCATCAAATCCAAACTTCTATTCAAACTGGTGCGAAATATGGAATGCAAACTATGGAGGTAGCCTTAGCAGAGTTACAGCAGAAGGGTTTAATTACTAAAGAGGATGCTTTATCCAATTCGTTTAACCAAGATATGATTTCTCGATATATTTAGTTTAATAGATTTAAATAGACAAGAGACTCTAAAAAGGGGTGATGCCATGCCCATTTATCAATACAAGGCAATAACAAAGCAAGGAGAAAAAATACAAGGAACATTTCAAGCAAATAATAAAGGTGAAGTCATCTCCATGCTAAGACAAAACGAGTATTATCCTCTGGAGATTAATATCAACAGAAATGATGGAAATTTATTAAGATATTCTTTCTTGAAAAGGATTAGCAGTAGGGACTTAGCGATTTTCTGTAGGCAGTTTTACACAATGCTACATGCGGGAGTTCCTATTGTCAATAGTCTAGACGTTTTGAAGCAACAGACGGAAAACAAAACCCTTAAGAGAGTACTAGATGATGTATTTGGAAATATCCAAAGGGGGATTACATTTTCAGATGCCCTCCGTAGCCATCGGAGGGTTGTGCCAGAGCTATTAATTAATATGATTGAGGCTGGGGAAATGAGTGGAAACCTAGACGGAATTTTTGAGCGAATGGCAAAGCACTATGAAAAGGAAACTAAAATCGGTAATAAAATACGGGGAGCTATGGTGTATCCAGCTATCCTAACGGTTGTATCAATTTTAGTCATTATTTTTCTACTTACATTTGTAATGCCGACTTTTATCAGTATGTTTGAAGGTAGCGATACAGTATTACCCTTACCTACAAGGGTTTTATTGACAATTAGCCATACAATGACCCATTACTGGTATTTTTATTTAATATCTTTTCTACTATTAGGATACGGGTTTCATAAATTGATGGAGCAGGAAATGATAAGAAAAAAGGTAGATGGCTGGAAGCTTAAAATCCCTGTCGTTAGGAAAACTGTCCAAAAGGTGGTGACATCCAGATTTACTAGAACCCTATCTACACTGCTTTATAGTGGAATCCCATTGATTCAAGCGTTGGAGAGTGCTTCAAGGGTAGTGGGGAATAAAGTGGTGGAGGAAGGTATTAAAGTTGCCATAGACGATATTTCAAAAGGTGCCAGTTTAGCCCATCCAGTTAAACGAATGGGGGTTTTTCCACCAATGTTGATTTCTATGATTCAGGTTGGGGAAGAGTCGGGAGCTCTAGACGAAATATTGGACAAGACTGCAGATTTCTATGATGATGAGACTGAAACAGCCCTACAAAAGATGACGACATTGTTGGAACCCCTGATGATTGTTGTGATGGCGCTAGTGATTGGATTTATTGTGGTTTCTATGATACTACCTATGTTTGATATGCTGAAAACAGTGTAATAGATAAATATGGAATGTAATTAAGTTTTAAATTTGGTGAACCACCAAAATAACATATATATAAAAAGGGAGGAAATTTAAAATGATGAAGATCTTTAGAAAAAGATTAAACAACAGAAAAGGATTCACTTTAATTGAGCTTATTGTGGTTATTGCAATTTTAGGTATTTTGGCGGCGATTGCCGTGCCGAGACTAGGGGGATTTAGAGATACGGCTCAAACCCAAGCTGAGGCAACTAATGTAAAAGTTATTGAAAGTGCGGTGGCAATATATCATGCTGCTAATGGATCATATCCTGCAAATGTAGCTGCCTTAACTCAATACTTAGAAGCTGATATTATTAATCAATATACAAATTATGTTATTGATCAAAATACTGGCAAGGTTACACCTCCAGCTAGCTAAGTCGTATAAAGTCGAAAGAGAGTCAAAGGAGGAGGAGTCAAAGGGGACGGTTCCTTTTGACTCCATTAATAGGTATTAGGGTCAGTGGAGAATTCTACTGGCCCTTTTGTTTTCCAAATTATTGAAATTGCAGGATTTCTCTCAATAAAAGAAGGATACAAAGAAAATATATCGAATACTCTAAGTAGCAATTATTATGTCGTTTTCTAAGAGTTTTAATCGAAAGAGGTGTTGGATATGAATATAAGGGAAGAAAAGGGTGGTGGACTCATTTTGGTAATTGTAGTCATGGCAGTGTTGATGATACTAGCCACTTCATTTCTGTTTCTTACCACCTCTGAAGGAAAACTAACAGCTCGATATCATTATAAAATTCAGGCTTATCACTATGCCATGTCAGGGATAGAGTTTGCCTTTGAAGTCCTCAATGATAATTTTTTAAATGGTAGTCTTGAGGAAGGGTTTCCAGAGGAAAGTTTCCCTGTCTACTTTAATGGTAGTTTGGAGACTGGATTAGAAGTAGGACAGTTAAATACCAGTGAAATTTCTGTAGAGATTTTAGCTGATGAGACAGGATTATTAATTAAATCGACGGGGCGTATGGGAGACTTAGATGAAATGCTATCTGTAAGAATACCTAAAATTATTGGTGACGAAGGTGGGGGTAGCGGTGGAGAAAGACCCAACATACCTCCAAACCAAGGGGTGATTATTACCAATGACATTAGCCTTAAGGGTAGTGCTAAGATTATTGGAAATGCAACCTTAGGAGGAAGTGTACATACTACAGGGGCTGCTACGATCACAGGTGGAATAACAGTTGGAACCAACCTAAATTTCCCTATGCCAACCTATCCTCCATATCCTGAGGAGCTTCCTTCGCCATTGAATGTTCCACCTGTAAGTAATGGAAATTTAGTGGTGGGGCAATATCCCCATCAGCAATATACCATCAATGGGGATGGTGAGTATAACAAGTTACAGATTGTTAGTAATGGAACTCTGAAAATTGATGTTGGGGAAGGAACCAGAATACTTCGGGTAAAGCAACTGGATATACAACAGGGGCATATCCTGCTTCAGGGCAGTGGAAGATTAATTCTCTATCTAGAGAACTCTTTTAATCTAAATGGAACCATTAATAACATGGGGAATAGTAATAACCTATTGGGTGATCCTCAACAACTAACGCTTTTTTATGGAGGGAATACCCTTCTAGAATTGAATGGCAGTGATGTTTTTGTAGGGGATTTGTTTTGTAAAACTGCTAATATAAAAATCACTGGTGGTTCCTCAATGTTGGGTAACGCCGTCGTAGGAGGAAGTACTGTTGATATTCAGGGTGGTACTGATGTAAAAATGCCCTTGCTTTATGCTCCAAATGCCCATGTAGAAGTCATTGGAGGCAGTCGCGTTGAAGGTGTGGTTGTAGCAAAGTCTCTAGAAGGTGCTGGAAACGGTAGAATTATAGGCAATGATACAGAAGTTTTATTTCCAGAATCAATTTGGGGAAATACCAATGGGGGTAGTGGAGACTCCTTTGGATCACCCGTCTGGGGGAATTAGAAAATGAAGGAATATATGCATGTTAAAAGGACAGAAAGGATTAGAAATACAGAGGGCTTAACCCTAATGGAGGTCATCATCTCCCTTGCTATTTTAGGAATTATTACGGTCTCCATCATTACCATATTTAGCAATAGCTACAGCAATATTTTCTCTTTGGGAAATAGAAGTAAAGCCTTGGCAGAGGCATCACGCAGGATTGAAATTCTTTA
Source organism: Alkaliphilus hydrothermalis (assembly GCF_016908555.1). Taxonomy (GTDB): domain Bacteria; phylum Bacillota; class Clostridia; order Peptostreptococcales; family Natronincolaceae; genus Alkaliphilus; species Alkaliphilus hydrothermalis. The sequence goes on from NZ_JAFBEE010000002.1 coordinate 140,152, forward strand.
TACAATACCGGTTGAAGCGAGAAATGTTGCAACCCTGAAGGATGCCCTAGTGGATGCAACGACAATTTATGTGGAGGATGAAGCTGCACTTTACCACACAACCTCTGAAAATATAACTAGATTCATGATCAACCCCAAAACCCTCCTTCTAAATCATATTGAGGAAAATACAGGATTTAAGGTGACGATCGTTGTTTTCTATCAAGATGGTGGGCGTTGGGTAACGCTGGATACCTTTTTGAGGGGAGGGATTTAAGGATGAGGTATGTTATAAATCGGAGAGGATTCACTTTGGTGGAGGTTTTGATTGTGGTGGCCTTTGTAGGAGTTTTGGCTACTTTAGCGTATTCTCTTCAGTTTTTTGGTCTAAAGAGCTTTGTAGCAGGGGGAAATCAAGCTAATATACAGCAAAATGTTAGGCTTGCATCAACTGTCCTTAGGCGGGACTTAAAAAATGCCACCAGTGTAGGGCTGGTGGAAAATAGTCAACCTCTAGAAGTAGATAGTGAAGCATATCGGTTGGTAGATGATCATTTGATTAAAGTAAATACTAACTTTTCTACTGAGGCAGTTATTGAAGATATTAGTATTACCCTAGAGGGGATCAATGGAAGCGTTATGCTAATCTATGAAATAACGGGGAAGAATGGTTTTAGTTTAAAGAACCAAATTCTTTTAAACAACCTAATCCTTGAAGAAATAGGAGGGCAGATTGTATTGGATAATGTATATAGCTTAAGGAATTATAGATTGATTTTTACTCAATAGGAAATGGAGCATAGTGTCTATGACTTTAATGATATTTTTATATGGAATGATAATCGGATCTTTTTTAAATGTATGTATATGGCGGGTGCCAAGAGGGGAATCTATCATATTTCCACCTTCCCACTGCCCTAATTGCAATACAAGACTAAAATTATATGACCTTGTTCCAGTGCTAAGTTATATATCAACAGGGGGGAAATGTCGCTACTGTTTTAATCAAATTTCTACTCAATATCCTTTAGTGGAGGTAGCAAATGGTTTGCTATATCTTCTCATTTTTCATAAGTACGGTTTCTCCATAGATTCATTAATATATTGCTTATTGGGTAGTTTACTATTGGTAATTGGAATCGTAGATTATTATAGTCAGATTATTCCCAATGAATTCATCATTACAGGCTTTGGGATTCTATTAATACTCAACATAAAAAGTTATACCACTGAACCCAGTCTTTTGCTTTCAGGGGTTGTTGGGCTAATAATAGCGGGAGGCTTTTTCTTATTTATAGCCATCATCACTGCTGGTGGAATGGGGGGAGGAGATATTAAACTCATGGCCATGCTAGGTTTATGGTTGGGTTGGAAATTAGTTCTCCTGGTAATGCTGTTGTCTTTTGTACTGGGGGCATTGGGTTCTTTAATCTTAATATCACTAAAAATTAAGGGGAGAAAGGACTATATTCCCTTTGGACCCTTTATCGGGATTGCTACATTACTGACAGTACTCTATGGAGATGATATAATTAATCTGTATATAGATTTTGCTCTAAAAGGATTTCTAAGTTAAGGTCCATTTAATCAAAAATTAAAGAACAGAAGCTGTCATAAATGATTTAGTTGAGAATTAATTTAAATAATTTCTTTGTAGTGAAATAGAAGGGGGTTATGGCTTGTTCGATCGAGAGGTTCTTTCAATAGATATTGGAAGCCACCAAATAAAGGTGGTAGTTGGTAAGTATCACAATAGTGAAATCATAATCTCCCATGCCTTTATGACGCCAACGCCAGAAGGTGCCTACCAAGATGGGCAGATTATAGATATACATAAAATAACATATGACATCGACAAAGCATTGGAACAGCATAGGATAAAAGCTAAAAAGGTGGTATTCTCCCTTCAGAGTACAAATGTGATCACCCGTGAGGTGGATTTGCCCTCCGTTGCGGAAGAACAATTGGCTAGTATGCTGGAATATGAAATACAACAATTTTTTCCTACTTCACTGGAGGATTATGTGATTCAGTATAAGAAGCTAAAGACTTTTAATGAAGATGACAGAAAAACTCGTCTTTTGGTGGCTGCTATACCGAAGTCAATTGTGCAAAGTTATTGGGAGTTAAGCAAAGAACTTAACCTAAAACCATTAGCATTGGATATCCATTCTAATAGTATTTCGAAGCTTTTTATGAAGGGTTTAAAGTTAGATGGATTAGATTATAGAGAACATACTTTAGCAGTAGTAGACCTAGGGTACGAAGGGATAAATATTAACATTATTAAAGATGGTACCTTAGAGTTTAGTAGACTGCTACCAATAGGTGGGAAAGAGATAGATATCATGATTTCAAAGGTATTTGAAATTCCGAAAGAGCAAGCGGAAGAACTGAAAAAAACCCCCAAGCGGGACATTTTAGAGGAGGCGCGTTTTGATAATCTTGTTAACTCCTGTATTCAAGGGTGGGGAGAGGAAATTCAGAGAATATTTAAATATCATACCAGTAGAGAATTAGGCAATCGAATAGATCAGATTTACTTAATGGGTGGGCATGCCAATTTAAAGAAAATACCAGAAGGTATGAAGGGATACTTTAATATTCCTACAAATGTATTATCCTATTTAAGCAATATTAAGCTAAATGTTTCTAAAGGTAATGAAGAGATAGACTTGAAATACTATTTGAATGCTATTGGAGCTATTATAAGAAAGTAAGTAGGTGGTAATAACATGAGGGATTTTAACTTTTTTGAACCTTATTTAAATAAAAACACCAATTTTAGTGGTAAAACTGGGAAATATCTGGTGGTAGTCGGAGCTATGACCCTATTAGCTCTATATCCACTATATAATGGGATACAGATTTATAAGGCAAATAGTGAGGTGGCTACTGTTGGTGGACTTGTCCAATCCTCTAGTATACAAGAGGGAAAGCAATTGATGGAGAAGTTGACCAATCAGCGAAAGGCGCTAGTAGAACGAAAAGAAAAACTAGTCGGGGTGGAGGAAATCTTTAGGGGGAAAGATGTGATTAATGACCTGCTGATTTTTACCATTAATGACCATATTCCAGAGGATGTATTTTTAGAGTCGGTGAAGATTAGTGCTGGACAGATATTGATTCAAGGGGTTTCCAAGGATCAAAAATCCATTGCCCTATTGGATCGTAATCTCAGAAGAAATGAAGCTTTTAAGGATGTTTTTATATCCAGTATAATAGGAGATTTAGGTAGCTATACCTTTACTGTAAGTTTTTCTATTAAAGGTGGGGATGAAGAATGAAGCTAACTAAGAGAGATCGAAAATTACTACAGGTCCTTTGTGGAACACTTATTTTGCTTGGATATTTTCACTTAATCCTAGACCCCCAATGGCAAAAGTTAAAGGAGCTAAAGGAAGTAAAGGAAGCCTACAATAAATCAATTGAAGCTGTGGAGTTTTCCATGGAGTCAAAGGATTTCGTGGAAACTGAAATTGTAGAAATAGTGGAAGAAGTTGAAGCCTTACAGAAACTTTATTTTGATTCTATTGACCAAGGTAACATTATTTTATTAATGGATCAATGGATTGAAGCTTCGGGGCTCGGTGTGCCAGCCCTGACTTTTTCTGAGTATCGAGTAGAGATTTTAGCTGAGGAGGAACTGGAGACAATCGCTTTAACTGTCCCTTTTGAAGGGGAATATGGAGAACTCCAAGAACTGTTAAGAAAAATAAGAAATCATGAAAACCGGGTACTTATTAGCCAGTTAAACATCCAGAATAACCTTGATGGCAGTATTAAAGGAAGAATGTTGTTGGATTTTTATAAACTTAAAGATAATGGAGCTAAAGGTGAAGAACCTTTTATAGCAGAGGATATCAAATCGGTGACCAAAAATAATCCCTTTAGTCCTTACCAAGGATTTTTTAGAGGGGTAACTGGTGTAGAAGAGATTGTGGAGGAGATGGAGGGCTACTTACCTACTCAAGAGGCTTTAGGGGAGTATGGAGAAGATAACATAACTGGAGGGGGTAAACAAGGACCCAAGGAGTCAAACATTGTCCTAGGACTAAATGACTTTGAAGTCATGGATACATTTTTTGTAGGGGAGCCAAGGGACATGGTTGGGGATTTGGTGTTGGATGGTAACGCTCAATCAGGTAAATATTCACTGCTGGTGGACTATGATTTTATAAGACCTAGGCAAAGATCGGTGGCCAATGTGGTATTTGAGGGGGAACCAATGATGATTGAATACGCCCCAGAATTGTTACAGCTTTCAATCTATTCCTACGGGGAAGCTAATCATGGTGTATCTCTTATTCTAAAGGATTCCAAGGGGCAAGAGTATACAGTAAGTTTGGCTCAACAAATAGACTGGAGGGGGTGGGAGAAGCTAAAAGCTACACTACCGAAGGAAATTTCTTATCCTGCCCGTCTTCAAAGAATAACAATAGAGGCTAGAGATTTTGACCCGGTCACAAATGGAATCCTTCTATTGGATAAATTAGAGGCAGCATATCAAACGGGTGCTGTACTGTTAAGGGAAGGCAAAACGTCTAATGGGAAAGAAAATGAAGGAATATATGAAGTACCTAATAATGGAATATAACGGGATTTCGGATGAAAACCATGTGAAGGTTGGACAAACATTATTAATTCCGAAACGATAATAGTTTTAACGGGATTGATTAATAATTTATTTTTATCAACCTATGGAGAATAGGAGGTTACTATGGGAAAAAAGCAAGTACTTTCTTTAGTTATGATATGGATATGTTTGATGAGTATTAGTAATATTAGTTTTGCAAATGCCCAAAATCAACACCTAAATGAAGAAAATGGGAAGGAAATCGGTCTTATTGCTGGAGAGTTGGCAGCTCAAAGGGACTATATAAATGATCACCCAAAGGATTGGCTAAAGGCTTATGCAGAGGAGGAAGTTAGGACAATCTCCCTCTATGAATTAGATGACCAGTCCTATCTGACAAAATATTACTTCCTAAGGGGGTTTAGAAAGGGTTTTGAAGAGGGATATGAAAACGGCTATAGGGTTTTAGAGAATCAGGAAACCACTGTAACAGAAACCAACCAAAAATATCGGTACGCAGTCTCCCATGGTGAGTTTTTCGGGAGTCTATTAGGGGGACAAAATGGCATTAAGGAATATCATGGGGGCAAAACCAATGATTGGAGAAGGTCTGTTCCCTCTAATACCCAACTGATTAGAGAGTATTCGCTTAATCGGGACACAGAACATTATTCAAATGAATTTATTCTTAGTTTTAAGAAGGCTTATCAAGCTGCTTATACTGAGGCATTCCGACATGCAAATGCTGAAAATCATAGGGTTACAAAAGAGATGGGCTACATCCATGGTGAAGAGGCAGGCGAAGAACAAGGGAAGGTTAGTGGAAGGATAGATTTTGTAGATGGAAGAAACAGCAGTTGGAGAGCTGCACTTCCAACAGATACGGAAATTATCATCCAAGGAAATTTAATGAGGGGAAATTCACAGTATAGGGAGGGTTTTATAGCTGGGTACAAGGAGGGCTTTAAATCTGGTTATACTGAGTTTTTTCAAGAAAATAATCTCTCCGCCATTTTAGATAATATCAAGGTAACTGAGGTTTCAATGTTGGGTGAAACAATTAGCAGCACCGATGAAGTTTTAACTGTAGAGATTATGCCTGGAGCCTTCTATTGGGAAACCTTCTTTTCAGTTGAAAAAGATACCCTACCCATCTACTACTTAAACACCAAGCGACTAGAGGCTGCTACTAGAAAATATTCGCTGGAGGTAGAAAATCACCTAGGGGCGATTGAGCTTAGGGAGCCAGTTACTTTGAGCTTTACTTATTATGGGACTGAAAGAGCTGGTATATATCAAATGATCAATGGAGAATGGCGATACTTATTTAGTCGTATTGATGGAAATACAATTACGACATTAATCCCCAAAGGTGTTTTTTCGGGTGGGGAATATGCAGTGTTGATAGACCAACAATATCCTGAGCTTCGGGACATCTATACCCATTGGGCCAGTGATGAGATATATACTTTTGTTAGACGTTTTTATGTGGCTGGGTATCCTGACAGGACCTTTAAACCTTTAGAAAATGTATCTAGAGGAGAATTCGTCACCCTATTGGGGCGGGTTTTAAATTGGGCTCCTGCTTCTAAAAAAGTTAAGGAGTTTAAAGATGTACATGAGTTTGGCGTTTTTAAAAGTGCAATTCTTTCTGCCGTTGATGAAGGGTATATAAAGGGTTATCCAGATGAAACCTTCAAACCCAAGAATCCCATCACCTATCAAGAAATTGAGTGGATTATACAGAGGGTCCCTGGTAATAATGAATTTAGCTGGAAAGAAATCCAGGACAGTATGATGTACGAAAAATATACTCGATCCGATAGCCGATTAAGTATGAAGAAGAATATTACTAGAGGAGAAATTATCTATATGCTCTATCTACTACAGGAGGCAGGTAAGTTATAATTTTTTATAAAATAAATATAAACAAATATATTTAGGGTATATATTAAATAAGCTAATAGAAATCATAAGAAGGAGAGGTTGGTTATGAAGGTGAAAAATAATATGGAGGACGTTATTGAGCATTTGCTACCACAAGTCTTGAAAAGCTACCCAGAGGTTTGTAAATGTGAAAGATGTGTTAGTGATATTAAAGCACTTGCACTAAATATTTTACCTCCAAAATATGTGGCAACCCCCTTGGGGGAAGTCTATTCAAGGGTTAATGAACTATCTACTCAATTCGAGGCTAATGCAGTAAAAGCAATAATTGTAGCCATTGAAAAAGTATTAAAGCATCCAAGACATTGATAAATATTATGCTAATTTATGAAAATCTATTCAAATCCTTAAAAATGTGATATTATTAAATAGGATTTCGAGAGGAAGGGTTTGACAATAGTGGAAAAATACTTAGTCATACACGGTCCCAATTTAAATCTATTGGGTACAAGGGAACCAGAAGTCTATGGTACAGTTTCCCTACAGGAAATAAATGAAAAATTGCGATTGTCGGCTGATAAATATGGTGTAAAATTGGTAATACTACAAAGTAATAGTGAAGGGGAGATTATAGACATTCTTCACCAACATAGGGACGCCAAGGGAATCATCATTAATCCTGCTGCCTACAGCCACTATAGTATTGCCATACATGATGCAATTAAAGCAATTAACGTTCCAACGGTTGAAGTTCATTTAAGCAATATTTATGGTCGGGAGGAGTTTCGTCGACATTCAGTGGTTTCACCGGCATGTATTGGACAGATTTCTGGGTTTGGATATTTAAGCTATCTACTGGCATTGGAAGCTCTGATGTCAAGTGACAAATAAATAAGATCTTAGGGGGAGAAATTATGGAAATGAGAGTAAATAAAGTTCGCAACCTATTGGATGAAAAAAATTTAGATGCTATACTATTGTACAAGCCAGAGAATAGAAGGTATATAGCAGGTTTTACGGGGAGTAATGGTTATATCCTGATCACTAAGGAAAAGGCAATTTTCATCACTGACTTCAGGTATACTATTCAAGCAAGTGAGCAATGTCAAGGTTTTGAAATTGTTGAAATGAACAATCATAACCCATTATCAGATGTGCTAAAGAGCTATTCCCTAAAAAGACTAGGAATCGAAGAAGAACATGTTTCCTATGGTCAATTTTTAGAATTCAGTGAAAAGCTACCAGAGGTTGAATTTGTTCCTTTAAAGGGAACACTTACTACAATCCGTTCAATCAAAACAGAAGATGAAATTGAGTTAATTGCTAAAGCGGCTGAAATTACTGACGAAGCCTTTGAGCATATTATGAAATACATAAAGCCTGGGATGAAGGAAACGGAAGTAGCGCTAGAGTTGGAAGTATTCATGAAGAAGAAGGGTGCCAGTGCCCTTAGTTTTGAATCGATCGTAGCATCTGGAGTAAGATCTTCTCTACCCCATGGAAAAGCTTCAGATAAGGTGATTGAGAAGGGTGACATGATTACACTTGATTTTGGATGTGTATATAAGGGTTATTGTTCTGATATGACTAGAAGTTTTGTAATGGGAGAAGCTACTGATAAGCAAAAGGAAATCTACTACGGGGTATTAGAAGCTCAAGAAGCATCTCTAAAGGCTGTTAGACCAGGTATTACTGGAATAGAATTAGATAAAATTGCAAGAGACATTATTACTGAAAAAGGTTATGGTGAAAACTTTAGACATGGTTTAGGGCATGGTGTTGGTATTGAAGTCCATGAGCTTCCCCATGTAAATGCCCGTGGAACAGTGGCAATGGAGCCAGGTGCCGTCATCACTATAGAGCCAGGAATTTACGTTCCACATTATGGTGGCGTAAGAATTGAGGACTTAGTTGTCGTAACAGAAGATGGTTATCGAGTTCTATCAAAATCTACCAAGGAACTGATTGAACTTAAATTATAACATTAACATTTAACTATGGAGGGATAGAATGATTTCAGCAGGTGATTTTAGAAAAGGTGTTACTTTTGAAATGAATGGAGAGCCATATGTAGTTTTGGATTTCCAACATGTTAAGCCAGGTAAAGGAGCAGCTTTTGTTAGAACGAAGCACAAAAACTTAAAGACTGGTTCCATCAGAGAGGAGACTTTCAACCCATCTGATCGTTATCCAAGAGCACATATCGAAACAAAAGAAATGCAATACTTATATAGTGATGGTGAATTATACCATTTTATGGATAATGAAACTTATGAGCAAATCCCATTGTCTTATGATCAAGTAGAGGATGCAATTAAGTTCTTAAAGGAAAATGATTCAGCCACTATAAAATTCTACCAAGGAAAGCCTTTCCAAGTAGACCCACCAAACTTTGTTGAGTTAGTCATTACAGAAACAGAGCCTGGCATCAAAGGTGATACTGCTTCTAACGTTACAAAGTCTGCTACAGTTGAGACGGGAGCTGTAATCCATGTTCCTCTTTTCATCAACGAAGGTGATAAGGTAAGAATTGACACTCGTACTGGAGAATATATGTCAAGAGCATAAAATCCATATATTCTAGGTAATAATATTAAAGTATTATGCTAGAAAAGGAGGTAATAGGAATGAGTTATTTGTTTGAAAAAGTTTCTTATTTAAGAGGGTTAGCGGATGGTCTAGACATCAAAAAATCATCTAAAGAAGGTAAGTTGTTAATCAGCATCATCGACACTTTAGAGGAATTTGCAGATGCCATTGCAGAGGTTAGTGAAGATCAAGAGGAACTAGCTGAGTACGTAGAGGCATTAGACGAAGACCTAATGGAGGTTGAAGATGAGTTATTCGACCTTGACGAAGACGAATATGATGATGATTATGACGATTATGATGACGACGATTATGATGATGACGATATCGATTTCGCAGAAGTAGAATGTCCTTACTGTGACGAAGAAATCTATGTAGACGAAGATTTACTAGATGAAGAAGAAATCGAAGTACAATGTCCTCAATGCCACCGTCCTATTACAATAATGGACGAAGATGAGTATGCAGAGTACGAAGAAATCCATAACGACGACGAAGAATAATAACTAAATTACCTAACCATTGAAAATCCAATGTGAAGAACATTGGATTTTCTTTTTTTTGTTTTCAGTCATATTTAGTGGGCAAGTACAATATTTATTATATATAAAGGGGGGACATGTTCTGATGAATCCTATGGAAAGTAACTTTATAAAAAAAGCATCAAATATGGATACACATTTACAGTTGGAACAGTACCTCTGTCCTGAACTAAGGAAAATAGTCGGTAAGATACCAGAAACATTTAAAACAACCATGGAAGAAATTAGACTAAGGATGAATCAACCACTAATGGTGTATGGAAACAACCAAGACTATTTTGTCAGTCCCACTGGGGAGCTGGTGAAGGACAGGGAACGAGGATTTCCAGTAGGTAGGATAAATATTGAAAATACCCTACAGTTTATTTCAAACTATTCCATTTATGCAGTTGAAGAAGAATTAAAAAGAGGATACATCACAATCACTGGAGGACATCGGGTAGGCATTGTCGGTAGAGTCGTCACCGATGATAAAGGAATTAAGACAATGAGGGATTTTAGTGGTTTAAATATTAGAGTATCAAGAGAAAAGAAGGGCGTGGCCAATTCGGTTATGAAATATCTCATTAATGAACGGGGGGATTTTTATAACACACTAATTGTATCACCACCCCAATGTGGTAAGACAACCCTATTGCGGGATATTATACGGCATATCAGCAATGGAATGCCAGCGTTAGGGCTAAGGGGCTTGAAAATAGGTGTAGTGGATGAAAGGTCAGAAATAGGAGGAAGCTTTCAAGGGGTTCCTCAAAATGATTTGGGAGTAAGGACAGATCTATTGGATGGATGTCCAAAGGCTGCAGGGATGATGATGCTAATCCGTGCCATGTCTCCAGAGGTAATCGCCACTGATGAAGTGGGAAAGCAGGAGGATAATATGGCTATTGAAGAAGCACTAATGGCAGGTATTAGGCTAATCACCACTGTCCATGGCAATTCGGTAGAAGACCTTTACCACAAGAAGATAATATGTAATCTGGTAAAGGATAAGATATTTCAAAGAATAATTGTTTTATCCAATAAAGGAGATGTGGGGACAATCGAGGGAATTTACGATGGGAACACCATGAAGAATCTGATCATGAGCCCGATAAGAAACAGGGTGGTGAGATCAAATGATCATTAAAATTATTTTTTCTATCGTTATTGTATTTGTAAGTACAATTATAGGAGAAATATATGCCAATGGCTACCGCCAACGAACGAAAATGATTAGCCAACTAATTTCTACCCTTCAAATGCTGGAGACTGAAATTGTTTATGCATCTACACCATTACCTTTTTTAATGCAAAAGGTATCAAGGAGAAGCCCACCAGAAATTGCAAATTTACTGGAGACTACATCGGAAATCTTGCTGAGGAAAGAAGGCTATACCTTCTCAGAGGCATGGCAAAAGGGAATTGAATTATCCCATAAAAATAGTGCGTTATATAAGGAAGATCTAGCGTTATTAATCAATCTAGGAAACAACCTAGGAAATTCAGATCGAGATAATCAGATGAAGCATATACAATTGGCTATGGAGGAACTTAGACGGAATTATGACGAGGCAATCCATCTTCAAAACAAAAATGTTAAGCTGTATAAAAGCATGGGACTACTGGGAGGCCTAGCAATTGTAATAATCTTATTTTAATAGGGGAGGAAAACTTAATGATGATGGATGTAGATTTGATATTTAAGATAGCGGCTGTTGGGATTATTGTAGCAGTGTTGTATAGGGTGCTAAAGGCAGCAGACAGAGACGAGCAGGCTATGATGGTGACCCTAGCAGGTGTTGTAATCGTGTTAATGATGGTGATTAATTTAATTAGTCAGCTTTTCGATACAGTTAAAACGATGTTTCGTTTGTAATAAGGATGTGATGAAATGGAAATCTATCAAATTGTAGCCGTGGGAGTAGTTGCAACTGTACTGGCAGTTACCGTGAAGAATCAGAATCAAGAAATCGGGATGTTTGTCAGTATCGTGACAGGTTTTGTAATCTTTATTTTTATTGTAGCCAAGCTTCAGTCGGTAATTGAAATACTGCACCAAATGGCCAATAAAATCAATATTGATGATATCTATCTTTCTACCATATTAAAAATTGTTGGAATAGCCTATATTGCGGAATTTGGTGCCCAGATTTGTAAGGATGCGGGGGAGGGAGTAATTGCCTCCAAGATTGAGTTTGGGGGAAAGGTGTTAATCATGGTGATGGCAGTGCCGATTCTAGTTTCCTTGATGGATTTAATTATAAATATGGTACCTTAGGATGTGAAAATATGAAAAAACTACTGATAATAACCTTATTAGTTTACCTATTGATGACGCCCTTTGTACTGGGGGCAGAATCAAAATTGACACCTGAGAACATTATCATGGAGCAAATAGATCGATTGGATACCGGTGATTTGCAAATGATTATGGAAAGTATCAATCGAGATTTAGGAGAACATATGCCAAGGCTGGAGTTAAAGGGCCTCATTCTGAAACTCTTAAAGGGAGAAGGGGTTATATCATTAAAGGAATTGGTGCAGGTGGGGCTGCAGGTTCTTTTCAAGGAAGTGGTGGCAAACTGGGTATTGTTGACGCAGATTATCGTACTCTCTTCTATTTATGCGATATTGAGCAATCTTCAAAATGCTTTTGAAAATGACATAGTCGGAAAATTAGCCTATAGTGTTTGCTATTTAGTCATTATCACTCTGACGATCAAAAGCTTTTTAATAGCCCTTACCATTGGAAGGGAGGCTATTGATTTGATGGTAACCTTTATGCACGCTCTATTACCGGTATTATTAGCGATTCTGTTGGCAATGGGAGGAATCACTTCTTCGGCTTTTTTTCATCCAGTATTGTTGGGGGCAGTTGGGTTTGTGGGTACGGTGGTAAAGACACTGGTATTGCCTTTAATTTTTTTCTCCACTGTTTTATCCATTGTTAACAATTTTTCTTCAAAAATACAGATTACAAAATTAGCAGGATTATTAAGACAATTGGCTGTCATGATTTTAGGGTCCATACTTACCGCCTTTATAGGAGTAATCTCAATTCAGGGAATTACAGCTGCCTCAGTGGACGGAGTTACCATGAGGACGGCAAAGTTCGCAGTGGATAAGTTTATTCCCATAGTGGGAGGATTTTTGTCGGATGCAATGGATACAGTTGTGGGATGTTCGTTATTATTAAAAAATGCTATTGGGGCGATTGGACTGATTACAGTATTTCTAATTTGTCTAATTCCAATGATCAAAATCATTGCATTAATTGTCATTTACAAACTCTGTGCAGCAGTCATAGAGCCCATTGCACAAAAACAACTGGTGGACTGTCTGAATCAAATGAGCAATGCATTAGTTCTTTTGTTTGCTACAGTTTCTTCTGTAGCCATAATGTTTTTTATAACCATAACCATAATTGTAGGTACAGGTAACATTACACTGATGATGAGGTAGGTGAAAAAAATGATGGAGGGTTTAAGGGAATGGATTGTAACCATTCTTTCAATCATAATATTTATTACTTTTGTGGAATTTTTACTCCCCAACAACAATCATAAACGTTATATCAATGTAATTATAGGATTGATGATTATGCTGGTAATTTTAAGACCCTTGATGGGGCTTCTATCGGGAGGGACCACCTTGGGGGATAATATTCTTCAAGCATCCAACCAGATGGAGGTCATGACGATGCAAAATCGAATGGACACTATAGATTTGGCAAACAATGAGACGGTGACAAGGCTTTACAAAGATAACTTGAAGGAGCAGATGAAGCATAGGCTGGAAAAACAACTGGGCTACCGAGTCCATGATCTGGAGATTGAAATAGAAGAAGTAGATAAAAAAAATTTTGGAATGATTAAAGGAATCACCATTGTCCTGTTGGAGGAAAAACAGCAGGAGTCTCCACCAGAGAAAAATGCAAAAAGGATAAAAGATGTGGAGGTTAGTGTCAATGTTCATGTAAGCTTGTCGGAAAAAAATAATAATAATGTTCAGGCCAGCAGCATAATGATAGATAGTGAAGGAAAGGTCATTAAGGATGACTTTAGCTCCTTTTATCAAGTCGACAAGGATAAAATCAATATTTCTGTACTGAAGAATAAGTAAAACGGGAGGAGAACAAACGATGGAAAAATGGAATGAAGAGCTAAAAAAGTTGTTGTCCAAAAAGTATGTGGCAAACCTATTAGTGATTCTAGCTGTAGCGGTGATGGCTTTAATTGTTTCAGGAGATTTTTTTGCAAAGGATTCGTCAACAAACCGATTAGAAAGGAATCCGATGGGGGATACCCTCGTAATGCAGCAGGTGGAAACCAAGTCAGAGGAAGAATTAGTTGAAAATAGATTAAAGAAGATATTGGAGGAAATGAGGGGAGCTGGTGAGGTAGAGGTAATGGTCACCTTTGAAATGGGGGCTGAAATTGTACCTGCCATCAATACAGTTGAATCAAAAGATACTACTGAAGAAAAGGATTCAAATGGAGGGACTCGAACAGTCAACTCCGAAAATATTACAACAAGTACCGTTATAACCAACGACAATGCTGGAAATAGACCTTTAGTACTGAAGGAAATCAAGCCACAGGTAAAGGGTGTCATCGTAGTGGCGGAGGGGGCTGATGACCCACAGGTAAAGGCCAGACTATATGAAGCTGTAAAGACAGTACTTCAGATCCCTGGACATCAAGTTCAAGTATATCCACGGAACTAATAGGGGTGTGGTTGTGAAAGATGGATAATACAAAATTACAGTTGAAGTATTCACGAATTAAATAGGAGGGAATCGAATATGAAATTTAGAGATTTTAATGTATTGAAGAGAAAGAACTTTGTAATTTTTTCCTTAGTAATGATGTTGGGACTTATTGGGTATATTAATTATAATTTAAATAAACAGTCTTTGCTTCAGACCTCCAGTGAATTAGAGAAATATGAAATGAAGCTGATGGAGGAAAGTGGTGTACTTAATAAAATATTAGACGATGAAGAATTGGTGCTAGAAGATACACAACAGCAATACGAAAAAGATGCTGAAGGTGAAGAAGCAGGTGAGGAAGCTGACCAAGCGACCGTAACAACTGCCAATACTGAGGAAGAAATGGATAATGCAATAGTAGTTGACAGTCTTGAAAATAATGTTGAAGATACAGCAAAGGCAACGAGTGCAGAAATTACGAAAATAATTACCAGTAAAGAAGTGATGCAAAGTAATGCTTATTTTATAGAAAGTAAGATGCAAAGAGACAAGAAACGTAGTGAAATGATGTCGTACCTAAATAGTATCGTAGACAATGCCTACACTGCTGAGGATGTAAGAGAGCAAGCTCAAACTATGAAAATGCAGTTGGTAACCAATACTGACAAAGAGCTTATGATTGAGAACATGATTACTGCGAAGGGATTTAATGATGCGATTGTCTACTTAACTGATCAGACAATTAATATTGTTGTTCAGAGTCCAGGACTAAACGGAAAAGAAGTAGCTCAAATAGTGGATATCGTTAGAAGAGAAACGGAAATTGTTATGGATAACATAATTATTATGAATAAAAAATAGAACTGTTTGTCAATAGCAAAGGAATTTGGTATAATAATCCTAGGTAATTGACACTCAGGGGGTGAAATAGATGGATGCTATTCAAAATTTAGAGTATGGTGAAATACGTATTGCTGAAGATGTAATCGCAACGATAGCAGGCCTATCAGCTATTGAAGTTAATGGTGTAGCTGGCATGAGTGGCGGATTAGTAGGTGGTATTGCTGAAATACTAGGCAGAAAGAGCCTATCTAAGGGAGTCAAGGTTGATATTAATGAAAAAGGTGGTTTTATTGACCTTTACTTAATTGTTGATTATGGTACAAAAATACCCGAGGTAGCTTGGGAAATTCAAGATAAAGTAAAGAGGGCTATTGAAGTGATGACTAACCTAGAGGTAATTGAGGTTAATATTCATGTTCAAGGTGTGAATTTTCTTAAGGCAACAGCTGAGGAAGGAAAGCCCCAAGGAACAAAATAAATGTTAAAAAATAACCCTCTGGTTTCAGAGGGTTTGTTTTGCGTAGGAGTAATTTAAAATTATTGTATCTGGTGGTTTAAAATACTTCAGTATATAGAACAATACATAATATAAACAAAAGTGAAAGTAAATGAGGAGGAAGAAGATGAACAGGAAGCTTGCCAGAGAATTTTGTATGAAGATGTTATTTGAGATGGGTATACATAACAATTTTGATGTAAACCTCATTAAGGGACGTTTAGAAGAGGAAAATGAGAGCATAGAAGTACAACAGATGGAGTATATTCAAGACCTTTTAAAGGCTGTGATTGAGAATAAAGCGACACTAGACGAAATTATTGTTGCATTTTCAAAGGGTTGGAAACTAGACCGTATTGCAAAGGTGGATCTTGCTATTTTAAGAATAGGGCTTGCTGAATTATTGTATATGGATAATATTCCTTTTGCAGTTTCCATCAATGAAGCAATAGAATTGGCAAAGAAGTACAGCACAAATGAGTCGGCCTCTTTTATCAACGGGATTCTAGGACGATATGTTGAGGAAAAAGGCATTAATAAAAATGATTAAAAAGAATCTGATCTTAGGACTGGACACCAGCAACTATACCACTTCCATGGCCCTATTAAGAACCGATGGAACGCTAATACGGGAAGCCCGTAGATTATTGCCAGTAAAGGAGGGTACCATTGGACTGAGACAATCGGATGCCTTGTTTCATCATGTGAAAAACCTTCCAGATTTATTTGAAGGCCTAATGGCTGATGTCTCCGTGGAAGAGATTGCCGCCATCAGTAGCGCAACAAAGCCTCGACCAGTTGAAAAGTCCTATATGCCTGTTTTTTTAGCGTCCGAATCCTACGGTAGGAGTTTGGCAGCTGTATTAAAGGTACCTTTTTATAAATTTAGCCATCAAGAGGGACATATTGCCGCAGGATTGTGGTCAAAGGAGATTAGACTTAAGAAACCCTTTATAGCGCTACATTTGTCAGGGGGAACAACAGAAGCCCTAGAGGTAACACCAGAAGATTATGGTTACTCCATCAATATCGTTGGAGGTTCTGGGGATTTAAGCGCTGGTCAATTTATAGATCGAATCGGCGTAAAACTAGGATTACCTTTTCCTGCAGGCCCCCATTTAGAGAAATTAGCCCAAGGTTGGCAGGGGGAGGTAATTAACGTTCCTATCTCTGTTAAAGGGACTAATATTAGCTTTTCTGGGCCAGAGACCTTTGTTCGGCGGGAAATAGAAAAAAATCCAAACAAAGATCAGATTGCTCATTCAGTTTTTGAAGGTGTAGGGGCAACACTGGTGGGTTTAATCAAAAAACTCATGAAGCTGTACCCCCACAAGGAAGTTTTACTGGTGGGGGGAGTGGCCTCCAATCAGCAAATTAAAGGAAAATTAGTTAGTTCTTTTAGAGACAAGGGTATTAACTTAATATATGCTGATCCCATGTTTTGTTCTGATAATGCAGTGGGTATTGGTGTGTTGGGTGTAAAAAAATACTTGGGGGAGGTAGATTTTTATGACAGCAAAGATCATTGATGGTAAAGGAATGGCAAAAGCTATTCGTAAAAATATTGCTAAAGAAGTGGAAGTATTGAAGGAACAATATAATGTCATACCTGGTTTGGCAGTGGTGATTGTGGGGGATGATCCGGCCTCCCATACCTATGTGAATATGAAGGAGAAAACCTGCAGAAAATCAGGGATGTACTCAGAGGTCCATAGACTTCCTGAGGAGACGACTCAAGAAGCATTATTAAAATTAATCCAAAGTTTAAACGAAAATCAGAAAATCCATGGAATTTTAGTACAGGTTCCGCTACCCCATGGCATCAATGAAAGTGTCGTTAATTCCCATATCAAACCAGAAAAAGATGTAGATGGATTTCATGCCATCAACTCAGGCAATCTATTTTTAGGGGAAGAAACCATTGTTCAATGCACGCCAAAGGGAATTATTGAATTAATTAAATCCACTGGTGAAGAGATTAGTGGAAAGGAAGCCGTGGTGGTGGGAAGAAGTAATATACTTGGTAAACCTGCTGCGATATTATTATTACAGGAGAATGCGACTGTCACCATCTGTCATTCCCGTACCAAGAATCTAAGACAGCATATTGAGAAGGCAGACATTCTGGTGGCTGCGGTTGGAAGACCTGAGTTGATCAAGGGAGATATGATTAAGGAGGGGGCCATCGTAATAGATGCTGGTACATCAGTTGTTGATGGTAAACTAGTGGGAGATGTGGAGTTCGAAAAGGCGAAGGAAGTAGCTTCTTATATTACTCCTGTTCCTGGTGGTGTAGGTCCTATGACGATTGCCATGTTGCTTCAAAATACCCTAGAGGCGGCTAAAAAGACATGCAAATAAAGATTTTATCAGTTTCGGAAGTAACTTCATATATAAAAAGAATACTATTCAATGACCCGATCCTTCATAATATTAGGGTAAAGGGGGAAATTTCCAACTATAAGCTCCATAGTAGTGGACACATGTACTTTACCCTTAAGGACCAACAGAGTCGCATAAACTGTGTCATGTTTAAGACCAACGCTGAGAAACTAAAGTTTGTATTAGAAGAGGGGCTAAAGGTCACAATTAAGGGTTATATTTCTGTCTATGAAAGGGATGGACAATATCAGCTATATGTTAATGACATTGAGCCAGTGGGTATGGGGTCATTGTATCTTGCCTACCAGCAAATGAAGGAGAAATTGGAAAAGGAGGGGCTATTCGATTCTGTAAAGAAAAAGCCAATACCTTTTATGCCAGAGAAGATTGCACTGATTACTTCTCCAACAGGGGCGGCCATCCGTGATATGATTTCTGTCATTCGGCGGCGATATAAACGGGTAGAACTTGTGATTTTCCCTGTTTTGGTACAGGGAGAAAGTGCGGCAGAATCCATTGCCTGTGCTATCGAAATGGCCAATAGAATAGAAGACTTCGACTTAATTATTACTGGTAGAGGGGGAGGATCTATAGAAGAATTGTGGGCCTTCAATGAAGAAAGGGTGGCCAGGGCAATATTCCAAAGTAATATCCCAATTATTTCTGCAGTGGGTCATGAAACTGATTTTACCATAGCTGATTTCGTTGCCGATTTACGGGCACCTACGCCATCGGTGGCGGCAGAGCTGGCGGTACCTTCGCTTCGCGAATTAAAGGAGAATCTAGTCAGTCAACATAGAAGATTAGTTTTTACTATGAATACTAGAATCAAAGCTTTACATAGTCGATTGGATCGGGTAAAGAATAGCTATCCATTTAAATATCCTCTGAATACTGTCTATGATCATCGTCAAGTGGTGGATGGGCTGATGGAGGATTTAGTGAAGGAAATCAGAGTTTTACATAGAAATAAAAGAATAAAGCTACATAGTATTGGACAAAGGTTGAATGGTCTTAGCCCATTATCAATTTTAAAACGGGGTTATTGTTATGCCCAACAGCAAAATCAAAAAGTAATTAGGAGCGTTGATGATGTCAAAATAGAAGATGTCGTCAATATTCGATTGATGGATGGGAAGGTCCAATGTAGGGTGATAAATGTTTTGAAGGAGGAGAATACCCTTGAGAAAAAAGAAATTTGAAGATGCCATTAAAAAACTAGAGGAGATTCTTCATCAGCTGGAGGATCAGGATATGGAACTGGAGGAGTCTCTTAAAATTTTTCAAGAGGGTGTTGAACTATACCAGTTCTGTCATCAGAAGCTAGACGATGCAGAAGAGAAAATATCAATGATAATCGATGAAAATGGGGTTCTTAAGCAAGTGCCCTTTCCAGAAGGGGAGGAATAAAAATGGAATGGAAAAATCAAATGAAGAACTATATTGAGACTGTAAATGAGGAATTGGATAAGTATTTTACCCTTCCCAAGGATAAAAATCAACAGGTTATTGAAGCTATGAAATATAGTGTTTTTGCGGGTGGTAAGAGACTGAGACCTATTTTGGCCCTTGCCTCTTATCAAATATTTGCAAAGAATTTTGAAGAAGTACTACCCTATGCCTGCGGTCTGGAAATGATCCATACCTATTCGTTAATCCATGATGATTTGCCTGCCATGGATAATGATGACTATAGAAGGGGAAAGCTAACAAATCATAAGGTCTATGGAGAGGGGCTGGCTATTTTAGCTGGAGACGGTTTATTAAATTATTCCTTTGAAGTAATGTTGGGGGATGCTATCAAACGAGATAACCCCAAACCTTTTCTTAGAAGTATTCACGAGATTGCTAAAGCAGCAGGGATCCATGGAATGATTGGAGGTCAGACAGTGGACCTGCAAAGCGAAGGACAGGCTATTGATGCAGATACCTTGGACTATATTCATCACAATAAGACGGCTGCCCTGATCACTGCTCCATTAAAGATTGGAGCAATTATTGGAAATGCATCGGAAGAAGATATTAAGAATATGGAGTTTGTAGGTAGACAATTGGGACTAGCCTTCCAAATTAAAGATGATATACTAGATATTGTAGGGGATCAAGAAAAACTAGGAAAACCTATAGGAAGTGATGAGGATAACAATAAATCCACTTACCCTTCCATATATGGATTGGAGTATTCAATTCAAAAAGTACAAGAGCTAACGGATAGTATCAATGATGTTCTAGGTCGATACGGGGAAGCTTCAAACTTTTTATATGAGCTTAGCCAATACTTAGTCAATAGGGAATCTTAGATTTTAAGGAGGAAATGCTGTGGGTTTTTTTGATACGATAGGTAATAATAGGGTGTTGTGGATTTCTCTTTTGTCATGGTTTATTGCTCAGACAATAAAAGTAGTTCATACCCTTATTGTGGACAGAAGGTTTAATGCATGGCGATTCGTTGGATCTGGTGGTATGCCCAGCTCCCATTCATCCTTTGTAATGGGATTATCCACCTCTGTTGGATTAATTCATGGTTGGGATTCCTCAATATTTGCTATTGCTATCGTCTTTTCTTTTATTGTTATGTACGACGCTGCTGGCGTTCGTAGAGCTGTGGGTAGACAGGCGATTATTATTAATAAAATGATTGCTGATCTACACAATAAACAGGGTAAGAAGGAGAAAAAACTAACAGAACAAAGATTAAAGGAGCTAGTAGGGCATACACCTGTTGAGGTATTTGCAGGAGCGATTTTAGGGATTGTAGTGGCCTATATGATGATTTGATAATGATTTTTGAATATGTTATAATTCCATATAGAATAGGTATTGCAAATTAAATACTTTATAATAATTGTAGTGGTGCAGTATTCTAGTCAATTTAACCAACTTGGAAGGCGGGGCTAAAAATCCGTCAAAGGGCACATCGATGAAGTTCTTAGCTTCGGCTGCCGACGCCCAGTCGGGGGTCGATTCTGGGAGTAAGGAGATGGGGGCGATCTGCAATGGCATGCGGGCGATGACCCTCACTTCGTGGAGACCGATGTTAATCTACGGATTAGCGTGGGGAGAAACCTACAGGGGATGTACAGTAATATAGTACATACTGTAGAGTAGCCTGCCTTGAGTGGGATAGGTGGATAAGTAGATCAGTTTCTGGAGGATAGGGCCCATCTGAAGGATTCATTGCTACTTGAAACCTATACTGCAAAAGGGGCTAAGAGTTGGAAAAATTGTCGAGGAAATCTCCTAGACTGTTGGTTTGACCAAGTACATTAAGGATTACAGTGCGGACTAAGTGGTAATTCAGTCCTATCTTTGGCGACGAGATAGAGTTTGGTTTAAAGGGAAACCGCTGCCATGGCGACAGGCAGTACCGAACTGGGAAATCCAACTGGACCTAAGCCGTAAAATTTACTTAGTGTATTGCCACTAAATCTTAGCTGATAGTCTAGGCTATCAGCTTTATCTATATATTTCATATTTAAGTGGTTTGGTAGTTAATGATCTTATTATGGGGGGATTTTTTTGTCGTGTGGCAGTAAAAAAACCAAAAATGGGAATACTGATAAAAACAGTATATGGAAAAAGTACAATCTCAAATGGGTTGTTGTGGTCTCTATTTGGACTTTTTTTCTATCTATGGTGATTAGTGTATTATCGGAATCCGTTTTGGACAATACTGATGTAGTATCTGCTTTTATGATTTTATTATTAATTATTTTTATAGGAGTCGTTAGTGATATGATTGGAATCGCTGTAGCAGCAGCAGAGGAAAGACCCTTTCATGCAATGGCGGCTGATAAGGTGGATGGTGCAAAGTTCGCCATTAAACTATTGAAAAATGCTGGTGCCGTATCGAGCTTTTGTAATGACGTAATTGGTGATATTTGCGGGATTGTCAGTGGAGTAGCAGGAGCAACGATTATTTTAAAATTGCCGAGTACATTTATTTCTACAGCGATCTTAACCATTGTCCTTACGGGCTTTGTTGCTTCTTTGACGGTGGGAGGAAAGGCTTTAGGAAAAAGTGTTGCTATATATCAGTCACAATTAATTGTATATAAGACTGCTAAGGTCTTGGATTTTATTAATAAAAAATTTGGGCTAGACTTGATTCCTAACACAAATGGCAAAAAATAAGAAAGAGGATGAGAGAGCA
Organism: Alkaliphilus hydrothermalis; assembly: GCF_016908555.1. Classification (GTDB taxonomy): domain Bacteria; phylum Bacillota; class Clostridia; order Peptostreptococcales; family Natronincolaceae; genus Alkaliphilus; species Alkaliphilus hydrothermalis. The sequence goes on from NZ_JAFBEE010000002.1 coordinate 162,292, forward strand.
TGTATAAATATTTGAACCAGATTAACTCTCCCCATGATTTAAGAAGGTTAAAAGAAACTGAAATAGAGGTTTTATCTAAAGAAATAAGAAGATTTTTAATTAATTCAGTTTCCAAAACCGGAGGACATCTAGCATCTAACCTAGGTGTAGTAGAGTTAACTTTAGCAATGCACACAATATTTGATAGTCTTCGAGACAAGTTTATTTGGGACGTGGGGCATCAAAGCTATGTCCACAAGATGATTACTGGAAGAAGAGAAGATTTTACAACTCTACGACAATATAAGGGGTTAAGTGGTTTCCCAAAGAGAAAAGAAAGCTTTCACGATCATTTTGATACTGGTCATAGTAGCACCTCTATTTCTGCTGCCCTTGGAATGGCTTCTGTAAGGGATTTAAAGAGAGAAGACCATTCTATCGTGGCAGTCATAGGAGATGGCGCTTTAACAGGAGGAATGGCCTTTGAGGCCTTAAACCATGCAGGGCAAAATAAAAGCAACCTATTGGTAATCCTGAATGATAATGAAATGTCCATTTCGCAAAATGTTGGTGGTATGTCTAACTATTTAAGTAAATTAAGGACAACTCCTATGTATTCTAAAGTAAAGGGAGATGTGGAAAATCTAATTAGTCAGATTCCAGCCATTGGTAAAACGATGGTTAAAACAGCAGAAAAGGCTAAGGATGCAATAAAATACTTTGTTGTTCCTGGCGTATTTTTTGAGGAACTTGGGTTTACATACATAGGTCCTATCGATGGACATAATTATAATGCCCTCTGTAAGGCACTGAAGCAGAGCAAAAATATCTCTGGTCCTGTTCTACTTCATGTGTTAACAAAAAAGGGTAAGGGATATTCTTTGGCGGAGGCTTCTCCCCATGATTTTCATGGAGTTAGTCCATTTAAAGTGGATTCAGGAAAACCCCTATCTAATAAGGATAAAGTAACTTATTCGGATGTAGCAGGAAAATCTCTGATAGAACTAGCGGAGGAAGATCAGAGGGTTGTAAGCATTACGGCTGCTATGCCGGCCGGAACTGGGATGACGGGCTTTTCCCAGAGGTACCCCCATCGTTTCTTTGATGTTGGGATTGCTGAACAGCACGCAGTTACCTTTGCAGCAGGAATGGCTGCGGAAGGGTACAAACCCTTTGTTCCAATTTATTCGACTTTTTTACAAAGGGGATTCGACCAAGTTGTTCATGATGTTTGTATACAAAACCTGCCAGTAACCCTATTGGTGGATCGGGCAGGACTTGTAGGAAATGATGGTGAGACCCATCACGGCTCCTTTGATATTTCCTTCTTATCCTGTATACCAAACCTTACTTTTATGTCTCCGAAGGATGGAAAAGAACTTAGGGCAATGATTAAGTACGCTGGTAAAGTAAATGGACCGGTTGCCATCAGATATCCAAGGGGCTCTGCAGGAGAAGTAGCATCGGAGTTAGGAGAGGAAATTATAACAGGCAAAGGTGAGATTGTATATGAGGGCGGTAAAGATGTGGTAATATTTGCACTAGGACATATGAATGATGTAGGTCTTAAAGTCTGTAGGAGTCTTCAAGAACAGGGGATAAAAGCAACGCTGGTCAACCCCCGTTTCATCAAGCCTCTAGATGAATATCTAATATTACAACAGGCCCATAGGTGTAAACGTATCTATACGATAGAGGATCATATAAAAATAGGTGGATTTGGAACGCAGGTATTAACGCTATTAAATGATAATCAAATAAATAAACAAGTGAAAATATTTGCTTTGCCCGACATGTTCGTAGAGCATGGTAATGTAGAAATATTACATGATTTTTATGGGTTGAGTGGTGAAAAGATCACAGAGTCAATAATAGCGGATTTTGTCAGCAATGCAAGTGAAAAAATGATGATGTCTAGATAATTATTGAGTTTAGGAGATGGGTAATGGCACAAAAGATAAGAATAGATCAATTATTATTCCAAGATGGATATTTTGATAGTAGAGAAAAGGCTAGAAGAGCCATAATGGCAGGTTTAGTATTAGTGGACCAACAAAGGATTGACAAGCCGGGTACAAAGGTCAATGAAGATGCCAATATTGTTGTGAAGGGTGGAGGTTTACCCTATGTAAGTCGTGGAGGGCTAAAGCTAGAAAAGGCAATAAAGGAATTTGATATTGAACTGACGGAAAAGGTATGTCTTGATGTAGGTTCCTCTACAGGGGGTTTTACCGATTGTATGCTACAAAATGGTGCAAGAAAAGTCTTTGCTATTGATGTAGGGTATGGACAGTTGGATTGGAAGCTTCGACAGGATGAACGGGTTGTCTGTATGGAGCGTACAAATATTAGGTATGTTAAGGTGGAGGATTTAGGTGAACAGGGGGACTTCGCTTCCATTGATGTGGCCTTTATATCTTTAAAGTTGGTTCTCCCTGTAGTAAAAGAACTAATTCGTCAAGGGGGAGAAATCGTTGCTTTGGTAAAGCCGCAATTTGAAGCTGGAAAAGAAAATGTGGGGAAAAAGGGTGTTGTTAAGGACATTAAGATTCATCAACAGGTAGTTTTTGACATCGTTAACTTTAGTTCAGCCTTAGGTCTACAGATTAAAGATTTCTCTTTTTCACCTATAAAGGGACCAGAAGGAAATATTGAATATTTATTACATTTATGCAACATTTCAGATGCTGAATCTCAAATCTCTGTGGATTATATTGAAAACAGAATTGTGGAGTCCCACCAAACACTGTAATTTTAAAAGCAAAATAAAAAGTCAGCGAAGCTGACTTTTTGTTTTGTAAAAAAAAAATAATATGATAAAATTTTTTGGAAATAATTTGTTTAAATGAAGGAATTTGTAGATTAATAGAGAATAATAAAAATACATAGAGTTGAATAAATCATTCTATTCCTAGTTGAAGGAGGATTGTCATGAAATACACAAGACACGCAAAAATTTTAGAACTGATAGAAGCTCATGAAATTGAAACTCAAGAAGAACTCTCTGAAGAACTAAAAAAGAACGGCTTTAAAGTTACTCAAGCCACTGTATCTAGAGATATCAAGGAATTGAGACTAATTAAAGTATTAGCTAAGAGTGGAAAGTATAAGTATGCTACCCTAAAAAGTCAAGACTCGATTTTATCTGATAGATTGATTAGACTATTTAAGGACTCAATTCTTTCAATAGATCACGCGGGAAATATGTTGGTTTTAAAAACAATTCCTGCAGCAGCTCAAGCAGCAGCATCTGCCATCGATGCAGCTGGAATAGATGGGATTGTTGGATCTGTAGCAGGAGATGATACTATTTTTGTACTAATAAGGGATCATGACAAGATGGAAGAAGCTAAGGAGAAATTTAAAAAATTAATGAAATAGAGGAGGGCCTGTATGCTGTTGGAGCTGGAGGTTAAAAACTTTGCTTTAATTGACGAACTTTATCTTCAATTTGAAAAGGGATTAAATATTTTAACTGGGGAGACAGGAGCAGGTAAGTCTATCATAATAGATGCGGTAAATATGGCTATAGGAGAGAGGGCCGATAGAGAATTTGTCCGTTCAGGTACAAACAAATGTACTGTACAAGCCTTGTTTGGCACTGAAGGAACTGTTGGATTGGAAAGTGTTCTGGAGGAATATGGCATTGAAAACAACCAGGAGCAGACTTTAGTGGTGACAAGAGAAATATATGCAAATGGAAGAAGTGTTTGTCGTGTAAATGGTACAATTGTTACTCAAGGAATATTAAAGAACATTACTCAAAAGCTCATCGATATTCATGGACAACATCAGCATCAATCCTTGTTAAATCCTCAAGCCCATGTGGACCTATTAGATGCATACGGGGGACAAGCAGTAAGTCAATTACTCGGAGATATTTCTGAAGGATATAAAACCCTTTTAGCACTGAGAGGGCAACTAAATTCTATTTGTTCAAACGAAATAGAAAGGGAGAGAAAAATTGACCTATTGAAATTTCAAATCCAAGAAGTCAGAGCTGCTGAACTAAAAAGTGGAGAAGAAGAGGAACTGAATCAGCGGAAAGACTTTTTGGCCAATGGTGAGAAAATATTTAAGACCGTCGCTGAAGCATATGGTACCTTATATGAAGGAGATGAATTTTCGCCGTTATTGGACCAACTTTCAAAGACTGTGACACAACTCCACCAAATATCTTCTTTTGACCATCAATTGACTTATTTTTATCAAAGCTTAGAGGATATCCAATATAAAATACAGGACATAACAAGAGATATGAGGGATTATAGAGACCAGATAGATTTTGATCCTGAATCCTTAAATGAAGTAGAAAAGCGTTTAGACATAATTAACAATCTTAAGAGAAAATATGGTAAATCAGTTGAGGAAGTACTGGGATATTATCATAAAATCGAGAAGGAATTGGAATTATACGAAAATAGCGAAGCTGAAATTCTACGATTAAAGAAGTCAATTGAAAAGAAGCAACTTGAAATAGAAGAGAAAGCCCTGATTCTTAGCGGGATAAGAAAAACAATAGCGACTAACTTTCAACAGGAATTGACTAAAATACTTGAGAATTTGAATATGGGGAAGGTATCATTCGATGTTTCCTTCAGTTATACATATGATTCAAATCAACAGTATAAGCTATCAGAAAAAGGGATAGACACAGTTGAATTTATGATATCCACCAATCTAGGTGAACCCCTAAAACCCTTGGCCAAAATTGCATCTGGGGGTGAAATGTCAAGGATTATGTTGGCCCTTAAAACCATATTAGCAAATGTGGATCATATTCCGACATTAATTTTTGATGAAATTGATACGGGAATCAGTGGAAGAACCGCACAAGTGGTGGGACAAAATTTATATGATTTATCCCGTAACTATCAAATTATTTGCATTACCCATCTTCCACAGATCGCATCTTTAGCCGACCGACACTTTTTTATAGAAAAGAAAGAATCTGGAGGCACCACAAAAACAGAGGTGAATCCAATGAATATTGAGGAGCGAATTCGTGAAGTAGGTCGTCTTTTAGGGGGAGAGTTAACTGAAATTACCCTTACACATGCAAAAGAATTATTAAATAAAAAAAGTCCTAAAAGAAAATCTTAATTTTCTTTTAGGACTTTAATTTTTTTTCCTTTAGATCATGAGAAAAAAATATGACAAAATTTATATATAATAATCACTGTCCCAAAAAGCCAAATTAATAACAGTAAGTAAATCTGGAGCAATCAAATATGCTGGGAGAGTGATCAAATGAAACATAAGAAAAGGCTAGTTTTTTTGAGCAACATTATTTTATGTGCTTTCTCCATAATCATCCTTTATTTAATTGTTTTAGATTTTACGGGTGAGATACCTTCTGAGTATAATATTCAAATTGGAGATGATCATATAATCAACAGTAAGTTTCCCTTTTCATTTTCACTTGATTCTAAATTTGATAAGATAATTGAGGTAAACCCTTTAGATGACATGCCTAATTCAGCTTTACATTTAAGTAGTGGTGGTGTTGAATTAAAGACTAGAGGAAAAGGGAGTGCAGATCTGCACTACAAAGTATTTGGGTTTATACCCTATAAGACTGTTAAGGTAAATGTTGTACCTAGAGTAAAAGTAATTCCCGGTGGTCATTCCATAGGAGTGAAGCTTAATACAGACGGAGTATTAGTAGTAGGGATTGCAAAGATTACTGATGAGGAAGGACAAGAACATAACTTAGCTGAAAAAAATGGAATACGTATTGGAGATTCTTTGTTGAGAATTAATGGACGTAAAGTGGAAAATTCTCTACATGTTGCAGATTTAGTACAACGATCAATAGGAGATGAAATACAGCTTACCATGAAACGGGAAGATAAGGAGTTTGATACAACAGTCATACCTGTGAAGTCCAGTCAAGATGGAGAATACAAGTTAGGATTATGGGTAAGGGATAAAACTGCTGGTGTTGGCACCCTTACTTTTTATCATAAAGCTTCAAAAAAGTTTGGTGCATTAGGTCACGGAATAGCCGATATTGATACGGGAGCGCTAATGTCGGTAAAAGACGGTGATATTATGAATTCTAAAGTCATTGACATTGAAAAAGGAAAAAAAGGGAGACCTGGGGAAATAAGGGGGATGTTTCATGATGTGAATAACCCAATAGGAAGTCTTGAAAAGAATACAGCCCATGGAATCTATGGAGAAATTGAAAAACTAGAGGGTGGAAGATATAATGAGTCAATGGAAATTGCATACCAGCATGAGATTAAAGAAGGAGCTGCTTACATTTTAACAACCCTCGATGATAATACTATAGAAAAATACGATATAGAAATTTTGAGGACGATCAGTCAATCTAGACCTGATGGCAAAAGCATGGTAATCAGAGTAACTGATTCTAAGCTTTTAAATAAAACAGGCGGTATCGTTCAGGGAATGAGTGGTAGCCCAATTATCCAAAACAATCGTGTTATTGGAGCTGTTACCCATGTATTAGTAAATGATCCTACAAAGGGATATGGAATCTATATTGAATGGATGCTTGAGGAATCGGGAGCTTCCGACGCTATCCGACAACAGTGATGTTGAAAAAACTTATTTTAAGGAGAACGATTCATATAAAGAAATTTTTAATTTTGGGAGGATAACATTTTCATTTGTCGAAATTGTAATTAGCAGAAAAGAAAATGTTAAATCAGGGGGCGTTACTAGTGAATAATGAAAAAATTAATGTATTAATTGCAGACGACAATGAAGATTTTTGTGATATTTTAAGTGAGTATCTTCAGAGACAGCAGGATATAGAGGTAGTAGGGGTTGCAAAAGATGGCGTAGAAGCGGTAGAATTAATTTCAAAAAAATCACCAGATGTAGTGGTTTTAGATATAATTATGCCACATCTTGATGGTTTGGGGGTTTTAGAGAAACTAAATGCTATTAATTTAGATAAGTTTCCTAAAATTATCATCTTATCCGCAGTAGGGCAAGATAAAATTACCCAAAGAGCAATTAGTTTGGGGGCAGATTACTATGTGATCAAACCTTTTGACTTCGAAGTATTTATTGAAAGAATTCGTCAAACTATGGGGAGTGCTACTACAAATACAGACAGGAAAAGACCTTTTGTATCTACAGCATCAGTACCACAAAGGACATTGGTTAATAACAGCGGACGTAACTTGGAGGCTAGTATTACGAATATTATCCACGAGGTTGGGGTTCCAGCCCATATTAAAGGATATGTGTATTTAAGAGAAGCGATAACAATGGTAGTTTCCAATATGGAGCTTTTAAGTGCTGTTACGAAGGAGCTCTATCCTTCAATCGCAAAGAAATATAACACAACCGCCAGCAGGGTAGAGAGAGCTATTCGACATGCAATAGAGGTTGCTTGGAGTAGAGGAAAAGTAGATACCATTAATACATTATTTGGATATACCATCAATAATGATAAAGGAAAACCAACTAATTCTGAGTTTATTGCAATGGTGGCAGATAAATTGAGATTAGAGCAGCAGGCAGGATAGAAAGTGTACAATGTTATGTAGATAACTATATCAACACCTTATATTTAGTATTGATAATAGATATAAGGTGTTGGTGTTTTTTGTAAATGGTTAACTTTAAAGAAAAATAAAAAAACTTGTTAATATGATCATGTTAAAATACCCTTCTTGTCACTCAGGAAGGCGTTTATTATTAAGGAGTTATTTCATCTAAAACCCTATAGATGGTATCCTGTTGGTACCCTTTTTGATATAAATATGCCCCCATTTTCATCTTTAGAATATGGGGATTTTTTTCTTTTTTTGAGTGTTTATCATAGTATTTCATAGCTAACTTTTTTGCTTCATCAAAATGTAGATCTTGCCTGTCATCCATCAGCTCCTGTATTGCCATGTCCCCCTCTAAGTATTGAAAACACTGGCTAATAATCTCCCATGAATATCCCTTACCCATTAATTTATTGGATAGTTTTTGTTTAATTTGATTAAGAGGAAGATTTTTTTTACTTATGAAATATTGTTTACCTATCTTCAGAGCATTTTCAAGCTCTTCCTCAGGAGAATAGTTAGTTAAGCCCATCTCTATTATTTCTTCATCTACGCCTTTTTTCGATAATTCCTTTTGAATTAATCTTTTGCCCTTTAATTGACTTTGGCTTCGATTTTTAACAAAATTATGGGTATATCCTTCATCATCTATAAATTGATAACTCTTTAATCTCTCAATTGCAGTATCTATGGCGTAGGTATCATAACCTTTTTCTGTTAGATAATTTATGATCTCCTGTTGGGTACGGGATCGTGGGGTAAGATAGTTTAAGGCCTTATTGAAGGCTTCCTTTCGATTATCCTCTTGAATAATAGTGAGGAGTTCCTTCACATCGATAGATTTGCCTTTTTTTAGTTTAAGAGTAACTACAAGTTCTTCATTACAGGAGAAGGTGTATTCATCATCAAGATAAATGTTGTATCTTTGCTTATTTTTCTTTTGCTTTTCAATTGCAGTAATCAGCTTCATTTTATCATTCCTTTGGGGCTATTTTTTGAAATAAAGTTTTCTAGGTAAGGGAGTTTTAAGATAGAATTCTGTCCTTTAAGAATTATTCTAATAATATTACAAATACTATTTAAAAGATTATATGGAGGTTTTACGATGTTAAAGCCAGCACCTGTAAAACTAGATTACAAAACTAAAAATCTAACAACACGATTAGAAGTAGGAGATATCGCTGTTATTAAGCATAAAGATATTGATGAAATAGCTGCTAAATCCTTAGCTTCAAAAAAGGTGGCGGCAGTAATTAATTGTAGTCAGTCCATCAGTGGAGGATATCCCAATCTGGGCCCAACGGTCTTTATTAATCATAACATACCTCTCTATGAGTTAGAAGATGGAGATTTATTTAGGGATTTAAAAGAAGGGGATATTGTAGAAATTAGGGATGATGGATTGTATCGTGATGAAAGTAAGATGGCAACCCTTAAAAGTTTAAATACTGATATGTTGCTTCAATTGTTAGAGCAGGCAGAGAAGAATATTAAAGTGAAATTAGAGGAATTTGTAGACAATACATTAACCTACGCGTCAATGGAAAAGTCACTGATTTTGGAGGAACAAAAGCTTCCGGATACAGGGATATCCTTTCAGGGCAGACATGTATTAGTGGTAGTTCGTGGAAAAACTTATAAAGAAGACTTGAAGGCGATTTTGTCCTATATTAAAGATGAGAAGCCGATTCTGATAGCAGTTGATGGAGGTGGGGATGCACTGTTGGAGTTTGGATTTACTCCTGATATTGTGGTGGGGGATATGGATAGTATAAGTGATGAATGTCTTAAGAAGGCAAGGGAAGTCATTGTCCATGCCTATCCTGACGGTAGAGCTCCTGGATTAGAACGAACTAAAGGATTGAAGCTTTCAGCAAAGGTTTTCCCTGCCTACGGAACAAGTGAAGATATAGCAATGTTATTTGCCTATGAAAAAGGGGCGGAGCTAATTGTAGCAGTGGGGACCCACACAAATATGATAGATTTTTTAGAAAAGGGTCGAAAGGGTATGGGGAGTACATTCCTTGTAAGGATGAAGATTGGAACAAAGCTTGTGGACGCAAAGGGTGTGAGTCAGCTGTACGGGACAGATGTGGATCTTAAGCATGTTTTGTGGCTGGGGGCTGCTTCCTTAATCCCTATTTTGGTCTTAGTTGCTTTGTCTCAACCTATTCAATATTTAGTGAAATTACTTCATATGAGGTTAAGACTATATCTTGGATATTAATAGGAGGGATGAAAATGATTAATATGCGATACTATGTAATAACCATTGCTTCCATATTTATAGCCTTAGGAATAGGGATTGTTATCGGGTTTAACATTAATAGTGATGGGCTATACATTAGTCAGCAGGAAATCATAGTGGAGGCATTAGAGGAAAAATTTAGTGAATTGAATAAAGAAAAGGTATACTTTACTCAAGAAATAGACAAGTTAGTGAAGGAAAAAGAAAAGAATATTGCTTTTATAGATCATGTTTATCAGGAGATGACCAGTGAGAAGCTCAGAGGGCTTAATATTGGTATTATTATTACCTCTGAGGATTATTATTATAAAGATATACGTTCAACCCTAGAAAAGTCTGGTGCTAACGTACCGATTGAGATACAATACGCCAACAAGGTTTTTGCACTAACAGATAAAGAAATCAACGAAATAAATAATAGATTTCATTTAACTGTTGCGGACAGCAAAGAACTAATTTCCGCCATCAATCAAGAGGTGGTAAATTTATTAACTTTTGGTGAAATTAGTCAGCTACTCAGCTATTTTATGGGTGAGGATTTTGTCCATTTGACTGGGAATCTAGTAGAGCTAAAAGAAAATCCAATTCAAAATGTTGTACTGGCTGGAGGTGGTATTGCACCGGACCAAAGAGTCGAGACAGTGGATTTGGATATTATTAGAAAATGTTTGAAGAACTTAATTACTGTTGTAGGTGTTGAGCGGGGAGATGTAGGATACTCATACTTACCCCACTACAAGCGAATGGATATATCGGCAGTAGATCATATCAATACGCCAATGGGACAAATATCCCTCATATTGGAGCTGAAGAAGATAGAAAATATACAGGCAAGTGAAGAATCTTGGGAATTAGAATAGTAGTGTACATAGTCAAAGTGATTAGGAGATGAAATTTTGAAGCCAATAGTTTCTGTTATAATACCTGTCTATAATGAAGGGGAAAGAATAGGGAATACGATTAGGGGATTAATAGCTGTTGATGTGGTGGATTCCATAATTGTGGTGGATGATGGTTCGAAGGATGGTACTGTGGAGGAGGTTAAGAAGTTCAAGGAGGTTAATCTGCTTCAGCATGGAGTAAATCAAGGGAAGGGAACAGCCCTACAAACAGGGGTTAAGGAGGCCATGAAAATAGGAGATATCATTGTTTTTTTAGATGGAGACTTGGGAGAGTCCAGTAAAGAAGTCTATAAGTTGGTTCTACCTCTATTGAACAATGAAGCAGATGTAGTCATTGGGCGATTTCCCCCTGCAAAGAAAAAAGGAGGTTTTGGTCTAGTTAAGGGCTTGGTAAGACTAGGATTAAAACTTCATACGGGAAAGGTTGTGATATCTGCCCTATCAGGACAGAGGGCATTTAAGAAGGAGGTACTCCAGCAGGTGCCAGTAAAGGACCAAGGATATGGCATAGAGATTGGGATGACTATAGATTTACTTAGGAAGAATTTTAAGATCATAGAGGTGGAGGTTGATATGACCCACCATGAGACAGGACGGGATTTGGCTGGGTTTCGTCATCGAGGAAAACAGTTTTATCAAATCATGAAGGTGATTGTAAAGAAAGCCTTTGTAGAACCATAGGAGGGGAGGAAATGATTTTATTATTGTTGATTAGCAGTTTAGTTGTATCATCAATATCCCTCCCATTTGTTCGGGGGATGCTCTTGGAGGGGAAGATAAAGAAGGAAAATTTTAAAGGAGATTTAATACCAGTAGGGATGGGAATGACTCTAATCCCTGTACTTATTATTCATTTTGTGGTTTTGACATATTTCTATCCCCACCAAATGGGTGTACTATTAATTTATTTTGGAGGAATTATGACCATGGCATTTGTTGGTATGGTGGACGATTTAATGGGTAATAGAGATACTTTAGGCTTTAAAGGGCATATTGGTTCTCTTTTGAAAGGCAAACTTACCACTGGTGGGTTTAAGGCGGTAATGGGGGGAATGATTGCTCTGTTAATCAGTTTTTTAATCTCTAGCAATGTGCTTCAACTAATAGCTAACTTTCTAGTGATAGGTTTGATGACGAATCTCTTAAATCTAATGGATTTAAGACCTGGACGGGCGATTAAATCCTTTGGGGTTATTGCTTTAGTATTCTTGTTTGTGGGGCTCACTAGAGAATCAATCGAGATTTTAGCCATAGTCGCTGGATATAGTATTGCATATTTTCCCCAAGATTTAAAGTCACGGGCCATGATGGGGGATGTGGGATCAAATACCCTTGGCATTACATTAGGAATAGCTGTAGCTCTAAGTTTTACCACTACATATAAGGTGATTATTTTAATAGGGTTGATTGCAGTACATATTGTAGCAGAAAAATATTCTATTACGAAAATTATTGGAGGAAATAGAGTGTTAAGTTATTTAGATGAACTTGGAAGGAACTAAATGATGCTAAAGAATGCTTAAAGTAAAGGTATATTGATAATGCAGTATGATTGTAGGTATTAAAGAAGAGGTGATCCATTGATTAGTATAGAAAAAGGGACTGTAAAGGAAATAATTAAGAAACACAGTAAAAGAACGGATATTTTAGTGGAAGTAGATGGTAGGAAAGAGAAGGCCATTAACTATGATGAGATGACGGGAGAAGTACAAGTGGGGAATCCGGTCATTTTAAATACCACAGCAGTAAAACTTGGACTGGGTACTGGTGGTTATCATTTCGTTCTCCACAATCTAGCTCAAGAACAAAAGGAAATGCCAATGGGTGGACATATTATGAAGCTGCGGTATACGCCTCAGCAGATAAAAGTGTTTGCTGCAGAAGAGCAGGAAAGCCAATATCATAGGGCTTTTCTTGATTTTGAGTCTTTAGGGACAATGCCTGTATTGGTAGGGACATTACATAGCATGTTGATGCCCCTGGTGGCTACGTTGAAATACTTAAATCCCCAGATAAAAATAGCCTATATTATGACAGATGGAGCTGCATTGCCCATTGCCCTTAGTAATACGGTGGAATTATTAAAGAAAAATGGTATAATAGATACAACTATCACCATTGGTCATGCCTTTGGGGGTGACTTGGAATGTGTAAATGTGTATAATGGATTGATAGCTGCTAAGGAAATAGCTCTCTGTGATATTGCCATTGTTGTCATGGGACCTGGTATTGTGGGCACTGGAACCCCCTTTGGTTTTACAGGGATTGAACAAGGAATTAACCTCGATGCAGTTGAGGTTTTGGGGGGAATTCCCATCGCAGTACCTAGAATAAGTTTTGCTGATGGTAGAGAACGCCATAAGGGAATCAGTCATCATAGTCTAACTGTTTTAGATAAAATTTGCAGAGGAAAATCCCGAGTGGTACTTCCCCTTCTTGTGGGTCAGGAAAGAGAGCTGGTTCATCATCAAATAAAAAACTTGAAAATAGATGAGAAACACTATATTGTAGAAGAGAATGGTAACATTGTTTTTGATGCATTAGAACACTTTGATTTTACAGTAAGTACTATGGGAAGAGGTGTAAAGGAGGATGCTGCCTTCTTTTTAACCTGTGGAGCAGCCGCCAGCTATGGAATGACATTGATTTAGTTCGATTTTAAGTAATCCTTAAGGGTTATACTTTCTTTGTTTATTTCAGCTAATAGCTTTAGTAATTGATGGGCTTTTCCACAATAAAATAGCTTGTCTTCAGTTTTTTTAACCATAAATATCACCCCATTTTTAAGTAGTTCTATATTATATTGAGAGGGAGGGAGAATTATGACTATAAATGAAAAAACCGTAAAGAGCGAACGGATTTATGAAGGAAAGGTAATCAATCTTCGGGTAGATATGGTGGAACTACCAGACCGTAAATATTCAAAGCGGGAAATCGTAGAGCATGGAGGGGCTGTGGGAGTTGTTGCAGTAACCCCTGATGGGAAGCTTCTTTTTGTAAAACAGTTCCGTAAAGCAGTGGAGGGGGATTTGTTGGAAATTCCAGCTGGAAAAATCGAAAAAGATGAAGACCCAAAGGACTGTGCCCTGAGGGAGTTGGAGGAAGAAACGGGATATACTACATCGAAAATAACTAAAATGCTGGATTTTTATACTAGCCCTGGGTTTTCTAATGAAGTGATACATATTTATTTAGCGGAGGAATTAGAACAAGGAGAGGCTTGTCCAGATGAAGATGAATACATAGAAGTAATCAGCCTGACCCTTGAGGAAATGCTTGAATTGATTAAAAAAGGTGAAGTGAAGGATAGTAAAACCATCGTTGCTATCCTATACTATCAAAATGTTTTGTTGCAGGAACGATAAAAACGTAATAATCTGTAGACCTAATTTTGTCCAATATTATCAAGGACAAGGCATAAAACCTTCTGATCGGGCATATTGTTTTTATTAGTATAAGATTGCCCAACAAGGAGGTTTTTTTTGTGCCGAACAAAATGATGGAAATGTTAAAAAAACATATCAAAGAAAATCTAGCAGTATACTTTATAGTAGTGCTTTGCTTTTTAATCGGCGTTTCTGTAGGGGCCTTTACGGTAAAAGCAGTGGATCCCCATCAAAAGCAAGAATTGGTATCTTACCTAAAGGGATTTTTTCAACTATTTAACGAGGATCAATTAGAACCTATGGGTATTTTTAGGGAGTCAATAAAAAACAATACTCAGTTAATTGTTTTTAATTGGATCTTGGGATTAGTAGTTATAGCGGCTCCTGTGGTTTTAGTAGTAATAGGATTTAAAGGATTTGTAATTGGGTTTACAGTGGGATTGCTATTGGAGGAATTTAAGGTTTTTGGGGTATTATTATTCCTATTAGGGGTACTACCCCATAATATCATTATCATTCCCACCTTTATATTCGGAGCAGTCTTATCCGTAACCTTTGCGATGATGGTGCTGAAGGCAAAGATAAACAAAGTTCGGAATTTCAGCTATGGGAAGCAAATGATGATTTATAGTGGTATCCATATGGGAATATTGATGGTTTTATTAGTGGCATCGACTCTTGAATCCTTTGTTATTCCTTTTTTTATCAAAGTTGTTGTAAGATTTATGGGTTAAGTAAATAATGAAATTTAAACTACAGTAACTAAAAGTCGTATTGTAAAAAATCGATTTTTGGTTTTTTTTTGTTTGGACATGAAAAATTTGTGAGAAAAATATGTAATATATGGGCTAATACTACTAGTTATATTACAGTTTAAATAAAAAATTTATTTTTAGCAGGAATTTAAGAGGTTTCCACGAATTAGAGTATTATAATTGCATAGAGGGAGTTTTTTAAATGTATGAATTAATTATAGGTTTTAGTGATTTCCTAACAACAGAAAAGAAGTTATCCGCCAACACTCTTGAATCCTATAAGAGAGATATTAGGCAATATACTACTTACTTAGAAGAAAATAATATTAGTTGTCTTACTAATACCAATAAAACAACGGTTATTACTTATTTGATTTATTTGCAAAACAAAGGTAAGGCTGCGTCTACAATCTCCAGGAATATAGCTTCTATTCGGTGTTTTTATCAGTTTCTGCTGATAAATAATCTAGTAAATCAAGATCCCACCATCAATCTGGAGTCTCCAAAGGCTGAGAAAAAAGCCCCAAGCATATTGACTCTAAAGGAAATTGATATGCTGTTAAGTCAACCAGAAGTTTCTAACTTAAAAGGGGTAAGGGATAAGGCTATGCTGGAGCTTTTATATGCGACTGGTATTCGAGTGAGTGAATTAATCTCTTTAAATATAGATGATATTAATGTTGAGATGGGTTATATCAAGTGTTCTACAGGCACTAAGGAAAGGGTTATTCCTATTGGTTCTGTTGCCCTTGAGGTTCTACAAATATATATTGAGGAATATCGTAGCTCCTTTATCAGAGTAAAGGAGGAGGCGTCCTTATTTTTAAATTGTCATGGAAATCGCCTTACGAGACAAGGTTTTTGGAAAATCATAAAAGCCTACACAAAAAAGGCAAATATTGATAAGAGTATCACACCCCACACCTTAAGACATTCCTTTGCCACCCATTTGATACAAAATGGTGCAGATTTGAAGTCGGTACAGGAGATGCTGGGACATTCAGATATATCAACAACACAGGTTTATATGAATCTAACTAAGAATAAAATTAAAGATGTATATAAAAAAGCACACCCTAGGGCCTAGTAATAGGTCCTGTTTTTATACTAAATTATAATGGATACATACGATTTAATGCTGCCCCAAAGCAAAAATTATGCTATAATAGAATTTCTTACTAGTAGATGGCTATGAATAGTGTTTTTTACATATTCGCTTCGAAAAACTGTAATGATGGAAGTATAAGTTTAGTCATAAATAAATTAATAGAACTTGAATACACCTATAGTTATGGAGTTATGGGGTATAATAACAAAAAAATAGAGGAGGATTGCATATGGTTAATCGCGTGGTACTTTTTGTAATGGATAGTGTGGGGATTGGTGCATTACCTGATGCAGAGGCTTTTGGTGATGTGGGTGTTAACACACTTGGAAATATTGCATTGGCAACAGGTGGGTTAGACTTACCTAATTTACAAGGTCTAGGTTTGGGAAATATTGATGGAATCAAAGGCGTAACGGCTGTGGATGCTCCAAAGGGTGCCTATGGTCGTTCTGATGAAGTTTCTAATGGAAAGGATACCACAACTGGTCACTGGGAATTAGCTGGACTGCATGTGACGGAGCCCTTTAATACCTACCCCGAGGGATTTCCAGAGGAAATTATCTCTGCCTTTGAGGAAAAAGTCGGTAGAAAAGTATTAGGTAATAAACCAGCATCAGGTACGGTGATTTTAGATGAGCTGGGGGAGGAACATATGAAGACAGGGTATCCAATCGTATATACCTCTGCAGATAGCGTATTCCAAATCGCTGTCCATGAAGAGATTATTCCACTAGAAGAATTATATAAAATGTGTGAAATTGCTAGGGAAATTATGACGGGAGACCATGCAGTTGCTAGGGTGATTGCACGACCCTTCGTTGGAAACGTAGGAGCCTTTACCCGTACTCCAAATAGGAGAGATTATTCTTTAGATCCTTTTGGTGAGACGTTATTGGATATTGCCAAAACAGCTGGATTGGATGTAATTGCTGTAGGGAAAATAGAGGATATATACAACGGACATGGAGTGACTGAAGCGATACATACAAAGGATAATATGGCAGGAATAGATGCTACGATTGATTATTTGAAAAAAAATAATAGAGGAATTATCTTTACCAATCTTGTGGATTTCGACGCTAAATATGGCCATAGAAGGGATGCTGTAGGGTACAAAAAAGCATTAGAGGATATGGACCAAAGAATTCCTGAGATTCTAAATGCAATGGGGCCTAAGGATGTAATCATCTTTACGGCTGACCATGGTAATGACCCAACCTATAAAGGTACAGACCATACTAGAGAATACATCCCAATAGTTGTTTATGGTGATGCCATTAAGGGAAATGTAAACCTAGGAACAAGAAAATCCTTTGCAGATATTGCGGCTACTATATCTGACTTGCTAGAAATCGATAATACTGGTAAGGGTGAGAGTTTTAAGAATATGATTATTAAAGATTAATTAGTGCTAAAAATTACCTATTATATTTCCAATTCAATATCCTCCTTGTTGTATAAGGAACTTTCCACATGGAAAACCTAAACTCATACAAATAAAAAGGAGGATCAGAAGATGAAATTGACAAAAAAATTAATGAGGGCATTCTTGATCATAACTTTAATTATCAGCTTTTCCATGCCACAAGTAGATGCGTCGTCACAGCCCTTTAATATCAACGCAAAATCTGCAATACTGATTGACTCAGCCACAGGAACTGTACTGTACGAAAAAAACATACATGAAGCCCTACCACCAGCCAGCGTAACCAAAATCATGACTATGTTATTGACCATGGAGGCAATTGAAGAAGGAAAGATTACCCTAGAGGATAAGGTAGTTGTCAGTGAATTAGCATCTAGTATGGGGGGGACGCAACTTTACTTAGAACCAGGGGAAGTTAAAACTATTGAAGAGTTGATGAAGGGAATAGCTATCCGTTCTGCCAATGATGCTTGTGTTGCCATAGGGGAACATTTAGCAGGTTCTGAAGACCTATTTGTTCAGAGGATGAATGAAAGAGCAAAAGAATTGGGTATGAAGGATTCAAACTTTGTCAATACAAATGGATTGCCTGAAGATGGACATGTTACCAGTGCCTACGATATTTCTTTAATGTCAAAGGAATTATTAAAGCATAAGGAAATTCATAAATGGCTTACCACTTGGATGGATGAAGTCGTAGTTGGAAAAAGTCAATCGGTACAACAGTTAGTCAATACAAATAGATTAATCCGTTTCTATGATGGCGCCAATGGTATTAAGACAGGTTATACCAGTGCTGCAAAACATTGTTTGTCGGCGTCTGCCACTAGAGGGAACACAACTTTTATTGCAGTCATCATGGGTGCTCCAACTTCACCTATTCGTTTTAGTGAAGCAGCAAAGCTATTAGATTATGGATTTGCCAACTATAGTTCTGTGGATGTTGTCAAAAAGGATACTGCTGCTGGTAGTGTTCCTGTTGAAAAAGGGAAATTGTTACAAGTTGAAGCAATGCCTAAAGAAGATTTAAAGCTATTGGTTAAAAAAGGAGAAGAAGGTACTATAGATCATGATGTGATTTTGCCTCAATATGTTCAAGCACCTATAGCAAAAGGCGAAAAAATCGGCGAGGTCATTGTCACAGTAAATGGCAAGGAAAAGGCTCGGGTTGACCTTGTGGCTGCTGAGGATGTAGGAAAGGCTTCAATTATGGATATATTGAGTAGAATGGTAAGAAAATTTGTAGGGAGATAAAAAATTTTAAATGATGTAAAACCCAGTACAAAAATGCTACTGGGTTTTATTTTGCAATAATACCTTTCTGTCAGATACTTAGAATGCTATAATTAATATACACAATATCCGATAAATGCCGTTAAAAGCAATAGAGTTAGTTAGATTTTAAAGATAAGGGTGAGTTTATGGAAAAAATGATAAAAAACTTCCTAGCTTTATATGAAAGTAAGAATAAAAAAAGGTTTGATATCACCACTCTAGAAAGTTACGTCATAACAGGATGCAGGGGAGTTCAGAATTATGTAGACAAAGGTGGATATAATGAATTCTACAATCAAATCATGGACTTAAAAGAAAAAAAACATATAAAAGAAATAGGTGCTTCAGAGTATAATCGTATGAATCCTCCATTAAAAGCTAGGTGGCAGATTACATCAGAGGAAGTCAAACATAATTGGGATCCTTCAAAAATCCTCAAGTACTCTGACGTTTTGGATTTCGCCTATTATAAGAAAAATCCATCCCTTCAAAGTGATTTGGAATGGGAATATATTGAGAACATATATGGGTTTATAAAAAATAGAGATCAAAAGAAATGGGCAAGCATAGAAGAACGCTCTCTGGAACTTTTTTATGATGAAAAATTTTTAATCCAGAAGAAAGAGACTTTGAAAGGGAAATATGGAATTTTAAGTAGGCTTAAGTTAACCAATGAAGATTTGAAGATGAAACGATATGGGGAGATGTTTATCCATTGGAATAGAGGTGTACAAAATGTAAAAAACATCATAATCCTAGAAAATCATTCTACTTTTTTTACATATAAAAGGTTTGTTGAAAAATATGAAGAGATCTTTGGCTACACACCTGATGCTTTGATCTATGGTGAGGGGAAAAAAATTGAGGGTAGTTTGACATTTCTGGAGGAGATAGCAAATCTGTCAGAGGTTGAGATCTTGTATTTTGGGGATTTTGATTCAGAGGGACTAGGTATATATTACAGGCTTAAAGCCCGATATCCAATGCTCAATATCAAATTGCAATTTAGTGCCTATATTCATCTGCTTTCAGTATGTAACAGGGACTACTCTTTAGGTGGCCAACAGAAAAAACAACTATACCTAGACTTTTTTTTAACGGAAATTACTCAATATTTAGATGATGATATGCTTAATAAATTACTATACATCTGGGAGAATGACTTCAGAATCCCCCAAGAATTAATAAACTATGAATATTTAGTGAAGGTGAGAGAATGACCATAGAAAAAGGTTTTTTTAATCGAATGAAGAAACTGCAGCCTATCCGTATGTTGGGGACAGGAATGGATTTGGGTAATCTAAATGAATATGCTTATGAAATATGTTTTTTACTTATTCAAAATATTTTCCATAGGGAGCTTAGGGAAAATCATAATAGAACTAGAAATGATATGGTTTTCATTACTGAAAAAATCCTTAGGGATATGGATTTGGAAGGCAGTAGAGAAATAGTAGACAGAATTGTAGATGGAACTCTTTGGTATCGTGACCCTAACCGACAAGAAGCCTTTAGTACAGGGGTATTTGATGAGAGCACCAATCGTAAAGTAGACTATACCTTTAGATATTTGAAGGTGGATAGAGAACATAGTCACTGGGAACAAGGGGGCTCTACCGTATATATGTTGACGGAAGAAAGCCAAGAGATGATCTTTATTACGAGGGAAATTTTAGAGGAATTTGGATTTGACCTAGAGCAGTTCTATACCCTTCAATTAATTAAAACAGGTAATTTTTCTAAAGCACAAAATAGCATTGATCATTTAGTTGCAAGAGTAAGGGTACTGATTAATAGGGAGAAGGAATATAGGCGGGACATTATTAGAGATCCCCAAAATATTTTCTTTGATAGAAGTATCCGAGGCAAAAGGACTGAGGATGAAATCAAAGAACAGTTTAATGAAGAACAGCAGGTTTTTCAAAGTATGCTTTCTTGGAAAAATAGGTTCGATACCCTACCAGATGACAAAAAGAGGGAAGCTGAAGTCATGTTTGAAAATCTGGAGAGGGCTAGGAGCCTACACGATAGTTTAGCAAAGCATGTTATGGAAAATTTGGCTTTAGAACTTGAAATAAGAGTAAAGTACCCTGAGACTTTTTGGAATATTTCCAGCTATAGCTTTAAAAAAGACATTTGGCAAAATCATATTGTTAAAAATGGCCTAAATAGCATTGATGATTTGGAAAAGGTCGTTTCACCTCTATTTTCTCCAGAAACAGACTTTGTTTATCCTCTGGAATGGGCTTGGGCTGAGCAAATGGTAAGAACAAGAAGGAGAGAAAGGCAACCATCAGACCCTCAGATAGAAGAGGGATGGAAATTTAGAGAGACGGATTGGGACTTGTTGGTGGAACTCTATGAAGAAGTTTTTTCATCGCTAATAGATACGGGAAAGTTTTCTATTCAACAATTAAATGCAAAGAATGGGGAAGAAAAAGAAAAATGGTTAAGACAAAGGGAAAATATTGATATATTTATGATGTTTGTTATTTCTGAGGTTGTTTTGGACTTAGAGTATGTTGGAGAAGATGAAAGACTTAAATTGTTTAAAGTCTTATGTGAAAAGAATCCGATTTTTAGAGCCCTACAGGGTAAGCGAATTTTAACTGAGATTGAGGATACCGATGAAGGATTTAATTGGAATGAATTGTATATTTCCCCCTATCGGATCTATATTAAGGAGTGAGACAATGGGTTATACCAGTGAGGACATTAAAAAAGCCAGTGAATTATTTTTTCATTTACTTAACAAGAGAATCCTCCCAGCCAATGATCTATTAGCAAATCTATATTATGAAGATAACGGAGTTAAAGAAATTATCGAAAATATGGCAGAGGAAGGTGGGTTGAAGGTTTTAGGTACACGTCAGAACCTTCATTTAGTAGCTAAAGGAGAACATTCCATGTTTGCAACTACCTATAGCCAAATGAAGGAGAAATATAAAAAACTAGATAGGAAAAAACATTTCTATTTAGCCAATATGATAATATGTATATATTTAGCGGAGATAGATCGGGAAAACCGATTTACTTTTCGGATCGAAGATGCAGCGATATCCTACTATAAGTTAGAAGAAGTTATTACCAACACTTTGGATTCATGGAAGAAAAGAAATGAAACAGAGGATAGCTTTTCTGCGGATTTTGCCATTGCCATAGATGATATCCATCTTCTTTGGCATACGGAACTCTCCCATTCAAAAGAAGCAAAGGACGGTATTGGCTTCAGTTTGTCATCCCAGACTAGATTAGGATTTATTTATGAAGCTCTAAAACCTTTAGAACAGGAGAATTTAATTATTAATTTATATAGAGAGAATAGAATTATCCCAAAGGAAGAGCTTTACGAACGACTTGACCATCTTTACCACGGGGGAGATCGTTATGAGGAGATCATGGAATTGATTAAAGAAGAACGGGGGGAGAAAAAGGATGCCGAAATTATCGAAGATTAGATTAACTGGATGTAAATACGAAGGCATGAAAAAGGAACATGAAAATTCTATCTTTGATTTAACAAAGGGAGGACAACCTGACCATACTCTCTTTACCCTATTTAATGGCGGTGGAAAAGGTGTAATGATGCAATTAATTTTTCAGATTCTGCTACCAGAAACCAAATGGGGAAAAAATCACGGAAATAAAGTTATATCAATGTTTTATGATCAAAGAAACAATCTGCATCCCTTTACCTTTCACGTAGTATTAGAGTGGGTGTTAGATGCAGTCCCAGAGAGAAGATTAATCACTGGAATAGCTGTAAAGGCAATCATCAAAAACACCAGTGGAGAAGAAGAGGAAAAAACAGGACTATCCTATTTTCTATATACCCACGAGCATGAAAATAAGGGCTATTTTTCAGTAGAGAATTTACCTCTAGTAGACCAGCAAACTGGGAAGGCTGTGGATATTGAAAAACTAGAGGCATTTATTGATGAGCGTAAAAGAGATTTTATCAAATATAGTCAAGCAAGTGGAAGGAAAACAGATTCCCAATATTATAAATATCTAGCCAATAGAGGGATTTATCGAAGTGAATGGATTAACTTAAAATCCATCAACAAACTAGAAGGTGGAGCGGGGGATTATTTTATTGGAGCCAGTGATAATAAGGCCATTTTTGATAAAAAAATTATTCCTGTCATCAGTGAGAACATTAAAAATTACACCCATGATGAAGGTGACCATTTAATTGAAATGTTTAGGAGTAATTTATCTATTACTAAGGATTTGCCAGTACTAATGAAGCGGGAGGGGGGATATAAAGATCTTTTAGTGGAGATTAGACCCTTGATAGAAAATGCCGATAGCGGTTCGAGGTTTATTGATATGAAGGAAAGGCTCATAGATGAGGGCAATGACATCTATTTTATTTTATCGGAAGAACAGAGTCGGGTACTTCATGAAATCCACAAATGGGATCAATCAGAAAAAAAGGGAAAAGAAGAAGGAATTAATTTGGAGTTCAAAAAGAATAATCTCTATTACAATAAAGAAAAAAGAGACTTAGATGCTGTTGAGAAGGAAGCTCTAGAAGCAGAAGAGCAATTCAATGAAAAATCCCATGAACTTGAAGACAAGGAAAAAGAGCTGCTTCTATATCAGATAAATGAGAAGGTATTTCACAAAAAAGAAACAGAAGAGAAGATTAAAAGCAAGGTTGAAGAAAAAGAAAGACTGGTGGCAGCATTAGATATTACTGATTTGAAACAAAGGGCTGATGAGTTGGACGATGAAATAGAGATGGAATGGGATAAAACAAAAAATGATTGCAGCAATCATGAAAATCAGTATTTGGGTTTTAAAAACTATATCAAACAGCTTGTGGAGGAAAATGCTAGGAAGAAGAAGGTATATCAATCTAAGGTGGAAGAATTACAAAATAAGATTAACAAATTTGTCCTAAAAGAAGAAGCACTAGAAAAATATAAGGAAAAGCTGGGACAATATTATGATTTTATGAGATTAGCTTTTCCCGACAGGATTCTTGATGATTTAAACAAAGAAAACACGGAAATAACTAGTTGTATCAATCGACTATCCGATGGGATAAAGAATCACCAAGAAAAACTAGCCACCTTTAATAATGATTTAGTCAAGTTAAAATACAGCCTTGAGATGAAGGATGGCAGGGTTAAAGAACTGAAGTCAAAAATAGATCTTCAGCAACGACATGAGTTGGAAATCGCTAGAAAAGTTTCTAAACGATTATTTGTGAGCTATGAAGGTGGTTTGTTGAATCATGATTGGTTTGCTAAAAAACAAAGGGACCTAAAGGTACTTGAGTTAAATAAAAAGCAAAGCCTTGAAGAAACCCAAAGGACAATATGGGAGAAAAATATTGACAAATCCTTGAATAAAGAAGACTACTTTATCCCCAATAAAGATGTTATTTTAATTAAAGATGAAATAAAGAAATTAAATATCCATGTGGAAACTGGACCTGAATATTTAAGTGCCCTTAACCAGGAGGAGAAGATGAAGGTAGCCAATGAAACACCTGGTATCCTCTACTCAGTAATTATCGCTAGTCAAAGGGATTGGGAGATTATTGAGAAAAATATTAATAGGAATCTGTTTATGAATAATATGGTTCCTATCTATGTTCGTTCCCAAATGAAATCTAATGAAAATCGGTTGTTTAAGATGGTTGCTGGACTGGCTGATGGATTGGTGGAGGAAAGTAAATATCTAAATTGGAAAAAGTCAATGGAGCAGGAGATGGAGAACTTATCTTCCATAGAGAATAATCTCAAGAAGGACTTAGAGGATATTGGAGAAATCCTACAGGAGTTAAATATTATTGAGAAAAACGATACAGCATGGACTTTGAATCAAAATCTAAAGGAAGAAGAAGCCTCAATAGCTGATCTGGTAAATGTAATTGGATCAAAGGAAGAAGAAAGGACAATTACAGAAGGTAAGTTGAAACAATTAAATGGGGAATATGTTGAAAACGAAAGCAAATTAGAGGGATTAAAAAATTCTATCAAAGAGATTGAAGTATATATTGAAAAAATACAAGAAGTCAATCAGGATAGATTAGAGATTACATCTGTTAAAAGAGAGTTGCTTGATATTAAGCAATTAATCTCGGATATAGATATGGCAAACGAAGAGATTAAGGAGAAACTTGATACGATTACAGGGAGATATAATGAATGGAATGTGAGTATTAAAAATCTTTTCAACAGAGTAAAATCGGTTTATCCAGAAGCAACTTATAATACTTTAATTGATCAGACTTATTCAAATCACAGGCCGCCTAGCTTTTTTTTGGAGGAGGATAAATTATTAGCTCTGGTAACCGAGAGAAAAATCGTGGATGAAGATATCGCCCATAAAGATAGTCAGATTGCCACTATAGACGTGGATTTAAAATATCTTAACAAAGATCTTGGAAGATTTATTGATGAATTAGAGAAATTAGATAGTAACTGGGCTAACTTTCCCTACTTAAATCTGCCGTTAATAGAGATTGAAATGATTATAAAAATAATTGATAAGAAAATCAAGCAACTTGAAAACGAAAAGACCACACTAAAATCAATAGTAGATACTGCAAAAGGAAGTATTAAGAGTAGTAGAAAAACATTAGAAAATAAAGAAGAGCAAATAATGAAAAATCATAATAAAGCACCTATACTACTAGAAATAGAAATTGAGGATATTAAAAGTGAGATTAATAACGTAGAACGAGATATTGAGTCAAACAAAAAATATTTAAAACTATGTGATGATGAGTTACTAAAGCACAATCAAATGAAAACAAAGATAGTAATCAATCTTTCTAGAATAAAAACTGGATATCCATTGGAACCAAACAAAGGAAAAAGAGAACAGTTTTTAGCAGCTAAAGTCAAAGAATCTCCAGATACAGTTGTTGAGGAGTGGCTAAGGAAATGTGACAGTAATAAAAGGAAAATGGAGGCAACAATACTAGAGGGGGAACGATATAAATCTAAGTTTATTAAGGTAATCACTTCAAAACTAGAAGAGGATAAACTAAAGGAAAAGATTGTTAACACAATTAAGGAAGCAAATATTGATAAATTTAAAAGCAATCTCACATCTTTTAATAGTATGGAGAAACATTTTCAAGAGGAGCTTTTGAGGCTATCAAAAGATAAGAAAAAAGCAGAAGACGTGATGAAACAATGGACCCATAGAGCATCACTTCATATCATTAGAATGATAGAAGCCCTAAAGAGTATGGTTGCCAGTATGAATTATGTTAATGAACAGGGTTATGCATTCCCATTAGTCAAATTGAAGGGGGCGGAAGGGTTACCAAAGGAAGTATCTGAAATTGAATATCTATTAGAAGAATATTTTATTGAATCTATATCTAAGGTGCTTGAGAAAAATGAGGAAATTTCCAGCATTGATGATCGTACTCTGAGGGATATCATGGGGGATAAAACGATTTTCTCAAAAGGCCTCAAAGGTAGGTATCCAACCTTAATGGTATATAAGATGTCTGAGAAAAATGAATTTAGATATGCTAGGGCAAGGGAAGAGTATTATACCACTTGGGAGGCGATTAATAAGGGAGAGGGGGATTTGCCAGAAGGATCTGGTGGACAAACTCTTTCTGTAAATACATTTGTAATCATGATGCTTATGAGTTTTAAGAAGAAAACCGTTGGAAATGAAAATCCTTCCACAGTACTAATATTAGATAATCCTTTTGGCAAAGCCTCAGCTAAGCATGTTTTAGATCCAATATTTGAGATAGCAAGAAAGCTGAACTTTCAATTGATTTGCTTTGCAGCTCCTGAAATTATTAAAGTAGAGATTAGTGAAAGATTCCCAGTGTTTTGGGAGTTAAAGGTTCAGGACGGAAAGATTGTCCATGGAGGAAGGGTAATAAAATGAGTATGATATAATATAAAGTAGTTGTTTAAATGATTGTTAAAAAAAATATATATAAATGTTTGTGCATAAAACGCTTAAGTAAAGGGTGAAAAAATTGAAGGTTATTGTTAGTCACCAAAATACAGATTTTGATGCTTTAGCCAGTATGGTTGCCTGTTTAAAACTACATACGGATGCAACAATGTTTTTTACAGGAAAACTAAAGGAGGAAGTAAGGGAGTTTATTACTCTATACAAAAACGTATTACCTATTTCTCAAGCTGGAAAACTGAACCTCTCAGAGGTGGAAGAACTTTTTATAGTGGATGTCAATTCAGCTAAAAGGATTGGAAAATTTAAAGACCTATTGGAGTCGGATATTCCAATAACCGTTTATGATCATCATATGGTGGGGGACTATAGTATTCAAAAAGGACATCAGATTATTAAGAAATATGGAGCTTGTGTTACTATCCTGTTGGAGGAGATTATCCAAAGGGGTATTCCAATCACCTCCTTTGAAGCCACTTTATTTGCATTAGGAATCTATACGGATACAAACTGCCTTACATTTAGTCATACCACCCATCATGATGCTGAGGTGGTGGCTTTTTTATTAAAAAATGGGGCGAATTTAGGTGTAGTCAGTGAAGTCATGAGGAATACATTGGCGCCAGAACAGGACCAATTATTTTCTTCTATTATTAATAGCCTTGAAACTGTAGATATAAATGGGTATCAAATTATTCTTTCTACCTTGATAGTAGAGGACTTCATAGGTGATTTAGGAAGTATGGCAGAAAAACTGCTGGACATAAAAAAATGTGATGGAATATTCTTAGTAGTAAAAATGGAGGATCGATGCTATATCGTAGGTCGTTGTATTGTAGAGGATATTGACATTCCGTTGGTATTAAGCAAATTTGGAGGCGGTGGTCATCGAAAGGCGGCTTCAGCTTCAATAAAAGATGGAGACCCTCAAGGTATTAAAGAGTTGTTGTTACAATCCTTAAGGGTGAACACGAAGCCAAAAGTCACAGCAAAGGAAATCATGAGCTATCCTGTCAAGACGGTTTTTGAAGATATGTCGGTAAGGGAAGTTAATCGAGTCATGCTGAGATATGGACATACTGGGATGCCAGTGGTCAAAGAAGACCAGCTGATTGGAATTATCTCGAGAACCGATATAGACAAAGCCATCATTCATGGATTAGGACACGCTCCAGTAAAAGGCTTTATGACAAGGAATATCCTTTCTATTCCTAAGGATACCTCAATAACTGAAATCAATGAATTAATGCTCAAGCATAACATAGGTAGGCTTCCTGTAATTGATGAGGGTAGACTCATAGGAATTGTTACTAGAACTGATTTATTGAAGGTGTTGTATGGTAACAATCATCCAAATTGGTACAAGAAGATGTTCCATCAGGATGATGCCCTTGAGGAATTAGATTGCTATGCTTTAATAGAGAAACTACCAACAGATGTACGTCATATTCTTGATGTAGCTGGAAGGGTAGGGGATGAACTTAATAAGAATGTATATGTGGTGGGGGGATTTGTGCGGGACCTTGTACTACAGCAGCATAACTTTGATATTGATATTGTCATAGAAGGAGATGGTATTGCCTTTGCACAGGCAGTAAATGAAAAGCTGAGGGGTGAAATAACCCTCTACCATCAGTTTGGAACAGCTCTAATCTCATTAGATAATGGACAAGAGCTTGATATCGTATCTGCTAGAAGGGAGTATTATGAATATCCTGCCGCCCTACCAAAAGTAGAAAAGAGCACCATTTGGAGTGACTTATTTAGAAGGGACTTTACCATCAATTGTCTTGCTCTACAATTAAATAAGAAAAACAAAGGTCTATTGTTAGATTATTTTGCGGGGCTTGAAGATATAAAAGAAAAAAAGATTCGAGTTTTATACAATCTTAGCTTTGTAGAGGATCCTACTCGAATTTTCAGAGCTATACGATTTGCTTCTCGTCTTGGGTTTGAAATAGAAGGAGAAACCCATGGCTTTATCCAACAGGCGATTAAGGATCATATGATTGAGAAGCTCAGTGATGACCGCGTTCGGGAGGAGTTAAAACTGATATTGCAGGAGAAAAGTGTCTGCCGTAGCCTTTTACTTTTGGAGAATTACAAGGTGTTTCAGGTTCTTCATAAGGATTTACGGATAGATAATGATACATTAGAGAAAATCAGATGTTTAGATGATACTATTGAAAGATTTAATGAAATTTTTTATCAGCCAGTAAATCGCCTACAAATTGTACTGATGCAGCTTCTCACCAACTTTCCTACAGAAGGCTTGGAGGGGGTAATTAATAAATTTGCCACCCAATCCCTAGTGAAGCTGGTACAACCTTCGTTGACAAACAAGGGCAGTCTCTATAAACTTTTACAAGAAGAGGATTTGGATAAATTTGCATTGTATCAGGCATTAAAGCCTCTAAAATTAGAGGAAATGATCTTCTACTACAATGACTGTAATGACCCATATATTCAGCACTACCTAATGTTTTATACTTTGAAATTAAGAGATGTTAATTGTGAAATCTGTGGAGAAGACCTAAAGGCCATCGGGATAAAACCAGGACCCATATATAAAAAAATTCTAGATGAAGTATTGAGGGCGAAGGTGAAGGGGCTTGTCTATAGTCGAGATGATGAACTAAATTATGCTATGAAAGCATTGGAAAAATTAAGGGGGGAATAGGGTGAATCTGTTTAGTGGAGATTTTTTAGATTTGAGAACAATCATGTTGACGCTACCAGGTATTTTACTAGGGCTTACACTTCATGAGCTTGCCCACGGTTATTCGGCATATCTAATGGGGGATCCGACGGCTAAAAATGCGGGGCGTTTAACCTTAAACCCGATTGCTCATCTTGACCCCTTTGGATTCATTATGTTGTTGGTGGCAGGATTTGGATGGGCAAAGCCTGTCCCCTTCAACCCAAGGTATTTTAAAAAATATAAGCTGGGGACATTTGTTGTTTCAATTGCAGGAGTAGTCATGAATCTTTTTCTGGCTGTTCTTTTGACTATTGGTTTAGGTTTTTATATGAGGAATGGAGAGAATCAGTACATTGCTGATATACTATTAAATGGAATTGTTATTAATTTAGCTTTAGCGGTATTTAATCTTTTACCCATTCCACCTTTGGACGGCTCTAAAATTATACTAAGCTTTTTACCATTACACTGGGAGGAATACTATTATCGATACCAGAAATATTCCTATGTGATTCTGTTGGGGTTATTATATTTTGACGTGACAGATTATGTCCTTTTTCCTGCTGTAGAGTATTTGTTTAATCTACTGTTTAATAATATACTAATTTTCTTTGTCTAGGGGGTAACTATGGCCTATAATATTAAACTACAAGCTTTTGAAGGACCCTTTGATTTATTGTTTCATTTAATTGAAAAAAATGAGATTGACATTTACGACATACCCATCAATGAAGTAGCTGACCAATACATGGAGTATATTCGAGCTATGGAGACGCTGGATTTGGAAATCACCAGTGAATTTCTGGTAATGGCAGCGACTCTGTTGGAAATTAAATCTAAAATGCTCCTACCCGTTGAAGTAGTAGACCATGTACAGTTGGAATTTGAAGAATTAGATCCAAGACACGAGCTGGTAAGAAGATTACTGGAATATAAGAAATACAAGATGGCGGCGGAGGTCTTCAGGGAGAAGGAAGATGTGTCTAAAAAGTTATACTTTAAGCCCCGTGAAGAAATTATTTTCGAGGTGGAGGAAAATCACTGCAAGCTGTTGGAGAATCTTGAAATGTCAGATTTAATGACAGCTTTGGAGAAGATGTTGTCGGGAAAGCATATCAGAGATAAACGGGAAAATACTTTCCATCAGATGCAGAGGGATGCCTTTACCATCGATGAAAAAATTAATGAAATACTAGATTTACTTTCTCTAACTTCGACTTTGAAATTTAATAGCTTATTTGCAGAATTAGAAAGTAGGAATGAAATGATAACTACCTTTCTAGCCCTTTTGGAATTAATTAAATTAAAGAAAATCAGTGTGCGACAGGAAATGTCATTTACTGAAATTGAAGTCAATCTAAAAAATATATCATAAATAAATCTAGAGGTGTTGTATTGATGAACAGTGAGCAAATGAAGTCAATTATAGAATCCCTACTTTTTGCTTGGTCTGACCCCTTGCCCCTAAGGGAAATGGCGAAAGTACTAGAGGTGGAGGACAAAGTAGTAGCAGAAACCCTAAAGGAAATGATGGATGATTATTGTTATAATCGTAGGGGAATACAGATTATTAAAATGAATGAACATTATCAGATGGCAACTAAACCAGAGCATTATGAATATATTCAGAAGCTATTGGAGCCAAAGCAAAATAAAGGGCTTACCCAAGCCGCCCTTGAAACTTTAGCCATTATTGCCTACAAACAGCCCATACCTAAAGGTGAAATAGAGGGGATTCGGGGGGTGAAATGTGATAAGGCCATCTCAACCCTATTAGAAAAAGAAATGATAGAGGAAAAGGGGAGACTAGAAAAGACAGGTAGACCCATATTATATGGTACCAGCCTTAATTTCTTAAAGGCATTTGGACTAAACTCTTTAAAGGATTTACCACCCATCGGTGAATTTCAACTTCTGACTGAAGATGTGGAGGAGGAAGTACAGGATATTCTCTTTAAGAAGTAATACACCAATGTAAAGGAGACTTATAAATTTAAATATCTCAAAACACTTTTGATGTATTATAAAATGTTTTAAATATTTCAACAATTATATTTACAAAATTTTCATAATCAATTATAATAGATATTGTGGGTTAGTAAAATATAAATTTGAAGGAGGTTGGTACAATATGAAAACGACTGTTTTAGTGAGAGAAAAACAACTAGATAAATTGCACTGGACTTATCCTTCGGAGGCTGTTGAATAAAGTTAGTCTAAATTTTTTCATGTTTAGAGTCTAAAGATTAACTATGTATATTTAAACCGTAGGAGATATTGCTCCTATGGTTTTTTAATTCTATTTTGCTAATTCTGTTTAAATAGTAGAAAAGGACCATCTCATTAATAGATGGTCTTATTTTTTTAGAAGGGGGAGATGGCTAAGGTGATGACAATCTGAAGTGGCCTATATATGTTTAGAAAGAGTTTGGTCATAGCAAAAAAAGAAACAAGTTCCTAAAGAGGAGGAAAGATCATGACAGTGAAAGAAGTTAGAATTATAGAATATAACCCCGAGCTAGCGGCGGCAGTTGCAGATATGTGGAATAAAAGTGCTGACGGTTGGGGAGGAAGTGCCACCAATGTCACAGCAGAACATGTGGCTCAACAGGAGGCAAACTCAGATAATATAAACCTTTATTTAGCAATGATGGGGGATGAAGTTGTTGGATATTGTGGATTAAGCGAATATAGAGAGGATGAAGGTTCTTTATATATACCCTTACTAAATGTAAGGGGGGATTACCATGGAAAGAAACTAGGTAAAAAATTATTATTAAAAGCCTTAGAACGTAGCATTGAATTAGGTTGGCCCAGGTTAGACCTATACACATGGCCTGGGAATACAAAGGCAGTTCCGCTATATAAGAAGTGTGGCTTTTTCTGGGAAGAAAGGGATGAAACTACCCATCTGATGAATTTTATACCCAGTGTAATAAACAATGAAGTAGTAAAGGATTACTTTGAAGAAATAGATTGGTATCAAGACTCCCAACGTATTATTGAGCTAAAGCCCGATGGTAGAAAAGAAAATGGGTTTGACTATTATGAATACCAGTGGGAAAAAAATAATCGAAAACTTAGGATGGAATTTGAACGTAGGGGTAGAGGATTAAGATTAGTTGAGACTGATGATTATCTTATTGCTGCCACGGTTGAGGATTCAGAATTGGTATTTGGTAAGGATTACGAAATCTTCTATGACATCATCAACAAGTCAGGAAAGCCATTGGAGGTCATCTTGACAGGTGAAAACAATAAAAATATAGATTTTAATTTCAATGAAAAGATTTTACTAGACCAAGTAAGGGAAATGAGGATCGAAGCAAAATTTAAGGTGGGGGAAATAGAAGAAGAACAGAGTATCTGGAGGACACATCCAGCTGTCATCACCAATCTTTCAATCAATGGAAAAGAAACATCCTTTAGAGTAGGGATATTGCCTAAATTCCCTGTTAAAGTTTCAACTAAGGCCCATGGGAAAGTTAGTACCATAGGGGATGAGGGCTATTTCTATTTAAATATAGAAAACAATTTTGATGAAGAGGTTGAAGTGACCCTAGACTTTCCAAAGATTGACTTTGTTGAAGTACAGCAAAGGGTCAATTCTAAATTGGAGGGTAGAGGAAAAAAATCCATAACTATTCCTTATGTGTTAAAGGATTTTGGTTTCTATGGGGCGACTCTAGACGTTAACGTCAAGCCTAGGCAAGGAAGCCCAGTCTGTTTTAAGAAAAAGATCGGATTTGGACTTAAAGGTTTTGGAGAAAAATTTGCGGGAGAAGGAGAGGACTTCTGGCATATTTATAATGGTGCGTATGAGGCAGGACTCAGCAAATTTAATAACTCTCTATGGTTAGGAAAAGAAATTTTAGCCCTAGAGCCAACGAGGACAATGGCTCCAAAACTTGGTAAGCCCTATTCCAGTGAATTTAATAAAAAACGTCCTACTTTTGTAGAATCCTATGAGGAAAAAGGAGCTATTGTCTTAAAGGCAACCTATGACTCAACCTCCTTTGAAGAATTACAGCTTATTACATATATCAAGCTATTTGCGGAGGGATTATTAGAACAAACTTGGGAGGTAAAGAACGTATCAGATAGAGTCACACCCTTTGATATTTGGTTAAATCATCCCATATTTCAAAAGCTATATCGGTCTGTTCTGCCCTATGATGATGAAATCATTGAATTAGAGGATTCTATTGGTTCAGGCCTTTCTGAGTGGGACAGCAATCGAGTAACAGAAAACTGGCTTTTCTCAAGGGCTGACGATGAGCCTCGTGGAATCTGTTGGTCCACTAAATACAAGGTGAACTTTTCCAACTGGTTTATGTATTTTGAATATCCCCTCGGAAGAATAGAGGCTGGTGACTCTGTAAAGACTGACCCTTTGTATATCTCCCTAGGAGCATACCCAAAGTGGGATGATTTCAGGAAGTTTGCCCTAAAAAAATTAGAACCTAAACCAAAGACGATAAAGGCCCATTTAGAGTTTACGGTAAATAACCATAATCCGATAGTGAAGGATTGTTGTACTGCCACTGTTAAGAGTTATCGTTCAGAATATTTTAATGGGAGTCTGGAGATTGACCTACTGTCAGAAGAAACTCCACAGTTGAAAAGAATATTGAAGCAAGAGGATGAAATTAAAGAACTACAAATGGAGATTCGTCCTAATATTAATAAAAAAATTGATGTTGTAGGACTTCAGAGCAACGTATTCACTCAGGAGAGACGACTTCATACTTTACTGTTGAAGGAAGATGCTGTAGAAATCAATTGTGAAAAGACTATAGAAGAAGGGGTAGAAGTCTACTCTGTAGACAATGGTACAGTACGAGTAAAAGCAGCCCCAAATTATTTTCCTTCTATATTTTCTATGAATTACAATGGAGAAGAGTGGTTGGATCATTCTTTCCCAATGACAAAACCAAAATCTTGGTGGAATCCTTGGGGCGGAGGTAGTGGCCACTATTTTATGGGAATTAGTAACAATTCGTATTTAAAAGAAAATTCTAAGGCTGAATTTATCACCATGAAGGATCAACACCAAAATGAGTGGAGGGGTATCAAACTCCATACAAAAGTGGAGGAAAATAAGGAATATAAGGGGCTTAAATGGAATCAATATTTCTTAATGATCCCAGGTGTACCTGTAGTTTGTTCTGTAGTGGAGATTTTACAAGAGACAGGGAGCTATTTACCTCAGTTAAACTGGGAATATGCTGGATTCATGAAGTTAACTGATGGTGAAAAGACGGGGTGGGTCAAGTCCTTTGATCAAGGAGTCCCAACAAATTATGTTACTGGTAAAGGGGCTATAGAAATTAAAGCATCCTCTAGCTTAGTATGTGGAATGGAGGGACGGAGAGGAATGCTTCAAATTGTCAATGACCTACGTTCTTCTTCTTTGGAGTTGTACATGAATAAGGAAGTATCTTTAGTGGCATGTCTTAATAAACTAAACATGGAATCTGGAAAGAGCGTATTCGCTACTCCAGTTTTCTATGTTTTCACAGATGAGGTCATCCCTGAGGATGCACTAAGGGATTTAAGGAATATAAGATTTGAATAATTACTACTTTTCGTGCTTAGGATTCGGAAACAAAAATTAGTGGAAGAGGAGTTGTAGCGTTGAAGATTATTGATGCCCATATGCATTTTTCCAATATTGAAGAGTTTAAGAAGACATCAGATGAAATATCAGGGGTGGATTATTCAAGTGCTGGATTAGCTAAAGAATATGAGGATGCCAGTGTGGTATTAGGGATTGGAATGGGTTTGACAGAGGAATTAAAGGCAGGGTTCCCAGACCCTGCCACTTCCACTCCAATGGACTTAGACCTAGAGGATCAACAGCTTCCCTCGCTTGTCTATTGTGCTGGTGTTAATCCCTATCACTTGAACAAAGAGGATTTAGTTGCTCTAGAGTTAACCCTTCAACGTCCAGAGGTGGTGGGAATTAAAATATACTTGGGTTACTATCCTTTTTATGCCTACGATGAAGTTTATACTCCTGTATATCAGTTGGCAATGAAACACGGACTTCCAGTTGTGTTTCATACTGGGGACACCTATTCTGAGAGGGGATTGCTGAAATATTCCCATCCCCTAACTTTAGATGAGGTGGCTGTGAAATATCGAGATATCACTTTTGTGATGGCCCACTTTGGAGATCCATGGTGCCTTGATGGGGCAGAGGTGGTATATAAAAACAGAAATATGTATGCAGATTTATCTGGCTTGATTGCAGGGGATGAAGCAAAATGTAGACGGCTCACAGCCTGTAATATCTATTTTTCTCACCTAAGACACGCTTTGATTTATTGTGATACCTATGAGCGTTTTTTATTTGGTACTGATTGGCCATTGGCGCCTGTTGCTCCATATATTGATTTTGTTAAGGATTTGATACCAGAGGAATACCATGGGGATGTATTTTATAAGACGGCTTTAAAGGTGTTTCCCAAGATTAAAGGGTTTTTGTAGGGTAATTAGCCAATCATTAATCTTGTCTTGAGTAGGCAAATAAAATCTTGAATCTACTAATAGTAATAGCCACCCAGATGGGTGGCTATTACTATCTGTACATATCTATTATAAGATTAACATTACTTCTCGAAGAACTTTAGATGCAACAGCTGTGGATACTCCTGTTGGGTCGTAATCTGGAGCAAGCTCCACAACGTCTGCTCCTACGATATTTAAGTTAGATAGCTTCTTAAGAATTTCCATTAAGTCCTTGAAGGTAATTCCACCAGGCTCAGGTGTTCCTGTTCCCGGAAAAATTGATGGGTCAAGCACATCTAAATCTATTGTTAGATAGATTGGCTTATCTTTGATGATTTCTAAAGCTTCATTTAATCTGTCATAGCCAAATTTATTTAAGAAGGTATGTCCCTCATCTGCCCATTGGAATTCTTCCTTTAATCCAGAACGAATACCAAATTGGAAGATCCGTCCGTCACCTAGAAAGTCCCAACAATTTTTAATAACTGTCGCATGGGAGTATTTTTCACCCATATAGTCATTTCTCAAGTCTGTGTGGGCATCTAAATGTACAATTACCACATCAGGATACTTTTCATGGATTGCCTCTACAGTAGGCAAAGTAACTAAATGTTCTCCACCAATCATTAGAGGTTTTTTACCCTGTTGAACAATTTCTTGACTGTATTCCTTGATGGTATTTAAAACAAGATCACGATTACCAAAAGCGAAACTTAAATCTCCAGCATCATGAATCTTTTTATCTTCAAGATCTCTATCCAAGTAGGGACTGTAGGTTTCGATTCCATAGGAATCTATTCTAATACGACTAGACGCAAATCTAGAACCGGGTCTAAAGGAGCTAGTTCCATCATAGGGAGCTCCGAACAATACAATATCAGACTCTTCTAAACTAGCTTCACATCCGATAAACAAATATTGATTAAACAGTTCCATTGGCAATATACTCCTTTACGTAGCTTGGTAGAGCAAAGGCTCCTTTATGTAACTCAGTGTTGTAGTATTTAGTTTTAATCCCAAAGCTGTTCCAGGTGTCTGCTTGTAGATCATTAATTGGGTGCAGCTTCTTAGAGGCAAATCCAAATAGCCAGAATCCAGATGGATAAGTTGGAATGGCAGCAGAATAAACTTCAACGATTGGGAAAATTTTTCTTAATTTTGCATTAGCTCTGATGGCTTCTTTTGCAAATTGCTCATATACTGGGCTTTCGTTTTGATTTACTAAAATCCCGTTTTCTGTAAGGGCATTAAAGCAATCAGTATAAAATTCAGTCGTGAATAACCCTTCTCCAGGACCTACTGGGTCAGTAGAATCAATGATGATTAGGTCATACATATTTTCCTTACCCTTCATATAGGCAACACCATCTTCATAGGATAGATTTACTCTAGGGTTGTCCAAGTCTCCAGAAATAGTTGGGAAGTAATCTCTAGCAACATCACAAACCATTTGGTCGATTTCCACCATGTCTGCTCTTTCGATATGCTTATATCTCATGAGTTCACGAACAGTACCACCATCTCCACCACCGATTACTAATACATTTTTTATGGCTGGGTTTACAGCCATTGCAGTGTGGACAATCATGTCATGGTAGATGAACTCATCCTTTTCAGTGACCATGACAAGACCATCTAGCGTCATTAATCTTCCGTATTCAAAAGTTTCAAACACATCAACCTTTTGAAAATCACTTTGATCAGAAAATAAGTGGTTCTTAACCTTTAAAGATAATCGTACATTGTCTGTTTGTTCTTCAGTATACCATAGTTCCATTTGTAAAAACCTCCTATAATTATAATTTAAAATAACTATATATTAGTAATTCCATAAAAACCAGCAATTTAAACAGTAAAAAATCAAGAAGGATGAAACCCTCTTGATTAAATTGTAAGATTTCAAAAACTGAGGATGGTCCTAGAAGGATGGTGGACTGGACACCCAAAGGACAACCGCTTCTTTATTACTTGTGTTTTCTATGTAGTGGACTCGACTAGACTTGAAATAGAAGCTTTCCCCTTTTTTCACCTTTACTTTTTTCTTGCCTAGATAAAGGGTAATCATTCCTTTAAGAACATAACCAAACTCTTCTCCCTTGTGGGGTTCTTCGATGTTGCTGGTTCCATTAGGTTCTAGTTGAATCAAAATTGGTTCCATTGCATTTTTTTGAGCGTTGGGAATCAACCATGAAACAATATGGGAAAGTTCTTCATTGGAAGATTGGTAAATATCTTCACTAGTAAATACGATTTTATCTTGAGTATCTTCATTGAAAAACTTTGTGATATCAGTTCCTAATGCCTCTAGAATATCCATTAAGGTAGCGATGGAGGGTGAGGTGATATTACGTTCTATTTTAGAAATAAAGCCTTTTGTCAAATCACATCGTTGGGCTAATTCATCCTGAGTAAGCTCATTTAGGATTCGTAATCGTTTTATTTTTTCACCTATATCCAAGCTCTCAACTCCCTTAAATCATTGGTCTTTATCAGAATTTTTAACTAATGTTGTAAATTATAAATTTCCTTAGAGGAAACTTTATGTTTACATATATTAAATATAATGTTTTTTTAAAAAAAGTCAATAGAATTCTATAAAAATTTCAAGAGAAAATTCATCACCATTTATTAGCCTGTCCGAAAAATAGGTAAATCATTAATCATATGATATAATTATTGGGAAAATAATATTGCGTTACATGAAGTATATGTAATTAAAATTTATAATAAGGATGAGGATTATGAGGAATCATATACGTTTAGAAATTATAACAGAGGATCGTATGGGGATTACTCTTGAAGTATTGGAAAAAGTTTATTTGGAGAAAATAAACCTTATTTCTGTTGAGGTTTTTCCAGGAAGAATCAATCTCAAAATAAAAAATATTAATGATAAAAGGAAAGAAGAGTTGGTTAATAAGTTTTTTGCCATCAGAGGAGTATTAGCAATAAATAGTATAGAATTATTGGACTTTGAAAAGGAAAAACGAAAATTACTCACCATTATAGACTCAGTGGATGATGGCATAGTTGCTGTTAACAAAAACCAAGATATTGAAATGATTAATAGTAGCGGAGAAAAGATTCTTGGTTTAGGCAGGAAAGATGTGAAGGATACAAATATATTAAGTTACTTTTCAACTGAAGGAGCATTTTATGATTTTATGCAAAAAGGAGAAGAGTTTGACAACGTAGAGGTAAGTATAATTAACCATTCTTTAAAAAATCATTATCTTGCAACTGGTAGACCTGTTACCAATGACAATCATAAAACGATTGGAATGGTAGTGTCCTTTAGTAATTTTCAAAAAGCAGTTGAAATTGCCAATATCGTCACCAATACTACAGAAGGGGCCTTTTCTGAAATAGTAGGAAATAGCCCTAAAATAGAGAAAATAAAAAAAATCGTGGATACGATGGCAAAGAATGACTCAACAGCCCTTTTAAGAGGGGAAAGTGGAACGGGTAAGGATCTTTTTGCTAAAGCAATCCACAATCTTAGTGGACGAAGAGACAATAAATTTATTGCAGTAAACTGTGCAGCTCTTCCAAGTAGCCTGATGGAGAGTGAGCTTTTTGGTTATGAAAAAGGTAGTTTTACCGGTGCAATCAATAGTGGTAAAAGCGGACTTTTTCTAGAGGCAGATGGAGGTACAATATTTCTAGATGAGATAGCAGAGTTACCATTGGCACTACAGGCCAAACTTTTGAGGGTACTACAGGAGGGTGTGGTTAGAAAAATTGGTAGTAGTAAAGAAGAGAAGATTAATGTGAGAATCATCGCCGCAACTAATAAAAACTTGGAAGAAATGATCAAACAGGGGACCTTCAGAGAGGATTTATATTATCGACTAAATGTTATTCCTATTTTTCTACCACCTTTAAGGGAGCGATTGGAGGATTTACCAATATTGGTAAAGTTTATTATGGGAAAGCTCAATCGGAAGCTAAATCTCAATATTACAGGAGCAGATGCTGATTTTATCAATAGTCTGCTGCAATACCATTGGCCAGGAAATATCAGGGAGCTTCAAAATGTTATAGAAAGGGCTATGATTCTTTGTAGTGGAAATACTTTATCAACGAAGGAACTATATTTTGATTTACCTATCAGTAATCAAATGAAGCTGGGAACAACGGAATCATTTAAAGAAATGAAACTGAAGGATATTGTTGCTAGCTGTGAAAGAGAAGTAATTTTAAGGGAATTAGATAAAAATAAGAGTCTGAGAAGAACTGCAAAGGCGCTGGGAATCTCCCATACTGCACTTATAAACAAAGTCAAGAAATATGAAATAAAATGGCAGTAAAAGTTTCCATTTGGAATGTTTTGTTACCGCATAAAAGCAATTAATGTAAAGAAATATTTACAAACTGATTTAATATTCCAAATAGTACCCATGAGTCCCATTAGGGCTGTGGCACTAATTGTTAGTTTCTTAGCTTTTTAATAAACTTGTAAACCATTATGTTTGAATTAATATTAGATGATAGGAGTGATAAAAAGAAGAGCCTAAAAATCATAGAGAAAAATTTAATGAAAAATGGCATACTAATTGCAGGTAATAATAGAAAAATATTAGGGAGGTTGTTTCATGAATAAGGATAAATTAAGCAAAAAAGGATTCGGTACAATTGCAATTCATGGCGGACACCACAATGATGAGTTTGGTGCTTTAGCTACTCCAATTCACCAAACGGCGACATTTATTTTTGATTCTGCTGAGCAGGGAGGAAATAGATTTGCATTAGAAGAAGCTGGATATATCTACTCCAGATTAGGAAATCCAACTTGTACGCAATTAGAGGAAAAAATCGCTATGCTTGAGGGTGGAGAGGCGGCAATGGCTACAGCTTCTGGTATGGGAGCAGTATCTTCAGCCCTATGGACAGCGTTAAAGCAGGGAGATCATATCGTTGCATCTGAGACTCTTTATGGATGTACTTATGCTTATTTAAGCCATGGTCTAACTAGATTTGGGGTTGAGGTTACTTTTGTTGATGTAAGTAACCCTGAAAATGTAAGAAAGGCCATGAAGGAAAATACAAGAGTCGTATTTTTAGAAACACCTGCTAACCCAACTTTAAAATTAACTGATATAGAAGCAGTTGCAAAAATTGCCCATGAGAAGGAAAATTGTATCGTAATGGTGGACAATACCTTCTGTACGCCATATCTTCAAAAGCCATTAGAGCTAGGAGCAGATGTTATTATCCACTCAGCTACCAAGTTCTTAAATGGTCATGGTGACGTCATCGCAGGAATCGTTGTAGGTAGTCAAAAATTCATCAATGATGTTAGGTTATTTGGAGTTAAGGATATGACAGGAGCTTCTTTAAGCCCATTTGATGCCTTCCTGATTATCAGAGGTTTGAAGACTCTAGAAATAAGAATGGAAAGGCATTGTAAGAATGCTATGGAGGTTGCTAAGTTCTTAGAAACTCATCCTGCAGTTGATAAGGTGTACTACCCAGGGCTAGAGAATTTCCCGCAATTTGAATTGGCTCAGAAGCAAATGAAGCTTCCGGGTGCTGTAGTTGCTTTCGAGCTAAAGGGTGGCGTTGAAGAAGGTAAGAAGGTAATGAACAATATAGAATTAATGAAGTTGGCGGTAAGCTTAGGGGATGCTGAAACATTAATTCAACATCCAGCCTCTATGACTCACTCTCCATATAATCCTGAGGAAAGAAAAGCTGCTGGGATTGAAGACGGATTAGTAAGATTAGCTGTTGGTCTAGAAAATCCAGAAGATATCATTGCTGATTTAAAGCAAGCATTAGATTTAATCGTTTAGTAAGATAAATAACAATAAGATAACTTAATTAAATGCTTTTAAGGGGTCCCTTCTAATTAGATTTAGTTTCTAATTAGTGGGGATTTTTTTACTAAAAATTAATAAATAATAAAATAATGTCTATATAAATAAATTTTGGAAAAAATACAGATGTTAGAGGCTAAAGAAAAGTTAGGTGATTTATTTGATATTATTTTTTTACTATTTGTTTGCAGCACTTTTTCTTTTGTTCGTTCTATTACTTTTTTCTGAAATAAGTATAGGTATACTTGTATTAAAAAATAATCAGAGGGAAGAAATTGTCATTAATACAAGGGCTTTTTATGGATTATTAAAGTATAGGATGGAGCTACCTTTCCTTCAAATATTTAAAAAAGGCAATGCCCTTAATGACCTGCAGGTTAACTCCGATATTGAAGTAAGCAATCAAGAAATGATTAAAGATCAGAAAGAAAAGAATTTTAGTCTTGATGAGATTCAAAAAATATATAGGCGAGTTAGAATTATTTATAAAAGGTATAGAAGTATAATCATATACGTTCACCGAAGAACTGTTTTTGATGAAATAAAGTGGGAAACTGAAATTGGAACAGGTGATGCTGCAGCCACTGCCGTTACGACAGGTTTTTTCTGGATGTTAAAATCTAATGTAATTACTTTTATGGGACGTAAAGTTGAACTAAAAGAGGTGGCAGTAAATGTCGTTCCTTGTTATCAAGGAGAAAAATTCAATACCTCTTTTAACTGTATATTTACGTTAAAATTCGGCTATATTATTATTGCGGCTTTAAAAATGTTGTATAGGAAAATAAAAGGATGGTGATAACGTGAGTGAGCATCCAATAGAATCACTGATGAAGACCACAATGGAGAGTATTAAAGAAATGGTGGATGTTAATACAATCGTAGGAGATCCAGTAGAGACCCCCGACGGAACTGTCATAATCCCCATTTCAAAAGTTTCTTTTGGCTTTGCTTCAGGTGGTGGTGACTACACTGTAGAAAAAGAGAAGGGAAAAGAAGAAAAGGGTGAAGACAAGGGGGATGTAAAAAAGATTACTCCTTCTGGAAAATTCCCATTTGCAGGTGGTGCTGGAGCTGGGGTTTCAGTTCAGCCAGTGGCATTTATGATTGTAGGTAATGGGCAAATGAAGTTAATGCCTGTTGACCAAAGGGCAAATACCCTTGACAACATCATTAGTATGGCTCCAAAGGTTCTACAGGACATTCAATCGATGGTGAAGAAAAATAAACACCATGGTAGAGGTCATAGGGACGCAATTGATTATGAGGATGAAGAGTAGAGGACGGTTAAGGTCCTCTTTTTTATGGGATAAATTAATATATAAAATATTGTACATAAATTTGTAAGTATTGGGTATAAAGAGGTATAATTTAAAGGTAAGCAACAGTGAACAATGTATTATTAAATCTTAGATAATCTGCTATGGAGGTTTTAATATGGACTTTACTAAGGCTATTGAAATGATCTGGGATAACAGAAAATACGTTACTAATGATCCTAAAACTGCCATTAGTCATTTAAATGAAGAAGTGGCTGAATCATTAAAAGCTTTGATGAGGGGAGATATGGATGAAGCGAAAAAGGAGCTACAGGATGCCATGTCTTGCTTATTTATTGCAATGAAGGTCTTGGGGGTAAACCCAGAGGAAGCGGTGCAGAATCAGGTGAAAGAAATGACCAAAAAGAATAATAAAATTATGGTGGTAAAAAAAGATAAAGTGGAAATTTTTGTAGATGGTAGTGTAAAAGCCAGTTGGTCTGTTTGGAGCGAAGAAGACGTTAAAGAAGCAGAAAAGCTAGCGAAAGAGTTTGGGTGTGAATTAAAGTTTGAAGAAGAATAGCAGATGAAGTTGAGGATGATGAAAAATGACTAATAAATTCATTAATGACAAGCTTTTATTAGCGGTGAAGGTGGCAAGAATGTATTATGAATGCAATGATACCCAGCAGGAAATATCAAAAAAACTTCAAATATCACGGCCACAGGTGTCAAGATTATTGCAGTTGGCTAGAGATGAGGGAATCGTTGAAATTAGAATCAATAGCTCCTTGAACCTGCCTTTAAAGCTGGAAAACCTATTGCAGCAGAAATTTGGCCTTAAAAAAGCCATTGTAGTACCCATGACAACAGATGATTTAAACAAAGTAAAAGAGAACTTAGCAAGGGTTACATCAAATTACCTGGATGAAATATTAGAGGATGGGCAAGTTATCGGAATTCCTTGGGGATCTACATTGAGTTATGTAGCCGAATTTCTGAGAGAAAGAAGGTTAAAGAATTTAACTATTGTGCAGCTAAAAGGGGGGGTAGGGCGAGTGTCGGGCAATGTTAATACCTATAATCCCGTGATTACTTTTGCCCTTAAACTCAATGCCACACCATATTTTTTACCAGTTCCTAGTATAGTGGAAAATTTACAAATAAAAGAGATACTGTTGTCGGATGGCAAAATAAAAGAAATCATCGATCTGGCGGTAAAGGCTGATGTTGCAATCTATCCCATTGGAAGGCCTGCCCCAGCCTCTGCATTGGTTCAAGCTGGTTATTTTACAGCTGAACAAATGGTGGATCTTCAAAATAGAGGAGCTGTTGGGGATATATATGCAAGATATTTTAATATTGAAGGAAAAGTTTTTGATCAGGAGTTAAATAACCGTACAATAGCCATTGAACTGGAAAAAATAAAGGAAAAAAAATATGCAATCGCCATTGCAGGGGGCAAAGAATATGCAAATGGCATATTGGGGGCTCTGCGGGGTGGATACCTAAACGTTCTTATTACAGATGAAGTGGCTGCAAAAGAGGTTTTGCGGAAAGCCGGTATAGACTACAATGATTAAA
Source organism: Alkaliphilus hydrothermalis (assembly GCF_016908555.1). GTDB lineage: Bacteria > Bacillota > Clostridia > Peptostreptococcales > Natronincolaceae > Alkaliphilus > Alkaliphilus hydrothermalis. The sequence goes on from NZ_JAFBEE010000002.1 coordinate 206,693, forward strand.
GAATAGATAATCCACAGAGGTTAGACCAGTATAAATAGGTGTGACTAAACTTTGTGGTTTTTTTCTGTATATAATATAGGGAGATTTAACATCATAAATAATATAATTGAGGGGTTTGAATTAACTTAAAATTCAAAATAAAACTTCTTTTATAAACCTAATGAAATTTAATGTTCTTTAGCAGGAATTCTTTGTCGGATAAAGAATATATACTGTGTGAACAATTATTCGTAGACAAGAACAATTTTTCATAGGTTAGGAATAGGTTGAAAATTCATAGAATATAATTTTATAATTATCTGTGATTTTAGGTTAAATTTCAAAATAGTAGGTGAAAAGATGAGAGCTTATGATTTGATTTTAAAGAAAAGAAATGGTCATGAATTGAGCAAAGAGGAAATCGATTTCTTAATCAGTAATTACGTTGAAAACAAGATTCCAGACTACCAAATGGCAGCTTTAAGTATGGCTATTTTCTTTAGAGGCTTGAATAAAGAAGAAACCTTGAACCTGACTTTGGCTATGATGGAATCCGGGGATACTGTATCTTTAAAGGAGATACCAGGCGTCAAGGTGGATAAACACAGTACAGGCGGCGTAGGTGATACAACAACCTTAGTCTTGGCCCCTTTAGTGGCGGCAGCAGGTGTTCCTGTAGCAAAAATGTCTGGTAGAGGATTGGGACATACTGGAGGTACACTGGATAAATTCGAGTCAATTCCTGACTTTTCTACAGATTTGACCATTGATGAAATGATTTCAGCAGTAAAGAATACAGGGGTTGCAGTTGTAGGACAAACAGGAAATCTAGTTCCTGCCGACAAGAAGCTTTATGCCCTTAGGGATGTTACTGCTACAGTAGATAGTCTACCTTTAATCGCCAGCAGTATTATGAGTAAAAAGCTAGCTGCAGGTGCTGATGCTTTGGTCTTAGATGTAAAAACAGGAGATGGGGCCTTTCTAAAGGATTTAGACATGGCGATTGAATTAGCTAAAAACATGGTGGAAATCGGCGAAGGGGCGGGTAGAGAAACTGTAGCTGTGATTACAGATATGGACCAACCCCTAGGAAAAGCGGTAGGAAATGCGCTAGAAATAGAAGAGGCAATCCTTACCTTAAGGGGAGAAGGGCCTGCTGACCTAGAGGAACTATGTCTTGAATTAGGAGGACAGATGCTATATTTAGCAGATGCAGTAGAAACTGTAGAGGCAGGAAAAGAGACATTGAAACGACTAATTAAAGACGGTGCTGGACTAGAAAAGTTCAAAGAGCTCATTGTTGTACAAAAGGGTAATCCTAGCGTAGTGGATGACTTATCCCTATTACCAAAGGCATCAAATTTAATTTCTGTAAAAACCACGAAAAGGGGATATATCCACAAAATTCAAGCAGAGGCCATAGGATTAGCTGCTACAAAGCTTGGGGCAGGAAGGGAAACAAAGGAGTCAATCATTGATATGGCGGTAGGAATTATGTTGGAGAAAAAGGTTGGCGATTTAGTAAATGTTGGTGATGAAGTAGCAATTATTCATACTAATGAAGTTGCTGATTCTTCAAAGGTGAAGGAGGCAATCGATTTCATCTTGGAGGCTTATGAAATCAAAGAAGATGCAATCATTCAACCGAAACTAATTAAGGGCATTGTAGATAAAACAGGTGTAAAAATTTATTAGAATTAAGAGCAATAAATAAAGGAGATGGAATTAATGAATACTAATTTAGCGGCTTACATCGATCACACTTTATTAAAGCCAGAAGCTTCAAGGGAGCAAGTGGTTAAACTTTGTGAAGAGGCAAAGGAATATAAGTTTGCTTCTGTTTGTATCAATCCTGGTCATGTTAGGGAGGCAGCAGAACTTTTAAGGGGTTGCGAAGTAAAGGTTTGTACAGTAGTTGGATTTCCTTTAGGGGCAACAACTAGTGAAGTAAAAGCCTTAGAAACAAAGCAAGCTATTGAAAATGGTGCTGATGAAATTGATATGGTTTTAAATATTGGAGCTTTAAAGGATGGCAATGAGGAATTAGTATATAACGATGTTGTAGCTGTTGTAAAGGCTGCCGATGGGAAATTGGTTAAGGTAATCTTAGAGACAGGTTTGTTAAGTGATGAAGAAAAAGTAGTTGCTTGCAAATTAGTAAAAAAGGCTGGGGCAGATTTTGTTAAGACTTCAACTGGATTTGGACCTGGTGGTGCCACGGCTGAAGATATTAAACGAATGAGGGAAGCAGTAGGTAAAGAGATGGGAGTCAAGGCATCTGGTGGTGTTCGTGATTACGAAACTGCAATGCTGATGATTGATTCTGGTGCGACTAGAATTGGAACTAGCTCTGGTGTAATCATTATGGCTGGTAAAAAAGACGATATATCTACTTATTAAGGTAATTTAAAAAAACATTTGTAACTAATCACTAGATATTGTAAAATAGTATTCTACAGGTGCTCATCCAATTACATAATTAGTAGAGTACCTGGGATTTATACTTAAATTGATTAAATGGGAGGAAGGTAAAGATGTTTAAATCAAAGAAACTAGTTTTATTCCTATGCTTATTATTAATAGGCACAATGTTTCTAACTGCTTGTGGTGGTGGAGCTGAGGACCAAGATCAAACACAACAACCAGCACAAGACAACCAAGAGCCGGCAAAGGACGAAAAGCCATTACAAGTTGGTATTGTTTTATCAACTGGAGGTAAGGGTGACAAATCCTTTAACGACGCTGCTATTGCAGGTTTAGAAAAGGCTAAAGAAGAGCTTGGTATTGAGTACAAGGATATCGAACCAAGAGAAATGGCCCAAGATGAAGAGTCTTTAAGATTCTTGGCAGAGCAAGGTATGGATTTAGTAATCGGTGTAGGTTTCTTAATGGAAGAACCATTAAGAACAGTAGCTCAGGAGTTCCCAGACACTAAGTTTGCTATTATTGATGCTGTTGTGGATGAAAAAAATGTAGCTTCTCTAACATTTAAAGAGCACGAAGGTTCTTTCTTAGCCGGAGCTTTAGCTGCTTTAATGACTGAATCAAATACTGTCGGTTTTGTTGGGGGTATGAAGATTCCATTAATCGAAAAATTTGAAGCTGGATATAAGCATGGGGTTGAGTACATTAATGAAACTGAAGGTAAAAATGTAAATGTTGTTTCGGCTTATGCTGGTACAACAGGAGCTGCTTTCAATGACCCTGCTACAGGAAAAGAATTAACACTTTCTCATATTTCTCAAGGAGCTGACATTGTTTATCATGCTTCTGGCGGAACTGGTCAAGGTGTATTCGAAGCTGCTTCTGAAAAAGGTAAGTTTGCAATTGGTGTAGACTCAAACCAAAACTGGATGTATCCAGGTACAATTATAGCAAGTATGTTAAAGCGTGTAGACGTAGCTGTATTTGACACTGTTAAAGCTGTTAAAGAAGATACTTACAAAGCTGGATTAACTGTATTTGGTATTGACAATGAAGGTGTTGGCTTAACTGATTTAGCTAATGTTACTGAGTTAGAAAAATCAGGCGTTGAAAATGACGAAGCTAAGATTGCTACAATGCAAGAATTAAAAGATAAGATCACTGATGAAGTTAAAGCTAAAATCAAAGAAATTGAAGATAAGATTAATAGTGGAGAAATTGTTGTAAGGGAAGAGTAATTTATTGGCTGCTGTAGCGCTTGTTACAGCAGCTTTACCTTACTTAAACCTTTTGGGAGGAATAAAAAATGCAGCCTATATTATCGATGGAAGGTATAACGAAAAGATTTCCAGGTGTAATCGCAAATGATGGTGTCAATTTTGACCTAAGGGCAGGAGAAATCCATGCACTAGTGGGAGAAAATGGTGCTGGGAAATCCACCTTAATGAATATTTTATTTGGGCTTTATCAGCCGGATGAAGGTAGAATCGTTTACAAGGGCGAGGAGTTAACGATCGATGAACCTAATCAAGCCATCAAGCTAGGTATTGGTATGGTACATCAGCACTTTAAATTAGTTCCTCCATTAACAGTTACTGAAAATATTGTTTTAGGTAGCGAACCAAAATCAGGATTAAAGTTTGATAGAAAAAAAGCCTTAAAGGATGTAGAAGCGCTTTCTGAAAAGTATGGACTACTTGTAGATCCAAATGCAAAAATTGAAAATATTTCTGTTGGTATGCAGCAGAGGGTAGAAATCCTTAAAACATTGTATAGGGGTGCTGATATTATTATCTTAGATGAACCAACTGCTGTTCTAACACCTCAAGAAGTAAAGGAATTATTTGATATTTTAAAGGGATTAACAAAACAAGGTAAATCAATTATTTTCATTACCCATAAATTAGGGGAAGTTATGGAAATTACCAATAGAGCGACAGTTATGCGTAGAGGAAAGACCATTGGAACTGTTGAGACATCAGAAACTTCACCAACTCATTTAGCTGAAATGATGGTGGGAAGACAGGTTCTTTTAAGAGTTGAAAAAGAGGAAGCAAAGCCAGGAAAACCAGTATTGAGAGTTGATGGGTTATCTGCAAATGATGACCGTGGATTGTTATCAGTAAATCATGTTTCTTTTGAGATAAGAGAAGGAGAAATTCTTGGAATAGCAGGGGTAGAAGGTAATGGACAAAGCGAACTACTGGAAGTCCTTACTGGTCTTAGAAAGCCAGTCTCTGGTGAAGTATATTTAAATGAGAAAAAAATCACAGGATTAACTGCTAAAGAGATTAAAAATCATCAGGTTGGTTACGTCCCTGAAGATCGACATAAAAGAGGTTTGGTGCTTGATTTTTCGGTTAGTGAAAATACGATTTTAGGAATTCATAGTAGAAAGCCCTTTGCAAAGGGAGTAAACCTTGATTATAAGGCAATAAATAATCATGCAGATCATCTAATTGAAAAGTTTGATGTTCGAACCCCTAATAATCAAGTACATGTTAGAAATCTATCAGGTGGTAATCAACAAAAGATTATTATTGCTCGAGAGCTAGATACTGATCCAGTGTTATTCATTGCATCCCAGCCTACAAGGGGTGTAGATATAGGAGCTATTGAGTTTATTCATCGCCAAATTGTAGATGCTAGGGACAATGGAAAGGCAGTTTTATTAGTCTCTGCTGAGCTACAGGAAGTAATGAGTCTTAGTGATCGAATCGCTGTTATTTATGAAGGTGAAATCGTTGACATTTTAGAAGCTAAGGATGCAACGGAAGACAAGCTTGGGCTACTGATGGCTGGTATTAAGAAATAAAAAGTAAGCAATGCAATTCCTTTAGGAGGGTAGTTTTATGAGGAAAGAAGATATACAGGATAACATAAGAGAACTTCTGATTCCCATTGGAGCCATTATTTTAGGTCTGTTGGTGGGGGCTGTAATAATGCTTGCAATCGGTGCTAATCCGATAGAAGCCTATAAAGCATTATTTATTGGTGCCTTTGGGGATATGAACAAGTTTGCTAATACATTAGCCCGTTCCACTCCATTAATATTTACTGGATTAGCAGTTGCTTTTGCTTTCCGTTGTGGATTATTCAATATAGGAGTAGAGGGACAATTATATGTAGGTGCTTTAGCTGCTGCTTTTGTTGGAGGAAACTTAACTGGACTACCAAAGATTATTCATTTACCTCTGACAATTTTAGCGGGAATGGCAGCAGGAGGACTTTGGGCGGCTATCCCAGGGTTTCTAAAAGCTAAAAGGGGTGTCCATGAGGTAATTAATACAATCATGATGAACTTTATAGCCTACGCATTAATCGGATATTTAGTTGCAGATGTATTGAAGGCACCTGGACAAACTCCCCGTACTGTTCCTATTTTGCCTTCTGCAACTTTAATTCGTTTAGGAGAATTAGTTAATTGGAGTAACTCAAGACTGAGTATAGGATTTTTAATTGGATTAATAGCCTGTGCTATAATCTATTTTGTGCTCTGGAAAACAACGATTGGATATGAAGTAAGATCTGTTGGTCTAAGCCCATTAGCTGCTGAGTATGGTGGAATTAATTCCAACAGAAAAATTATCTTAGCAATGGTGATCAGTGGGGCATTAGGTGGTTTAGCTGGTGCAGAGCGGGTATTAGGTTTTGACAGAGCCTTGATACTGGGCTTTTCACCTGGGTTTGGATTTGAAGGAATTGCCGTAGCCCTTCTTGGACGAAATCATCCTGTGGGAGTTCTTTTGGGAGCATTACTATTTGGTGCTTTATCAAATGGTGGAGCTTGGATGAACTTTACCACCAGTGTCCCAGTGGACTTAATCGTTGTATTACAAGCTGTTATCATTTTCTTCGTAGCTGCTGATCAAATCATTAGAGTCATATTTCCTAAGAAAAGAAAAGATTGGGGGGCGGTTTAGATGAGAGATATTTTTACAATGGCATTAATCTATGCTACCCTTAGATCGGCCACTCCATTGATTATTACAGCTATAGGAGGATTAATATCCGAAAGATCAGGAATCATTAATATTGCTTTGGAAGGTAAAATGCTGATAGGTGCCTTCACTGCAGTCGTGGTGTCCTATTATACTGGTAATCCATGGTTTGGTGTACTAGGCGCTATTGTGGCAGGTGGTTTGATGGCTTTAATTCACGGTATAGTAAGCATTAAATATAAGGCAAATCAAGTAGTTAGTGGTACTGCTATTAATATTTTAGCAGGCGGATTAACGGTGTTTCTTCTACAAATTATATTTGGTGTTGCAGGAACAAGTCCACAGGTTGCAAAATTACCATCTTGGGGCAGGTTCCATCCATTGGTATACTTTGCAATTTTATTGGTGTTTCTCACCCATTATGTAATTTATTATACACCTTGGGGTCTAAGACTAAGGGCAGTTGGAGAACATCCTAGTGCTGCTGACACGGTAGGGATTAATGTAATCCGAATGAGATATATTGCTGTAGTAATCAGTGGTATGCTGGCAGGTTTAGCTGGTGCCGCATTATCTATAGGGGGTCTTAACGTTTTCGTAAAGGGAATGACGACAGGAAGAGGATTCATTGCCCTTGCTGCCATGATCTTCGGTAAGTGGACACCAATCGGAGCTTTAGGAGCATCGTTACTGTTTGGTTTTGCAGATGCCTTACAAATGAGATTACAGGGAATCGGCATTCCCAGTTAGTTAGTTCAAATGCTTCCTTATATCTTTACCATGGTTGCCTTAGCTGGTTTTGTTGGCAAGACAACACCACCAGCAGCTGCTGGACAGCCATATGATAAGGCAAAGAGATAAAAAAACAATAATATAAGAACAATAAATAGAAATAATTGTTAAGGATTAGGCTCTTTGGGGTCTAATCCCTTTTTTAGATGAGGATTAAAGGGATTATAAAAATTATGGAGAATAATCTATTATGATTTATTTATCCATGGTTGGCTGTCCTATATATAAAAGAAAAATATCGTGGAAAAGGAATCGGAATGGAACTTCAGAATTTTCTGCTGGACTGTGCTAAGGAGTTGGGATTAGATGAAATATGCCTTTTCAGTGAGGCAAAGTTTAAAGACGACTATAGTAAAAAGGCTGGAATTTCTTTGAAGAAGGTCTAGCGTGGCCAGCGGAGAGGATTAATACATAAAGATGTGATGTAGGAGGACACCATGAAAAGTACGAATAATAAAATCAATCAAGAAAAAACTTTAGAAACCATTGAAATTTTACATAGGGATGAAATAAGAAACATTAATCTAATTAATTTTATGAAGCAATATCCCATCACTACCATAGGGACGGTAGGTGACTCTATATTGGTAAAGGGTAAAAGTGATGAAAACTGGATTTATATTAGTAGTGAAAATGAGGAAGAGTTTAAGGGACTGTTGAGTTCCCTAAACCCAGATGACCAATACTTTGCCATTATGGAGGATTGGATGCTGGCAATATTAACGAAGGACAGGGATGTTGAATGGACCTTATCCTGCATGAAGCTATATTTCCCAGAGGATAAACCTTTACCAGCCTTAAGACTCAAGGCTGAAGCGCTAAAGCCCCATGAGGCAGAGTACATTTTCAATCATTATGACTATAAGCAGTTTACCTCAGTGGAGTACATAGTAGAGCGGATTAATAAAGGGGTTGCCCTAGGGATCTACGAAGGGGAACAGTTGGTAGCTTGGGTAATCACCCATGATGATGGAGCCATTGGCTTTCTAACTGTACTACCTGAATATAGAAGAAAAGGATATGGGTATGATTTGACCATTGCAGCCATTGAAAAATTAAGACAGCTGGGGGAAGTGGCATTTGTCCATATTGAGGAGGAAAATATAAGGTCCATCAGTTTGGCTGAGAAGACTGGATTTGTAAAGGATCGAATGATTCATTGGACTAAACTAACTGCAAAGTAGAAGGCGAGCTCATTATTTTTTTGATGGAATGCTATAGAATGAATAACAAGTTAATATTATTCAGATTGATGGAAGGGAAATTCTATAGAAAAAACTAGCAAAAGAGTAGAGGGAATGAAGGGGGAGAATATGGAGAAGAAACGAAAAATCGAAGTCTTCAAATATAATGAGAATTGGACTCGGAAGTTCCGTGAGGAAGTCAATAGTCTTAAGGGAATACTTGGGGAAATAGCAGTAAATTTTCACCATATCGGCAGCACTGCCATCCCTGGAATAAAGGCTAAGCCGATTATTGACATTGTTGTTGAAGTCAGGGATTTGGAGGCTGTAGATCAACTTAATAAAGTATTTAGTGAAAAAGGGTATATTCCTCTGGGGGAGAATGGAATTGTAGGTAGAAGATTTTTTATTAAGGGTAGTAGAGTAGAACGCACTCATCATATACACATCTTTTTAGAAGAAAATCAAGAGGTAGAAAGACATATTATTTTTAGAGACTATATGATTGCCCATCCTGATGAGGCAGAGAAGTATTCAAAGCTCAAGGATGAACTTGCTCAGAAGCATACATATGATGTCGAGGAATATATCAATGGTAAAAACCAGTTTATAAGGGATATAGATGAAAAAGCTGAAAAATGGTGGAATGAAAGAATATAAATAAAGATAAAAGATATTAAAATTATGCAAGGGATTTTGCAAAAGGGGGAAGAAAGATGCCTTGGTGTCCAAAATGTAAGAGTGAGTATAGAGAAGGTTTTTCAAAGTGCAATAATTGTGATCTTGATTTAGTAGAAGCGTTAGAAGGAGATAAAAGAGAGAATATAAATGGGGAAAAGGATTATTCTGGTGAAGCTCTGTTAATTACAGTTGGGGATGATAATATTGCCAGTATTATCGAAGCAAAGTTAAAGCACTTTAACATTCCAGTGTTGAAGCGATATAAGGAATCGGGAGGCTACATGAACATCTATATGGGAAATACAGCCTTTGGCATAGACCTTTATGTACCTGCTGCAGCGCTGGAGGAAGCTCTAGGGTTAATAGAGGATGATGTTCAATTATTGGAGGAACATTTTGATGAACCTATCGAAGTAGAGTATGATGAAGATGATGCTGAATTTGTTGCTCTGTTTGAAAAAAAGAAGAGAACTAGGGGATTGTTTATATTATTATTATTAACCCCGGGAATCCTATGGATTTTGGTGTCGATTATATTACGACTAGTCAGGTAAGTTTTACACCTCAGAATGAAATCTCAAAAATTTGATTATAATAAGTAATGACTTCAAATACAGAGATTTCATATAAGAGGTGAAAAAATGAAAAAGATAAGTTTTGTAATGGTTGTCATGATGCTATGCTCTATCATGACTGTTAATGGAATCGAACCCTATACCTCTGCTCCAGGTAAGTCTGCCATCGTGATGGAGGTTGAAACAGGCAGGGTATTGTTTGAGAAAAATTCCCATGAAAAAATGCCAACTGCCAGTACGACAAAAATCATGACTGCCCTATTGGCTATAGAAAATGTTGACCCCGAAAAGGTGGTAAAGATTCCACCAGAAGCTGTAGGAATAGAAGGGTCCTCCATCTATCTACGGGCAAATGAAACGGTGAAAATGGTGGATCTATTGTATGGATTGATGTTGCGTTCTGGTAATGATGCTGCAACCGCCATCGCCATAGAGGTGGCTGGCTCTGTGGAGGAATTTGCATCATTAATGACCCAGAGGGCAAGGGAGCTGGGGGCTGAAAACACCAGCTTTATGAATCCCCATGGGCTCCATCATGACCTACACTATACCACTGCTTATGACTTAGCATTAATCACCCAAGCAGCCATGAAGGAATCTCTCTTTAAGAAAATAGTCGGTACGAAGTTTCATACGGCGGAAAGTAGAGATGCAGAGTTCAAATATTTTGCCAATAAGAATAAAATATTAAAAACAACTGAAGGTGGAGATGGAGTCAAGACAGGATACACGAAAAAGTCAGGTCGATGTCTTGTGGCATCAGCAACCCGTAATGATATGCAGTTGATTGCCATATCCCTTAATGATTATGATTATTTCAATACTACTCGCAAGCTTTTGGATGATAGCTTTGCTATCTTCAAGCCCCATCAAATACTACAGGAGGGGGATGTAATGGCGACTATTAGCGTGACTGAGGGGAAAGTGGATACACTAGACCTATTGGCAAGAGATAAAGTTGTGATTCCTGTCAGTGACGAGGAAGTTGATAAGATTAAAACTGTGGTGGAGGCACCAGATGCAGTGATGGCTCCGGTAGACCAAGGAGCCATTATTGGGAAGGTACACACCTACTTAGATGGAGAATTGATTAATACAACGGAGCTTTTAGCAGCAGTAAGTATCCAGAAGCTGACCTTTAAGGATAAGTTCTTAAGATTTCTTAGAATTAAATAATTTCACACTGCTATGCTATTTTTTGAATAAAAACTGATTTCCTGAAAGGGAAATCAGTTTTTATTAGTGCTGTTATATAATAAAATAATATAAAATATGATGGAATTTGTGAGTGTCTTCTGTACAGCTCTTCTTTCGTAAGATAAAGTTATTGCATAATGACGCAACAGAATCAGCTATAAGCGGACTCTGTGTAGGAAAGAACAACTGGCATATAATCTCAATCAACGCCACTTGACGGTTTTAATTTTGCTATCACGCAATATTGCAGTTTACTTTCTTAAGCACTTCTATCAAACATAGGTCCCTTTGGAGGTGTATTGTCAGTATTATTATCGTCATCATTTCCGCCATCCAATAGACCTAACATACTCATTTTAAAGCCCACCATTTCTAATGCCAATCGAAGCCCTTCATTTATAGAATATCTTTTCTGACCTAGGGTAGGGTTGATCATTGAGATTGTACGGGCGAAATGAGAGTTGATGGGCACTTCTAATCCATTATCGATTTCATTTTGAAGACGGGTTTCCAGTTGTGGGTCTACCTGCTTAACATATTTACACAGGGAGACTACTGGTTTTTCTGCTTTGTTTAAGATGGCTGAAAAACCAAAAAGTCTACACAATAGGGGACGCCACTGATAGGTAGTGCAGCCTCCATCAAGATCTGGTGAAGGGTTGTACAAAACACAAGGAGCGTCTTCATCTAAATCATTTAAAATTTCCAATAGGTTCTCTGCTAATCCTTGTTGCCATAGATAAATACTAAGTGGAATCATTTCAAATACAGTGACTTCAATATTTTGACATGATGTGTTGCAACATTTACTACATTTGTTGATGCAAGCTAAGTTCGTTTTGCTTTTAAAGTTTGAAATCATATCCTCCAGCTGTCCGTAGACTGCTAAAAGGTCACTTAAACCATCAAAGGATGATGTGAGCCCATTGTTGATTTCGATCATCTACTTATTCCCCCTCAGTGCAATATCTTATATTATACAACCTCAAAAGGCAGTTGGGAAGATGGGAAAAATAGAAAAATACTTGAAGAAAATATAAAATCATCTTCCGAAAACCAAAACCTTTAAGAGATAAAAAAAGCCGATGCTTCATAAATAGAACATCGGCTAAAAACAATCTTTTTATTACTTCACCTATACTCTTTAAATATCTATTCTTCCCCTCTTTCAGCAGGAATACAGATTACCTGACCGATTCTTAAATTATTAGGATCTACGTCTGGATTAAGGGCTTGAATCGCATCTACAGTCGTGTTGTATCTTCTTGCTAGACTAAAGAAGGTATCCCCTGCTTCTATGGTGTAAGCCGCTGAACCAACTGGACAGCTAGGCGTTAAGGAACCAGGCATACAGATGATTTGACCGACTCTTAGGGCGTCAGGGTCTACTCCAGGGTTTGCTCTTCTAATCGCTTCTACACTTGTGTTATATCTGATGGATAAGTTGTAGAAGGTATCTCCAGATTTTATAGTATAAGGAGTTGTGCCAGTTGGGCATGTTGGTGGTGTAGTCCTTGGAATACAAATCACTTGACCAATTCGTAGATTATTAGGATCTACAGTAGGATTAGCCACTTGGATTGCTTCTATAGTCGTATTATATCTAATGGATAATGAGTAGAAGGTGTCTCCTGCCTTAATGGTATAAGCTGTGGTTCCTTCTGGACAAGTTGCTGGTGGTGGTGGAGGTGGGGGCGGAGGTGTACCCGTTGGAATACAAATCACCTGGCCAACTTGTAGGTTGTTAGGATCTACAGTAGGATTAGCGGCTTGAATGGCTTCTATTGTTGTGTTGTTTCTAATAGCTAAGCTATAGAAAGTATCTCCAGATTTAATTGTGTATGGAGCAGTACCAGTTGGGCAAGTTGATGGTGGCGGTGGTGGCGGTGGAACTGCTGGACCAGGAATACAAATTACTTGGCCGATTAAAAGAGCATCTGGATTGATGGTAGGATTAGCTCTTCTTATGGCATCCACAGTTGTGTTAAATTTGACAGCTAAACTAAAGAAGGTATCTCCTCTTACAACTGTATAAGGAGTTGTACCCGCTGGGCAAGTAACTGGTGGAGTTGCCAATGGGATGCAAATGATTTGTCCTGGGAACAATCTGTTAAGGTCTACACCAGGGTTCGCTTCAGCTAAATCGTCGACTGAAACATTAAAGAACCTAGCAATGCTAAAGTAGGTATCACCAGGGCGAATTGTATAATAGTTCCCTTCTGGACATGGTGGGTACATAGGCTGTCTTGGGATACAGATTTGCTGACCCACAAAAAGATAGTTGGGATTTACAGTGGGGTTAGCTGACACAAGAGCCGCCACTGTTGTATTAAACTGCATAGCTATACGGTAAAAGGTATCACCAGGTCTGATCATATATGGGACTGTCCCTGGTGGGCAAGGTCTGAATGAATACATTTTATAATCACCTCTCTATTTTAGTCTACTTCATCATATTAATAAAATCTTTAGTTGGTGCTTGATATTTGGATATTTTTTCAATAAAACTTATTGAAAAAAATGAATTGTATAGCAATTTTTAGCAGAGGTTTATGGTATAACCTTTGTGAGGGTTACTATGTAAAATGTACCGATTACTTAATCGTTAGAAAGCACCCCCTAAAAAACTATGTAATAGCATTTAGTCGGTTCTATGGGTTTTGATCTGAAACGTGTTGTAAAACCAAATATCATGTGTTAAACTGATAATACTTATTTTAGTAATAGGAATGATTTCATACATAAAGATTAAAAAAGAAGATAAAGCTAGATACAAATTCTGATATCTGCCAGCACTATTACTAAATTGACTGAACCTAGGATAGTATTGTTCTAGGATTTAGGGATTAAATCGTAAGGAGGAAACAACATGTTACCAACACCACATATTGAAACGACGAATAAGGAAGAAATTGCAAAAACTGTCCTAATGCCTGGAGATCCTTTAAGGGCAAAATTTATCGCCGATACATTCTTAGAGGATGTAAAACAGTTCAACAGTGTTCGAAATGTCTTAGGCTATACAGGAACTTACAAAGGCAAAAGAATTTCTGTTATGGCAAGTGGTATGGGTATGCCAAGTATCGGAATTTATTCCTATGAGCTATTCAAGTTCTACGATGTAGAAAATATCATCCGTATCGGTTCTTGTGGAGGGTATACTCCTGATGTAAAGCTGTACGATGTAATCTTAGCTAAGGATGTTTGGAGTGAATCGAGCTTTGCTAAAGTACAGGGTGGTTACGAAAGCGATATCATCGAAGGTACTGAGGCGCTGAATCAAAGGCTGAAAAAATATGCAGACGAGTTGGGTATTCCGATGCATGTAGAAAGAATCCACTCTTCTGATGTTTTTTATAGAGAAAACTACGAAGAATACAAGGAAATCTATGCTAAGCATGGCTGCGTAGCAGTAGAAATGGAAGCCTTTGCTCTTTTCCATAATGCGAAGGTACTTGAAAAAAATGCAGCTTGTTTACTGACTGTGTCCGACAACTTAGCAACCCATGAAGCGACCACCTCTGAGGAAAGACAAAATGCATTTACGAATATGATGAAGATTGCTTTAGAGATGGCTGAATAGGGTAATAAATTTTGATTAACTGGCAACCTTTATAAAAGTACTTAAAATAAAATAATCTTATAACTAAGGCAGGTATTTATCGTAATACTTGTCTTTTTTATTTGTTGGTGATTTGGAAATGTTTTGTTGTGATGACTCTTTACATAAGTTATAATTATATTGCTTGATGCAATAAAATAAATGGAAAACTTTTATCATTAGGAAAAAAATGTGAATAATAGATGAGAACCTAGCTGTGAAGCAATTAAAGAGATTTAATGATTTCTCAAAGGGGGTACTGATTTTGCTGTTAAAGAATTTAATTTCTAATGCTACAATTATTGTTTCTTTTATGTTCCTTGGGGGAAAGGTTTTTAAGGATAATAGACTAACTCCAAAGGCAACATTAAAAACAAAGATATTTGCAGGGGTCATTGGGGGGTTAATGGGCTGCACCTTGATGCATTTTAGTGTAAATATCTATCCAAATACTGTTCTAGACTTAAGGCATTTTGCCATTATCGTATTGGCTTTTCATGGAGGGTTAATAGCTTCAGTAATTACAGGTATAATAATGGCAGTCTTTAGAATAACCTTCTTTGGAGTCAATAGTGTATCGATAATAGCGTCTCTATCGATTTTGATGTTAAGTATTACTTGTGGTATTATTGGAAGTTCAAAAATAAACGGGAAAAATAAGTGGATTTTAATGAATTTAGCTGGAGTGATAACCGTTAATTTTGTACTCTATAACACAATAGTTGATGGGTATATTTTACAAAGAACAACGATATATTTTACGCTAATAGCTACTGCCGTTGCTTTGCTGATATACTATTTATCAAATCATATTGTTCTTTCTAACGTTGTACTCACTAAATATAGAGCTGAAGCTAAAATAGCGGATAATTTAACTGATTTAGTTACGATTCATAAGGCCGATGGAACCTATGAGTATTTGTCACCCTCCTGCGAAAAAATACTAGGATATAAACCAGAAGAGCTAATGGGGACTAACGCTTATGATTTATTTTATGAAGCAGATTTGGAAGCAATATCAAAATCCCATGGTACTATAACTAATACAGATTTATCATATTCAGTTATCTATCGTATTAAGCGAAAAGATGGCAAGATGATTTGGTTTGAAACCACATCAAAAGGGATAAAGGATAAGGATGGTAAAACAGAACAGTTAGTTTGTGTATCGCGGGATATATCAGAGCGGAAAATGGATGAGATCAAGTTGCAGAAATCCCATGAAAAAATTAATCGTATATTGGAGAGTATACAGGATGCTTTTTTCGCTTTGGATAAAGATTTTTGCTTCAAATATTTGAATAAGCAGTCAGAACTTTTATTAAAGAGAAATAGGGATGACTTGATAGGAAAGAGCATTTGGGATGTTTTTGCTGATACTGTTGATACTAACTTTTATAAAAACTTTAATCAAGCTCTTAATGAGCAAACACAAATAAACTTTGAAGAATTTTATGCTCCACTAAACAAATTTTTCAGTGTAAGGGTATATCCAACGGAAAATGGGATATCAGTATTCTACCATGATATTACTGAAAAAAAACTGATGGAATATGAAGTTAAGAAGAGTAATAAAAAATTTAGAGCCATATTTGAACATGCAGGAATAGGCATTGCAGTTCGAGATGTAATGGGTAAGCCAATAGATATCAATGCAACCTATAAAGAAATGCTTGGCTATCAGGATGACGAACTTCAGGAAGTCCATGCCTATGTTCATCCTGAAGATGCAGCTAAGGACGAAGAAAATTTCAAAAAATTACTGAGGGGTAATATCGATTCCTATCGGATAGAAAAAAGATACTATAAAAAGAATGGAGGTATATTATACGGAGATGTTGTTATAACCATGATTCCAGAAACAGATAATGAACAACCATATGTGATCGGAATGGTTAATGATATTACCAGTATGAAAATTGCAGAACAGAGGCTTATCAGAAGTGAAAATAGATTCCGTTCTCTAGTTAATTCCATGAATGATATTGTTTATACATTAGATAAAGATCAGAAACATACTGCAATATATGGAAAATGGTTAGATGATGACAACTTAGGTATGCAGAATTTTATAGGAAAAACAAGTAGAGATATTTTTGGTGAAGAAGCCTCAAAGATTCATGAAGAAGCAAATATAAAAGCTTTAAATGGAGAGTATGTTGTTTATGACTGGTCCTTAGAAAATAATGGTGGTAAGAAGCATTATCAAACGTCTTTATCTCCTATTAGAAATTCTAAAGATAATATCATTGGTGTTGTGGGAGTAGGTAGAGATATTACAAAACAAAAAAAACTTGAGAAAGAGTTAATGGAAGCTAACGCTAATTTAAAAAGTATGTCTTTAATAGATGGTTTAACCAATATACCTAATAGAAGAGCATTTGATGAAGGTTTTGAAAAAGAGTGGAATCGTTCGATAAGAAACTCAACTAACTTAGCTTTACTCTTACTCGATATCGATTACTTTAAATTCTTCAATGATACGTATGGACACCTACAGGGGGATGAATGTTTAAAGCTAATAGCCAGTACATTAAGAGAGAGTATTAGCAGGTCCGGTGATATTGTTGCCAGATACGGTGGTGAAGAATTTGCTATCATACTTCCAGAGACCAGTACTAAAGGGGCTATGTTTGTGGCTGAGCAGATAAGGATTAGAGTTGAAGATCTAAAAATACCCAACACCGCTTCAAAGGTGAAGCCATATGTTACAGTTAGTATAGGTGTTGCAAGTACAATAGCTTCTGCCTTGATAAAGTCTGAGAATTTAATTAAAAATGCTGATAAAGCTTTATATAATGCAAAGGAAAGTGGTAGAAATAAAGTAGAGTTATATAGTAAAAATAAGATTTAGACGAAGATTCATTGAAACGCTGATTGTAGTTGATTTTAAACGATTATCGATTATAATAAAGCATTGATCGTAAGCTGTTAAATGATTTGGAGATTGAATGATAATTAAATGACCTACAAGTAGGCCAGTTGGGGGAGGGGTTCCTTAACTGGCCCGTTTTGTTGCTCGTATTACCGAGGCTATTTAAGATAAATCTTATTGAGGAGAAAGATGAGTTAGTAATTCTAGAAAAACTATTGACAAAAAGCTAATTAGTTAGTACACTAATAATTATTAAACTAACTAATTAATAGGTAGATTATTTTATCAAGAAGGTAATTAATTCTATTTTTATAACTGTTAAAAATGAATATTAAAGTATTGTGGAAGGAGAGATAATAATGAAGGTGTTGGTAACAGGAGCATCGGGGAATGTAGGAGGCTACGTAGTAAAAGAGCTACTGAATATGGGAGAGGAAGTGGTTGCGGCAGGTACAAATACTCAAAAGTTAAAGGAGCTATTTGGGGAGGATGTAAAACCAGTACATTTCGATTTTACAGATAAGAACACCTTTTCAAAAGCCCTTGAAAATGTAGACAGAGTATTTTTGATGAGACCTCCACATCTTGGAAAACCAGAGGATTTGTATCCCTTTATTGACGCAATGAAGGATCACCATATAAAACTAGTCTCGTTCTTATCTTTAATGGGGGTAGAAAACAACACAATACCACCCCATCACAAAATAGAGAAGTATATTGAGAAGGTGGGTATTCCCTATGCCCACATTAGACCTGGTTTTTTTATGCAGAATTTATCAGGCGTTCATTCTCTTGAAATTAGAGAAAAGAATGAAATTTTCATACCAGCAGGAAAAAGTAAGACTAGTTTTATTGATGCTGCAGATATAGGACTTGCAACAGCAGTCTTGCTTCATGAGACTCAAAAGTATAAAAATACTGCCCACACAATTACAGGTCCTGAGGCATTAGATTATTATCAAGTGGCGGAAATACTAAGTAAAATTACTGGAAGGAAAATAACCTATGCTAAACCAGGATTTTTAAAGTATAGAAGTTATTATATTAAGAAAAGAGGTCTTGATAAAGGGTATGTCAATGTGACAGTGGCGCTATATTTTATGACGAGGATGGGAACAGCTAAAGAGGTTACAAATGGATTTTACCAACTAACAGGTAGAAAACCCCGCACATTAGAAGATTTTGCAAAGGATAATATAGAAGCATTTATCAAATAAAGTGCTTAAAATGTTAAAACGATAAAGAAACTAACTCAAGGTGAAGTAGTGCTATTCAATTAGCTATTGTATAAGGGAGGAACCTATGGAAAATTTATCTTATCTACTGATTAAGGCATCACGGCATCTTAAAAATAGCTTAGATAAAAAATTAAGCAAATTTAATGTTACAGCAGCACAATTTTCCGTCCTGAATCAAATTGCAAATAAAAATGGGTTAATTACTTCAGCAGAAGTTGCCAGCAATTTGGACTCCGATAGACCAACCATATCAGTGATCATTAATAGACTTGAAGAAAAAAAGTTAATTGAAAAGGTAAGCAATCCTGAGGATAAACGTTCTGTATATTTAAGATTAAGTAAGGACGTGTTTGAATTGATGAAGGAGTTGAGAATGGCTTCTGATCAATTAAATTGCGATATTTTTAGTGATTTCGATAAGAATGAAATAGATAATATTAAAGGTTATTTGTTTAAAATAATAGATAAAGTAGAGAAAATATAGCTGAAACCATTGGGAATGCAGGACATACAGACCATCCCACGGTGACAGGTGTGATGTCGAGGCTGCTAAAAAACTCTTATAAGCTGAATAATATATATAATGGAGAACCCTTCACTGGGGCGGTTAAAATCGCTTTAGTAGAGGGTTTTTTGATGTTTAAAAGAAGGTTGCAACTACAAAAACGCTGTAACAATATTCGACCTAAGCAATATCCTAATATTAAGGTAGATTTTTACTAGCGAAAGGAGTGATCGTATGGCGATTCAAGGAGATTACTGTATAGATGCAGGAAGTGAATATTGTCCTTGTTATTTAGCGGAAATGAACTGTTGTATCATGTGTACTCGATTGATGGATAGAGATTGCTGTGATTGTAACTGGCGTGGTGTCTGCATATACCAGGATTACCATTTCTTAAATTACCAGAAGAAAGCAACAAGAGGTTATCAAAAGGTAGAAATTATTGAAAGGGAAGAGATCGATAAAAAGGTATTAGTCTTTACACTAAAAACTCCCCACACCTTGGCTCGACAATTAAAGCAGCCAGGCTCTTACATTTTCATAAGAAATCAAAGTCTAGCTCAATATTTTGATATACCGATCTCCATCATGGAAGTGGATGAAGAGGAAAATCATGTAAAGATAGCAGTAGAGATTCACGGAGTAAAGACAAAAACCATTAAAGATGTAAATGATACCCTCCTAATAAAAGGACCCTATTGGAATGGATTGTTTGGGCTGGAGCATTTGAAAAAGGCAAAGGACATGAAATGCTTATTCATCACAAGAGGGGTAGCACAGGCACCAGCTGTATTGGCTATTAATTATCTGATGAGAAATAACAATCAGGTAGATGTGGTAATTGACCCAGGCAAAGCATATATTAATTTAATCAGAGAATACACCAAGGCTAATATTATTGAAGAAGGTTGGAATCTCTATACTCCAGAAGCTAAGAGGATGCTTCATAATCTTTTAACTAATGGCGATTACAAGATGATTTTTGTTGGTGGTTCTGATTATCTACAACAAAATCTATTTACTGTTTTTGGAGACTACAAAAATTTACCACTGGTTCTAACCAACAACAAAGAGATTTGTTGTGGTGAAGGGGTATGTGGAGCTTGTATAGTCTATGATGCTGACGGAATACCAATTCGTTCCTGCAAAACACAAATCGTACACAAAAAGTAAGGAGGAGGGTTACTATGGCTAAGATTGTAATTATAGGAGGAGGCTGGGCAGGTTGTGCAGCTGCCATTACAGCTAAGAAAGCAGGTGGAGATGTACATCTTTACGAAAGAACAGATATGCTTTTAGGACTCGGAAATGTCGGCGGAATCATGAGGAACAATGGTAGATATACAGCCGCAGAAGAATGTGGTCTATTAGGAGCAGGAGAATTAATTCAGATCACCGACGGATGTTCTAGACATAAGGATTTAGAGTTTCCGGGACATAAGCATGCTAGTCTATATGACGTAACAATCATTGAACCAAGGGTTAGGAAGCTATTGAAAGATATGGGAATAAAGGTTTACTTACAACATCGTGTTACAGATATTGAGAAGGAAGGCGGAAAAATTACAACCATTAAAGTCCATCCTGATCAAGTAATTGAGGGGGATGTATTCATAGAGGCTACAGGGTCAACCGGACCAATGGGTAATTGCTTAAAGTATGGTAATGGTTGTGCAATGTGCGTGCTTAGATGCCCATCCTTTGGACCAAGGGTAAGTATTACCCAAAAAGCAGGAGTAGAGGATATCCTTGGGAAAAGAGCCAGTGGTTCCTATGGGGCCTTCAGTGGTTCTTGTAAGCTCAACAAAGAATCTCTATCAGAAGAAATTGTTAAAGAGTTAAATGAAAAAGGACTCTATATCATCCCAATCCCCAAAGAAGAAATTTCCCATGAGAAATTAGATATGAAGGTCTGCCAACAGTATGCACTAGATGCCTATGCCGAGAACTTAATTCTACTTGATACAGGCCATGCTAAGTTAATGGCCCCCTTCTATCCGTTAGATAAGTTAAGAAAATTTCCTGGCTTAGAAAATGCAAAATATGAAGATCCATATGCAGGTGGAATCGGGAACTCAATCCGATATTTATCAACAGCCCCTAGAAATAATGCAATGAAGGTTGATCAATTGGAAAACCTTTTATGTGCAGGTGAGAAGGCTGGATTTTTCGTAGGGCATACAGAGGCCATCGTTACAGGAAGTCTTGCGGGGCATAATAGTATTAGATTATATATGGGAATGCCATTACTTGAGCTACCAAGAAGTTTGGCTTCTGGGGATTTAATTGCTTGTGCTAAGAATGCAATGCAAGAGGAAGAAGGTTTGAAAAAGCGTTTCACTTTTGCTGGTTCAGACTATTTCAAGCGGATGGTGGAGTTAGGATTATATACTACCGACACAGAAGTATTGAAAAATAAGATAGAAAGACTAAAACTATTAAAAATTTATGATGATAAATTGATTTAATAGTATATAAAATAGAATAGAATTACAAAGATTTTAAAACAGATGATGAGGTGAATCATTATGGAAATAGAAACACTTTAAAAATAGCCTAATTTTATAGGCTATTTTTTTTGTAAAATTGTAACCTAATGTTGATCCTACAGTCGCCAGATTTCTCCTAGCGGGCCTACGCAGAATCTCTGTATCGTTAACACCTCCCTATCATATTCTACATAATGTATAAAGGGAAAAAGGGTTCTTCATGTCTATTAATATTTAGCTTTTTCCAGTATAATGATATAAAGGAATACACTAAAGATAGGCGGGAATGATATGAATTTAATAACTGTTGAGAATATTAAGAAGACATATGGTGACAAAATACTATTTGATGATATAACCTTTGGAATTCAAAGGCATGAGCGTATTGGTTTAATTGGTGTAAATGGTACAGGCAAGTCTACTTTTTTAAAGATTATCGCAGGTCTTGTAGAGCCAGATGAGGGAAGACGGATAGTCAACAACCAAGCAAGAATTGAGTTTCTATCACAGAATCCAGAATTTGACCATGATTCAACAGTAATCCAACAGGTATTCAAAAGCAATGACCCAGTGCTACAATTGGTCTATCAATTTCATCAAACCACAAATGATCTGATGGAAAATAATAGTGATGCTGATTTACAAAAACAATTGGCAGACCTATCCCACCAAATGGATCTAAAAGGGGGCTGGGAAATAGAAGCCAATGCCAAAGGCGTACTTACAAAGCTAGGCGTGACAAATTTCGATACCCCCATAGATAAGCTTTCGGGAGGGCAAAGGAAAAGGGTGGCAATGGCTAGGGCATTGATTCAATCGGTGGACCTTCTTATTCTGGATGAGCCAACTAACCACATTGATAATGAAACCATCGAGTGGCTGGAGGAATATCTACGGAAGTTTAAAGGAGCATTGCTACTGATTACCCACGACCGTTACTTCTTAAATCGTGTAGTAAATAGGATTATAGAGCTGGATAACAGTAAGCTGTTTACCTATGAAGGGAATTATGAGTATTTCCTAGAGAAGAAGGCTGAGCGGGAAGAAGCAGAAGCAACCCAGCAGCGAAAACATTCTATTCTGATGAAGGGGGAATTAGCTTGGCTACGGAAAGGAGCTAAAGCCAGAACCACAAAGCAAAAATTTAGGGTACAACGGGCGGAAGAATTAAAGGACGTGAAATTTAAGCAGGAAGAGGGGAAACTGGATATTGCCATTGGCTCCCAAAGATTAGGTAAAAAGGTAATGGAGGTAAACCATATTAGTAAGACCTATGGGGATTTAACTCTTGTAAAGGATTTTGAGTATTCCTTTACACCTGGAGATCGAATTGGGATTGTTGGACAAAATGGGGCTGGGAAATCTACTTTATTGAATATGTTAGCAGGAAAAGTAACCCCAGATGAAGGGACTATCGAAGTAGGACAAACGGTAAAACTCTCATATTATGATCAAGAAAATATGGAGATGGATAATAGTCTAAAGGTGATTGACTATATTAAAGAAGTTGCGGAGTACGTCAAGACGGCAGATGATAGCCGCATCAGTGCTTCTCAAATGTTGGAGAGATTTTTGTTTCCTCCAAGTGTTCAGTGGACACCTGTTGGCCTTTTATCAGGAGGAGAGAAGCGTCGACTCTATTTATTAAGAAAACTAATGGAGGAGCCAAATGTTCTATTGTTGGATGAGCCTACAAATGACCTTGATATCCATACGCTAACGATTTTAGAGGATTATCTCGATCACTTCCCTGGGGCTGTGATGATTGTCTCCCATGATAGATACTTCCTAGACAGAACTGTAGAGCATCTTTTTGTCTTTGAGGGGAATGGTAAAATAATAGATTACTATGGCAACTACTCCGATTATGTTGAATGGAGACAGGAGAATCTTCAAATAACTGAAAAGCAAGAAATTGCTACTGAAAAGCCAAAGGAAGAGCCCCAAAAGCCAGCTGCTAAAAAACTGACAAAGTTATCCTATAAAGATCAAAGGGAATTTGATGAGATTGATAATGTCATCGCTGATTTGGAGGAAAAGCTGGAGGAGGTACAGGGAATCATAGATAAGGGGGGCAGTGACTTCCAGTTTCTACAGGAAAAAATAGAGGAACAGGAAAAGCTACAGATAAAGTTAGATAAAACTATGGAGCGTTGGATGGAGTTGCAGGAAATGGTTGAGGAAATCGAAAGAAATAGAGGGTGAGAATAAATGGAGGGGAATAAATTACTCCCATTTAAATGTATTGGAAGGTATATTAAAATAGAATTTATGCATAATGACTATATTTTATGATGGGACTGAGGATATGGATGTTAAAATGTTTTATGTAGTAAATGCGTTTTCAAATAAGCCCTTTCAAGGGAATCCTGCAGGTGTGGTGCTTGACGCCAATAAGTTAGAAGAAAACAAGATGCAAGATATGGCTAGACAGCTCAACCTTGTGGAGACGGTTTTTGTATATAATCCTACTGTTACTGATAAATATGATTTTGAGTTGAGATATTTTACTCCCCTCAAGGAAGTACCCATTGCAGGACATCCTACTATCGCTACCTTTATCGCTTTAGAGGTAGCTGGAAGGATTAATATAAATCAAAAACAAAAATATGTAATTAAGACAAAGGCAGGCCTGAGGGAAATAAGGATGCATAAAGATAATGGCGAAACGGTTGTCACTATGCAATCGCCAAAACCAATTTTTTATCCTGAGATTAAAGATCGGTATGAAGTAGCAGAGGTATTGGGCTTAAGGTTAGAGGATTTAATACCTGATTTGCCAGTGCAGCCAGTAGATACAGGTTTAGGCCACTTGATTGTCCCCGTAAGATCTATGGATGCATTGATGAAGGTGGAGCGGAACATTAATCCATTAAGGCATTTATGCAGTCGCTTTAACATGAGGGAAGCCCAGGTTTTTACCTTTGAAACCTACGAGAAGAAGAAGGATATCCATACTAGAAATATATGTCCAAGGGAAGGGATTGAAGATCCTGCTTGTGGGCTGGGTAATGCAGCCTTAGGGGCTTATTTATTAAAAAACAAATACCCTAAGAAAAAGGAAATTTTATTGAAATCGGAGCAGGGAAAAATCATAAATATGCCCTGTGTCATAAGCATCCATGCCAGTAAAGTTGAGGATGACATGCAAATTTTAGTAGGTGGCAAAGGTAGGGTTATGATTAAAGGTGAATTCTATATATAGAGATTAATACTAGATATCTTTTAAGCCTATTGAAAGTCCAGCTTCTTTGTCACTTCAAAAAGCCAGAGGCCTAACGTATTTTGTATACGCTACGGCTACTGGCTTTTCTTGTTGCATTTTATTTAGCTATAAATTAAATACATACAAAATATAGGTAATTTTTCTTTTTCTTTGTTTTGTATTTTTATTATTTTTCTTGTGAAATTATACTAATGGGATAAATGATGATTTTTTATAAGATATGGTTCTCTTAGTTTAAAATGATAAATATAAGTAATCAAGATTTTATTTTGTATGCCAACTCTATCAACGATTCCCTGGGCTTAATAACGTAAAAATTAAGCTATCAAAATTTAATAAATTGTTTGATAATTTTTAAATTTCTGATATAATTAAATAACAAATGTCTTAAGAAGTGAGACATTATGCAAAATAAAATGAAAAACTAAAGGGGGAGTAGTATGAAAAAGAAGTTAGGCTTGACAAGTAAAATTTTTATCGGACTAATTTTGGGGTTGCTGACGGGTATTGTATTAAATAATGTGGGACCATCTTATGTACGGGATACCATTTTAGTAGGTGGAATTTTCGAACTATTAGGACAATTGTTCCTTAGAGGAATCAATATGTTAGTGGTTCCTTTAGTGTTTATTTCATTAGTCAACGGAGCGGCCTCCATGTCGGACATTAGAAAACTAGGAAGAGTGGGGACAAAAACCCTTTTATTTTATTTGGTGACTACAGCTGTAGCAATAACTTTTGCTATTGGAGTAGCTTATGTAATTAACCCTGGTGTTGGATTGGATATGTCTAAACTAGTGAAAAGTGAACCAACTATACAGGCTGCAAAGCCATTGGTACAGGTAATTTATGAAATGATACCTAAAAATCCATTTGCTGCTATGGTGGAGGGTTCTATGCTTCAAATCATTGTGTTTGCTCTTTTACTAGGAGCTAGCTTAACAGCCTTAGGGGAAAAGGCTCAAAAGGTTACTGAAATTTTTAATCAACTGAATGAAGTTATTATGAAGATCGTAGACTTTGTTATGTTATTAGCACCTTATGGGGTATTTGCTCTAATTGCTAGAACCTTTGCATCTTTAGGATTTGATGCAATGGAACCATTAGCAAAATATATGTTGGCAGTATTACTTGCTTTGTTCCTACACACAACAGTAACTTATTCTGGTTTGTTAGTGATATTTGCAAGGTTAAATCCTATTAGGTTCTTTAAGAAGTTTGCACCAGCTATGGGGGTAGCCTTCTCCACATCAAGTTCTAATGCAACAATACCAGTTACATTAGAAACTGTAGAAGAAAAGATCGGTGCTTCTAAGAATATTGCCTCTTTTACAATTCCGTTGGGGGCCACCATCAATATGGATGGTACTTCAATTATGCAAGGGGTTGCTACAGTATTTATTTCTCAACTTTATGGTCTACCACTATCAATGAGTGCAATATTAACTGTTATTTTAACTGCTACACTGGCTTCCATCGGTACTGCAGGAGTGCCAGGGGTTGGGTTAATCATGTTATCAATGGTTCTTACAGCTGTAGGGCTTCCAGTGGAAGGTATTGCTTTAATCATTGGTATTGATAGAATTCTTGATATGACAAGAACTGCTGTTAATATCACTGGTGATGCCATCTGTACGACAATCGTATCAAAATTAGAAGGGGAGTTTGATGAAAACATCTTTAACTCCGATGAAGAAGAAGCCACTGCTTAGTAGTAAATGGTAAATGAAAATTTAATGGGATAATCGAACAGAGGTGCTTGGGTGCCTCTGTTTTTATCGGTTTTAGAGTTTTTAATCGTAAAAATCCTAAGGTATTTTCTACGTAAGATTAGTTGGGTTGTTGTACTAAGCCCTCAGAAATGATAAAATTGTATTAGCGGACAAATGAGGTGTAAAGATTTAGATAGCGTATGTTCTGGGGATTGGAGGATATGGAGAATGGAAAAGGTCTTGGAGCAAATACTTGTAGAATTAAAAGGGCTTAAGGATGGCCAAGCTAGAATGGAAACAGAAATAAGTGGTATTAAGACAAATATAGCCTATATGAAGGAAGACATTAATGGACTAAAGGTAGAAGTAGCAGGCATGAAGGAAGACATTAATGGACTAAAGGCAGAAGTAGCAGGCATGAAGGAAGACATTAATGGACTAAAGGCAGAAGTAGCCGGTATGAAGGAAGACATTAATGGGCTAAAGGTAGAAGTAGCCTATATGAAGGAAGACATTGATGAACTAAAGGTAGAAGTAGCAGGTATGAAGGAAGACATTAATAATATTAAATTAGAAATTACAGAAATTAAAGCAGAAATTACAGAAATTAAAGCAGACACTAAAGCAACTAGGCAGCAAACAGCAGAGCTAATTGAATTCAGAACAGAGACAACTCAAAATATTTCTGAAATTAAAGACACCCTCAAGTTCTTACTACACAAAGAAATTGAAACTGAAAAAGAAATTTTTGCCCTGAAGCAAATTAAAAGCAAATAGTGGCAATACACAGCAACTTTAGAATTGGTATTATTTCAATCTATTCTTCGCCTAACAAAAGGAGCAGAGAATCATCCTATTAATAAGGATGTCATAACAGTCAACTAGAAATGGCTGTTATTTTATTATATTAATGAGGAAAATTATGGTGTTTTTAGTTAGAGATTTGTAGGGCTTTTTATAAGAAACCTGTATTTTAATAATAAAGTTGTTTTGACGGAGGCGTATATTGATGAAAGAAAGATGTATTATGATTTTTCCACAGTTTGAAAATATGAATATTATTGATGATATAAGAGAAAAGTATGATCCATTAGCAAACAATGTTAGACCCCATATCACACTAGTATTTCCATTTCGTAGCGATATTGAATCCTGTGACCTTAGAGACCATTTAGAGAAGGTGTTGTCATCCGTACATACATTTAACTTAAGACTAAAGGACTTTACGGAAGTGAGATCCTTTGGAAATTATATTTTCCTTAACATTGAAGAGGGGAAGGAAGAGATAGTCAATCTCCATAAAATGTTATATACAGGCATTTTGGAATCCCATATGCCTATGTGGTTAAAGCCAAATAGTTATCTTCCCCATATGACAGTTGGGAAAATAGAAGGGGAAGATGAATACCAGATTGCTGCGGAAGAAACAAAAGCAATCAAGGATGTATTCTCCACCATTGTTAGAAAAGTAAGTGTGGAGATTATTGATGAGAATCAAGATTCTATTATTGAAATGGAAATTGATTTAAAGTAGGCTGCACTATAGATAGGAACCCATTAGAAAGAGAGGCGTCATTGTATGAAAAAAAATATTTTTCCATGGGGTTTAAAAAAGCACATAGGATTATCTTTAATTCTAACCTTTACTTTTGACATTTTAAGTCGACTGGTTAATTTTACTACCGCTTCTAGTGTAGGGATTATTGGTGGCGCAGATGGACCGACAGTGATTTTTATAGGCTCAAAAGACTTAGGTTTGCATCTATACAGGCTTGTCTCTATTTTAGCATTAGTGATCTTGCTATTGCTATATAAGCCGACTAAGTCATTAATCAATAAATATTTCAAATAAAAGTAAATATGGTTACAATATTTATATACCAGAGAGATCGAGCTTCAATAAAACTGATACAGGAAAAAGCTTTATTACAATGGACTTATGTAATATAACAGATTGATTCTTAGCCTCCCTCATTTTACTATATTAAGCTTTGAAAATATCGGTTAAACTAAATCAGGCATATAATAAATCGAGAGACATCGAGTCTTTACTTAAAGATTTTAAGTCATCTTATTTAGAGGGAGGTATGTTGATGGATTATAGCCATGATTTTTATGTTAATAAAGCTTTAACCCTCGAAAAGCAATTTTCTCAAAATAAATACTTTGGTACCCGTGAAGCAGGATTGTTTCAATATATAGAAGGAAATATTCCGGTAATATTATCAGCACCCCATACGGTGAGACAGATTCGCAATGGTACACATAAAAAAGCAGATATCTTCACGGGAAGTTTGGGGATAATCCTACAGGAACTGACCAACTGCCATTTAATTTATAGAACCTACACTGGAAAAGGGGATGCCAATAGAGATATAGAGTGCCCCTACAAGGCTCAACTGATGAAAAAAATAACTGACAATAATATATTATATTTAATAGACCTACATGGTATGGGGGAAAACCGAGAATTTGATATAGATATAGGGACTTTGAGGGGAAAGTCAATTGAGACAAGTCTAGAAAAAATTATTTTAAATAGCTTTTTTAGCTTTAATATTAAGGATGTGAGATTTGATTATTTATTTGACGCGGATAAAGAAGGTACAGTTACCAACACTATATGGAATAACTTATCTATCAATTCCTTTCAAATCGAGATCAATGCCATTTATCGAAACCTTAAAGTTAAAAAGAATCATCCGAATTTTCTCAGACTTATTCGTAGCATAGAACAGTTGATTTTAAGTCTAGGTTAAATTGATAGAAATAGGAGAAACTAATTAAGTAACTACAAGTAAACCAAAGAAGGTAGGGAGGGAGTCTATGAAGGTTGAAGGATATTTTAGAACCCTAAAAGAAGCTAACGATTCGATTAAAGCCTTGAAGGAATTAGGGCTGAACGATGCCTATTTAGATTTAAAGGATGACTACCTAGATCATCAAAATGCAATTACAAATGCTGTAGGAACTGAGAAGGGAACTAGTTTAGCAGAGTTAGTAATGGATTCTGGGAATGGTACCTATGATCCTAGCAAGCAATCTATTGCTGCAGCTAATCCTATGGTCAGTGGTATGGCCGGCTTTGAAGAAATTACCGATTACAATTTTAAGATTGTTGCAGAGGTTGAGGTAGCAAACAAACATGCAGCAGCCAATATTATCAGAAAAATGGGGGGAGAAACAGAGGACCCCACTGTCCATTAGTCTACAGGAGATGTATAATCTAAAGTAAGTTTTAGAGAAATTTTTATGGATGGATGGTAAAGGGGGACGATACAGGGGTTATACCAGAAGTAGTTCCTGTAAAGACTAAAAATGATTTGAATTATGGATTTATTATATACAAATACCTTTTATTAGAAATAGTAGAGGGTATTTTTTATGTTAATTTACAGAACGTATGTTCTAATTTTAGAAGATTAGTGATATAATAATACAGAACATACGTTCTGGTAATATTCTAAAAAAGTTTGAGGTGGAGAAGATATGACTTTAAATAAAAATAACAGAATCATTATGCACATTGATGTCAACTCTGCTTATTTATCTTGGCAGGCGGTTTATGAGCTGCAACAGGGAAGTAATCGGGATTTAAGAAACATCCCTGCTGTCATTGGGGGATCAATAGCCGATAGAAGGGGAATCGTTTTAGCCAAAAGTATCCCTGCTAAACCCTATGGGATTAAAACGGGAGAGGTCTTATGGGAAGCTAGGCAAAAATGCCCTCAACTGGTGGTGATTCCTCCAAATTACCAACTATACATGAAGTGTAGTAAAGCCCTTGGGGAATTATTAAAGGAGCATTTCCCCAGTATTCAAAGATTTTCAATAGATGAATTTTTCCTAGACTATACAGGAATGGAGGCACATTATGGAGAGGCTGTGGAGACAGCCAATAAAATCAAGAATCGAGTTAAAGAAGAGTTGGGCTTCACCGTAAATATTGGTATCGGCAATAATAAATTGACGGCGAAAATGGCTGGAGAACTGAAAAAGCCTGATTTAGTCCATACCCTTTGGCAGCATGAAATCAAGGATAAAATGTGGCCTTTGTCAGTGGGGGAGCTTTTTATGGTGGGACGAAAAACCAAGAAAAAATTGAAGGAACTCAACATTCATACAATAGGGGACTTAGCGACGACAGATATTAAGCTATTGCAGGGAAAATTAAAATCCTTTGGTCGCTTGATATGGGCCTATGCCAATGGGATAGAAGATACACCAGTATATGGTGAAAATCATGTTCCTATGAAGGGGATGGGAAATAGTAGTACGATTAAATTTGATGTGGAGGATCGAACCACGGCATATAAAATTCTCCTTTCTTTGACGGAATCAGTGGCTTTAAGGTTGAGGGATGCCAATTGCTGCTGTAGCTTAGTTTCTGTATCTGTTAGAAATACTGATCTTCTATCCTATTCCCATCAGAGGCAACTTTTTTCTGCCACAAATATTACCAACGAAATCTACAAAACAGTGAAGGAGTTATTTGATGAATGTTGGAAAGGGGAGAAGATTCGCCATCTAGGCGTAAGGATTGGAGAACTATCCAGTGATCAAGTAACCCAACTCTCCTTATTTGATGGAAAGAATCAAGAGAAGAATAGAGCTCTAGATCAGGTGATTGATGGGCTACGGGATAAATATGGAAAACCCTCTGTCATCAGGGGAATCTTTGCTGATGGTGAAATTGTACCACTTTTGGGGGGAGTAGGAGAAGAAGAGTATCCCATGATGAGCAGTATACTTTAAGGAGGAAAGACATTGAAATTATTAAGAAAACCAATCGAGATGGTGGCGTGGTTTGACTATGAGGGGAACACCACACCAGTAAAATTTAGAATAACCAATGAAGTACAGGAGAACACAGTAATCAAAATCAATCGAATCATCAAACGGGAAATGGATAAATTTGCTGGGAATCGCATGATGAAATATACCTGTGAGAGCTGTGTTAATGGGGAAATAAGGTTATTAGAATTAAGGTATGAGTTGGATACCTGTAGATGGTTTTTGTATAAAATGTAGTATTTGTTTACATAAAAACATTATGTAAATACATGCTTTTAAAATAACAGTAATTTGATAGGATTACCCTGCTAAGTGTCTCAAAAAGATTTTGTAGTGACTAAAAACCAGCTTCTATAACGTATGGGAATACGTAAGGAAACTGGTTTTTCATTTAATTAAATAGTACTTATATTTTGTGTATTTATATGATCTATCGATAATTAGTAAAAGAAAGATTCATTGGTAAATCGGCAGTCTTTAACATTTGAATTACCGCTTGAAGGTCATCTCTATTCTTTCCAGAAACCCTTACAGAGTCCCCTTGAATAGAAGCCTGCACCTTAATCTTAGATTCTTTGATTTTAGTGGTGATGATTTTGGCTTCATCCTTGTCGATTCCCTGCTTTACCTTAATGACTTGTTTAACTTTGCCCCCTAAAGAGCTTTCAACCTTACCATAATCTAAAGCTTTTAAAGAAATACTTCGCTTAGTCAGCTTAGTTTGAAGAATATCCACCACATTTCTAAGTTTGAAATCATCCTCCGCAGAAATGGTGATATCATCGTTGTTTCTTGTAATTTCAGTATCTGTACCCTTTAGGTCAAATCTTTGGGAAATTTCCTTAGCTGTTTGGTTAACAGCATTTTCTACCTCCATTAAATCAACCTGAGATACGATATCAAATGAACTATCCTTTGATGCCATTAAAAATCCCTCCATTCAAAACATTCAGTATTTCATTCTCTTACCATTATATCCATTTTTTCACCAGCATGTCCATATTTTAAGAAGAAAATATAAAAAATTAAGAAAGGGAAAGTTGCTATATGGAATAGAATCCTATAAAATTAAGATAATTTATTAGGTAATAAAAGTCATAATTAAGAGGTGTAACTATGAAAAGAGTTGATGAAAGAGATATCATTTTTGCTAGGGCTTCCTATAAAAAAGGAAGCAGCCAGTATGAGGATTATTATAAAAGAAACCCAGAGAAGCAGGAAATTGATGATACTCTAAGGGAAGCTCCCCACCCCTATGGTGAAGGAACAGCCACTTATAATCCGATTAATTCTGCTATAGCAGACGCAACCTTTCATTTTTTAGGGGATATGAAGAAATATTCAGAGGGAAAAATAAACCCAAACAAGGTAGAGACAACACTCGAGGAGATCACTAAAAAAATTAAGGGCTTAGCAAATTTCTACGGAGCATCTTTAGTGGGTATCACCAAGATGAAGGAGGAATTTTACTATAGTCATAGGGGAAGACACCCGGAGAACTATGGGGAGCCCGTGACCCAGCACCATAAGTATGGTATCGTATTTGCAGTAGAAATGGATCGGGACATGATCAACAGAGCCCCTTTGATAGGTGAAGGGATAGAGGTGACGAAGGGATATGTCAATGCAGCTGTTGTGGGTATGATTCTCAGCTACTTTATTCGGGAAATAGGATATGATGCAAGAAATCATATGGACGGAAACTATTTAGTAATTGCCCCACTAGTGGCGGAAGCTGCTGCTTTAGGAGAAATAGGACGACACGGGTTGTTGATTACAAGGGAACACGGGCCGAGGGTTCGGCTAGGTGTAGTCACCACTGATTTGGAGTTGATTTGTGATGAAGTAGAAAACCTTGGTATAAGGGAGTTTTGTCGTATGTGTAATAACTGTGCCATGACCTGCCCTGGAAAGGCAATTCCCCATGGTCCACAAAAAGAAATTGAAGGAGAAAATAGATGGAAAATCCAGGCTGAAGACTGTTTTAGTGTATGGAAGCGGGTAGGAACCGACTGTGGTGTTTGTTTATCCTCCTGTCCCTTCTCCCATGGAATGGATGAGGAACTGATAAAGAACCTAGCTGGAAATCCAGAGAACATCAAAAAAGCGCTGATAGCCCATAAAGAAAAATACGGGATACGCCCCTTCAACCATACTCCCCATCCGTGGTTGTAATCCTCCAACATCTTTTGAAGTATTTTTGACGAAAAAGGGACGAGAACTACGACCTGTGCTGATCAATATTTTAAATCAATGGATGGATATAGTATTAACAGACTTTACATTAGAGGGAAAAAATTATCTTGTAGACCTATTAAAGAAAATGCTCTTAAACATTTGTAGGGAATATGAGATGACAGTAGAGGGGAGAAAAGGGAATGAATGAACACAGCAAGATGTTAGCAACAGAAAGAATTGGAAAATTACTAATTAAACTATCTGCTCCAGCAATGTTGGGGATGATGGTACAAGCCATATATAATCTAGTAGACACCATTTTTGTAGGGCGTGGAGTAGGGAAAATGGCAATAGCAGGTCTAACCATTGCCTTTCCAATACAGATGCTGGTGATGGCCGTCGCTCAAACAATTGGCATCGGGGGTGCCTCCATCATATCAAGGAGCTTGGGAAAAGGAGACTTAGAGCGGGCAGAAAAAACTATGGGAAATATGATGTCTTTAACCGTAGTGATTAGTTTGTTAATTGCAGTATTTGGTAGCATATTTATCGTTCCTATATTAAAATTCTTTGGTGCTACGGAAACGATATTGCCCTATTCAGTAGACTATATGCGAATCATTATTTGGGGAACCCTATTCTTTACCTTCGCCATGACCAGTAACAATATTATTAGGGCAGAGGGAAATGCAAAAGTAGCAATGATCACAATGCTTATTTCAGCAGGACTAAACATTATATTAGACCCAATATTTATTTTCGTATTTGATATGGGAATAGGTGGGGCAGCTCTAGCGACTGTATTGGCACAGGCAACGACGGTAGTTTATCTAGTGTACTATTTCATCAAAGGAAAAAGCACTGTAAAGCTTAAAGTACAGAATTTAAGATTTAATAAATCAATTATTCTTGAGACCTTTGCCATTGGCTCTAGTTCCTTTGCTAGACAGGCTTCTGGTAGCATTACTGCTGTCATACTAAACAATTCATTGGCTTATTATGGTGGAGATGCAGCCATTGCCATCTATGGGGTAATTAATCGACTAATGATGTTTACCTTCCTACCATTAATTGGTGTGGTTCAAGGATTCCTACCCATCGTTGGTTTCAACTATGGAGCCAATTTGATGGACCGAGTGAAGCAATCCATCAATCTTTCTGTGATTGTCACCACCATTATGTCGGTGGGGGGCTTCTTGATGTTGATGCTTTTTCCAAGATTCTTCTTTAGTATCTTTAATGAAGACCCCAAATTCATCGAAGATGGAATTGTCGCCATGAGATATATTATCTTAGCTTTACCTGTAATTGGTTTCCAAGTGATTGGAGCCAGTTTATTTCAAGCCTTTGGGAAAGCAAAACCTTCATTATTCCTTAACTTATCTAGACAGATATTGTTCTTAATTCCTTTAGTGCTGATTTTACCCTTATATTTTCAGCTGAATGGATTATGGTTAGCCTTTCCTCTAGCTGACTTATTGGCCTTCATTGTGACTCTAATTATGGTGATTAGGCAAATGAGACATCTAAACGAAGCCGCCGCCCTAGAGCAATAGGGGAGTAGAAGTATTTTTAAATGCATAAGGTGTTTAAGAAGCTGGGTATAATTAAATAGGTGGGAATAATATAGATGATCATCTTAAATAGTCTATTGGTGTAAAAAAACGATGATTCTACAAAATACGCAAAAATTCACTAAGGTTTACTTAGAAAGAAAGTGCAAAAGACGTCAAAAGACGGAAAATGTTGAAATTTTAATATTTCCACGGCAATAATATGAGTGGGGAATAAGAGAGAAAAATTTAAATGATTAAAAATTTATGACGATAAGTTAATTTAATAGTATAATAGAATTACAAAGGTTTCCAAAACAGATGATGAGGTGAATAAATGCGGTTACAAAAATACTTGGCCATGTGCGGTGTGGCCTCCAGGAGAAAAGCAGAAGAGTACATTCAGGTGGGTAAAGTAAAAGTAAATAATGAAGTGATTACAGAAATGGGATATCAGGTGGACCCTGTAACTGATGAAGTTATTTTTGATGGAAAGGTCATCGAAAAAAAAGAAGAGCCAGTTTATGTTCTATTAAATAAACCCAAGGGATACGTTACGACGCTATCGGATGAGTTCGATAGAAAAATAGTTACTGATTTAGTGGACGTACCCCAAAGAATTTTCCCTGTTGGTCGGCTTGATCTAAATACTACGGGGCTTTTGATACTAACCAATGATGGAGATTTAACCTATAGACTTACTCATCCAAGGTTTAAAGTGGAAAAAATTTACGTGAGTAGAATAAAGGGAAGACCATACCCAGAGAAAATAAAGGCCTTTGAAACAGGGCTTGAAATTGAGGACTATGTTACCTCCCCAGCTAAATTTAGAATCATTAGACATGATGGAAGAAATACAATCGTAGAGATTATCATACGAGAAGGAAGAAATAGACAGATTAGAAAAATGTGCGATGCAATTGGGCATCCTGTCATCGATTTGAAGCGTGTGGCAATGGGAAGATTAGATTTAGGAGAATTAGGGCTAGGTCAATGGCGTTTTTTAAATCAAAGAGAAATAAAATATTTAAAGAATTTGTAATAAGTTATAAAACCCCTGAAATAGCCTATTTATTTAGGTTATTTTTTTTGTAAAAAATCTTAATTTAGTGTTATAATAATCATGTAAAAACCTGAAGGGTTGTGATTTTGATGATTGAGATTAAAATGGCCTCACAAGAGGAACAAAATCTTATTAAAAAGAACTTTGAAAATCAGTCCTCTCAGCAGGAAAACGATTTCTGTATGGTGGTTAAGGATGGAGCAAATATATTAGGTTACTCCAACGGAATCATTCCCCATGAAAGTTTAGCCGTCATTACAGATTTATATATCCTTCCTTCGGAGCGGGGGTTAGGATTTGGAGATGGTTTGTTGAGGGCCACCTTTAACTCCCTTGAATTAAATGGTTCAAAATGGGTATTAATAGAAGGTAAAGATGGACTTAGGGATTTCTTAGTCCATGAAGATCTTTGTTCTTTAGAACAGGCTCCTAAATCAGAGGAATTTGAACATGTTTTGGGAGTATGGCAAAAAAACCTTGATAGAAGAAAGTATTTTTATTGTGAGCCTAAAGAATTTTTCAGTAGAAAATGTAAGGGCAGCAAAAAAGTATAAGGAGATCATAGGATGAAATCATCTATTATGAGGGGGACATATTTTTTACATACACTACTAGCCACCAGATTTAATAAAGGTGATGTTGTAATTGATGGGACAATGGGAAATGGTTTTGATACCCTATTCTTAGCACGGCAAGTAGGAATAGAAGGAAAGGTGTATGCCTTTGATATACAGGCTACTTCCCTAGAGAAAACAGCAGAACGACTTCTTAGTAATAAAATCGACCCACAAGTTGGGATTCAATTAATCTATGATGGTCATGAAAATATAGACCTCTATGTTAAGGAAGAAGTAGATGGGGCAATGTTTAATCTAGGGTATTTGCCAGGAGGAGATCACTCTCTTATAACAAGATCTGAGACAACAGTTAAAGCTTTAAAGTCAGTCCTAAAGCTTCTAAAGAAAAGGGGTCTTATTTCCCTAATGATTTATTATGGTCATGAGGGGGGAACTTTGGAGAAAAATTCAATCCTTGAAATGGTAGAGAGTCTTCCCTCCAATGAATTTTCGGTAATGAAAACAGAATACATAAACAGAGATAATAATCCGCCAATCATTGTAATTATTGAAAGAAAGTAGTAGAATGACAACATAATAAGAATTTAAACACTTAGGAGGTTACGTGATGTCGAAAATTAAGATTACAGAAACCGTATTGAGGGATGCACACCAATCTTTGATGGCAACTAGAATGACTACAGAGGAAATGCTACCAATCGTTGAAAAAATGGATAAGGTAGGTTATCACTCTATGGAAGTTTGGGGTGGAGCAACTTTTGATGCATGCCTTAGATTCTTAAATGAAGATCCATGGGAAAGACTTAGAAAACTACGTCAACAGGCTAAAAATACAAAACTTCAGATGCTTTTAAGGGGACAAAACCTTTTAGGTTATAAGCATTATGCTGATGATGTAGTAACAGAATTCGTTACAAAATCTATTGCTAATGGTATCGATATTATCCGTATATTTGATGCCTTAAATGATGTAAGAAACTTAGAAACAACCATCAAAGCGGTAAATAAAGAGGGAGGTCACGCTCAATGTGCCATCTCCTATACCATAAGTCCTGTGCATAACATTGAGTACTATGTCATTAAAGCAAAACAAATGGAAGATATGGGAGCCGACTCAATTTGTATTAAAGATATGTCTGGAATATTGACTCCCTATGTAGCTTATGACCTAGTAACTGAATTAAAAAAAGCAATTAAAGTGCCTATTCAACTACATTCCCACTATACTAGTGGTATGGCTTCTATGACTTATATGAAGGCAATTGAAGCAGGGGTAGACGTTGTAGATACTGCCATTTCACCTTTTGCATTAGGAACATCTCAGCCTCCTACAGAGCCAATGGTTGCTACTCTACAAGGTACAAAATATGATACTGGAATTAATTTAGAGGTTCTAAACGAAGTGACGGAATACTTTAGACCTATCAGGGACAAATATCTAGAAAATCGAATGATTGATCCTAAAGTTCTTGGTGTAGATATCAATACATTAGTATACCAAGTGCCAGGTGGTATGTTATCCAACTTAATCTCCCAATTGAAGCAACAAAATAAAATGGATAAATTAGATCAAGTAATGGCAGAGGTACCAAAAGTAAGAGAAGACCTTGGATTCCCTCCACTGGTAACACCAATGAGCCAAATGGTGGGTACTCAAGCAGTATTTAACGTAATTATTGGTGAGAGATACAAAATGGTTCCAAAGGAAATTAAAGACTACGTTAAAGGTCTTTATGGTCAGCCAACAGCTCCTATTTCAGATGAAATTAGAGAGAAAATTATTGGTAAAGAAGAAGTAGTTACAACTAGACCAGCTGATTTAATTCCACCACAATTAGATAAATTAAAGGATGAAATGAAGGAATACTTAACACAAGAGGAAGATGTGCTATCCTATGCTCTATTCCCACAGGTGGCGATGAACTTCTTTAAGGATCGTTGGGAAAAGCAGTACAAAATCGAAGGTACACTGTACAATGAAGTAGACAAAACACATCCAGTATAAAATAATAAGACTAGACCCTAATTAAAAAGGATATTACTAAACCCAGCTACCTTACGTATATTATTACGGGAGTATGCTGGGTTTTTGATATAATAACTCTGTATTCAATTAAGACAATGGGGATGAAGGTAAATTTTATTGGGACGATTACTGGTATAGCTTTTGACAGCTGCAACTGTGTTGCGGGGGATGACTTGGTTGCATTTTAAACATGTCCAGTCGCGATTTTTGATATACTCATCACTAACAGAGATGTCTAACTTGCCATATTTATTCCAGCTCTTCCAACCGGTCTTACATAGTTGACTTCTATAGGGGTAATCTGCATAGACCCATTTTAGAATACGATGGAAGTGGAAAGGATACTTAGTATAGGTGATGAAGGATTCAGGTAAGCCTAATCCTATCGCATAATCATCGAAGGTTTTTTCTATAATAGATTGTAGAGGCTCTTCAATTTTGGTGCTGTTAAATTGATAGGCTTCATTTTTAAGCCACTTGTTGAGGGACTCAAACATATAGCCACGACAAACTTCAATTGGCTCATCTTTTGATACCTGTAGCTTTTTAAAAGCATGATCTATGATATCCACCACGTGGTGTATATATTTCTTTTGACTAAAATTTTCACCTTGATAATATTTAAGGGGAATAATATCATAATGATACTCCCCGGTTTCGACCCTTAGGGCACCTATAACGGTACCACCTAACAAGCTACCACTTCCTGCATCATCAATCTGAATCAAAAAATCACCCCTTCATTTTTATTTGATGTTTTATAATTATTATTTATTATTTACTTTTGGTAGAAGTTCTATGAAATTTATTAAGTGATATTAATTGATAAAGAGGAGGAAACAATTTGAGAATAGTAGTCACCAACGATGATGGTATTTTCGCTGAAGGAATCTACCATCTAGCCAAAGCTCTTCAAGCGATCGGAGAGGTAATTGTAATTGCCCCCAGCACGGAGCAAAGTGCAAAAGGACATTCCATTACATTACATAGCCCTATTATGGTAAAAAAGATTAAATTTTTTGACACTGACTTTGAAGCCTACGCTGTAGACGGCACTCCTGCCGATTGCGTAAAATTAGCTATTGAGGCAATATTAAAGGATAGAAGGCCAGATATTGTGGTATCTGGCATTAACAATGGACCAAATCTTGGAACAGATGTAATTTATTCAGGCACAGTTTCAGCAGCAGTAGAGGCTGCAATTTTGGGAGTTCCATCCATCGCAGTATCCATGGCAACCACAAAAATAGATAACTATGATGGTGCGGCAAACTTCGCCTGCAAGATTGCAAAAAGTATACTTCATATTATCGATGACCAGTCAACGGTTTTTAATATTAACTATCCGACGTGTCGACCTGAGTCGATAAAAGGCGTTAAGGTAACTACCCTAGGGCTTAGAAAATATTGTAATAGTTTTGATGAAAGAAAAGATCCACAGGGCAATTCTTATTACTGGGTTTCAGGTACTGCCTTGGAATTAGAGCAAAATCAGGATAGCGATATTGTGTCAATCAAGAATAATTACATATCTATTTCACCTATACATTTTGATTTAACAGCCTTCAACACTTTTCAGAGATTGAAGGATTGGTCGATAGAATTATAATTAAACAATAATAAGTACTAATTGAGTAATTTTATCAGCTGGGCAGAAAAATGAAAGACATGAAAGCATACTTGCATTTCAGAAAAAAGTTGTTATAATTATGAAATAAAAATTGCATCTTCCTTAAAAATCTGTTATGCTTTTGTTAAGTAAGGAAATCATAAAATGATTTGAAGGGAGATGTCTATTGTGAGCATTCGCAAGGAAGACAAAAAGCTAAAGATTATCAATGAATGGTGTAAAGGCTGTGCCATTTGTGTAGAGTACTGTCCAAAGAAAGTATTAGATATGGATGGTGAAAAGGTTACCATAGTTGATCTCGATAAATGTATTAAGTGTGGACTTTGTGAGTTAAGATGTCCAGATTACGCAATTTATTTGGAGGGAAGCAAAGATGAAAAATAGAGAAGTTAAATTAATGCAAGGGAACGAAGCCTGTGTTGAGGGAGCTTTAGCTGCTGGTATGACGTTTTATGCTGGTTACCCAATCACACCTTCTACTGAAATAGCAGAACATTGTGCACAAAAATTACCATTAATTGGTGGTAAATTTATTCAAATGGAAGATGAAATTGCAGGTATGGCAGCAACTATAGGAGGTTCTTTAGCAGGGTTAAAGTCAATGACTGCTACAAGTGGACCAGGATTTTCATTAAAGCAAGAAAATATTGGTTATGCAGCATTAGCAGAAGTTCCTTGTGTTATAGTAGACGTTCAAAGAGCGGGCCCAAGTACAGGATTACCAACTGCACCATCTCAAGGAGATATTATGCAGGCTAAATGGGGAACTCACGGAGACCATCCTGTTATTGCATTAGCACCAACTTCAGTAAAAGAAACATACGACTTAACAATTAAATGCTTTAACTTAGCTGAAAAATATAGAACACCTGTATTCTTAATGTTAGATGAAATCGTAGGACATATGAGAGAAAAGATTGAGATTCCTACTCCAGACGAAATCGAAGTATTCGATCGTGTTAGACCAGAGGCTGGAGATGAAAATTACCAAGCTTATAAAGTAGAAGAAGGACAACTTGTTCCTCCTATGGCTGCCTTCGGTGAAGGTTTCCACTTCCACGTTACTGGATTAATGCATGATGATTTTGGATTCCCATCAAATGATTCGGAAATAGCTGATAAATTATTAAGAAGAATCATGAACAAAATCAGTAACAATGTAGATGATATTGTGATGTATGAAGAAGAGTTCATGGAGGATGCAGAAATGGTTGTATTAGCATATGGTGGTACTTACCGTTCTGCTAGAAGTGCTGTAAAGCAAGCAAGAGAGCAAGGTCTAAAAGTAGGATTATTTAAGGCAATCACGATTTGGCCTTTCCCAGAAAAAAGAGTTAGGGAGTTAACGAGTAAAGCAAAGTCAATTTTAGTACCTGAATTAAACTTAGGACAGTATGTATTAGAGGTTGAACGTGTGGTATCTGACGATACTCAAGTAATCAGTCTTGGAAAAATCAATGGTGAGGCAATTACTCCAAATGAAATCTTAGCTAAAATTAGGGAGGTTCTATAAAATGAGTAGTGAATTAATTAAAAATAAATTTAGAACGGATCGCCTACCTCATATTTGGTGTCCAGGTTGTGGTCATGGTATCGCAATGAAGGCCTTAGCACAGGCTATTGATAATTTAGGATGGGACAAAAAAGATGTGTGTATAATCTCAGGAATTGGTTGTTCATCAAGAGCACCAGGATACATGGATTTTAATACATTACACACAACCCATGGTAGAGCTCTTGCATTTGCTACTGGAGTAAAATTAGCTAACCCAGACTTAAAAGTAGTGGTTGTAACTGGTGACGGAGATTGTTCAGCCATCGGTGGAAATCATTTAATTCATACGGCTCGAAGAAATATGGATATTACTACAATCGTATTCAATAACAATATTTATGGTATGACAGGTGGACAATACTCTCCAACAACACCAACAAATGATTTTGGTACTACAGCACCCTTTGGAAATATCGATAAGCCTTTTGATATCTGTAAGCTTGTAGAAGCTGCTGGAGCTACGTATGTGGCTAGAGGAACTGTTTATCATGCCAACCCATTAATTAAATTAATCGAGAAGGCATTACTAAACAAAGGGTTTTCATTAGTAGATGCGATTAGTATTTGCCCAACTTACTATGGTAGAAAGAACAAGAAGGGTACACCAGTAAATATGATGAACTTCCTAAAGGATAAAGCTATTGACGTTAAAGCAGCTGCTAAGCTAACTCCTGAAGAATTAGGAGATAAGTTTATCATGGGCGAGTTCAAAAATACTCAAGAGCCTGAATATACAGAGGAATACCAAAAAATCGTTGATAGATTCAAAAAGGAGAGATAGTATGAATAAGCAACATGAAATTAGACTAAGTGGTTCTGGTGGTCAAGGATTAATACTTGGAGGAATCATTTTAGCTGAGGCTGCCCTAATTGATGGGAACAATGCTATTCAATCTCAATCCTATGGTCCAGAAGCCAGGGGAGGCGCCAGTAAAGCTGAAGTAATCATCAGTACTGAAGAAATAGATTATCCAAAGGTAGATAAAGCAGACCTTTTGTTAGCCCTTACAGAAGTCGCATACGTAAAATATATTAAGAGTTTAAAAGAAGGCGGTATCTTAATCGTCGACGAGAATGTTAATGTTGAAGGAATTAACCCTTCTTATAGGGTTGTTCAAATACCAATTATTAACACCGCAACAGAAAAAATTGGGAAAAGTATGGTTGCCAATATCATAGCTTTAGGAGCAATCCAAGAGTTATCTAATGTAGTAACTAAGGAGGCTTTAGAAAAAGCTGTTTTAAAGAGAGTACCAAGAGGTACGGAAGAATTAAATAAAGCAGCTCTTCAAGCAGGATATGAATTGGTATCAAAGTAGAGAAATAATTAATTAGGATGGTGTATATGATTGATGAGAAGAAGGATTTGATTTTACAAATC
Organism: Alkaliphilus hydrothermalis; assembly: GCF_016908555.1. Classification (GTDB taxonomy): domain Bacteria; phylum Bacillota; class Clostridia; order Peptostreptococcales; family Natronincolaceae; genus Alkaliphilus; species Alkaliphilus hydrothermalis. The sequence continues at coordinate 249,870 of NZ_JAFBEE010000002.1, forward strand.
CAAAAGAATTTTTCCAAATTAAGTAAAGGTCAAAAACTAATTGCTCAATTTATCATAGATAACTACGACAAAGCAGCCTTTATGACTGCCTCAAAACTAGGGTTGAAGGTGGGTGTTAGTGAGTCTACAGTGGTTAGATTCGCCAATGCCCTTGGCTTTGAAGGATACCCAGAGTTACAAAAAGCCCTACAAGAAATTATTAAAACAAAGCTGACAACAGTTCAAAGAGTAGAGATGGCTAGTGAATTTTCCAATGAGGGGGCTATTCTAAAAAAAGTATTAAAATCTGATATGGAGAATATTAGAAATACTCTAGAGAATATTGATCCGAAAGATTTTCAAGCCGTAGTAGACCAAATCTTTTCAGCTAATCGAATTTACATAGTGGGTCTGCGGAGCTCCACAGCCCTTGCAGAATACCTAGGCTTCTATCTAAACTTAATTCTGGATAACGTTAAGATCGTTGGATATGGTATTAGTGATATCTTTGAACAGATGCTACGTATATCAAAAGATGATTTGGTGATCGGAATAAGTTTCCCGAGATACTCTAATCGTACAATTGAAGTCCTTAATTATGCTAAGGAAGAAGGAGTACCCATCATTAGTATTACAGATAGCTTGCTTTCACCAGTAGCAGGATTATCTGACTACTGCTTGACGGGTAAAAGTAATATGGTTTCCTTTGTAGACTCCCTTGTTGCTCCACTGAGCTTAATTAATGCATTAATAGTAGCTGTCGGTATGCGGGAAAAAGAAGAAATTCGTGAGTGTTTTAATAAGCTGGAGAACATCTGGGAAAAGTATAATATCTATGACAATAAAAACCAATCATAAACACTTTTTTCTTTGTGTAAAGATACAAGTAGGCAAGAGTTGATAAATTTATTAACAAACTCAGCTACCACCCAATGGGCGGTAGCTTTTTTCAGATTACAAAAAAGTTATCATATGGAGGTAATAGAGTTATTGATTACAGCTATTTCTTAAATAATATTTCCTCCATTGACAAACAATAGAAATACTAAGGAAATTATGATAACATAAACAAGGAGCAAATTTACCAATACATAGGGAAAAAGGGTGAAAATAAGTGAAGAAAATATACTTAGTCCGTCATGGGGAAACCAACTGGAATATTCAGGGTAGAACTCAAGGGTGGCAGGATTCTAGTCTAACAAATGAGGGGTTACGTCAGGCTTCTTTAGTTGCTGAAAGATTGAAGTGGGAGAAGATCGATGTAGTTTTTTCCAGTAACCTAAAAAGGGCAAAATCCACTGCCCATATCATCGCTGATGAATTAAATGTCCCCTGCCACCTAACAGAAGGGTTAAAGGAAATGGGTTTTGGACTTTGGGAAGGACTAACGGTGGAGGAAATCAGACAGCAATTTCCCAATGAATTAGACCAGTGGCATACCACCCCCCATACAGCAATGATTCCAGAGGCAGAGGACTTAATAGCAGCACAAAAACGTATGGTATATTTTTTTGAGGAAGTTATTCAGCGGGAGGAAGAAAATATCCTCCTAGTGAGTCATGGAACCAGTATCAAGCTCCTTCTGATGTTCTTTTTAGGTATGTCAATGGCAGACTTTTATAAACTGAAACAAGACAACTGCGCCATCAACCTTATCGAATTCAGGCAAAGAGGACCAGTTTTAATCAAGTATAATGATACATCCTACAGGGAAATACTTTTAAAGGGTGATTTTGATGGCAAATAATACAGTAATTGTGTTGGGTGGAGGTCCAGCAGGGCTGATGGCTGCCTGTACCGCAGCTACTCAAAATAAAAAGGTAATATTGGTTGAGAAAAACAAGGAAATAGGTAAAAAATTAATGATTACAGGGGGCGGCCGCTGTAATTTAACAAACATAGCTACTCCTGATGAAATGATAAAGAAGACCGTGAAGAATGGAAAATTTCTTTACAAGGCTCTCCACGGCTTTACAAGTCAAGATCTTATAAGCTACGTTGAAAAAAGAGGAGTGCCCTTAAAGGTAGAAGAGGGAGGAAAAGTTTTCCCTGTCACTAACCTAGCAAAGGATATAATAGCCCTATGGGATAGACTTCTACAGGAACATAAGGTGCAGATATTATATGGAAACACCGCTAAAGAAATTATCTTTAAGGATCAGAAAATAACAGGACTGAAATTGGATAATAATAAAATTATAGAAGCAACCAGTTTAATTGTGGCTACAGGCGGGCAATCATATCCTGCTACTGGAAGTACGGGAGAAGGGTATAGTTTAGTGACCCCTTTAGGACATACGATTATTCCACCAAAACCAAGTTTAGTTCCTATTGCTATTAGTGAAGAGTGGATTAAAGAATTGATGGGAATTTCTTTAGAAAAGGTAAGGGTTACTGCCGGTGTTGATAAAAAGAAAAAGATTGTAAGGGAAGGTGCCATGATTTTTACCCACTTTGGCCTATCGGGACCAGCTATTTTAGAAATGTCCGCATACTTAAATCAATACTTATTGGAAAAATCGGTTAAACTAAGAATAGATTTCTTACCTGACACCACTACTGAAGAGTTGGAGAGCCTTCTTATGGAAGGCCAACAAGGGAAGAATAAAGCACTAAAGACAGTGATCAATCAACTACTGCCTAAAAATCTAACATCAAAACTATTAGAAGTACTAAAAATAGATGGGGATACAAATCTAAATCAATTGACAAAGAAAAATAGAAACATATTAGTACATAATCTTAAAGAAATGGAACTAACTGCCTCAGGGTTAAGGAGTTTAAAGGAAGCAATCGTAACCTCAGGAGGAGTATCTGTAAAGGAAATTGACCCTAAAACAATGGAGTCAAAATTAATCAAGGGGCTTTTCTTTTGTGGAGAAGTAATTGATGTTGATGCCTTGACAGGGGGATACAATCTACAGATTGCATTTTCAACTGGATATTCTGCAGGACTTCACGCATTTTAATAATCATGAAGGAGGGAGATTAAGTGAAGAACAAATGGATTACCCAACTAGAGAGAGTATTAGTCCTAGGTGCTGTCGTTTTAATGTTATCGGTAATTGGTCTGAATGCTAGAAGCACCCTACAGAGTCAGCAAAAAACTGTGCTACAGATTAATTCAAAAGCTTATAATTTACAATCGGAAATCTCCCCCAATGGTGAAGTAGTCGTGAAAATTGATGACATAAAAAATTATCCAAGATTAGAATTATTGGTTAATGGGGTAGTTTATAAGATGTTTGGAAATGAGAAGGAAATAGTAGTTGAGGTACAGAATGGAGATTTACTCCAGGTCAATGGATCAATGTATAATGAAGAAATTAGAATCGTTATGTCAAAAAAAACAAATAATATCACATTCCCAAGCAGGCAAGTACAAGTGGTTACACAAAGCAATATAAAGGTCCTTTCAACTATTCGTACTCAATGACTTGAGTAATTCATAAAACTAATGTATAATTTGTATAGACTAAAAAGCGCCATTGACAGGTGATGGAATTGGTCAATATTTGATATTATCAGACTGTTAAAAGTTTTTCATTGGAAATTTTTCAACAGTCTAAACCACCTTTATGGGTGGTTTATATTGTTAATAGGAGGAAAACAAATGAAGGCAGTACAGGTTGCCATTGATGGCCCTGCTGGTGCAGGTAAGAGTACGATTGCAAAGAAAATTGCAAAAGAGTTGAATTATATTTATATTGATACTGGAGCAATGTATAGAGCCCTTACCTTTCATGTACTCCGGTCGGGAACACCTCTCCATCTTGAGGAAGAAATCATCAAATTGGCTAAAGAAACAAGTATAGTATTTGAAGATGGGAATATTTACCTTAACCAAATAAATGTTAATGAAGAGGTACGCAGTAATGAAGTAAGTGTAAATGTCTCCTTCATCGCCCAAATACCAGAAGTAAGAGAAATATTAGTGGCAATGCAAAAAACGATTGCAGCTAATCATAACGTGGTAATGGATGGTAGAGACATTGGTACAAACGTGCTTCCAAACGCTACCCTAAAAATATTTCTGACAGCATCCGTAAAAGAGCGGGCAAGAAGAAGATATCAAGAACTACATAAAAATGGAACTAACGACATAAACTTAGAGGAAATAGAAGATCAAATTCAGAGAAGAGATGAAATCGATGCTGGAAGAAGTTGCTCTCCATTAGTAAAGGCAGAAGATGCAATCTTAATTGATACTACCGGTCTGGCAATTGACGAAGTCTGTAGTAAAATTATAAAATTACTAAATAAAAAACCAGCCTTACAATAATATTTAATTAATCGAGTAAATTTATTTGAAAGAAAAGAAGGATTTCAGCATATTTTATAGAAATTTTATAGGTCTATGTGTTAGTTAGCACATATTCTTAGGAGGCTATGACAGTATGAAAGTAATTCTAGCAGAAAACTCAGGTTTCTGTTTTGGTGTAAAAAAAGCAATCGACACAGCATTTAATGAAGTAGAGGCAAAAAATGAACACAAGCTTTATACATTGGGGCCGCTTATTCATAACCCGCAAGTAGTAGAAGAACTCAAGCAAAAGGGTATCGATGTTATTGAAGACCTGGAAGAAGTTCACTCTGGAAATGTTATCATTAGATCCCACGGGGTTCCTGAAAAAATCTACCGTGAAGCAGAAGAAAAGGGAATAATTTTAACAGATTCAACTTGTCCCTTTGTAAGCCGCATACAAAAGATTGTAAAGGAATATTATGATAAAGGGTATCAGATTGCCATTATTGGTGACCCAAATCACCCAGAAGTTATCGGGATTAATGGTTGGTGTAATGATGACGGTGTAATTCTTCAAAAAACAGAAAACATAGAGAAATTAAAAGAAGATAAACCTACATGTGTTGTAGTTCAAACAACCATGTCCCTTGTCTTGTATGAAGAATTTATTGAGCTTATTAAGCACAAAATTTCTGATTTGCAAATATTTAATACCATATGTTTAGCCACCCGCAAAAGGCAAGATGCAGCTAGAAAATTATCAAAAGAAGTTGATGCAATGATTGTAATAGGAGGTTATCATAGTTCTAATACACAAAAACTTGTAACTATTTGCAAGGAAGAAAAACCAAATGATACTTTTCATATTGAAACTGTAGATGAGATTGACTTTGAAATCCTTAAAAAGTATGAAACCATAGGAATAACGGCTGGGGCATCGACCCCCCACAAGGTAGTTAACGAAGTGCTGGAAAAAATAAAAAATTTACTATAAAAATGAAAATACTTAGGAGGTTATTATAATGAGTGATATGCAAAATTTTATGGATGAAATTGAAAAATCAATGGTGAGATTACATAGTCATGATGTTGTTACAGGTAAAGTAATCAATGTAACTGATAATGAAATCATGGTTAATGTTGGATATAAATCTGACGGTATCATTCCAAGAGATGAAATCTCCAACGATTATTCAGTAAATCCTAGATCATTAGTGAAAATTGGGGATGAAATAAAAGTATACGTAATCAAAGTAGATGATGGTGAAGGTAATGTATTGTTATCTAAAAAGCGTGTTGATATGGAAAAAGGTTGGGAAGATTTAGAAAAAATTAAAGATAGTGACGCTTTACTAGAAGCAAAAGTTGTAGAAGTAGTTAGAGGTGGAGTAATCGCAATTGCAAGAGGCATTAGATGTTTTATCCCAGCTAGTCAATTATCTGATACTTACGTGGAAGATTTAACAACTTTCGTAGGTAAGAACTTTAATACCAGAGTAATTGAAATAGATCGAAGAAAAAATAAAGCTGTATTATCAAGAAAAGTTGTTCTAAAGCAAGAAAAAGAAGAAAGCAAGAAAGAAGTATTCTCTAATATTGAAAAGGGTCAAAGAATCTCTGGTACAGTCAGAAATATTGCTGACTTCGGAGCATTTGTTGATATCGGTGGAGTAGATGGTTTGGTTCATATTTCAGACTTATCTTGGAACCGTGTTAAGCATCCTTCTAACCTTTTAAAAGTAGGACAAAAAGTTGAGGTTGAAGTATTAGACTTTGATATGGATAAAGAAAGAATTTCTTTAGGTATGAAGCAATTACAACCGCAACCTTGGGATCTTGCTGAAGAAAAGTATCAAGTTGGGGAAGTTGTAACTGGTAAGGTAGTAAGAATGGTGGACTATGGTGCTTTTGTTGAGTTAGAACCAGGTTTAGATGGATTAGTTCATATTTCTGAAATCAGTGAAGGATATGTAAAGAAACCATCTGAAGTATTAGAAGTCGGACAAGAGGTTTCAGTAAAAGTACTTGAAGTAAATGCCGAACAAAAGCGTATTAGCTTAAGTATCTCAGCTGCTAATAAAACCGAAGTTGAGCCTGAATTCAAGAACGAAGAAGGTTCAGTAACAATTGGAGATGTTATTAATTCGGCTGATGATAAATAAAGAGTCCTAGACTCTTTATTTTTTCATTACGGTAAAAGGGGCGAAGAATGTGGAGGGTTATCCTTTATTTATTGAGAAGATATATAAAAAAACTGGGATTGATTTAGCCAGCTACAAAGAGCGTCAAATGAAGCGTAGGATAGAATCCCTTATTACTAGAAATGGGTATACATCCTTTGAAGAGTATTTTAATGCCCTCTGTAAGGATGAAGACTTATTTAAAGAATTTATTAATTATCTAACCATTAATGTTTCTGAATTTTATAGAAACCCACAACAATGGGAAATGCTAGAAAGAGAAATTATTCCTAGTTTGATAGGTCAAAATAAGAACATTAAAATTTGGAGTGCAGCCTGCTCTACAGGTGAAGAACCATACTCTCTAGTGATGTTATTAACTAAATTCATGCCATTACAGGACATAAATATAATCGCTACAGATATTGATATGGGGGCTCTAAAAAAGGCACAGGAGGGAATTTATTCTCCTAAAAGCGTAGAAAATCTACCAAAGGAATTTGTTAGAGATTATTTCGATCTAGTTGAGGGTAAATATCGTATTAAAGATTCCATTAAAAAACAGGTATCTTTTAAAAAACATAATTTATTGGAGGATGCTTATCCTACTGGCTGTGATTTAATCATTTGTAGAAATGTAATGATTTATTTTACTGAAGAAACAAAAGGGAAAATATATCATAAATTCTATGATGCGCTGAATAGTTGGGGATTACTTTTTGTTGGCAGTACAGAACAGATAATTTTACCTCAACGATACAAACTAACACCTGCTAAAACATTTTTTTATAAAAAGCTGACATAATATTTAAAATTTACCTCCATTTTTTTCTGGGGGATGTATATTGCATAATGTAGAAGGGAGGCTATTCATTGAAGACGAAAGAACTTATTCAAATTTTAACCGAAGCATCAGGTGTATCAGGACATGAAGAGGAAGTCGCTGGAGTGATCGAAGGTTACTTAAAGGAATTTTGTGATGAATTAAAGAGGGATGCTCTAGGTAATATCATTGCATTAAAGAAGGGGACAAAGGGTAATAGTAAAGTTATGCTGGCGGCCCATATGGATGAAATTGGTTTGATGGTTAAAGACATTGATGAAAATGGATTTGTTCGCTTTACCAATATCGGAGGTGTTGATCAAAGAACCCTACTATGCCAAGAGGTCATAATTCATGGTAAAGAAAAGGTATATGGGATTATAGGCGTAAAGCCACCTCACCTTACAACTGCCGAGGAGAGGGGTAAAGCCCTTACGATTGAGGAGTTAATGATTGATACTGGTTATCGCCAAGAGGAACTAAAGGATTTGATCTCGGTAGGGGATGTAGTTACGATTAAGAGAAATCTCATCAGCTTAAAAAATGATTGGATCTCTGGAAAAGCCCTAGACGATCGTGTTGGAGTAGCTGTTTTATACGCTTGTTTAAAGGAATTACAAGATGTTAATCACCAAGCTGATGTGTATTGTGTTGCAACTGTACAGGAGGAAATGGGAACGAGAGGTGCAGTTACCTCCACCTATGGAATCGACCCTGATATTGGGATTGCCATTGATGTTGGTTTTGGTAGAACTCCAGAACTAAGCCAATACTTAACGATAGAGCTGGATAAAGGACCAGCATTCACTACGGGACCAAACATTCATCCTGCTGTTTTTGACAGCCTGAAAACGGTTGCAAAGGATAACTATATAAGCTATCAAGTGGAAATTGCAACTGGAAGCACTGGAACTGATGCATGGCCTATGCAAATTACCAATGCTGGAGTAGCTACAGGCGTGATCTCTATTCCTCTTAGATATATGCACACCTCTGTAGAAACCATCAGTATTTCCGATATTGAAAAGTCAGGAAAACTACTGGCTAAGTACATCATGAGTTTAAATGATAAGAATATGGAGGAGTTCTTATGTTATTAGAAAAACTAGTAAATGCTTCAGGGGTTTCTGGAAATGAAAAGGAAGTAAGAAAAATCATCTTAGAAGAGTTGAAGGGATACGTTGATGAAATCAAGGTAGACCGAATGGGAAATATTATTGCAAAGAAAAATGGTAAGAAGGATCAGCCCCATGTTGTACTTGCAGCCCATATGGATGAAGTAGGATTAATGGTTAAAGGGATTGATTCTGCAGGTCTAATCAAATTTGCACCAGTAGGGGGAGTAGATGCAAGAATACTAGTATCAAAAGTAGTATTCGTTGGTCCTGACAAAGTTCCTGGTGTAATTGGTGCTAAAGCTATTCACATGCAAAAGCCCGAGGAAAGAAAGAAAGCTTTATCTATCGATGATTTATACATAGATATCGGATGCAAAAAACAAGAAGAAACAGAAAAGTATGTTTCAGTTGGAGACTATATTGTATTTGATGGGAGATACACAGAATTTGGTAAAAATAGAGTGAAGGCTAAGGCCCTGGATGATCGTGTTGGTTGTGCCATTATGATAGACATCCTAAAAATGGATTTACCAGTGACTGTAACAGGCACTTTTACCGTACAAGAAGAAATCGGACTTAGGGGTGCTGCAGTAGCGGCTAATCAAGTAAATGCTGATCTGGCGATTATCCTTGAAGGGACTACTTGTTCCGATGTTTCCGATGTGGAACCTCACCTACAAGTAACCGAACTTGACAAAGGACCAGCCATCTCCTTGATGGATAATACATCTATCTATAATCGTAAATGGGTGGACTCCCTTGTTAGAACAGCAAAAGAAAACAATATTCCATGGCAATACCGTAGGACTACATTTGGTGGAAATGATGCTGGAAGATTCCACTTAGCTAAAAGCGGAACGCCTTGCGTATCTTTAGCAGTTGCATGTAGATATATTCATTCACCAGTTTCAGTGATGAGTAAAGACGACTTTAAAAATACTAAGGAACTAGTAATTAAATATCTGGAAAAGATGAGTAAAGGAGGACTGCTGTAATGTATACTTTAAATAAAGAATTATTAAAGAAATTATGCACCACCTATTCACCCGCAGGAAACGAAGAAAAAATAAGATCTGTCATTGAGTCTGAAGTAAAGGATCTAGTTGATGAGGTATATACTGATGCATTAGGAAATCTTATTGCCCATAAGAAGGGGAATGGAAAGAAACTGATGTTATCAGGACATATGGACCACATCGGATTAATGGTTACATATATAGATGATAAAGGCTTTTTAAGATTTGCCAACATTGGTGGAATATCACCATCTATTTCAGTATCTCAAAGAGTAATCTTTGAAAATGGTACTATTGGAGTAATTGGTACAGAAAAGCTTGATAGCATCAAAGATTTAAGCCTAGATAAATTATTTATCGACATCGGAGCTTCATCTAAAGAAGAGGCCGAAGAAATGATATCAATAGGGGATGTATGTGTATATTACAGTGAATGTTTGATCGACGATAAAAAAGTATTTGCACCAGCGATGGACGACCGTATTGGATGCTTTGTCATGATTGAAACATTAAAGCAAATGAAGGAAAGTAAAAACGACCTTTATTTTGTATTCTCGGTTCAAGAGGAAGTAGGATTACGTGGTGCAAAGACAGCTGCCTATGGAATTGATCCTGACTTTGGAATCGCATTGGATGTTACTGCCACTGGAGATACCCCAAAGGGAATTAAAATGGCAGTAAAGCTTGGTGCAGGTCCTGCCATCAAGATTAAGGATAACTCTGTGTTGTGTCATCCAAAGGTTAAGAACTTTATGATTGAACAAGCTAAGAAAAATGATATTCCATATCAGTTAGAAGTATTAGAGTTTGGTGGTACAGACTCTGGTGCGATTCATCTTACTAAAAGTGGTGTTCCTTCTGGGGTTTTATCAATCCCCACAAGATATATCCATAGTACAAATGAAATGTGTGCTGTTTCTGATATTGAAAATTCGATTAAGCTTTTAGTTAAACTAGTTGAAAATGAAATAGAATAGTTTTTTCACGAACTTCTTCTACTAACCCCTCCTACGGATCCTTACGTTGGAGGGGTTGTTTTGTCGAATGATGGGTCGAAGGGTCTAAAATAGCTGATTGATGATGGAATTTGTATTACGAAAGTCTGCATTTTTGAAAGGAGAATAAGGGGGGGATATTGAAAAAGATAGTATGGGGGTGTAACTAATGAAAAATAACAATACAATTTATTCGATGAAGGAAGTAGCAGAAATAACGGGCTTCAAGCCCCATGTAATAAGATTTTATGAAGATCAATTCCAATTAAAAATACCTAGAAATGAAAGCAATAGAAGATACTTTACATATAAGGAAATAGAGGATCTAGAATATATCAAGCAATTACAAGATAAGGGTCTGACAAATCCTCAAATACAAAAAATTCTTAAATCCCCAAAAATCATAATTGAGCAAAAGGGTAGAAATGAAGTGGCGATCAGTTCTTCTAAAGCTGTAGCAAAGGCAGAGGACATTAATCCTGATCTATGGTTAAGGGAAGCAATAGAGAACATTAAAATGGAATTAATAGAGTCCGTAAGAGGTATAGACCATAGACAAGAAATAGAAAACTTATCAGATAAAATTGACGATTTAAGAAATCAACTAAATAACCAAGAGAAGGACGTCTTAATCTGTGAGAATGCAAAACTTAAAATGAAGCTTAAGGAAAAGTCCTATGAAGTAGCAGAATTAAAGGACAGAATCAAAAGAGAGGATAATCAGAAAAAGTCTGTTTTTGAGAGGTTATTTTTTTCTAAAAAGAAAAATCAAGGTTTTGGGGTATAGGGGACTGACTCATGATAGAATATACAAGGGCTAGAACGTGTTTAAAACACATTCTAGCTCTTATTTTCGTTTTAAAGATGTGGTTTGCAATTCATAAAGCTAAGAAGTTAATAATGATTGATGTCAGTATAATCTTAAGACACTATTTTCCGTAATAAATAAAAAAATCATAGAATTATCTATGAAACTACAAAACTTTAGGCAAAATAAGATATAATAGACTAAGTAGCTTTTATTTGTACTAGCCAAAATACAATGATCTAAAGGAATGATAGAATGACAACATTTTTACCGATAAGCAAAGAAGATATGAAGGAGAGAGGCTGGGAGGAGCTGGACTTTGTGCTGGTTTCCGGTGATGCCTATGTAGACCATCCCTCTTTCGGAACGGCCGTAATAGGAAGGATATTGGAAAATAGAGGATATAAGGTGGGGATTATAGCCCAGCCTAAATGGGATACCCTAGAGCCATTTAAAGCTCTTGGAAAGCCAAAATTAGGATTTTTAGTCACCTCAGGCAACATAGACTCTATGGTTAACCATTACTCAGTAGGAAAAAAACGGCGTAAAGAAGATCTTTATTCTCCGGGTGGCAAGGGTGGTCAGCGGCCTGATCGAGCCACTATGATTTATTCCCATAGGATCAGGGAAGCCTATAACGATGTCCCTATCATATTAGGCGGCATAGAGGCAAGTTTGAGACGATTTGCCCATTATGACTATTGGGATAATAAAGTAAGGCGTTCAATCCTTTTAGATGCTAAGGCAGATTTGATTGTATATGGTATGGGGGAACGACAGATAATTGAAATAGCAGAGGCTCTAGAAAGTGGTTTGCCTGTATCGGAGATTACCTTTATCAGGGGAACAGTATATAAGACTAAGGATAAATCCAGGGCTTACCAGCCTATATTCTTGCCCCATTACGATGAAATTCTAGATTCTAAGAAAAAATACGCAGAGAGTTTTATGATCCAGTACAACAATATGGATTCTATTGTAGGTAAGCCTTTGGTGGAGCCCTATAGAAATAATTATGTAGTGCAAAATCCGCCGAATGAACCAATGACCCAATCTGAGTTGGATAGTATATACTCTCTACCTTATATGAGGACCTATCATCCCATATATGAGAAAAAGGGTGGTATTCCAGCAATCAAAGAGGTTAAATTTAGCCTAATAAGCAATAGAGGTTGTTTTGGGAATTGTAATTTTTGTGCTATTACCTTCCATCAAGGACGGGTGGTGCAATCTAGAAGTCATGAATCAATCATGTCTGAGGCAGAAAAATTCGTTTGGGAGCCAGACTTTAAAGGATATATACATGACGTGGGGGGACCTACTGCCAATTTCCGTCAAAAGGCTTGTAAAAAACAGGAAAAGCATGGGGTCTGTACAGATAAACAATGTCTATTCCCAAACCCTTGTAGTCAGCTTAAGATTGATCACAAGGATTACTTAAAGCTTCTAAGGAAACTTAGAGGTCTACCTAATGTTAAGAAGGTCTTCATCCGTTCAGGGCTCAGATATGATTATCTAATCCATGATAAAAATGACGATTTCTTTAAGGAACTTTGTCAGCATCACATCAGTGGACAACTAAAGGTAGCGCCGGAGCATATATCAGAGGAAGTTCTAAAGACGATGGGTAAACCCCAGAAGGAAGTATATGAGAAATTTGTTCGAAAATATGAAAAAATCAATAAAGACTTAGGAATGGATCAATATCTTGTTCCTTATCTCATGTCTAGTCATCCAGGTTCTACCTTGAAATCCGCCATCGAGTTGGCAGAATACCTGAGGGATATAGGCCACATGCCAGAACAAGTACAGGATTTCTATCCAACACCTGGAACCTTATCAACCTGTATGTATTATACAGAACTGGATCCAAGGACAATGGAACCTGTTTTCGTACCTAAGACACCCCATGATAAGGCAATGCAAAGGGCATTAATACAATATCGCAAACCTCAAAATTATAACCTAGTCCACGAGGCACTAGTTGCTGGGGAGCGGGAGGATTTAATTGGTTTTGGGAAAAAATGCTTAATTAAGCCAAGAAATGAGGAAGGGTTCTCTAAGCATAATCATGGAAAAGGGAAGGCTAAGAAGTCCACTAATAATAAACCACCTCATGGAGCAAAAGGCAATGCAGGTAAAACTGGCCTTGATGGTAAAAAAGGTGGAAATAAATCAAAGGGTAAAGCAAATACAAAGAATAACAAGCTTTTGAAGAGCAACAAGCCTAATGGAAAGCAAGGGCAATCAAAGGGGAGAGGTAGTAATAAAAGATAGTCATTGACCAACACAATCAAATAGAAGAGGCAGATCTTATTCTCTAAGACCTGCCTCTTAATATTTCCATAAGGAATAATCAATTAATTAAATTGTTGTTCCTGGGTACTCAGCTACTGCCTTCTTTAAAATAGACATAGCCTTCTTTAAATCATCTTCGTTTAAGATGTAGGCAATTCTAATTTCATCTCTACCAAGACCAGGAGTAGCATAGAATCCTTCAGCTGGAGCAACCATTACAGTTTCGCCATCTACATCAAACTCTCTTAACATCCAGATTGTGAATTTCTCAGCATCATCTACTGGAAGTTTAGCTACAACATAGAAAGCACCTGTAGGTTTTTCACAAACAACACCAGGAATATCTTGTAAGCCTTCGAACACAATATTTCTTCTTTTGTCGTACTCTTGGTTTACTGACTCAAAGTAATCTTCAGGAGTCTTGTAAAGCTCAACAGCACCTATCTGCTCTAATGTAGGTACACAAAGTCTTCCTTGGCAAAGCTTTAAGATTTGCTTCATTAAATCTTTATTTTTACTTGCCAGTGAACCTATTCTAGCACCGCAAGCACTGTATCTCTTAGAAACACTATCTACGATGATTACACGATCTTGTATTTCTTCAATATTTCCAAAGCTAGTGTAGTTTAATCCGTCGTATACAAACTCTCTATAAACTTCATCAGCAATAATAAACAGATTGTATTCCTTAGCAAGATCAGCAACCATTTGGATTTCTTCTTTAGTGTAAACAACACCAGTAGGGTTACCAGGGTTAGATAAGATAATAGCCTTAGTTCTTGGATTAATGCACTCTTCAATAGATTTTCTAGCAGGCAAGTGGAAACCTTCTTCAGCTTTACATGTAATTGGACATACCTTAACATCTACAGCTGCACTAAACCCGTTATAGTTTGTATAGAAAGGCTCGGGAACAATTACTTCATCCCCAGCATCTGCATCTGCACAAGCAATAATAGCAAATAATAAAGCTTCAGATCCGCCGTTAGTAATTAAGATTTCATCACTTTCATAGTGCATATCATATTTTTTGTAGTATTTAATGATGGCTTCAATTAACTCTGGAATACCTTGAGATAGAGAATAAGCTAGGACTTTCTCATCAAAATTTCTAATTGAATTCATGAAAGACTCAGGTGTCTCAATATCAGGTTGACCGATATTTAAGTGATATACTTTTTTCCCCTGAGCTTTTGCACCTTGGGCGAAGGGCACAAGCTTTCTGATTGGAGATTCTTGCATAGAAGTGATTCGCTTTGAAAAATTCATCTTAATTAACCTCCCATATATGTAATAATATCAATTCATTTTTAATCATATCATATATAACTAAAAAATTACAGAAAAACGTTTACATAGAATAATAGATGTAATAATCTAAATAGTCTTGAAACTATAAACTATTGCCCTCAATCCTCATATATAATTTTACCTGTTTGAGAGTAGATATACCTTACAAGAAGAAATCGCAAAAATTTAAAATGATTCCTTTAAACTTATTGATAGGAATTAATGGGAATAGGGATCTTTTTTTATGAGGTGAAACTTACAGATGAAAAGTATTTACAAACACAGCTTTCTTCTATATAATATAAATGATAATGAGTATCAATTAATACATACATTGTTTTTTTATCGATTGAATTGAGAACCTCGCCAGATTTAATTGATGACTTATGTTGAAACTCATTTACGAAAAAGTTCTCTTTTATATTAATATAATGTAGAACTTTCCTATTCGTTATAAAAAAATATTTTTTTATGAAAACAATTAGTTTTTTATGGCAATATTTATGGGTAAGAAATATACCATAGCTATAAAGATTCATTTATATTTAATTTAGTGAAATTCAAAGGTCTGAAAGTATAAATTCATTGTTTGACAAATTATTGAAATAGGACTAGAATTTAGTTGAATTATTAAATTAATGATCTTTAAGTAATTTTAAGTAATAATCTTTAAAAATAATTTAAGATGATTTAAATATGAGGAGGAGAGATTAATGAGTCATATTCACGTGCCAGATGGTGTGATTCCTGCCGTTTGGTGGGTCACAGGTTATTTAATTAGTATCGGTATTGTCTTTTTAGTGTTAAGAAGGGTAGAAGGGGACGATGTTAGAAGAAAAGTTCCTATGATTGGTATTGTGGCAGCTCTTATGCTACTGGGTATGTCAGTGCCCCTTGGGATTGTTCCAGTCCATTTAAGTCTAGCGGTACTTTCGGGTATCCTATTAGGACCAGGATTAGGTTTTGTAGCAGTATTTGTGGTAAATTTATTGCTGGCTCTTATTGCCCATGGAGGAATCACCCTAGTGGGATTAAATACTTTAGTTATTGGGGCAGAGGTTTTCGTAGGCTATCATTTATTCAAAGCCTTCAGCAAGAAGCTTGGTCAATTTCCAAGTACAGTATTGGCTACTTCTTTAGCATTATTAGTATCCATGTCGCTTATGGTGGGGACAGTAGGTTTGTCAGCAGGCGTAAACTATGCAATACCACATGATCATGAACACGCCCACGTAGAAGAGCACGCCCATGAGGAAGATCATACCCATGAAGAAGATCATACCCATGAAGAAGATCATACCCATGAAGAAGATCATGCCCATGAAAATGATCATGCCCACGAAGAAGATCATACCCATGAAGAAGATCATGCCCATGAAAATGATCATACCCATGAAGAAAATCATACCCATGAAGAAGATCATGCCCATGAAGATGATCATACCCATGAAGATGAGCATAGCCATGAAGATGACCATGCCCACGAAGATGAGCACGGACATGCAGAAGGGCAAGTTGAGGATACTCACTTTCTATTCTTAACTGGTTGGGCTGCATTGATAATGATTTTAGTCGTTGGAATTCTATTAGAATCCTTCGGAACAGCTTTTATTATAGGATTCTTCAATAAAATAAGACCAGATCTGATTCATCGTGTGGAAAGAAGATAGAAGTAAACTGTAAAGAAGGGGATTATATGCACTTAGCAGAGATCGATCAGATTTCGATTAGTGGAGATAGCCTGTTGCACAAAGCACGGGCTGTTTCAAAGCTAATCTTGACAACATTACTTTTAGCAAGTTTTATACTTACTAATGATGCAATTAAGTTAGGGGTACTAATGGGGGTTGTATTTGCACTTTTTCTTTTTAGCAAAGTTCCTTTACATCAGTTGGGACACTTAATCCTTTACCCCGTATTTTTTAGTATTTTCTTTGCAATCTTGAGACTACAACAATCTTGGGTATTGGGACTCATTGTACTGCAAAAAGCAGTGGGGGCGGCCATGACAATGATACTCTTAATATCCACCACCCCCTATGTGGATGTATTTGCAGTTTTATCCCTATTCATGCCAAAGCTTTTGGTGGATATACTGTTATTTACCTATCGTTCACTATTTATTCTAATCGGACAAATCGAAAACCTGCTGAAAAGTATTAAATTAAGGGGCGGATATAGACCCTTTAGCTTAATAGCAAACCTAAGAAATATAGCAGGTGCCTTTGGAATTTTAATTATTCATTCCTTTGAAATGAGTGATCGAATGTACAAAATCTATTCCTTGAGGGGTTATCAAGGGGGAATCCCTGTGACAGTGGACATCTTTCCATTGAGGAAGGTAGACTATATTATTATTATATTAGGGTTTATAACATTAGCAGGGGTGGTGATACCATGGAGCCTATCATAAAAGTAAAGTGCTTGAAGCACGTGTATCCAGATCAAACAGAAGTAAATATATGTGGGTTGGACTTTGTAGTTAACCCTGGAGAAAGAATCGTTATACTTGGGCCTAATGGTGCTGGAAAGACAACTTTGCTAGCCCATATCCTCGGTTTATTATCTCCTGTAGATGGTACAGTGGAGGTCATGGGGTTAAGACCAGATAAAAATTTCAATACAATCCGAAGAAATATCGGTGTAGTTTTTCAAAATGTAGATGAGCAAATTATTGGGCCTAGGGTTTATGATGATATAGCCTTTACCCTGAGAAATGAAAGGGTAGATAAGAAAGAGATAGATGAAAGGGTAAGAAATGTTGCCGGTAGTCTACAAATAGAAGACTTACTAGAAAAGATTCCCCATTATCTCAGTGGGGGACAAAAAAAGAAAGTTGCCCTAGCAGGGGCAATGATCATGATGCCGAAAATCCTCATCATGGACGAGCCTTTTGATGCTTTAGATCCCAAGTCCAAAACGGAGATGGTGGAACTCTTGAATCACTTATGCCATAATCATGGTGTAACCTTGCTAATCACCACCCATGATATTAATATCGTCCCAGAAATTGCAGACAAAGTATATGTTTTGAATGATGGTCGAGTGTCTGCCTATGGTTCACCTCAAGAAGTGTTCCGAAATGTAGAAGTTATGAAGGCCGCTCATCTCCAACCACCTATATTGACGGAGCTGTTTACTGGGTTAAAGAATAAAGGGTATAATGTTGATATACCCAACAATGTAGAGGAAGCTGAAGAATTCCTAATTAGGTTGTTAAGTAATCATAAAAATACTTTAAGAAACGATACATGTAGCAAAAAGGATTCTGCATGAACACAAGACGACAACCTTTGATAAAAGGGGTTGTAATTGAATCCTTAATATGATACATTATTATTTGGACAGTTCGAGAGCCTCCTGTCCTAAAACAAAACTAAGGCATAGTATCATATGGAAATTGATAGAATTTATCTAATATTCACCCAAGAAACCCTGTAATCCAATTGCAGAGGTCTATTTTCCTTTGGTGGAAATTTTTCCTATGATTATACTATGATTAACCTTAGTTATAAAGATATACTTTTGAATTATTGAGGCTACCTTATTTTAGGGTAGTCTTTTTTATATACTGAAAAGATTAAAAACGTCATCGCTAAGAGAAGGGAGTACTCTCATGAAGAAGGTTGGTCTTACAACTACAGTCCCAGTGGAGGTCCTGTATGCAGCAGGTGTAACACCAGTGGATTTAAACAATATATTTGTCACCAGTGGAAAATCAATGGAATATATAGAGTATTCAGAGACGGAGGGTTTTCCCCGAAATCTTTGTGCTTGGATCAAAGGACTGTATGCCATTGCCCTTTTAGAGGATATTGACCTTGTCATAGGGGTAACAGAAGGAGATTGTTCTAATACAAAAGCCTTAATAGAGGTATGGCAATCGAAGGGTAAAGAAGTGATTCCTTTTGGATTTCCTCAAAATAAGCGTTATGAGACGATGGTGGAGGAAGTTGACCATCTAATGAAGTGTTTTGGTGTTACCCTTCAAGAGGTGGAGGCAGTAAAAGAAAAACTCTTCCCACTGCGGCAGAGGGTGAAGTATCTTGATGAGCTGACATGGAGGGCAAATCAAGCAACGGGATTTGAAAATCATTTATGGCAGGTGAGCTGTAGTGACTTTAATAGTGATCCTGAGAAATTCCATCAGGATTTAGAAGCTGTTATCAAAGAAATCGAAGCAAGGCCAGCTTTTCCTTCCAATGAGATTCGTTTAGGCTATATGGGGGTACCACCCATTATTGAAGACATATATACTTTAGTGGAAAACAACGGTGGTAGAATCGTCTTTAATGAAGTCCAGAGGGCATTTACAATGGCAAAAGAGCCAATGGAAACAGATATATATCAGATGTATCTAAACTTTACCTACCCCTATGATTTGGAAAGACGATTAAAGGAAATAAAACAAGCAATTAAAGAAAGAAAATTAGATGGAATCATCCACTATACCCAGAGTTTTTGCTATAGGGGAATTGAAGATATTTTAGTTAAACAGCAATTAGGTGTACCTGTCTTGACGATAGAAGGGGATTTGCCGGGTAAAGCCGATGCCAGAACAAAATTGAGGCTGGAGTCCTTCATGGACATGCTGATGGATTTGAAGGAGTGATTAGATGAAGATATTAGGGATAGATATAGGAAGTAGGGCTGTGAAGATTGCCCTACTGGAAAATGATAAATTACTCAAAACTGATATCATCAGTACCATGAAGTTCTATCGAGACTATAGTCGTACCCGAGAGGGAGAAGTTATGGTTGATCTAGAAGCCCTTGGTCTAAATGCAGTGGATCAAGTAATCAGTACTGGATATGGTCGAAATAATATACAAGTGGCTGGAGCAAAGGTGATTAATGAATTAAAGGCCCATGTCTACGGAGCCCTATATCAAACAAGGCTCCAAAACTTCACTTTATTAGATATCGGTGGACAGGATTTTAAAGTTATCAAAGTTGAAAATAGTATTATGACGGATATGATTTTAAACGATAAATGTGCCGCCTCCAGTGGAAGATATCTGGAGAATATGGCAGCTATTTTAGAAATATCTCTGGATGACCTGAAGCAGAAATATGAAAATCCAGTACAGCTTAATACCACCTGTGCTGTATTCGGGGAATCTGAATTGATTGGACAAATTGCATTGGGACATTCGTTAGATCGACTAGCAGCAGGAATCAATCACTCTTTATACAAAAGAATAAAGCCTCAAATACAGAAATTAAAAAGTAGAACCATCGTTTTAACAGGTGGAGTGGCTCAAAATGAGGCCATTATCCATTATTTAAAAGAAGATTTTGATGAAGTCGTAATCCCGCAAGAACCTCAACTAAATGGGGCAATTGGCTGTGGTTATCTAGGCTTGATAAAGGAAAGGAAGATGGGAAATGCATAATAAGAGAATAGATGTTACGAAAATCTTCACTTTTGATAGTGCCCACAAACTAAACAATTACGAGGGAGATTGCAAATACCTCCACGGACATACCTACAAGTTGGAGGTTACAATTCGGGGAAAAGTTGATGATCGAGGAATGGTGATGGACTTTAATGATCTAAAGGCGATTGTTAAGGAAAGGATATTAGATAGACTAGACCATAGATATTTAAATGAACTATTTGAGTTTAATACCACCTGTGAAAACATGTTGGTGTGGATGTTTGAACAATTAGAAGAAAATATTTCAGATAATCGAGTACAGCTACAAAAGCTAGTGCTATGGGAAACCCCCACCAGCTTTGGTACTTTAGAAAGGGAGCAATACTATGCTGAAGGTTAATGAGATATTTTTAAGTATACAGGGAGAAGGAATTTCAACTGGTTTACCAACCATCTTTGTACGATTGGCAGAATGTAATCTCAGATGCTCCTATTGTGATACTGTTTATTCTTATAAAGAAGGACAAGAAATGACGATAGAAGAAATAATGGAGAAGGTTAATTCCTTTAAATATAAGCGGGTCTGTCTAACAGGTGGTGAACCCCTTTTACAAAGGGAAGTAAATAAATTACTGGAGGCATTGGAGGGTTTTGAGGTAAATATTGAAACCAATGGCTCAGTTGATCTTAGTCAAGTAGAGAGAAAAGCTAATCAAAGATATACGATGGATATTAAGACCCCGTCTTCGGGTGAAGCGAAGAGTCTTTGCTTAGATAACTTCAGCCATTTAGAGGATAACGATGAAATCAAGATGGTAATTGGAAATCGTGAAGATTATCTTTGGACAAAGGAAATCATTAGTGAGTACTACCAAAGGGGATTGTTAACCTACTCCCCCATATATGGGAAAATAGATCCTAAAGAAATTATCCAATGGATTCTTGAAGACGGAATAGATGCAAGGTTTCAGCTACAATTACACAAGGTTTTATGGCATCCAGAAGAAAGGGGAGTCTAAAATGAACGAAGCTAGAGTAATGGAGGCAGTGAAGATAATTCTTGAAGAGATTGGGGAAGACCCAAGTCGTGAAGGACTAGAGGATACGCCAAAGCGGGTAATGAAATTATTTAAAGAAATCTATGAAGCTGTTGGTAAGGACCCAAAAGAGGAACTGAGTGCTGTTTTTGAAGAAAACCATAAGGACATGGTATTGGTCAAAGATATTCCCTTTTACTCCACCTGCGAGCATCACCTTGTACCCTTCTTTGGCAAGGCCCATATTGCCTATAAGCCAAACGGACAAGTGGTGGGGCTTAGTAAGCTAGTACGACTAGTTGAAAATGTATCCCGTAGACCACAGGTACAGGAGCGAATGACCACCATGATTGCCGACGCTATCCAGGAGAAATTAGCACCCGAGGGGGTTATGGTTGTCATCATAGCAGAACATTTATGCATCAGCATGAGGGGGATTAAAAAGCCCGGAAGTCAAACCACCACCATCACCACTAGAGGTGTATTTGAAGATAATGACAAGCTACAAAATAACTTCTTTAATATGTTAAAGGTATAGGAGGAGAAATATATGAAAAAGGCAGTAGTCCTTTTATCAGGAGGATTAGACAGTACCACCTGCATGGCGGTGGCAAAGAGTGAGGGGTACCAGCTTTATCCGGTTTCCTTTGATTATGGGCAGCGACACAATAGAGAGCTTGCCTTAGCTAAAAAAGTAGCTACTTACTTTGAAGCTAAAGATCATAAAATCTTTACCATTCAAAATGTAGGAGGCAGTGCTTTAACCGACTCAAATATCGATGTGCCAGAGTATGAAGGAGACGGAGAGATCCCAGTAACCTACGTACCTGCTAGGAATATCCTGTTCTTAAGCTATGCCCTAGGCTATGCGGAGGTAATTGGAGCAGAGGCCATTTATATCGGTGTAAGCTCAGTGGACTATAGTGGCTACCCCGACTGTAGACCAGAGTTTATCGAAGCATTCCAACAGGTGGTAAATGTCGGTACTGCTGCTGGGGTAAAGGGGAAGGGTATTGATATCAAGACTCCTTTAATGAAGCTTTCGAAGGCAGATACTGTAAAGCTGGGACTAGAGCTAGGAGCACCATATCACCTTACCACCAGTTGCTATAAGGGTGGAGAAGAGGCTTGTGGTGTATGTGATAGCTGTGTCTTAAGATTAAAAGGATTTGAAGAGGCAGGAGGAGAAGATCCGATACCTTATAAAAGTAAATAAGTACTAAGATAAATGATGGAGTCAGAGGAATCTGACTCTTTTTGATCTTGTATGGGATGCTGTAGATATTAGGTCAATAGCATTGGCTGAGAAGTTAGGATATTCTTTTGATAAGGAGTATGAGGTTTATATGATATAACAAAAGCAGTTGATTTTTCAACTACTTTACTAGTTTGATATAACTTTTAATGTCAAAAATTTCTTCTTCATTTTGATGTAACTTATGTTTTAAAAAACTGACATCCTTTTTAATAGTATTGAAATTTTCAGTTGAAGATGCTTCAAATTCTGTTAAGTTAGCAACCTGCTCGTAAACTGCTTCTAGTTTTTGCTCAATGCGGATTTGTCCAACTTCCATGTTAGAGACTCTGTCGTCTAAGTTAGAAACTTTGTTATCTAAGGTAGATACTTTATCATCTAGGATAGAGACTTTATTGTCTAAGCTAGAGACTTTGTTATCTAGGCTAGAGACTTTATTGTCTAAGCTAGAAACTTTGTTATCTAAGGTAGATACTTTATTATCTAGGCTCGAGAATTTATCATCTAAGCTAGAAACTTTATCATCTAATGAACTTAATTTTGAAAGTATTTCTTTTAATATGGCTTCCATATAAAATCACCTCCATATATATTATAACTTAAATATGATGGATATAGAAGAAAAAAATGATATAATCAAAAGGAGGAAGCAACTTCCTCCTTCATCTTATTATAATAGGGAAAAGTAGTGCAGTTAACTGATAGTATTTAGCGGCTACCTCGATACAATCTACCATCAGATTATCTTAACTGCACCGAGGAAATAATTCGCTTTCGATCCATATCGGAACACACCTACCTTCAATATAATTATCACAGTCACTATATGGTAATTGTATCATTCATTTGTATATAACGTATATATATTATTAATAAAGCGATAAATCCCCTGTTATTAGATGTTATAATGTTAGTATTAACCAGTTTATATGTATAAGTTTGGCAAAAAGAGAACGAAGGTGGGATAGGGAAATGAGAACAATCGTAATTTACAAGTCAAAGACAGGTTTTACAAAGAAATACGCAGAATGGATTGCAAAGGATTTAGCTGGGGATTTGTATGAAGCATCTAAGGCAACGGAAAATATGTTGGAGTCCTATGATACGATTATCTACGGGGGAGGACTATACGCATCTGGCATCAACGGGGTGAAGCTGATTCAAAAAAATCTAAATGTCCTCAAAGAGAAAAAGGTAATCGTCTATGCAACGGGTGCTTCTCCAGGACGAAAAGAGGAAATGGAGGGCGTTGTAAATAGAAATTTTACAGTTGAAGAACAAAAACACATTCAGTTCTTTTATTTACGGGGAGGGTATAACCATCGTTTAGTGAAATCTTTTGATAAAATTCTGATGGCTTTATTAAAATTCCGCCTGAAATCTAAAAAACAACTAACTCCAGATGAAAAAGGGATGTTGGCGGCATATGATATGCCTGTTGATTTTACGAGGAAGAGTAATATTGAAGCGTTGGTTCATTATGCTTCTTCCACAAAGTAGCAGGGGTGTCGTTTTGATATTATTACCTCTTTGGTGATGTGTATAGTACATATATATGTCATAAAATAGTAAAACCTTTTCCAGATACAAAGGAAAAGGATTTTTTATATAGCTTTTTTATCTAAAATAAATAAAATTTGTCTTTAGTTGAGGAATAATGTTTTGATAGCTCCAAGAGATACTTAGAAGGATTCCACAACAATCAATAGATTGCCCTCAGTATCTTCACAATAGATCTTTAGCTCTTTAGATTCTTGAACTACCTTCGTAAGTACTCTTCCACCATATTCTAGTATTTTAGTTATAGTTGCTTTCAATGATGATACGTTAATTCTGGTAACGAATAAATCGCCTTGATCCTTTAGATGTTCCTTTAACTCAGGAATTTTAATTTCATTGGAGTTTAACAATAAATAATCTACAGCATTATTTGCCTCCTGTAGGTTCCAATCGAAAATATCCTTGTAAAATCGCTGGGCCCTAACAATATGATCGGCCGAGACTTCAAAATGAAACACTCCCTGCATTCGAATACCCCCTTAATATATGACGCCCTTTAAATAGATATCCTTTTTTTTACTTATTAAAACATTTTTACAGATAAAATATTGTTAAATATCTAGTAGAGTAATCTATAGATAAATGAATCAATTGGGTATTAAGTAATCTTTGAGTATATTATCAATATATTCGAATAAATCATTTTTGCTAAAATATTTCATAAGATTTAAAATGATTGAAAATTTATATAAAAAAATCTTTACACCGAACAAGTGTTCGTATATAATGAGATTATAAGAAAACGATTATATCCCATGGAGGTGTTATTCAATGAAATTTATCTTATTCTCAGGAAAAGTGAAGGATTTAAAAATTTATTTAAAGGAATTGAATGAAGCAAACATACTTACCAAAAAGCAAGATGGAATGTGATGTGTATCATATTAGATAGTGTGTTATAATATAAATTAAGAGGAGTGATATTTATGGAGGATAAAATTCTAGATTTGATTGCAAAGATGTATGAGGACTTGTCTACAAAAATGTCCACCATATCTACAGATGTAAAAGATATGTCATTTAAAATAGATAAATTAGAGGTTAGAATGGACCGAATGGACTCCAAGATGGACAAAATAGAGTCTAGAATGGATAAAATAGATTCTAGAATGGATAAAATAGATTCTAGGATGGATAAAATAGATTCTAGGATGGACTCAATTGAGAAAAAGTTAGATAATAAGGCTGATAAAGCAGACTTGCTAAGACTTGAATATAAATTGGAGGAGAACTCAAAAGCCCTGTTTGATGGTTACAAGCAGGTTTATGAGAAATTGACAGTCCTTGAGGAAAAGGTAGTAAAGCAGGATGTTGAAATAAGGGTTATAAAGAGTGCGGGTATATAGTGAGGCGGATTGATAAATCTTGCCTTTTTTTATGAAGAAAATTAAGTTATAATAGATAAATATAAATAAGCTAATAATATATACATAAGTAAATCGAGGAGGAAACACAGTTGAAGAGAGAAAATAAATATGAAGTTACTTCTTTAGACATACAAAATCAACAGGAATATATAGAAGCTATAAAACAGCTCAATCAACAAGATTATGCACGGACTAAAAAAGAGAAAAAATATATCATTGTTACCTACGGATGTCAAATGAACGAACATGATTCTGAAAAACTGGCAGGTATGCTACAAAATATGGGCTATATTGAAACCACTCAAAAAAATCAAGCAGATCTAGTCATATTTAATACTTGCTGTGTACGTGAAAATGCAGAGTTAAAAGTATACGGCAATATTGGAGCATTAAAAAATCTTAAAAAGAAAAATGAAGATATGGTCATAGCTGTATGCGGTTGCATGATGCAGCAGCCTCAGGTTGTACAAGAAATTAAGAGAAAGTACCGTCATGTTGACCTTGTATTCGGAACCCATAACCTACATAAATTCCCAGAACTTTTAGTCAATACAAAGCACACTGAAAATATGTTAGTGGATGTTTGGGAGCAGGAGGGGGAAATTGTAGAAGGTATTCCCTCAATTAGAAAGTATGGTTTAAAAGGTTTTGTTAATATTATGTTTGGTTGTAACAACTTTTGTACCTATTGTATTGTACCCTACACTAGAGGTCGTGAAAGAAGTAGAGAGGTAATGGATATTGTTGACGAAGTGGCGGACCTAGTAAATAACGGAACCAAAGAAGTCACCCTGTTGGGACAAAATGTAAATTCATATGGTAAAACTCTGGAAAATAAAGTAACATTTGCAGACCTATTGAGGGAGTTAAACAAAATTCAAGGATTAAAACGGATTCGATTTATGACTTCTCATCCCAAGGATCTATCGGATGATCTGATAGATGCAATAGCTGAATGTGATAAGGTATGTGAACATGCCCATTTCCCATTCCAAGCAGGTAGTAATCGAATCTTAAAGGAAATGAACAGAGTATACACTAAAGAAAAATACCTAGAGTCAGTAGAAAAGTTAAAGGCTAAAGTACCTAATATCGCCTTAACTACTGATATCATCGTAGGTTTTCCTGGTGAGACAGAAGAGGACTTTGAAGACACCCTTGATGTAGTGAATAAAGTTCGTTTTGACTCGGCCTTTACATTCTTATATTCCATCCGTCAAGGTACACCTGCTGCTGAAATGGCAGAACAAATTCCTGAAGACGTAAAGCATGAGAGATTTAATCGCCTAGTGGACCGAGTGAATGAAATATGTGCTGAAATCAACGAAAGCTATCAAGATCAAATTGTTGAAGTACTAGTTGAAGGACCAAGTAAAACAGACCCTAAAAAATTAATGGGAAGAACTAGACAAAATAAGCTAGTGAATTTTGTAGGGGATGAGTCATTAATTGGTGAGCTAGTAAAGTTGAAAATTATTGAAGCCAAAACCTTCTCGTTGAATGGAGAAGTGTTCATCTAAATCCCATAAAGTCAGGTTATTACCAAGAATGCAGAAATGCATTCTTTTATTTTGGAAATTTTATGCTTGATAGATACAGCAAGGTAATTTATGGTATAATTTATCAATATAGTGCTAAACTATTGTCCTTTAAATTTAGCATAGAAGGAGATGGAGATTTTGGATATATTTATTAAAGAAGTATTTAAGATTAATGGAGTTATATTGATATTATTTATCTTTGAATTATATAAAACACTAAATAACTTATATAGGATTAAGAAATATGGGGGAGAGCCTATAGAACAGTTTAAACACCGATCTTCAATATATTATTCTCAGCTATTTTTGGCAACACTAGTTATTCCCTTATCTATTATCGGCATGATCAACCAAATTTTCTCAGTTACGGAGTTGACTTTCTTCCTAATCTATATGGTTATGAGTACGATAAGTGTTGTTGATAAAATAAGAGTTTATCGAAATGGACTATATTATAATGGCCGATTTACTGCGTGGAATCAAATGAAATGCCTTGAGAAGTACACGAAGACTTCGTGGAGAATTGATTTGAAGGGGAGATATGGCTGGGCTCGTATAATTGTACTGGACGAGGTGGAGCGGGAAGAAGCTCTCATAAATTTGTTAGAACAAAATATACTCTTTTCTAATTCTCCAAATCATAAATAAAAACTCTACCCCCTATTTTGTAGCTTGATTATCTCTACAATTAGGGGACTACTTTTGTAATGTTTGTCTTTATTGGTATATATTATAATTTGTAGATTGCATTATATTTTAAATAATTACTACTTGGAGGTAAATTGATAAAAAAGTAGAATTAGTGAATATTGGTTAGGTTAATGATCCAGATTTAGGAGTATTGTAGTGAGTAGTTACTCCTAGAAAGATAAAAGTAGAGATTTAAAAGGAAGGGATAAAGTGAAGGATACTATCATAAAAAATACAGAGGAATATGTAAGAAATGAGTTGCAGGGGGAAGGTAGTGGGCATGACTGGTGGCACATTTACCGAGTTACTCAACTATCTAAAAAAATTGCACAAAAAGAAGGGGCAAATCTATATATATGTACTCTAGCAGCACTACTTCACGATATTGCCGACGAGAAATTAAATGAAAGTGAAGAAGGTGGCATCATGAAGGTAAAAAACTGGCTTCAATCTCAATCGGTGGAGACGTCGGATATGGAGATAATACTAGAAATCATTTCAACCATATCTTTTAAAGGAGGCAATGGTCCTGCCCTCACGATGCTTGAAGCAAAGATCGTACAGGATGCAGATCGTTTGGATGCCATTGGTGCTATTGGCATATCAAGATGTTTTGCCTATAGCGGTTCCATCGGAACTGTAATATACGATCCCAAAATACCAATAAGGGATAAATTGACTAAAGAGGAGTATCGTCAAAAGGAAAAATCAACTGCCATCAATCATTTCTACGAAAAACTCCTAAAGCTCAAGGACCTGATGAATACAAAAACAGGTAAAGAGATGGCAGTTAAGAGACATGAATATATGGAGGGATTTTTAGAGGAGTTTTATGGGGAGTGGGAAGGGGAGAAATAAAAAAATAGATCCTATTGATTTTAAAAGATAAAGGAAGATAACAAACAGATGAGACGGAGGAGTTCAAATGAAAGTAGAATTTTATGAGTTAGGCTCTATTGCAGATGAAAAACTAGCCTATGCAGTGATTGGCTCTATTTATGGGGGAAAACATATTTTTGTAAAACATAAAGATCGTGACACTTGGGAAATTCCAGGAGGACATAGGGAAGATGGGGAGGAAATAGAGGCTACTGGAAAGAGGGAGTTAGTAGAGGAAACAGGAGCAGTAGATTATAGTATTACGCCTATTTGTGAATATTCTGTTACCCGTGGGGATGTCTGTTCCTACGGAAGATTATTCTATAGCGAAGTATTTAGTTTTGGGCAGTTGCCAGATCTTGAGATTGGCGAGGTAAGATGTTTCAAAGAAACTCCTGAGAACTTGACATATCCAGATATTCAACCTTACTTACTGAAAAAGATACTAGATTTAGTTCAGAAAAGTAGATAATGCTTTTTTTGGATGGGATTAACTTCTGATTAAATCCTTCGAAATCTTGATCAATTAAAAAGACTGTATTTGTCTAATGGTCAACTATTTAACTCTAAGAAGATTGAGCATCTACCTTTGCTTGAAAAAATAGGATTAAAAGTGATTAATCTGGATGATACTACATGCATTTTACCTCCCCAAATACTCCATGACCCCCTCAACAATAAGTCTAACAAGTTCATCTTGATGCCCACCCTCCAACAAAAGCCTGCGATCGACGCTATTAGAAATAAATCCTGTTTCAATGATCACCCCCGGTGGGGAAGTGTACTTTAAAATATAGTAGTTACCTCTATTCACTTTATTGGTAGCCTTTATCCCCAACTCCTTATATGTAGACAGTTGATTGAGCTTTTTTTGTATCTCTTCAGCTAGGGCCTTGCTGTCTTCGCTAGCGCCATAATAGAATACTATTGGTCCGATTTTATCGGGCTTGTTACGCATACAATTCACATGGATACTAAGGAACAAATCAGTAGGATTATTATCAATAATCTTTGCCCTAGCCTGTAAATCCTCACGATGTCGGCTTCCATTATTTTTTATTTGGTCGTCTAAAGAGTTATCAATTTCTCTAGTCATGACAACTTTAGCTCCTTGCTCCAGTAGGGCTTCCTTTAGTTTCATACTGATTTCAAGGTTGATATTTTTTTCTAACATATCATTTCCGAAGCTAGTACCACCATCTATACCTCCATGCCCAGGGTCGACGACTATGGTTTTGTCAAAGAGGGGCTCAACAGGTTTGTCTATAACTAAATCTAAAATAGTTGGAGAAGAAACTAGGACAAATACTGAAATGAGAAGAGATGATATATAGGTTCTAGCTTTTCTTGATAATAACAGAATTAAAGTAGGTCTTTTAATTTTCATAATTCACCTCTTTTTAAACTTGTATTAGTGAATTCAACTATAATATTAATCCTTAGTAATTACCGATTTAGAATAGGTAAGTCTTTTAATTGAGAAATATAGACAAATACGATGCCTTTTTTCTTTAACTCAGGATACATTGCTTTTATTGCATTTACTGTAACGATTCCTCCTTCAGGTCCAACGTGACCAATGCCAATGGCATAACCCTTCTTTAAAGCAATTTCCCCTAATTTCATCAATTGCTTTTCTATTTCATTTTGATTCTTAGAATTATCCAAAAAAACATCCCTTTTAAGAGAAGTAACCTCCATATTTTTACTTACTTGACCAACAACCGAATGTTGGGTAGTAACACTATCTACAAAAAACATGTTTTTTTCCTTAGCAATCTGAAGGATACTCTCCATCACCCGCTTATCTTGTGTAGCCTTAGAGCCCATATGATTGTTCATTCCTACAGCCCATCGTAGTTCTTCTAGACCTTCACAAATTCTTGATTTAATTTCTTCATTGGATAAATCGGTCGTAATCCCTTTTTCCCCTAGCCAATTGGGGTTCCCCCGTACTGGCTCCATTGGGATGTGCATGATTACTTCATGGCCTGCCTTGTGGGCTGCCTCTGCATCAACCTGACTATGGGGTAAGAAGGGCATCACTGCAGCTGTAATGGGAATTTCTAATTCAAGCATCTCGTCAGTACCTTCCCCACTGTTGCCAAAGTCATCTATAATAATTGCCACATAGCCAACTGGCTGAGGGTTACTAACCTTGACAATCCATCTATCCTTGAAATGAACTCCGAGAAGGGAAATAGAGAGTACTACTATAATAAGTGTGAGTGTTATAATCGTCTTTTTGCGAATTACCAAAAACATAAAATCAGCTCCTAATGTTGTTGTTATGACAAGTATATTCATTAAGTATTTTGTAAATGACAAATTGATATCGATAGGACATAGTTGATAAATAGATGTTTACTGAATCGGCAGTATTGAGAGTTGCTTAGATTAGAGAAAAGAAACTTTCTGAGATAATGATGAAGATTTTATTAAATGAGTGTTGTTGTCGAAATATATCGAAGAAAATATAAAGGGATTAGTAAATACATAAGGAATTATAAATCGATATACTTTTTGTAAATAGAGTGAATTTACAACTGAAGATAGTAAGTTGTTAAATTAAATAACTAAAGACATTCTATACATACAAGTTACTAGCAATTAAGCGGAGAAGCGAAATCTATAAAAAACCTAATAATATTAGTTAATCAAGGGGGAGATTTGATTGAAATTTTTAATAATATTAGCCATTACATATTTAACTTTCATGCTGACACTTAACTATAATGTCTTTAAGCTTATTGAAAGATATAATAAAAAAATTAGTGATACCTTGAAGAATTACAATTTTCATATTTGGTGTGGGATTATTTTATTAGTTGGAACTATGGGATGGGATACATTTTATATAGCAGTACCAAACCAACCCATACTTATTTCGGAACTAGTTATTATAATGTTTGCATTGATTCCCTTTATGCTTACTTCTGGATACGAACCACAGAAAAATCTAAAGGGGATAACAAATTTTTGTATTATTCACCCGATTGGAGAAGAAATATTATTTAGAGGTATAGTTCTATCATTAGCCACCTATCTTGTAGGGAGTAGTGTAATATATGTGCCCGTTCCTATTTTGAAAGGGGTTACATTACAGACTTTTATATCTGCCATATGTTTTGGAATAACTCATTTTCAGTATTTTGGATTTAAAATTAATCATGAATCGATGAAGAAAATTTTATTTGCTTTTATATTCGGGTTATTCGCTGGAAATCTTGTAGAATCTACTGGTTCAATTATATATCCCGTAATATTTCATGTGATTGCAAATAGTGGAGCCACCTTATACTATTTCAAGATTTCAAACAAGAATAGAGTTGAGAAATTATAGTTATGGTTTGAGTTACTTATTTCAATCCTGTAAAAAATAAAAAACTACTGTAATCACCTTTGTTAAGTAAGTCTTCACCGTCTGAACAAATGGTTTCTATATTTATAACAAGTATGGAGTAGCAGAGACGATAAGGATAGATGAAATCTATGGGGAACTATTAAGACAATTTTTAATAACCAATCATTAGAACCATGAAAAGAAGCATTTATGGGTTAAGATGTGTAATTACATACAAGTGAAATTAGGATTATGACATCACTAGTTATGAGAGTTATCAATTGTTGTAGTTCTATTTACTGACAATATTCAAATAAAGATATATTCCTGACGTACAGTACTGATAGTCTATATATTATGGAGGTGAACTAATGAACATATATTATGTAGATCCATCTTTCACTGAAGTTAGAGATAACCCATATAGAAATAATCTACCATATACTGACGACTGGATTATGCTAAAATTGCTGGAGACGTCAAAAGGTTTCAATCTTCTGCAGTACCTAGAGGGGGAAGTATCCAGGTTAATTATTTCAAAAGAGGGTGCTGACTGGGAATACCAACTATTCGATTTTATACAGTATCATTCATCATACAATAAAAACATACTTTTGGCGGTTGATAAAAAAGACTTGGATACTGCTCAACATATATATGGGAATCACAGTTACAAAGATCGTTTTTTAAGACCCTATGAAGGGAAAGTACTTATACATACAACTAGTAAAGAGAATTACAATGCAATCATGCAGGATGGATATCTGAAATCATGGAATCGGCTGAATAGACATAGCCAATTGACAGAGAAAGCACCTATTGGGCAGGTATTTGGCGACCCGCCTGATTACAGCGACTACATCATGTTTACAAACGGTGGATTAGGTGCAGAAAGAGTTGTAGCATCGAGGCAGAAGGGGAAGATTGATTTAAATTTTGACTCTCCATATATGGCAGGAGCAAGGTTTTATTTTGATGCCGATAAAATTGCCAAAGATGGATTACTTGTGAGGGATGGAAGACATTTGAAGGTAAGAGATAGCTTGTCAATCAATAGCTATATACTCTGGATCGCAACACCAGATATACTTGGCATCTCGGAAGAAACAACTCCACGGATATTTACAGAAAAGGCAAATACTATGTTTGAGAAAGAATTTGGAATTTCAGTGTAAAAATAGACGTAGTCGGTGGGAGGGTGTGTACAACTATATAAAAATGCGGAGGTAGAAATAATGAAACGTAAATCAAGAAAAATAGTACTTTTTATAGTACTTATGCTTATGATTGTTCCATTAAGTTCATGTAACAATACTAATAGCAACAATAGAACTATCAGTAGTATGAAAACTGATGCTGCTAGGGATGGTAAATGGCTAGCCGATATTGAGTTTGTTGAAAAGGAGTTACCTCAAAGACATAAGAATCTATTCTTCAAATTAAAAGAACAAGATTTTCATAACAATATAGAAGATATAATAGAGAGGGTACCTGAATTGACAGATGATGAAGTAATCATTGAAATGAGCAAATTAATCGCTTCAGTGGGAGATGGTCACACTCGATTTAGCTTTAATTCTGAGGAGATATATCCTTTTGGATTTTACTATTTTAATGATGGGGTATACTTGGTAGATACTGTACCAGAACATAGCGAATTTATTGGTTATAGACTCAAAGGTATAAATGATACGAATATTAAAGACCTTATGCAGTTGGTTAAACCGATTATTTCTCACGAAAATGAACCACAGTTTAAAAACTTGTTTACTAAATACATAATTTTTCCCGAAGTTTTAAATGGTTTGAAAATTTCTAGTTCTAGTTCATCAGAGTTTATTTTTATAGATAAAGATGGTAATGAAAGAAGTGTTAAGGCTGAAACGTATAAAAATAATGATATAGAACCTGTAGGTAGAAATATTGAAGATGATGTGGAAATGTTGTATTTAAAAAATCCCAATAAAAACTACTGGTATGAATACATTGAAGACGAAAATATACTTTATTTTCAATATAGTTCCTGCACAAATATGAAGGAGTTATCCTTTAAAGATTTTAATACTGAGCTTTTTAACTTTATTGATAATAATTCTATAGATAAACTTGTTATTGATTTGAGAAATAATGGGGGAGGAAATTCGTCCGTTATGAGTCCGTTTTTTAGAGAATTAAGGAAAAGAAAAGCGTTAAATGATCCTAAAAAACTCTTTGTCATTATTGGAAGAAAAACATTCTCATCTGCAATATTAAATGCTTTAGAATTTAAAAATAATACAAACGCAACTTTTGTAGGTGAGCCTACAGGTGGAAAACCAAATCATTATGGAGAGGTTAAAATTTTAGATTTGACAAATACCAACACAAGGGTTACGTATTCTAGTAAGTACTTTGAGCATTCTAGTGAAGATTTAAACACAATGATACCTGATTTTTTAGTTGAACCCAAAGCAGAAGACTATTTTAAAAATATTGATAGAGTACTGTTAAGAATAATGGAGATTGAATAATGGATCAAGTGCAATAAAGGTAATTAGATTCTATTTACAATAAGGAGGGGTAATACATGGTCAGTACAATAATGATTGATCAGTCTAAGTATGGAGCAACAAAAAAATATGAGTTCGATATTTGAAGCTGTATATCTGAAGGTAAGTCGAACCTTAAGATAATAGAGATATCGGGGCTGCTCAATGGGACAATTTTTAAAAAGACCAGATGATGCACAATTGTATTACAAGGCTAACAACAGGCTATTTGTATTAGGAGGTATTAAGTTGAGCGAAATAATTTTAGTAAAACCATCAAAGATTTTGGAAGGAAAAATTTTGGAGTACAAACAAGAGTATTTAGGCTTTAAGGAAACAAATATCAATGGCAGTTGTGGTCTAGCTGGTTATATTGATTTTGATGAATGGCTTGAAATTGTTCTTTCGATTGAGAAAGATAAACTTCGCAATAATGTTCATGCCAGCACATTCTTTTCTGTAAGAAAATCTGATAATAGGATTATAGGTACTATTCAACTTCGACACTTTTTAACTGATGAATTAGAAAAACATGGAGGACACATTGGCTATGGAATTCGTCCAACTGAGAGAAAAAAAGGTTATGGTATGCAACAATTATCACTTGTTTTAGAAATCGCAAAAGAAATGAAAATTCCGAAAGTAGTGATTATCTGTGATAAAGATAATATTGCTTCAAGGCAGACAGCGATAAGTTGTGGTGGTATATTAACAGGTGAAAATTTCTATGAAGGTAAAGAACAACAAATATATTGGATTAACCTCCGCTAATAAGCATAATATACAATAAGTTTCTTGCACAATTTATTATTTAGTAAACTTTCGTAATTTTCGTGTGACGTGAAGGATTACTAGTTTGGAAGGCACCTTCCCACTGGGAGAGAAGCTTCGCCTAGGGGTGTTATTAAATTTCTTTTCAGACTGTAAAACATTTGTATGTCCTCTTCTAAGGATCGGTGGGAAAGTATCTATTGTAAAATTATCTTTGAATTGCTACTAGTGAAAAGAATTAATGGAGGGATAAAATGTTAGATAAGTCTATTCCATATTTAAATATCGTAATGATGCGAAGATCAGGAACTCCAATACCACAGTATGAGCGTCCTCAAGGCTATTCATTTGTACCATTTACGAAAGGTAATGAAGTAGAATGGGCTGAAATAGAGACTTCTGTCGGTGAGTTTAATAGTGTTGCAGAAGCTCTAAATTATTTTAGCGAGAATTATCTTTCTTTTCTTGGTGAGGTGGAACGCCGTACCATCTTCATTCAGACAGTCGAAGGGAAGAAGATAGGCACAGTTACTTCTTGGTGGAATTATACTGGCGTACGTCGTGACCTCGCACTAGAATGGGTTGCAGTTAAGCCTGAATACCAAGGACTAGGTCTGGGGAAAGCGGTTGTATTTGAAGGATTGAGAAGGATGGTGCAGATCGAAGGGGATAGAGATATCTTCCTTCATACCCAGACATGGAGTTATCAAGCGGTACCAATCTACCTACAAGCAGGTTTTGAATTTATGAAGTCAGGCACATTCAATAGCTACGAGAATGATTATGAGGATGCAATACCGTATCTTGAAGAAAAACTTAGATTTAGATTGAGATAAAAACAAATTAAAACAATGTATTGGGCCAAGGGATGGGAAAGATGATGGAAATTTTGGATGCTAGATACAAAATTATGTCACCGGAATTTATTAAAAGTTATAAGAATGGGTTTGTTTCATCAGATGAAATAGAATATGTCTTAGAAAAAGAATTTAATGCATTAGGAAACTACGAGAAACTCACTGGTGGCAAAGTAAGTAGTGTATATAGAATCAATTATGATGGTCTGGACAAAGTAATTAAATTTTCAACAGGGACCTATAGAATAACTGAATTAGAAAGAGAAGCAAGAGTTTTAAAATACATAAGTAATGAAGGATATGGCCATATAGTGCCTAATATATATGGCTCCAGGATGATGGCACTACATTTACATGATAATAACGGATATTATGCCCAACAAGGGTTACTCTTTGACGGCACCATTGATTGGTTGCTACTAGGTAGAAAAGAATTAGAGGAGGTTATGAATTGAGAGAGACTATTTTAAAATACATTGAATATATGAAGGAAAAACATAAAGTAATCGCTGCCATGGTAACTGGGTCATATGTAACTGGAAATATGGGTCAACGTTCTGACATCGATATATTTTTTATATGGCCAGAGGAATTTAAATCTATGAGGGGTAGAGAATATTTTGAGGGTTTAGAATTTGAGTATTTCATATCTCCTGAGTGGAAATATTACGATCGTCTAAGAACAGACCAAACATCTATGAGAATCTATTCGTCATCAATGATCTTGTTTGATTCAGAAAAGAAGCTGGAGAAAATTCAAAGTACGGCCATGACAAAAGTAAAGGAGTATAAAAGTGATTTAAATGATGATAGGAGAAAAGATTATAAGTTTTGGTTAGAAACAATTTGTTCCGATGGTGAGGATTTATTTGATAAAGGTGATTACAGTGGCTTTTTATTCTTTACAGGATCAAACCTACAGAAAATGAGTGAATTGATATGTAAGCATAATAACAAATTACCTATTTACAACAAGTATGGAGTAGAAGAAACTATAAGAGTCGATGAAGTCTATGGGGAATTATTAAGCCGATTTTTAATAACTAATTATGAACAACATGATAAGAAGGACTTATGGGTTAAGATGTGCAATTACTTAAAAGTACAATTAGGTGATTATGACATAACTAATTATGAGAGTTATCAATTGTTGTAGTTCTATTTACTGACAATCATTTATGCAAACCAAATAAATGGAATCCTAGAAAAGGCAATATGTTAAGGGTATGTTATGGTTTAAATATTGATGCTATTCGTGAGCTATACAAAGGGAGATTTAAAAATGAAGATAAGCGGATTAGAGGAAAGAGATGTAATAAGTGTTGCTGATTTAGCAGTGAAGAGGTATATGATTACAATTTATGATTGGTTCGGCTATGAATTGCCCAACAAGGAACGTTATCGCTTAATAAAAGAAGCTGGATTTGATGGTGTTTTATTATGGTGGAGTGATGATTTTGGTCGTGATTGCTTTGGTCAGAAGGATTATCGAAAAGGGCCACAAATTGCACGAGAAGCGGGTCTTTTTATAGAAAATATCCACACGCCAGTCCAAAACCAAAACAAGCTCTGGCTTGACAACCTGGAGGGTGAAGCCTTAACCGATTGCTATTTACTATGTGTTGTAGATTGCGCTGAGTTTGAGATTCCCACAATGGTGGTGCACCTGCCCAACGAAGACAATCCATGTAACCTATTGGGACTGGATAGAATCAAGAGAATCACTGAAAAAGCTGAACAGCTTGGTGTCAATGTTGCACTGGAGAATTTACGGAACCTTTCTAATTTGGCATATGTGCTGGAGCAAGTGAATTCACAGCGTCTCGGATTCTGTTATGATTGTGGACATCACTACCGTCGCTATCCAGATGATGATTTATTATCCATGTACGGTTCAAGGATGATGGCACTACATTTACATGATAATAACGGAAGCTATGCCCAACACGGGTTACCCTTTGACGGCACCATTGATTGGTCTTCAACCATGAAAAAAATTGCAAAAACGGGTTATTCAGGTGCCACTGCAATAGAGGCTATGAACTGGGATTATGGGGATTTGCCGGTAGAGGAGTTTTTACATGAAGCTTATGAACGAGGAAAAAGGCTGGAAGCATTAAGACTATAATTCATGAAAACGGATTAATGTTTGAGTTAAAATAAATTATATCTTGAATGGAGGAATTTGAAAATGAGCAAATACGAAAAAGCAATCAAACTTATGGAGGAATTCTGTGGAAACGGTAAAGATAATCTTATTGCCCTTGCGACGATATCATTATCGCCCAAAGCGGTAGACAACCCGCGGCCTACTGTTCGTATGGTTGATGCATATTATGAAGACGGAGTGTTTTATGTTTCTACATCTTCGTTTAAAAACAAAACGTTGGAAATTGAAAAGAACAATGAGGTTGCCATCTGTGGATTGGACTTGTTTGTAGCTCAGGGTACGGCTGAGAATCTTGGCTGGGTTAAGGATGAGAAGAATGCGGAAATTAGAGGGAAGATGAAAAAGTACTTCGCATGGTTCGATGATCACGGCAACGAGGAAAGTCCAGACTCAATCGTTCTACGCATCACCCTTACAGAAGGAACAATTACTGACAACGAACAAAAATACGGCGAATGGCAATATAAAGTTGATTTTGTGAATAAAACAGCGGAATAAATCCATCTGTCCCTAATGAGAACCTGATGCTGTTGAAAAAAAGATGCCTACACCTACGAACCATAGGAAAAAGCTTTAATGCAAAGAATTGGCTCCCAGTGTTATTGGAGGAAAAAAGAAAATATAAAACCCATTATTGAATTTATTCAACCAAACAAATGGAATCCTAGTAAAGGCAAACATAATTTACTGTAACCCCTAAGGGGGACAGTGTAACCGTATTTTGATTATAAAATTATTTTAAAGAGGGAATCTAAAAATGCAAAATTTTAAAATAGAAACAGATAGATTAGTGATTACTAAATTCGATGAAAGTATGGCTGAGATTGTACACTTGAATTCTTTGGATGTATACAATCGTAAATTTGTACCAGACGAAGTATTTGAGACTATAGAGGAAGCAAGAGGAGCCATCTTGTTCTTAATGAGCTGTTATGATGGTGAAAACAAAGGTCCGCTGGTTTACCCAATTATTCTTAAGAGCGGTGAGAATATAGGATATGTTCAGGCTGTTCCATTGAAAGATGGTGAATGGGAAATTGGCTATCATATTGCTGAGAACTATACAGGAAATGATTATGCAACAGAAGCAGTAATGGCATTTGCTCCCGTAATAGCTAATCAACTTGGTATTACACATATTTGGGGAATCAGCCGTGGTGATAATCTTGCTTCTTGCAAGGTTTTAGAAAAATGCTCATTTAATCTACAAGATAAAAGCATCTAGAATTATCACGGTGAACAACACGAAGTTTGTAAGTATCTTTATAGTATTACAAAGGATTAATGGAAGATACTTTTAAAAAATAGAGAATCCAGTTTTAGTCTGTGTCTATACTTGAAAAGAAATATGGACAGGAACTAACTTGGTCGAAAGTAGCACCTATAAAGATTAAATGATTGAACTGATAACTTCCTTACAAAGGAAGTTTTTTAGTCAATATTCCAAAATATTATAGAAAACCAAATATTTTGAAGGGAATTAGGGATTTAAGTTGAATAACATATTAGAAGTTTTTAGTATTAGAGTATTATTGAAAGGATTTGTTAGACTGAGAAGAAAGTGGAGGGTAAGGGAAATGAAAAAGCATCTTAAGTCTTGGCCTATACTAGTATTGATATTGTTGGTATGCTATGTCTGGTGATGTAGATATTGGCAAAGAAATGATACATAATATTTAATGAGATATTAGAAGAATGAACCCTATCATAAATAAGTAAGATTCCTTAAGATAAGTCTAATAAGGGGTTGGATTTCTATATAAATGAAAATCAAAATGGGGGATCAACTATGGAAGATATTCAAATAATCTATAATAGGAAACTGTTTTTTTATATCATATGTAGTACGCTGGTTATTAGCTGGATAAGTTTAGGATTTGTTTTTACAATATTCCTTTTGGGTGCAGTATATTTAGTATGTTTTCATAAAAATCCAATTGGATTTAATTGGGTTAAAAAGACTTTAGTTGTTTTTCATTTGAAGGAGAAGGGGATTAAACTATATCCTTATGAGACAGAGATCCTATGGAATGATATTGACACATATTACATTAAATTTTCCTATTTCAGATATTATCTTTGTTTAAAACTAAAAAAAGATAATGAGATGACAGAAGAAAAAAATTTATTCTATGAAAAGTTGCATCAATCAAATATTTTAAATATAACTCATGAAGGAGATAGAATTATAGAATATCCTTATATTTTAATAAAAAGTTCTACCGATGAATTTAAATCCAAAATTGGGGTGTTTTTGAAAGAGTACTCAACATATTTTACAGAAATATCACAAGATAGATTAGAAATTTCTAAGAGCCCGATTCAAATATTTACCATTGGTTTGATTAGTCTATTTGTAATTAATATTTTTGTTAGGAGCTCTTTATTTTTCTTGATGACTTCTCTTATAAGCATGTCTATTATGTTTTATTTTTACATGCAACTGAAACTTACTTCATATTTAACATTTACAAAAAAAGGATTTGAATTTCCTGAGGCAAATTTGAAACTTGATTGGAACGTGATTAAATTGATTGAAGTTCAAAGTGCTACAAGGGATACTTCTGGATC
The DNA here is from genome assembly GCF_016908555.1 of Alkaliphilus hydrothermalis. Classification (GTDB taxonomy): domain Bacteria; phylum Bacillota; class Clostridia; order Peptostreptococcales; family Natronincolaceae; genus Alkaliphilus; species Alkaliphilus hydrothermalis. The sequence continues at coordinate 290,573 of NZ_JAFBEE010000002.1, forward strand.
TTTAATCATTTGGTTTAATGATATCAAATCGTTTATAGAAGAAAATCCAAAATTCTTTTCGAGACTTGAAAATATAATTGATTATGACGAAGAAAAATTAAATAAAACTGGAAGATTAAAAGTGAAGTGTTCACAGACTACAATAGGAGAAGATGCTTTAAGGGAAGAATTTCAAAAGTATATTGATCAATATGGTCAAGTATCTACTCAAAGACAAGATACTCCCAAGGAGAATAATCAAAAAGAAGGATCTATGTCTGATGATCCCCAAATAGATTTAAGTAGTGAAACAGAAAAATTAGCGATTAAAATGCAAGATAAGCAGGATATAAAGTTAGAGAGTCAAGAAAGACAAGATACTATAAATATAGCAGTTCAAAACAACGAAATTACATCTAAAAATACAACAAGCTCTTTAGAAGATTCACAGGAGCTAGCATTAGAATATAAGTTAGAACTTCAAAAACTTATAAGAATTCAATTTAAGTCACAGTGTACTTTTAATCAAATGATTATCTTAAAAGAAGAGGAAGCGTATTGTTTAGCAATTAGGGTAGAAGGATTAAGATTGGATGGTTACTGTATTTTCTCAAAAAATCAAATTAAAACAGTATCATATTGTCATGATTATTACAATGAGCTGCTTCAAAAAGAGTATTATTTTAAATTAAATACAGGATATTATATTGACCTTAAAAAATGGGAAACGATTTTTAACAGTTACCATATGAAAAATCACTTTGTAGAAATAGAAACTTTAGAAGAGAACTATAAGGGAATTCTCAAAGAAATATCCGAAGAAAAGATAGTATTAAATGTATTTAATATAGATAATATAGGCATTTTAGAATCTGTTTCTATTGATTTTGATTCAATTATTTTCAGTACTTTTGAAACTTTAGAATTAATATTTTTAGAAAAATATAATTCTTAAATATGCAATGGTTTCAATTAACTATAGCCTTTCTATCTACGAGTTTTAAGTAATGTTCTAAAAGATGGAGAGTGCGAACTGAGCAAAAATGGAGTAGCGATCAATAAATGAAATGCTAATTAACACACAAAGACCTTCTTTCTTTTAGGGAGGTTTTTTTATGGTCTTTTTTAGATTCCAAAATATTATATAAAAACTAATATTTTGAAGGATTTTAGAGATTGAAGTCGAATAACATATGAGATGATTAGTAGTTTATGGTAGTTCAATTAATTGGTTAAACTCTATTTCAAATAGATATAAAGTCAATAGTTCGTAACAGATACTATTGATGATGATGAAATAGATGACGATGAAGCCTATTATTGCTTCACCAGATGGATTAGGTCTGGAAGAGCCGAGTATTATAGTGGAAGTAAAACATAGAACTGGCTCAATGGGAGCTGATAGTATCAGGAGCTTTACGGGTGGTTTAAGAAATAGAGACAAAGGTCTATGCGTATCTACTGGTGGATTCAGCAAAGGGGCTAAGTACGAGGCTGAAAGATCTAACATTCCAGTTACCCTTATAGATGCTGAAGAACTTGTTAGATGGATTAATCAGTATTATGATCATTTTGATTGGGATACTAGGGCTTTGGTGCCTTTGAAGAAGACTTATTGACCTGTGTAAAAAAAGTTCTATGAAAAATTATTAAGTTTTAGGTAGTTCTAATGGGAATGTTCCCGACATGTGTCAGAAACGTACTGATAAGGAGATGTTACCGACGTATGTCGGCAATACGATAGTTAACCAACATCCCACCAATTAGAGTCCTATCGGACGTGAAAGGAGGTGAAAGAGATATGACTTTCTATTATTTTAATAAAAATGTAGATGACAAACATAAACACGAAGTACATACAGAGGACTGTAACTTCAAGCCAGATGTACACAATAGAACTCTTATAGGCTTATGTTCAGACTGTCATGGAGCAATAGACAGAGCTAAAAATGACCATCCAGATAAAAATTTTGATGGTTGTTTTCATTGTTGTATTGATTGCCATACTGGCTAATTTGCTTATGGGCTGAATGTGAGTTCAGCCTAATCTCTTATAACAACCCCATCTGAGTAATAGACCTCTTCAATTTTTTCAATGCACTTATCTATTTCTTTAAAACTCATATGATTCTTGATAGCATAATCCAAAATCATATTTATTAATTCTGTGTCTCGCTCTTCTGTAGTTTTAATTATATTTCTGCAATCCAATAAAATCATCTCCTTTACATAGTAAAAGACCCCTGAAATTATATCAGAGGTCTTTTGGAAAATTAAAACAAAACAGAGAATGGTTACTCTGTTTTGCATTTGTTTGTATCCCTGTCTGTGTAATTGTTTGTAAAATTTGTTTGTAAAATTTGTTTGTTATAATTGTTTGTAATTAAATTATACTATTATTATTACAAGAATTCAAGATATTATTCATATATTTTATCTTTATTTTCGCCATCTTTTATAGCGATCTCTTGCTTGGATTCTTCTTTATATAATATGATATATCCTAATGAATTTGCAACCTTGAAATCAAAAATAATTTCATCTTTTAATCTACTAACTTTACCCATTAAGAGATTGGCATACCCAGTTAAACCAACGTACATATTGTTATCTATGAATTTTCTATATGGATTAGAACTATAAAATAATTTGCAGACCTCTTTTGCCCTGTTTTCCATTTCACTAGTTATAGATTGAGGGTCTACATGGTATTCGTCGGTTTGTTTCTGCTCTAACACACTTCTATCTAGATTAAAGATATCCTCAATGTACTCGTGCAAATCTGCATAAGCACAAACGATTTTATTAAATCCATTTTCAGTTGAAATAACAAAAGCAACTTTGTTTTCAGCTTTGATTGCTTTAATTAGAGGAATGTTATCTCGATCGTTTGATATGATGACAAAAACATCAATATTTTTATTTTTATATAGTGTACGTAAGGAATCAACTGTCAATTCCAAATCAGCTGAATTTTTTCCAGTATTGGACGTATGTCTAGTTTGAACACCTAAGGCTTGCAATGTGGTTTGATGGTTTGCATTAAATAGTTTATTTTTTTCAAAATTACAATAAACTATAAAATCTATAATGTTTAGTTGAAAGTGTTCTTTTAACCTTTCTTTTATCAACGGGAAAAAATTTAACTGCATAGGATTAGTACCATATTCTTCTAGTTTTTCAAATAAATTTTCATAGTCTACAAATACACAAGTATTCAAATACACTTCCTTTGTTTCCATAATTTTATTAATTATCACTTTAATATATCCTCCCCACTTTTACATATCTCTACAAATTATAACATAAAAATGGAAGGGATGGATAATTTATTATATTTTTGTTTTACTCCTTACCATATCTCACCTAAAATAGTATAATATACTTACTAGTCCTATCGGACATGGTGGGACGATCGGTTAACACAGTATTACCAACATTGGGCGTTGGTAATACTGGGGACGTTATGTGAAATATATTAAATAACGGGGGGAAGTTAAATGTGAAGTTTATTTAAGGGAGATAATAATAAATTAAAATGCAGTGAAGTTTTAAGAAAGATTGAATCTACCTAATATAAAGAAAAAGAGGTGGTGGAATTGGGTTTGTTGCGCAAAACTTTATCTATAATTTTAGGAAGTTCGGAAGAAACGCTAGTTACTGCTAAAACTGAATTATCTAGGACTCTTGGAGATAAACGTATTAGTAATGATACAGAAAAGAATTACATATTAGATATGATTGCAAAAGATGTGATAATCCACCGTTGCTATGGAGAACTTGATGTAGAAGTCATAGTAATGGAACAATTTAATAATTATTTAAAGTCATGGAACAGATTGCAACTACAAATGCTTAATAGAGTGTTAGTATGTTTTTATGGTTATAAACTTGGAGACATAAATACACTACCAATAGCCATTAAAAATCTTACATTTGATCTTAAAGTATATAAGAATGTATGATGATTAGATAAGGAGGATTTGATAAATGAGTTTATTTAATAGATTTATTGATGCTGTAAAAGCTGCTAAGGTACCAAATGAAAAAGAAGAAAAAAAATACTCGATCTTGGATTTAATGAAGATCTAGATTCATTGTTAAAAAACTTAAAATGGACAGTGCCAATTAGTGATGAAAAGTTTCTTAGTAATTTAAATCAAAGATGGCTTGAAGAAATTTTCGTTAATCATTTATACTGGTTTTATAAATTAGGATTCTATTTTCCAGAAGAAGGTTGTTATCAAAGTCAATATGATAAATCTAAAATGTTCGAAGAACAACTTAGGATCAAGGAACAAGTATGTCGAAAAGTTAGATTAATGTATAATCACTTTGAAAAATCAACTATAGAAGATATAGAATCTGCTTTTATGAGAACATTAGACCTAGCAAATGAAGAAGGAAAGAAATTAAGATGGGCTAAATTACCTCTTTATGAACTACGTTCATATTAATTTAAATATTTTCGTCAGCTCTACTCAATAAAGGGTAGGGCTTTTCTGTGCGACAGGCAGTTGCATATAGATAGGCGATAGCCTGTCTAGTTCTATGAATTAAACCTGTTGTCAATGATATTCAGAGAATAAAAACAGGACATTTAGGGTTGAAACATAGAAATTCTCGAAGGTGAAAGTCCTTCCCTAGGAGTGCTGATACAACCTAGGAAGCTTAGTCTAGGGCATTATCGTGAGGTGTTGTCTGAAGGAGACGTGGTAAGTCGAGAGACCCATAGGCGGACTAGCAGACCGAAATGCAGAGGTGTGAAGTACAGGTGGCGGGGTAAACTGGCGACTATGCATGAAAAATAGGAAGCCAATAATTCTAACCCAATGAATCAGCTGAGTTAGGATAGTTTATCATGTGAAAGTACTTGGTATGTTAGGAAGGAAAATGCAATGACCCTGTGAGATCTCTATCCAAGCCCGTAAGGGGTAGTGGGATATAAGGTTATTCCGAAGTTTCTACTACGGATAGAGAAGTCAGACAGTTTCATAGTACGGAAGTAAGTATTTGACCAAACTGATACTGAACGGAAGGGAACTGACCTCAGTGGACCCAGCTTCAATCATGTGGAATGATAACGGTAACGCTACGAAAGTAAAAACGAACCGAAAGAACACAAGAAAGGTGACGGATAATAAATGAATCAAGAGTTGAAACTTAAAATGCATAGTATTTATGGGCAACTGTTAGTTGAGAGAAAACTAATGGAGGCATGGAAACAAGTTAAAGATAACAAGGGATGCGGAGGTATTGATGGGGAAACCCTTGAAACCTTTGCAGAAAAAGAGGAAGAAAAGATTAAAAAGCTTCTAATTACTCTAAAAGAGAAAAATTACGTACCAAAGCCTGTAAAAAGAGTCTATATACCGAAGAAGAACGGCAAGAAAAGACCTCTAGGGATTCCCACAATAGAAGATAGAATTGTTCAGCAAAGTATAGTAAATGTCATAAGTCCAAAATTTGAGAATGAAATATTCCATAAGTGGTCATGTGGATACCGAAAAGGATTAGGTGCTGAAAGAACAATGCAAATAATTCTATGGAACTTAGAAACAGGGTACAACCATATATATGATTGTGACATTAAAGGGTTCTTTGATAATATACCCCATAAGAAACTGATGAAGATATTAACAAAATATATAGCTGATGGAACTGTCCTAGATATGATATGGAAATGGCTTAAAGCTGGACATATGGAAGAAGGTAAATATCATAATTCAGAATCTGGCACACCGCAAGGTGGATTATGCAAAGCTTTGCATAAACCTCCTTATGCAAAGTAAGTACTTATGCAAAGTAAACCTGTAGGTGTAGCATAATTACTGATGTTACCTCTGATTTACTTTGCATAATCTTCGGCAATGATTATAGAGTAAAACTCAAAAATCATTG
>NZ_JAFBEE010000003.1 GCF_016908555.1 Alkaliphilus hydrothermalis
CCTCGGTTCGGTGCTTTGCCTCCAGCTTCCTTCAGATTCCACCTCGCGATGGACACCCTTGCTCTTGGCTAACGGTTGGCACTACCAGCCCCCGTACTGGACTTTCACCAGCAAGTTCACGCCCATGCTGGGCGCACCTAGAAAAGAGGAGTGCCTTTTCAGTCACTCCTCTTAGTCATTGTTCATTTAAATCTTTATTTACCTAGATACTTTGTTTACTAGATGTTACTTGTGTATTAAGGTTATCTTGATTCTACAAATTGAATTTTCAAGCCATTAGGATCTAATACATATAAAAATCAAACATGGGGATTTGGTTGAAATGGTCCACTATGAATATCAATTCCTTTTTCCTTCACAAATGTCATCATGTCATCTAAAGAGTCTACTTGGAATCCTAAAGAGATATCCTTACCTAGATTTACATCTTGATTTTTTGCATCCCAGATCAGTTCAACTTTAGTTTCTCCATCTCCTAAAAAGGCAATTTCCATTTCTGGACCAGCCTTAAATCTTCTATCTTCCTTTAGTCCAATGATTTCTTGATAAAATTTTAAAGATTCCTCCATATTATTGACAAATAATGTGCTCCAACAAAATTTCATGTATTTATTCCCTCCCAATGTTTTCCTTTTAAGATTATTATATCATGGTGATAAAACACTTGCATAATAAATTATTTAACTATTATCCCAATAATACTGCTTTGACTCTACAAATTGTATTTTCAGGCCTAGTAATTGTCTTTTATAATCCTGATGTAAATTTTACAGAGAAAAAGTTCCAAAAAAACAAAAGGATAAACCTTCTTTGGAGGTTTATCCTTTTTATCTGATTATATTATTCTAGAATTCGTTTAGCTAGCTTTTAATAATCGGCCCTGGCATCGGATATACTTCTCGACCAAAGGCAGTATTTACAATAATTGCTGCTGAAAGATAGATTCCAAAAATACCTGCAATCAACAGTGCCCAAGCAGGTATTGCTGCATAACTCTTGGATAATATCCCTAAATCCATTAGCGTAATAAATGGTAACGCTACATTTAATGAAAGTACGATTAATGTTAGGACTAATGGTGTCTTAAAGAAGGCTGGCGTCCATAGGTAAAGTACAATTGTAAGTACTAACCATGCCCAACCATCGATACGGGCATCCAAAAGAATACCGTTATTTGTCGCATTAAACTTCATGATCATCTCAATGCCACCTACTAACATGAAGAATGCACTAAAGAATAAAAATGTGTTTCCTCCTGTAGTGTTCCCACCCTTTAAATCTACTATAGCAACTATAAGTTGTACTACAAATCCACCAAGAAGCCAAACTCCAAGGAGGGGTATTGCTTCACCTGTTACTTTACCGCTTAATAGGGCAAAGAAACAGAAACAGGCTACAGCTAAAGCAACTAGGCCCGCTGGAGTAGGATTAGACCATTCTTTTGTTGTGTTTATCTGACTCACTATAACACCTTCTCTTTCAGTATATTTGTTTTTGAATCGAGAGATTAGTCGTGCTATCTCACACCAAAAGAATTATACTACAATCCTATGCCCTAAATCAACATTTTTCGACAGTAAATCAACATTCATTATCCTCTGAATTGTGTGAAAATTGATTGTTTATCGAATCAGCTTTCTTTAGATTTGCTAGTGTTAAATGACAATCATTTTCACTGCATTCACCATCCATAGCATTATTCACACCATTAAAACTTCGATCTGAAGTCAGTCCCTATCTCCCCAACTGATTTACTCCCAACTTGATTATGTTCATCTTTAATTTAAATTGATTAATCGATGCATCAATCCCTTCCTCGCTATCAATTGCTAAAATCAAGCAATCCTTTAAGGTGGCAAATACAAGGTCAAAGATGCTCGTTTTTATTTCTTGTAAATCTACTTTATCACTCATGCCCATATTTTTCCAACATTTCTCCAGCACTGGATGATCCAGTCTACTTCCTGACATGACACTATAGAAAACAGATGTTGCCTTCGGGCTTTTTACAATTTGCTTAAGTAGCCGTAATCTATCTGATAGCTCTTTATTCTTTATTTTATTGATTTCACTAACAAACACCCTTTCCATAAACTCAAAGATATCTAGCTGCATCTCATTGTTTGACTGTCCTAACTCCTCATGTCCTTGGTTTTTCGTCTCAGTTATTAAATAAACTAATGCTTCTTCCTTATCATTAAAATATTGATAAAAACTACCCCTTGGAATATCAGCCGAAGTGACAATATTTTTAACTGATACTTCTTCTAAGGGGACACGTGTAAACTCATCAAAAACCGCCCTATAGACTAGTTTTTGCTTATCTTCCTTTAGATTAAAATACGTTTTCGTCGGCATTGACCTCTACCTTTCAATTAAAGAATATTTTGACTTCATTTTATCATAAATTTTGGGATCTTTTGAGAAGGGACAAACGCTAATACATATGGCACAGCCCATCGTTGCAGAGAAGGATAAAAAGCACTTTTCTCGGTCATAACTTTCATATCTATCTTTTGTGTTTTCTGAAGAACTGGCCTGCACAAATTTTGGCTTCTTGTAAATACATTCCACAGGACATGACCTAGCACAGCTACCACACCTATTGCAGAAGTCTCTTATCCATTCGTGTTCAGTCGTATCTGTAAACTCAAATAGCTTTTCATCAATAAAAATAGGGGATATACGGCAACGGGGTCCAAACTTTTTAGTTATTAACATTCCATTACGGCCTATTAGTCCTAATCCTGATTTTTCAGCAAGGGGTACGAAATCAACCAGCCCACCTAATGGATGGTTGGCCATTCCAATGATTTTATACTTGGTTTTCAACCATTCTGCAATGTCATTTGTTGCAATCCCCAAGGAGTTGTAGACATTCACAACCTCCATACCAGCATCTAATTGTGGTGCTTTTTCTATGGCTTCCTTCTTCATCTCTTGGGCAAACACCAGTGCATATTGAAAGGGGATTGCTTTCCCTTTAAAAATATATTCCACTGGGACTTTTGTAAAACCAACAATTACCTTATGCTTGTTCCATGAATATTGAAGTAAATCATTCCAAATGCTTTTATTAGGAAAGGCTTTAACGACATTTTCACATGTACGGGGTGTGTCTATGCCCTTCTCCAGGGCATCTAGATATTGCTCCATATCTCTATAATTTTTTTTAATATTTCTTTGCATACTTGGCATTCTCTTTGCCATATGGGTTGCCAGACGAATACACCCCTTAAATCCTTTGTTGGTAAATAGTCTTTTTGCCCTATTCTGAACAGCACCTGTTTTTTGCTTATATTCATTGGTCTCAAAATACTCAAATCCTTCAATTACTGCATTTTCTGTCCCCCAAAATATTTCTTTCTCAAAATTCTTCAATCTTGCTAAAAATTTCGTTTCTTCTTTACTTTTCATACCTTTCCCTCCAAGCGTCACCTGTCATTATTGATAATTATATTATGCAATGACACGTGTCATTTTGTCAATTGTTTTTTTAATTGAAATATTTCACACTACAATTCAACTATTCAGAGGGAGGCAGCCATAGTTGGGGAAAAGAAAGATTATCAATAAAAATAACCGATCAGTATCTAAAACAATACGAACCGGTTTTTTTATCTAAATCTTAAATTTATCTGTTTTCCCTTTCAAATCTCATCCTTCAAAAGTAATCTTTGTCCTAATTGTCTTTGATTGTTGCTCTTCAACGAATTCAATAAATTCCTCCATTGGCACTGGCTTTGAAAAATGAAAACCCTGCAAAGTCTCTACCCCTAAAGATTTTAAAAGAAAAATCTGTTCTATATTTTCAACTCCTTCTGCTGTAATCGTTGACTTGAGTTCTCGGCCTAGTTGTACAATACTATTGTAGATGTTTCTAACATCTTGATCTTTTTCGATGTTATGGGTCAGCAGCGAACGATCAATTTTCATAATGTCAGGCTTGATCTCCATGAGTCTTACAAAGGATGAATAAGCAGCACCAAAATCATCAATGGCGATTTTAAAACCATATTTTTTGTAATTAGCTAAAAACCCATGGATCGATTTTTCCAGCAGGTCATCTTCTGTAATTTCAATAACAACCTGGGCAGGATTGATATTATATTTATCAGTAATTGAAATAAGCTGTTTTAGTTGTATATGAGATAATGTATGGGCTGAAAAGTTAGAATTAAAAATCCAATCCTTATCCGCTAACCCCTTATCTAATAATACTCTGGCAAACTTCATACTTTCTTCAAACATCTGAAGGTCAATCATACTTAACAATGACAACTCCTTAGCCTGATTAATTAGAATATCATTAGGGGCATAACCATTATTTAGCTTCATTCTAACTAAGGTTTCAAAACCTTTTATCTGCCCTGTCTCACTGTTAATTAATGGCTGAAAAAATGGAATAAAGCTTCTTGTTCTACAGGTTCTTTCAACATGCATCTTGATATAATTTGTCATTCTGTAATCATCCACATGTTTTTTAGTGGCTTTGATAACATGCCCCTTGCCACTTTTCTTAGCCTCATACATGGTGTAATCTGCTATATTAACAGCCTCCTCCACACAGATCAGATCGAAGAGTTTCATTTCTACAACGCCAGCAGAAAACGAAAAACTATTTAATGCTATTTCTTCTTCACCTTCTTCCCCACTAAAAAATGTTTCTTTTAGTTTAGCCAAAAGTCCATCTATATTGCTCTTGTATAATATGATAAATTCATCCCCACCGACTCGATAGATGTGTTTTGGGGGGCATATGGATTTGAGCTTTTCTGTAAAGTTCACAATTAACTTATCCCCCTCTTTATGACTTACTGTATCATTTACTTTCTTTAAATTGTCTAAATCTATGTATATAGCTGTGGTTGTATCTATGTCATAATTATTCTTTCTTTTGTCAAAAGCTCTTCTATTCGGCAATTTAGTGAGAAAATCTAAAGACGCTATGTGCTCACTTCTTCTTTTTGACAATTTGTAGATAATCAACCAACTAAGAGGCATCAAAATTAAGAAACTTTCAATTAACTTTCTTTTATTGTTATGTCCTTGAGGAGGAAGATAATCAATGTCATATTCCATATAGATTGCAGAAGCAAGTTCCTCCATTTCCTTTGAATTTGCTAAAGTATCTAAAATATCTGTCAGCAGGCTTTTATTTATTTGGTCTTCCTTTATTTCCATCGGTGGCCTTCCGGCGATTAGTCCCCCCTCTTTACCTATTGCAATCTCAATAAGTTGTTGGTTTCCTAAATCAACAATATTATCTTCATAATATACTTTCAAGTCATTCATCTGTCCAATTCTTTCTAACACCCTGATGTACGCACCGTCGTATACGCCCACGCTGTTCAAAAAATAATATGGAAAATGATCTTCATGAACTGTTATATGCAAAGCATTAATGTTATTCGTATGATATACATTATTAGCCAAATCAGATCTTATTCCTGAAAACATCGTATCCAATATATGATTAGAGGGGTACTGGGAATCTGAATCAAGTTTTGCAGAGTTGAAATAACTACCCAAAGAGGTAAATAAAAATAAAAAAAGTATTATAATCAAACCTTTATAAAATTTCATTTGTGGATCCCCCATTCCGTATGTTTTTGCAAGGATGAGTTTCCACCCTGGATGATGATGGTTAAATTTAGCTGTTCCTTACGTTTTTGTGTGTTGATAGGCCTATTAAAGTGTCATTTGATAATCATTATCACAGTTTATAATATAACATTCTTACTTATTCTAGTCAAGAAGAACTATCACTCTAAATAGAAAATTAATCCAACTTGTGAATCCTAGCACATCATTGTTGAAGAAGAATAAAGACAAATCGTAAGCTATGAAAATATTTTCTATCTTAGCTTTTGTTGAAATGGCTTTTACATATCAATAGTATTTCAGAAATAAACCCCTAATTGTGTTATATCTACAATCAGGGGTTTTTTATATCCGTATTGGTTTTATTTTTGCATTTTCTTAAGTAAATTTCCATTACTATCATATAGCCTCAATATCAGTTGAGTAGAAATATTACGATTACCTCCTTTAGGTAAGTCTACCCAGATCGTTTCATTCACATCAAAATGTTCATAGGTTACACTAAAGGGTGGATTTGCACCGTATGCATAAACTTCTGCCCTTACTGCATTGGGCTCATATACCCGAAAACGGACAGACTTAACAATGTTTTCTTGTAATTCCTCAGGAACAGGTACTACAGTAGATGCTGTTCCCGTATTATTAGAAATACCCGAAACTACGTAAGTATCCGATCCAGTTTTATTTCCGTCTTGATCTAAAATGTCATATTTAACTTCATCACCATTCTTTAGCCTACCATTAATATGTCCACTGGTGATTTTAATAGATCCTCCTTCTGGAAGATTTTCAGCTATTACATAACCTTCTCCATTGTGACTAGAATTGGATAGCTTAATAGAAACTGTTGCATTGGAAGCTAGATCAATCCAAGAGGCTTGCATCACCGGTTCAGGAGAAGATTCTGCAGCCACAACCTGCAAACTTTCATAATTGTACCAAAATCTATTATTCTCGTTTAGTGGTAAAAAGCTATCTGGAGTATCATCATCTATATTGCTTTTTGATTTAATAAGTGACCTTGCAGCAGCTGCAGTAGTAGGCTTGGACTGATTTATGGCATTTTCTAATTTTAAAATTCTTTCATATATCGCTGCATTGGCATAATCTGAGGCGTCTTTAGACTTATCAGAGAATCCTATAAATCTAGGAATAGCAATACCAGTAAATATTCCTAATAATGCAATGACTATTGTCAATTCGATCAACGTAAAGCCATTTTTATTGTTTTTGATCATAATATCCCCCCGCAATACCTATCTGCAAATTATTATTTATAAATTGATTTTATCATAATTGTACCAGTTTTCAATAGACTAAAGTATGAAATGTTAAAATAAAAAACTGCTATCCATCCATAACGGGCATAAGCTGCCCATAAATATTAGTTCAAATCGTTGATTTTCAAGTAAAGCAAGTTTGTGAACTTAATTGCATTTGGTACTACACCGTTGATAATACTTCATCAGCCCATTTTAATGAGCTCAAATACAATTGCACTAACTTTTTCTTATCTATCCCTATTTCCTCAGCAATCACCTTAACCTCATCCCAGTTACCCTTTTCATAAGAATAAATCAATTCACATATAGGCCTTAAGATGCCTCTTTTGCATATAAGGGATTCTTTAATATCATCTGTAACTGATATTTCTAATAGGGCTTCATCCATGGTCTCATCTAATATTGCATCAATATTACTAAATAAGCACATCATGGAGATCTCTTGTTTGCGTTTTTTGAAGCTACTATTATCTGCAATCAACTCTCCTAACTTGGCACGGACAAGGGATAATTTAACTAATTCTTCGGGTTTATTGGTCGAGAGATCTTGAAGCATCAAAATATTAATCCATCTCTCTATTTCTTTAAAACCCATATATATTAATGCTTTCTTAATGGAATATATTAAATCCTTATCTGAACGATTACTAATCACCTTTAACAATCGATAAGATAGATTAACATCTGTTTCAAACACTTTTGCCAATGTCTTATAGGAGGGTTCATCTTTCTTTAATTCATTAATAATTCTAGCATATTGAACCTTATTAGACTTATTGTCATTAGTTTTTCCAATAATATTAGGCTTGCTAAAAAAATAACCCTGAAACAGGGTAAACCCCATATCTTTAGCCATTAGAAATTGCTCTTCAGTTTCTATTTTTTCTGCAAGTAGGATTTTATTTTGTTGTAGGGCTCGCTTAACTTCCATTTGTATTGTATCTAGAGGTGTAGCAATAAGATCATATTTTATAATGTCTGCTAATGGGACTATGGGGTATAGGTCATAATCCTCTATAAAATCGTCTAAAGCTATTTGATAACCCTTACTTTTTAAGAAAATCAATCTATTCAAAACTTCATCATCAACGGTAATATCTTCTAAAACTTCAATGACAAGGCTTTTCGGATTTAATAACTCTAAAGTATCTGATAGTAAAAGGTCATAACCAAAATTTACAAATGCTGGTTTTCCATCTGCAATTCTATCTATGCCAATCTCAAACAAGCCCCCTAGAACAGTTGCAGTGGCTTTAGTTGCTGTAGCCTGTCCAAAGCTTTTCGATTCTATATCCTCCCTAAATAATAATTCGTACCCATATACCTTAAGTGATTTACTGAATATGGGCTGTCTTGCAATAAACAATTGAACCCCCTCCCCTGTTTATATTGTAGCCTTGGCATTCATCAATTTCACTATCAATAGACTCACCAAGCATGTTAATTTTTCAGTAATTTTCTTTTTCAGTATAATCTATGCCCACTTAATTAATAAATAAACTTTTAAATTAATTAACCTTCACTCCCTTTATTCTCCAACAATCGCTATTTTTCCTGTGGATCGGGTGTGTGTTTTGGCAGTAAGATGATGCTGATGGACGTAAATATAGGCTATCCGTTAAATACATCCCACATATGAAGAAAGTCCTGTCTATGAGATAATTCTCGTAAACAGGGCTTTTGCTATTTCTTAGATTTATGTGGTGTTCTGCATTCTTCACTCCATTAATACTATACTTCGTTTGCTTCTAAGCTAATTTTATACATCTCTTTCTTTAAAACATAGGCAGTGATTATAGCTGCCAATATATCTGCAATAGGGAAAGCTAACCATACCCCAAACAACTGTAGATTAAATATTCTAGGTAATATTAAAATTAATGGAATTAACAATATAAACTGTCTTAATAAAGATAGAACGATTGCAGGCATTGCTTTACCTAAGGATTGAAATAGTGTAGCCCCAACAAACTGTATCCCTAACAAGGGAACCATGGCTATTACTATCCTGAATACATAGGAGCCATCCTTAATAATGTTCACATCATCAGTAAATGCCCTTATAATAATATGAGGAATTGTTTCTCCAATAATCCATCCTAAAATGGCTATAACGGTAGAGGCAATTATGGATAATTTCAGAACATGTTTTACTCTTTCTATCTTCTTAGCTCCATAATTAAACCCTGCTATTGGCTGCATACCCTGTACTACCCCTAAAATAGGCATAAACAAGAAAGCTATTACCCTATTAACAATACCAAATATAGTAATAGCTATATCTCCACCAAATATCCGCAATGAATTATTCACAACAATTGAAAAGATACTATTAGTTGATGACCTCGTAAATGCAGAGAACCCTACTGTAAATATTTCTTTAATTATCTTCCAATCGGGCTTTAGATGATGTAATTTTACCTTCAATGAGCTCTTGCCACTATACATGTAGTTCATGACATAGAGGAATGAAATAAATTGTGAAATAATTGTTGCTAAAGCAGCTCCTCTGATACCTAGATCAAACACAAAAATAAATATTGGGTCTAGTATAATGTTTAGCCCTGCCCCTAATAGCATTGTTATCATTGCAACCTTTGCATTTCCTTCTGCCCTTATTAAGCTATTAGACATCATAGCAAATGAAAAGAACACACTACCAAAAAGAATTACTGTAATATATTCCTTGGCATAGGGTAACAAGGTTTCAGTGGCACCAAAAATGTATAATAATTGATCCGCAAAAACCAAACCAACTAATGAAAATAATAGACTTAAAACAAATATGGAAGTAAAAGCATTACCAGCAACCTGATCTGCCTTCTCAATTTCATCAGCTCCTAAATTTCTAGAAACAGCAGACGCAGCACCTATTCCTACCATTTGTGCAAATCCCATTATTAGCATCTGAATAGGGAATGCTATAGCCAATCCGCCTATTGCTAATGGTCCTACACCTTGACCTATAAAAATAGTATCAACAACATTGTAAAGACCATTTACCATCATTGCAATGGCAGCAGGTAATGACATTTGATATAGTAGTTTACCTACTTTTTCTGTTCCAAGCTTTTCACTTTGTGTTAACATATAATCCCTCCCAGTCCCCACCATTTTTCATTTATTGTACTCCTTTTATACTATTCAATCAATTTATCTCTGTTTGAATCTTCAAATTAGTTCTAGACAATATTAGCTGCTGTACAACTTGAAAACTATTGCTTGCCACCCAGTATAATGTTAATCCTGCAGAGAAACTTCGCCCCCACCAGAAGATCATAATAGGCATTACGTAATTTAAAATCTTTTGGCTTTGTCCATTGCTATTACTGGATGTTGTAATACTTGTTAAATAAGTTGTAAGTCCGGCCAGCAGTGGTAATACCACAGGATCCGGATCCACTAAATTTTTAAGCCATAAAAAATTTGTGCTTATGCTATGATAAATTTCTTCAGATGCAAAAACATATACTTCAGGGCTTCTCAATACTGTAAACAAACCGATAATGATTGGAAATTGAATTAATAGTGGTAAACATCCTCCAAATGGGCTTACGTTCCGTTCTTTATACAGTTCCATGGTTTTTGCATTCAACTTTTCCTGATCATTTTTATACTTCTCCTGTATATCCTTGAGCTTTGGCTGCATAGCCTGTAGATCATTCATTGACTTGGTTTGTTTTAGAGTTAGTGGTAGCATAGAAAGCTTTACTAATACAGTAAAGGTAATAATGGACAAACCATAATTTCCTGTTATCCCATGAATTAATCTTAGTAGTAAACCTAGTGGTTGTGCTAATATATTCAACGCTTAACCTCCTTAATGTTTGTACTGGCATTTTCATCGTTATATTTCCTCACTTAATACGCTATTTGCTTTTTGCATCAATTGAATAAATGAATTGAATTCTTTATCCCCCATCTTGTTTTTAAGTAACTCGATTGTCCTAAAATACTCATTATACGTAGATTCAACAAGCTCTTTTCCCTTATCGGAAGTTGAGACAGTATAACTTCTACCATCTGTTGGTGATGGTGTTTTAATCAAATACTCCTTCTTAATTAAGGAATTAATCATAGATGTTACTGAAGGCTTAGAAATCCTAAAAAAATTACTTATCATCAAGGGTGTAACTGGTTCACTTTGTTTTTGTGTGAATATTAGCACTCCCATTTCACTAGGCCTGATGGGTATATCCCTCTTTGCATTCATTTGAAGACGGTTAAACAATGTTACTGTATCTGCGCCGATCATAATATCATTATCCATTCTACACCTCCATATAGTTAGTCTGTCTAACTACATTTTAATCTAAATCTGTTTTTATGTCAATACAAATCAAAAAACACCTATCAATAGATAGATGTTTCGTTTAACCACTCCCTGACAGGTTTCACTACTGAGAGGACCTTTTTATATCTCTAACCGTTTCCACACCCTTATAAAGACTGTTTTTGATAACAAATATGCTGCGACCACTGTTGTAACTGAAAGTATAATCACTATAGGAAGGTTGATGATAACACTTATATCAGATAGAATGATAATCTCTGATACAATATCTTTAGCCAGAAACAAAGCTATACTTCCAGCAGATAAAATGCCATAAAGTAAAGGAAGTACTAAAGTGATAAGATTCCCTAAAAAAGCATTATTCTCAAAAAAATCAGTTAATGATAATAGTTCACCTGTTATATATATAGCTGAACTTCCATATAGTATAAAAAACATGCTCAAGATCGATAGTGATATCAATTGTATGCTTAAGCCATTTACTACTGAATATGCAATAATACCCACAATACTTATGACATAAGCGGGAATAAAAAACATATTACACTGCATATTAAATACCTTTCCCCCTTCTAATGGCATAACCTTGAGAAGCCAGTAACGTTTCTTCCAAAGACTTTTATCCTTCGTTATGTCAGCGGGTATAAATAGAATTGAGACAGCAATAATATTGAATATTGACGCGATAGTTATTAACAAAGAAACACCTAACAATGGATTGTTGGAGAATAGACCACCATATAAAAAAGTAAATATCGCGAACAAATAGAAAAAAAACAATAAGGCTGAACCCATAATCATTTCATTATTTCTAATCGCCATCTTCCATTCAGTTTTTATCCACTCAATTATCTCATTCCTTTTGCCTTCTTTGCATTCATCAGATTCAATTGATTTTTTCTTATTATCTTGGTTTTCAACAAGTTGATTTTTTGCCCATCCTTCAAAAAACATTCTTTTTGAGATCATAAATGCAATTGTTATAAACAGTATGGATACCATCAATAAAAACAGCGCAGGATATGCAGGCCACTCACCAATAACCATAGAATAAACAAGTCTTATACTCGCTGTTATAGGAACTATATCAGACACCCATGGTTTTTCTAATAATTCAACAACCTTAATTATATAAGTAGTGGATACATCCTGAGTTCTAGCAAAAAGTACTGCAAAAGATATATTTATTGCAAAAGTAATAATTGATGTTGCAATGTTGAATACTTTTACTGATACTATTCTTGACCCTACCATCGCAACCATAACACCAATTGCACAAGGTATTATCGAGATCATAATATATAAAGGTAATATTGAAATGTAATAAGCAAATGGGGCATTTACCCACATACCTAATGCTACAAGAAAAGGGAAAAACAAAAACAGCATAGATTTAATACTGCTAATTATATGTTCAAAAAACTTAAATAAAAAAACATAATTTAATGGAACGGGGATTGTGATTAAATAATTCATATCAGGCGATTTATAAAAATTTCGAATAAAGGTGCTGATACTCTGTACAAATGATGTAAGATATATCCAGATAACAGCCACAAAAAAGAATACAATTAGTATACCATTAACCACCTCATCCGAAATGGCAATATTACTAAAAATATTTTTATAAAGTATGTTAATAAATACTATCTGACCAGTTATTATTGCTATTGCAATTGATAGCGTCCTCACAAATACTTTTGTGTCTTTGAACAAACTATTTTTTAAGACTAAAAATCGCAATTTTATAAACCACTTAATATAATTCATGTTACTTTATCCCTCCTTCCTGCCTTCAGTTATATTCAAGAAAATATCCTCAAGTGTTGATCCAAAGACTTTGTATTTTTCTTTCAGCTCCTCAAATGAACCTTCTGCTATCAATTCACCCTGATTTACTATACCAATTCTGTCACATAGTTTTTCAGCGATTTCTAGCACATGAGTTGTGAATAAAACTGCCGAACCTTCATCAGCATACTTTCTAATCAAATCTTTGGCAGCTCTTGCGCTGGAAGCATCTAGACCATTTGTAGGTTCATCAAGAAAGATAACTGAAGGATTGTGCAGAAGCGCAGCACAGAGAGTAATTTTCCTTCTCATACCATGTGAATATGTTCCGATGAGCTTATCGGCATCATTCGTCATCTGAAGTTCTTCTAGTAAAGAGTTAATCTTTCTTACTGTATCATTACTTTTTCTTTTCATATAAACATCTGAAACCACATTTAGAAATTCTCTACCCGTGAGCTTATCATATAAATATGGATTATCAGGGACATAGCCAAAATTTTTCTTGGCTTCTAGTGGCTGACTCACAATATCATAACCACATATTTTAATAACCCCTGAAGTGGGCTTTAGAAGTCCAGTACATGCTTTTATTGTTGTCGTCTTACCTGCTCCATTGTGCCCTAAAAAACCATATATCTCTCCTGGTTTTATTTTAAAACTAATATTCTTAACCGCTTCCTTTTTTCCATAGTTTTTTACAAGATTATTCACCTCTAACATAAAAACTACTCCTCCCAAAAATTTCTACTTTAAACGGATTCACCATAAATATTTCCTATTATTACTCATGGTACTCTACATATTCCTTTTTTCCCATAATCGAAGAATAATCTTATATAGAAAAAATAGAAATAGCGTAACAAAAAAACTCACTGAAAACCCGCCAAAAATACCTCTAATATTCATCCCTATCTTTGAAAAAACAGTAAGCGCTGTTAGAATGCCGGTCAATAATGGAATTAGAAAAACAAAGTAAATCTGCTCTTTTTTGTTCATTGGAACAGGGTACGTCATGGGGATACCTTTTATCGCTAATGTAAAAAATTGAGCTAATGATGCAATAAACCAAACTAAAAAGAAGTCAAGTGTATCCATAAGAGTTTGATTCAAGATAAACCACCGATACAATAGCACTGCAAATATTCCAAACCAAAAAATCGTATAGCCAATGCTTTTCGCTATTTTAACATCTGCACTTACTCTTTCATCATTTTTCATTTACATCCTCCTCTAACCAAAATAATTGATCAAGAGACTTATTTAGAACTTTGCATAACTTAAGCCCTAAGGCTATTGTTGGGTTATATTTCTCTTTCTCTATAAGACCAATCGTTTGTCTTGTTACACCTACTTTTTCAGCAAGCTCTTCTTGAGTGAGTTGTTTTTCAATACGGCTTAGTTTAACACTGTTCTTAACTATATAAATCACCTCGATTTTTAATAAATAAATGCAAAGTATATATTACATATAATTGTAATATATATTTTGCATTTAGTCAAGAAAAAGAAATTCAGGTTTTAAATGGAATAAAAATTAATAATAAAACTTAGAATCGGAAGCTTATCTTAAATTGGTTTTGTGAAACTAATCATTCTTACTATAATGTATTTGAATTTATTTATATTCCTTATGAATAGAGCTCTTTAAGGTTGCTAAGCGTATATATAAAAATGAAATGCTTAATCTGAAATCTTTTCAAATATATAATATTCCGCAGTATGTTTATACCTAGGTCCTTTCATTAACTTTTTTACCTTGGTAATATCTATAGGTCTATCCCGTTTAAAGGTAAAATATCTCTCCAAATCCTCGTTTGAAAAATTATACTTACCGTTACCATATTCTAAAACCCCAATAAACTCAAACTCTGCATCTACATATGCCATTGCAGCATCTCCATGACTATCATTAGCTAATAATACGCCTCCCTTTTTTAAATATTTTTTACAGGCTTGAGAGATGAATCCTGCATATTGTGATATTAATAGGTCACAATATCCTTTAGAAACCGAAAGATTCATCCAATAATCCTTTGGTTCAAATCTAACTATGGTCCTATCACTATATATTTTATTGCTCTCTATATAATTAATAATCTCTTTCTCATTTTTAAAAAACTTTAATGCTTTCTTATCTGTATCCACATAAATCACTTCTGGAATTATAAAAGAAGGTGTAATGTGAATATAAGAACCAGGATACATAGCTTTTTTAATAGAAAACTGTTTAGCCATTTCTGAAAAAACATGGTATCTATCAAATGATTTGCTTTCATCCTTATGTAAGGATGTGTTTATATAGTTCTTATATTCTTCAATTGCATTATATGTCATTTTATCACCCCTAATAAAGTGAGATTTCGATCTCTATCTTGTCACTTTAACCTTTCTAGCTTTCTAAGGCTTGTCAGCATATCCAACAACCCAGCTTCCTACAATTTCAGCTTTAATATTTACAAATCCAGCATCCTTAAGTATAGATTTCATTTCCTCAATGCCTAATGTTTTATGTTTGTTTTCAATATCTTGCTTATGATGTCCTCCATTTTTAAAATCTATTGCTACTATGCGTCCAGAAGGTTTTATTACCCTAAACAGTTCTTTATTTGCTTTATCTGGGTCTTTCAAATGATGCCAAACCGCCACAATAATTCCTACATCAGCAGAATTGTCTTCCACAGGAAGATATGCACAATCGCCTTTCCTTATGTCAATACTATTATTCAAACGTTTTTTATCCACTTGTCTTCGGAGTTTAGCAAGCATTTCATCAGATATATCTACACTAATTACTTTTCCATCTACTAACCTTTTAGTAATCTCTAAACTATAAAATCCTGAACCACATCCAGAATCTACTATGACTTCATCGCCTTTAAGACTTAGTATATTAAGCATTAAAGGTAAGGGATTCCCAAGAGTTGTACTTCAAGTATTTTCCGAGGCCAACCGCTCATCATCCATGCTGAAACTTTTCCTGTAATGCCAGAAAATTCAGTTTTCTGTGTTTGATCTTTCATTTTATCTCCTCCAATACACAATTATTTTTTTTAACTCTAATTTTTAGTTCAAATACTGATGTATCTTTAGCAAGAAACAAAGACAACTCAGGATGTTCTTTCTCGATTACAACATTTCCAATTCTACTTAGATTATTATCTTTAAGATACAATTCTATCTCTTCATGCATTTTTTTTAGTTCATCGAACTTCCCGTGCCTAAATGGATAAAATATTGATAAGTAATAACCTTTAGGCAAACTCAGTAATTCCCCGTTATCCTTTTCTAGTTCTAGCTTGTCTTCCTCATCTGTTATTTCAATACAAAGCTGGGCATTTATAAACTCTCCACTCTGTAGATTCTCATAATCATATGTTATCTGAATGGTTCTTTCTGAATAGTTATTCCTTTTGATTATGCTTTGATGATGATCATAATATGCTTTTGGCGATGACATGACATCTGACTCAAAAGGACTTAGAAGATAAAATTGTCTGCTTTTCTCTGATCTCAAGAGATACGAGGGCCTATTTTCTCCTTTTTCTAAAATATCTATAAGTTGTAATAAATCAGCCTCTATGTTTATAAGTCTTTCGATTTTCTGTTTTAAAGCAAGTCTATGGTTCTTAAGTACTTCAATATAATTTTTTTTATTTAACCTACCTTCATCTAACGCCTTCATTTCTTTAATAGATATATCCAAATCTCTAAACATGAATATTTGTCGAAGTTTTTGTAAATCTTCAAATCCATAATACCTATAATTGTTCTCTCCAACTTCAGGTGCTAAAAGTCCTTTTTCCTCATAATGTCTCAAAGTTTCTGATGTTGTATTAAAAAGTTGTATCACTTCATTTTTAAATAGTTTTTTCCTTTCCATAGCATCACTCCACTCTAAAATATGCTTTTGTAAAATTAAAACTAAATACCGGAGCAAAGATCATTCAATTTCATTTAACATGCCAACACCTATAATCTACATTATAATCAATATTCCACTTGATTGATATATGATTAGCTTTCTCAACTTCTTCCCATCCGATTAGTAACCCTATATATGCTGCTAAACCACTAATAAAAAACATTGCTCTTAATTTATCAGCAGTATGCATTAAACTACTGAACAGGGAACAGATAATCGTTGGTTTTGCATATTCCTTGAACTTGCTTTCATATTCTTATTTTAAATTCATATTTATCACCTCAAAAACAGTATAAGGTGTGGGGTTAGAACAGGGTCAATAGTTTTTTAAGAATTATAATTTCCATAAAATTTGAGGAAACATAAGTTAAATATGCTCTTATGCGATGAAGTTAGACCACATTAAGTTATTATCTGGTATTGTCGTGTTTCTAAAATTATCTGCCATTCTTACATATGCGGCAATATTTGAAGCAGATACCTCCTTACCATGTTTGCCAAAATGGTAATCTAAACTCGCACTTCTTGAGCCCTAACTTCCTGGTGTCCAAAGATTTACTAACTAGATGGAATTTTCTACTTCCAGTAGAGACTCTAGATTGAAATACATCTGATCCATCCTTAGCAGACCATGTATATAATAGATATCACATTACTCTTGTACAATTTAACAAGACCTATTCCCCTGGGGTAGACACCTATTACTGAGTTTATGTATTATATTTGGTTTAATGCCATGATACATGTAAAAAATGTTTAATCATTGAAAGCCATTAAATTGTGCTTTTTATGAAAACACATTAGAAATATAACCCCAGTTAGTGCTCCGGCAATATGAGGGTAATGTCCTATAGAAGGTAACCATCCGAAAACAATAGCCAGAACTGAAAGAATCATTATAGCTAAAGGTAATACAATATTCGGTAAGTTCAATGGCAACTCTCTTTCCCATGGAAAGGCAAAGTAGTAATAGAAAAGAATGCCAGCCCCTGCAGCACTAAAACCAATACCACCTGTTTCTCTCAATATTAATGATAAACCTCCAGCTAGAATAGAAGTTACCACTAATATGATATACCTCTTTGAACCCAGTAACATCTCCACCCACGAACCAACAAATACTAAAATTACCATATTAATTAGTATATGGTACCACTCTACATGAACAACACCATAAGAAATAACTGTATACCATCTTTGTGGTAGTTCATTATAGTCTAAAGCTAGAAACCTTACATTTTCAGGTTCTGTTATTCGTGCAACAAGAAATACTAACACTGATAGCAATAAAAAAGTACACGTTATTGGTGTTTGTTTAATTTTTTCAATAATCACCATAAAATTCTCACCTCTTATTTTTAATTAGCTCAATTGTCTCTTCAGACCACTCTATTTCTGCCACAATTGCTTTTCTTGCTCTACTAATCGTTAACATCCAGTAAAACAATGATGTTTCTAAACCACCATCTCTCGCTGCTTCTGTAGCTGATCCCTCAACTATCGATAGTATATCCAGTGCTTCCACTTGTTGTCTTTTGAATCTTTGGATTTCAAATATCAAATTATCATAGCCTACTGCTTCTCCGAAGAATACTCTTACAATAAATTCATCTCTAATTGGAGCTATAAGGTTCTGAGGAAATTTTTTAACCCATTCTTGAAACGTCTCTTTTCCTAATGAAGTAATTGAATAAACTTTCCTATCAAACTTTTTTTCCTGTGTTTCTATCCGTGATGTGACTAATTTTTCATCTTCCATTTTCGATAGTTCTCGATATATTTGGCTGGACTTAACATTCCACATAAATTGCAAAGATGATTGAAAAGCTTTATTTAAGTCATAACCTGTCATATCTTGATAACAGAGTAAACCCAGTAATCCATATCGTAAACTCATAGAATCCCTCCCTTCTTATATTTGCTTATATTAAATAATTTATATTAAACTTGTTGAATATAAATTATCATACTTATTTGGCTTTGTAAATATTAATATATAAATTTATTTTTGTGTATTAACAGTCATATCATTGTTTTTTATTTACTCTTATAATTTTCAAAACCTCCAAAGTGTCTCGTGACACCCTGCTTATTTACTTGGTAATGATGTAATCTATTCTTCCTTTCGCCGCTTTCTTTAACATTTTATTCAGCCCGGTTCTGCCACTTCGAAGCAACCCGCTTTCGATGTCATAGAATACCCCGGCATAAATCCAATCAGGATGGCTGCGTATCATTTTTGCATAGGTTTTTATCTGCATCTCAAAGCTGCGCAATTGCGCCGGTCCAAATGTACTGACTCGACAATATGCGGCCACCTTGAGTTTTTTATTTTCTTTCGGTAAAACCGGAATAATCCTGACATTTTTCATTTGTTCCTCACCATCTATGTAAAAAGGGCAACCATTTTATATTCTACCAAAAAGAAAAGACGTGAAAGTCATCCTCTCACATCCTCATTCTAACTTATTTTATTAGCCACTATAAACCCTTGAAACATCAGTATTTTCGCCTTTGCAACAGGACTATGGATTCCACGTGCATGGTGTGTTGCAGTTAGCACATACTTGATATCTGACTGACTTTAAAATCTGACACCATATCTTTTAATACGCAATACATTTCAGTGTAATTCCCCTCATCGGCTAGTGCTAGGATGAGCTAATCATATTCATAAATTTTTGTGGCACAGAAACTCATTACCTTTAGGTGGTGGGAGGAGTGCCTTGCTCCTTTCTAGCCTTGAGTTTCAATATATCTTTGAATTGTTGCAGATGATACTTCACCGATACTACAGGCAAAATAACCATCTGACCAAAATATTTTTCTTTTCCAATAGTGTTTAGATAACGTTAAAGAATGTTTTTGCCACAGTCTATATGTTGTTTCCTGTTTTATTCTTTTCACAATCTCACATATACTATCGGTGGTATCATAGCTGATCAGAAAATGAATATGATCTTTATCCGTTTCCATAGCAATTATTTCGTAATCATACGTATGAGAAATATATAGTATTTGATGTTTAATATCTTCCGATATGATGCCTTTAAGTAGTTGTTTTCTATATTTGGTGACTAATTCAATATGTGCCTTTAAGCTGTATTTACGCCTGTTTTTACGGTTATCATTCGTATCCATACTACTACTCCCTTACTTGACATTCACTAATAATTATTATACACTATAATTAGTGAATAATAAATAGTGAGGTCGTATTTATGGAACAAATTACCGTTACAGCAAAAATACAAATTATAACTTCGGATGCAGACACAGTATTGCTTGATAATACTATGTCTATTTATCGTAATGCCTGTAACTATGTTTCAAATCATATATTCCATACTCACGACCTAAAACAATTTTCTCTGAATAAATTTTTGTACGCTACCCTTCGTGAAAAATTTGGACTTAAATCACAGATGGCTCAATCTGTTCTCAAAACAGTTATTGCAAGATATAAAACTATTCTTGAGAATCAAAAGGAATGGATAAAACCTGTATTTAAGAAACCACAATATGATTTGGTATGGAATAGGGATTATTCCTTGACACAAGATGTATTCTCAATAAACACACTTGAGGGTCGCATTAAGTTAGATTACTATTCCGAAGGTATGGAAAAATATTTTGACCAAACCATTTATAAATTTGGCACTGCAAAACTTGTCAATAAGCATGGAAAATACTTTCTGCATATTCCTGTCACGTATGATGTTCCTGCTAGTAACCTGTCAGAAGTATGCAATGTTGTAGGTATTGATAGGGGTATAAATTTTTTAATTACCACCTATGACAGCAAACATAAATCAGGTTTTGTAAGTGGTAAAGCCATCAAACAAAAACGAGCAAACTATTCAAAACTACGTAAAGAGCTACAAATACGAAAAACACCTTCTTCAAGACGAAGAATTAAAGCTATTGGACAGCGAGAAAACCGTTGGATGCAAGATATAAATCATCAAGTATCAAAGGCACTCGTTGAACGTAATCCAAAGCATACCTTATTTGTGTTAGAAGATTTAACAGGTGTCCGTAATGCTACAGAACGTATTCGCACCAAAGACCGCTATGTTTCTGTATCATGGTCATTTTATGACCTTGAGCAAAAATTAATCTACAAGGCAAAGCAAAACGAATCAGCAGTAATAAAGGTTGACCCTTCTTATACGAGCCAATGTTGCCCTAAGTGTGGACATACTGAAAAAGCTAATCGTAACAAGAAAAAACATCTATTTACTTGCAAAAACTGTGGTTATCAGTCAAATGATGACCGTATTGGAGCAATGAATCTGCACCGTATGGGAATAAACTATCTTGTTGATAATCAAGTACCTAGTGCAGTTACAACAGAGTAAACTCTTTTGTAAAGGGTGCTGTCAGCCACCCTATGATGTAACGCCACTTTAAGCTTTAATGCTTATCGGGGTTAAAGGTAGGAGGCGTTAGCCGTTAGTACTACTGGGCAGTTACAAGCCCATTTCCTTTAGGTGATGGGTAGTTGACGCTATTACTCCTAACAACATTAAAATTCTTCTTCGTGTCGTTTGAAAAACTCAAAATAAATACGTACATTTTCCAACTCAGTCCATCGTTTTCCCTCAACAGGTTTTTCATCCAGATCATATATTCTCGCTCCATTTATGGCAAGCAAGAATGGCGAATGTGTCGATATAATAAACTGACATCCAAAATACCTTGCAGAGTCCTCAATAAATTTAACTAATTCTATCTGGCGCTTTGGAGATAGACTGTTTTCAGGCTCATCTAATATATACAGTCCATTTTCACCTATTTTTTCTGTAAAATACAAAAACGCGCTTTCTCCATTCGAGTATTCACGAACATTATCCATCAATTCATTTCTCACAAACCGAGACTGCGTTTTACTTCTAGCAGCATTTACTTTTTTAAGTTGCTCATAATCTGCCATGGACTTCATCTGAAATTGGGAATATTTCGCATCCAAATATTCTTCAAAAAGTTCTTCACGTTTTTGATCAACTCCTTTATTGAGATTACGGATATTCAACATATAGTCAAACACATCATCACTGGTAATAATTCTGCTATTTTCAGGAATGTCGGCTTCGAGCTGCATCCCACACATATTTACATAATCTGAATAGAAGCTTGATTTATTATAGATAGAATCACGATGGATTCCTGTTTTTTCTGCTATCACATTTAATGCTGTTGATTTTCCTGAACCATTTCCTCCATATAAAATTGTAACTGGCTCAAAATCAATTCTTTCAAAGCCATGTCTTGATAATATCTTAAATGGATAAAACGAGTCATAGCACGTCCTTTTTATCTTCATAAAAAAATCAAACTCTATATCCTCATTTGGAAATGTAAAAACATTTAAGTAAACCATTGTATTCACCCTTATCATAACATTATATATAATCTTCAGATAAAATTTCGCTTCTCCATACTTAAAATACACAGAACTCTATATGATTCCTCATAGAATCATGGATTTATCTAACTATTTTCTTCTCTATCTTCACGACAGTCTCCACATGCTTGGAGTTGCATTGATAGCTATCAATAGTAAGTTTTCAACCCCTATTCTTGTTGGGAACATATCTACGCTCGTATATGGAAACATATCCAACATATCCTCTCGTTTGAGGGAAAATATCCAAAATGACATCTAGACAAAGTGTTTTAACAGAATGCTAAGATACATGTGGTCTTTCGAATAAACTATACGCTCTTTAAGAATTTTCAATATATTATTACGCATATGTTTATTTTCAGATATCTTCATAAGCAACTCATCAGAATAGCGTTTGAGCCACACTGGATCAAACTTGGAATAGTCAAAGCAATTAGGATCAATAAACATATCGTATTCATCTACTACACCTTTGTATTCATTTAGTTCTTCGTTTTTCAGCTCTCCCATAAAAAACTGTGATGCAAATTCTACCAAATAATCCCCAGTTTTAAGTACAGTTACCCCTTTTTCTTTATTGCTGTTTATTTCAGATATTCTATCTGATACATAATCAACTACAAGCTCATCGTATTCTGCAATACTATTAATATCACCGGCATTTATGCCATCAATTACATCTTTTATATTCTTAATAGTTTTGTTTTCAAATAAATATTTCTTTGATTCCGCTGTTAGTATTCTTGATAATTTGTATACGTAATCTATTTCATTTCCTGATGATTTATTTATATTAACAGCATATTTTGATAGTCTCTCTGAAATATATTTAGGATAATAATGATGGATCAACAAAGAAAAGTTATGTGAAAAGAGATTATTTGATGTCATTTCAGAGTAATTTGAATCTTTGCGATTTTGAGCTTCTTTTAGTAGAAAGTTTTCAATTAATTGGACGGCATCTTCAGGTAAACTATTATTTTTAGTTAATCTCTCACACCACAAATATTTTTTTCCGTTATCAAGTTCTCTAAGTGGTATCAAGTAAAGGATTGCCTTTATCAACTTTGTTATGCACTGTGGAGATAATGATACATACTTTGCGAAGTAAACAGCTAATTTAATTTCATTAATAAAGGAACTATAAAAGAGAATATTCATCTGTAATGAATCACCTGTGTAATGAGCCTCAAGCTTAAGAATAAGTCTTGATAAGTATTCTTCAATTTTATCTTCTTCCTTGAATACTATCCTGCTAATATCACAAGCCCTTTCAATATATTTTATGTCATCTATATTAAAGGTTTTTGAAATAATCACAAAATCAAAATAATCAATATAAAAGCCTGAACGGTTAATTACTTCCAAGAATCCAAACCTATCTGTATCTCGGGTTAAATCATACTCCGCTTTTTCAAATTGTAATATTATGGCATTCTTAACGTATTTCTTAAATTCTCCAAAAGATATGCTTAATAAATGATTATCAAATAGGAATCTTATGGTTTCATAAACTCTTAACATTATTTCATTTTCTGACGTTAAGCCAAATGTTACAGAGCCTTTGCTCATTGAATCCTTAACTTTATTTGTTAATTCGAATAATTTAACAGTATCATCATATAAAAATTTATTGTCGCTTAAGAACTCCAAGATTTTATAGTCTTCTTGAAATTCATTAGGCATACTTAAAAATAAATCATTTAAATTAAAATTCTTTAATTCACTTTCTATCTGCTCTATAAACTGTTTAGAAAATGGTTGATAATGCCTTCCATATGTCAAAATACCAATTGTATCCAGATACCTCTTTGTTTGCTTTATTGATTGATATAAGTGATATCGATTAATTTGTGATAAAAAGTAAACCCATAGATTTTCACTCTTTATAGTGATAGAAATTATTTTTGTATATAAACTATACGCTTCTTCCAACTTTCCCATACTCGCTAAGTAAAAAGCTTTCTTGTAAAGGAATTCAACATCATCATTTTCTGAATCAATTGATTGTTCAACTTCATCGAAGTTTGCATCAAAAATAGGGTTTGTTACCTTATTAATTATGCTAATACTTTTTGATTCAGTTTTATTAGCCATTCCAAATATATTATTTTTTGAGAAAAATTCTAAAATAGCATTATATTTCTCACATGTGTTTTCATCAATCTCTTCATTAGATTTGATCTGTATGCTATAAAACCTTTCCAGATAGCCTTCGCCAGTTGAACTATTACTTGTAATTAGTCCATCTACATTAAAGAAATAATCATTATCAAAAACATATTTCAATTCAGTTTTCCTTATACTTTTTAAAGTAAACAAAGGTTGAACCTGTTGATAAAATAACTCAATAATTTCACTATCTTCCATCCTTACAGTGTTATTTCTATAATCAACTAAAACATCCATAACAGCATTGTAGCGTTCTAAATATTCATCACCTTCCGATTTTTTCAAAGATGCTGAATCAATTATTCTTAATCCCTTATTCTTAAAATACTTTGCATCGCTTTCTTTGATAGGTTCTTGATCAGTCCGAATGAAGAAAGGTTTATTATATCCATCTTTTTGTAATTGTTTTACCCAGTTGAGCAATAAATTTATATTGTAGTCTCCTAATCCATAACCAATAAATACTATTGTATGAGTTGCCATTATTGTCTTCATCAAATTACTTATTAAAGGATAGTTTTGGTCATAGCTCATATAATCGCTTTCCTTTAAAACCACATTATCAGCGTTAAAACCACGACTAAAATCCCCATGTACTTTTACCAAGTATCGGGATGAAGTAGCTCCAGAAACGTCCTTTTCAGCACTAATTTTTGTGTAATACTTTCCTCTTTGCCAACATGTCTTTTCTAATAGATCATCATAATTTGTCGTTATTATATGCGCTGGATTCAAAGATAATATTTTATAATGGATTGAATTTGGTATCTTTTCTACATCAAATACTTCTCTTAATATTTCATCATACTTATTCTTTTTGTTTTCTTCCAATACATCGTAGAAAATTTGCGGTATTCGTAAGTAATCATCTGATGTTAATACTCCTTCTCGATCTTTTCCATACAGTCTTTTATAGAACACATCAACCAGTTCTGCCCATCTCGGATAACCAGACAAAGAAGAGAGCCCAGCTCCTACGAAAAACACTAATTTACCATGTCTTGAAGCTTTATTTATTTCATTTATGTATTGACTTATACTCATAAATACACCACCCTATATTAATAAAATTCAAGTTGCTCATCCAATAAAGTTTTCATGCAATTTGTCCCCAACGGTGAACCTCTTTCACCGAATAAAATCTAATCATCCTCGTCTTCCTCCCCAGCATCGTCAATTCCAAATAACATCTGGAACTTATCGAAATTATAAGGGTATGAATTATCACCATTGAATCTTACTGGCCTGTGGCCATTGTTATATTCAAATTCCAACTCCCATTGGGTACCACCATCGCACACGACGTATCCGAAACGCTCAGTTGAATATCGTCTGCGCCATTCACCAATGTGAATATCCGTAAGCGCGTCGATAAAAGTGTCTTTTGTGAAGGGCTCTTCGTTATACTCATCCCATAAAGAGAGTGGTTCTTCATCTTCCCATAATTTTGTATAGGCTTTCAAACCATCTGTTAGTTCTACAACATAACTGCGATAGCCACCAAAGTAGCCCCCAATACTAAAAGTAATTCTACTGATGGCATCTATATTCGCATCAAAGTCTGCAGTCTTTTGTTCTGATTTTGATAAGGTATAAGTTCCACCAGCTTCGGCAAAGGCTTGTCTGGCTCTGTCCAGGTTTTCACGAGTCCAGTGAAGTCGTGAATCTTCACTTGGATGCTCGATTTCTTTAGTGCCATATTCCGGGCTTTCCATTATATTTTTCAGGCGGCCTATTTCTTGCTTAAGTCCCCGAATCGCGGTCATTATCTGTTCTTTGGTTTTTCCTTTAAGATACTGTTCATAATAACTTTCTGGACTAATCATCATGTTAGGCCACCTCCTTTACTCATTTCCTGTCTTTATTTCATTGCCATCAGGCAAAATGAATACCTGCTCAAACTTAATATCCAACGCATCAGCTATCGCTTTCAATTCATCCAAGGTTACAGTTTCACGTTTCAATTTTTTATAAAAGTTCTGTGGAGTCTGACCAATACGTCTGGCAAGTTCCGCCACACTTATATTCATTTGTTCACACAGTTGTTTGATCATATCTGCCGTAGTCATACAGCACCTCCATATTCTACTATACTATATTATAAACCATTTGGTTGATATGCACAATAAATTTACCAATATTCTTATAATTTCATAACCAGAATAAAACCCACAACTCTACCCTAGAGTCATGGGCTATTTCAATCCGTTTTCATACTTCAATTTCAATGCCAGATTTAAATCTTACCACAAAGTGGTCTTCGTACACGGTGACGTTTTGTATGAGCTTCCTTACAAGCGTATCGTCGTATAGTAGAGTGCGATATTTATTCTTGCGGATAATTTCTATCAGTTCGTTGACCGCTCATTCTCACCACTTAAGGATGCATCTTCCACAAGAAGGCTCTGTCGCTCCTCACTGAGCTTGTCAATCTCATCGGCTAAGAATTCGTAATCCTTTCCCTTGTTGGCGAGGTTGATTACTTCTTTCTGCTTATCTTCAAGCAAGGTGTTTATCTCTGAAATTTTGTACTCTGTGGTGTCGCCAATTACTGCATGGTTGTTTTCTTCCAAGGTTCTTATCATGTTGTCCCCACCTGCAAGGAGCTTGTTTATTGCCGTCATAACCGCATCATATAAATCACCTTCTTTTACAGTTCGGTTCCTGCAGACTTCGGGACCTTGCTCGATTCTTGTGACACATCGCCAAACAAACTCTTTTCTACCGTGAACATTCCAATAGACCCGTCTGTAAATATCCCCGCATTCCCCGCAAAAGGTTCTTAAGGGCAGCATTATCCGAGTCATTCCAACCGCCTTCATTTGATCCCAAGGCAGACCATTTCTGGCATCGATTCCATCACGGTGCTTATTAAAAGCAATGGATTCAAGCTCCTTATCATTACGGATGATAAGGACAATATTATCGAGGGTATCCTTAATCTTGCCCTGTTTATCAAGTTCAAGAGCTGTCTGCCATGTATCATCCGTAAAATCATCCGTTGCCTGCTCCATACGCTCTTTAGCAAATTGCCCCTTCACTTCATCATCTTTAATGGCAAATTCACACATATTGATAAAAGATGGCAATTTACTTGGTGGAGTATTCTCTGATGCTCTATCATCCAAATTGCCAAACTTATGAATACGAACAAGGTCAAATGCATTCAGCAACCTCCCACTTGCTGGATCTGTTGCATGATGGGAGTATGCAAATTTATCATCATAGAGTATGACCCCAGCACTTGAATCGGCTGGTATATAATCATACCGACCTACCATTGCTGAAGGCTCATAGACATTTACCAAAATTTGTCAATTGCATCACTTACAGAGTAAGTACGGCAAAAAGTGCCAATCACACCTTCCTTAGAAAGTGGATCAGCTTGTTCTGTTAATGAACGTTCTATCACCTCAGATTGCCTGGAAGATACCGGCCAAGTACTTGTGTCTCGCCAGTCATCGTATTTATTTAGAAACTCATCCGGATCAAGGAGGGAGACATCTTTTTCTTCATATACAAATACACCGTTTCTTGAAGTAGATGGCCAATACATCAATCTTTCCGGCTCATAGGTCGTGTCATCAAAAAGGTCAATGCCGATTTCCTTTGCTACCATACGGCTGACCGCAGCATATTCTTCTTCTCCCACATCACGAGAAAGAGGAATAATTAGTCTAAGCCTTGGATTTTCTGGAGTATGCTTATGGGTAGAATAGATGCAGCACTGGTAAGGGAAGAAGGTACAGATTTCTTCCCAAATACCACTTGTTCCATAATCCATATCAAGAGTCAGCATGGACCGCGACAGCACATTTCCTTTTTTACGTCTGCCATCTTTTAAGTGGCCACCAACAAAGCCGCCCACATCCTTGATGGAATCTTGCCCGCCTTTTCTCATTTTCCGGTATTCTTCAACAGTTTCAGTAGTACGCTGTGTGGTCTTAACACGGGAACAGAAATCTCCCCAGCTAATATCGCTGTTTTTCCATTTTTTATCCATTCGGCCATTGCAGTATGTTATCTTCATAAAGCCTCTACCTCCTCAAAATCCTTATTGAAATATCTGACCGGTTGTCTACGTTTCTTTGCCTTTTCAATTTCAATACTCATGCCTTTTGAGATAACATCACCGAGTACCCATATTTCTTGACATTTGCCCATAAGGATGATGTCCATGAAAATAGCAAGATTACGTTCCTTCTCATTACTATCATCCATGAATGGGAATAGAAGGTGTGGGGTCAGTGGGATACATCCACGATTGAAAGTGAACTCTGTAAACTGAGTGGCTTTTAATACATTTTCCTTAACAGCCCCACGAAAAGGAGCACATATATAAACCAAAGGACGGAAGGCAGGTTTTGACGCTGCCTTTTCCTTTTTTACAATATTAGTTAGTGCTTCATGGGGAGTAGGGTCATAGTATCCTTCAGCATTGAATTTATTTAGGGCTTACTGAACAGAAAGCAATAAGCTCTTCTCCATTTGCTCTCCAAATATTCTTTGATTTTCATAGGAAATATATCCTAATATGAGATTCAAACAATATTTTAGAGCGCAAGAAAGCTTAGCAAGCTTGTCTAAGTTCATTACGAGAAATTGTAAAGCTATTGTGGCCTCACTTGTATCGCTACGCTTTGACATAAAACGATTTAAGCCGTATCTACGTTTAGCTACGCCATAACTAGCTTCGACTTCATTGCGTTTTGATGAGTCTGATTGAGCTATCTTTTTTTCATTGATTGAGATGTTTTTGGAAGCTCTACCTAGCTTTGGACCAGATACACGGATACCAAGATTCTTTAAATATCTAAGTTATCTCTATTTCTGAAAATTGCATCAACTATGACAGCTTCCGGATAGTAACCAAACTCTTCTGCATAAGCTTCTACTGCTGCTTGTAGATAAATGCCCTCATTGAAATTATCCCAACTCATTTTAAAAATGACGCTGTATCCGTTGATAACACCTGTCAACAGCTTGCAACCAAATTCTACTGCAGAACCTGCTTTGCCGCGAACTATTGGTCTTACATGGGGTTGGGATATACTAACAATTCGATTTTCTACACTTTTGATACCTTCATCGAACATCTTCTGCTGTTGGATATATAGTTCTCTGATTGTTGAAAGTTCTGTGATTTCTCTAGATGAAAGTAAGTTCAAGCGCTCAGGGCTTTCATGTAAGTAAGCATCAATAAATTCGAGGTCTTTCTTGACATACTTCAACTGCTTCCTCAATGCTTGCTTCAATTTATTTTTTGGTTTTCTACGTAACTTCTCTACTGATAAGAAATCCTTTCTTGCTACTTTTTTATTTGTAAGTGGTTTTCTCAACGTTCCTATATCTGGCACATGCAACTTATCGATCATTACTTCAAGTTTTTCTCTTGCTTTGTTCAACAAAGATAAATCTGTAGGATACTTGATATCACTTGGGGCAAAGGTTGCATCCAAAATAAGAGTACCTTGTCTAGGTTTATCTTCTGGAGCTTCATCTGTATTGTTTGATTCTATTGGTGGTTCATCTCCATCATTGTCATCGTCGGAATCTTGCTCCCGTTTTGCAGCTTCATATGCAATTCGATTATTTTCTTCTATCAGGATTACTGGACCTAGTCGTTTTCTAAAATGTGTAATCAATGAAGCATCAACAGGTTTCTTTCCCTCTTTTAAATCGACATCTATAAAGTATTGCAAATACTTATTTTCTGATATTTGTAGTACGGTTTCTTCATCTGAAATATTTAACTTTGTTTTAATGATCAAAGTCCCCAAGGCTACACGAACTGTAAAAGCCTCTTGACCTAAGACATTACTTTTAAAGCAGTCGATATGTTTTTCTTCAAACTCCCACCAAGGAATTAAATCAGCTAATTTTACCCATCTGTTTTCAGGATCTAGTCGAAATGAGACTCTTTGAAATATTTCGACCTCACCAAATCTCAATTGACCTACTGAATTCTTATACATAGCTCCTCCAAAGTGTACGGTTTTTTACTGTTTTCAGCACTTTCCTATACACTTATTATACTACAAAATGACCTATAATTCAGTATTTTCAATACTTTTAATTGTATTAAGTAAGCCCTATTTATGTTCATCACAGCTACCTCCGGCTCTAATCTTTTTACTACATTCGCTACAACATATTGCAGTACCAAATAAATCACTTTCACCATCACCTAGGATGTCTGCAATATCCACCATTACTTCAACACCACACATTGGGCAATGGCAAAATACATTCTCATCTGTTGTTTCAATGGATATCCCCATGGAATCATTCACTCTTTCTTTCACATAAAACATAGTTGTAGCCCTCCTTAATTATTTTCTATTTTGGTTTTGTACCATTCCAAGTAACGCTTGCGCTGCCCATAATCTGGAACAGCTACTAACAAACCAACATCTACTTTTTGCAATGTGTCTAGCATCGTAATCTGCTCATTAGATAAGTAAGGTCGAATGCTTTTTCCTTTTTCAATTCCATTTGCTAATCTAAACTGCTTTGCCGTCATTCCAATAACGATGCGATTTAACATATCGCATTCATTACTGAAGTGATATGGCTTTGGTTTTTCATGAAGTAACCTAATGTTGTCTGTCAGTAAAGGGAACTCCTTACGAGCCGAAACAAGAGTTTTAATGAACTGCTCCATTTCATAAAAGCGTTTGATGTATAACTCTTTGAACTTCATTGCTTTCTGCCCTGTATATCCCATAACTAACATAGTGAATCCATCACGAGTCATGGCATAAGCCTTTTGCTTTCTGTTCCAACCATCCGTGTATGAGGTCGGCTCAAAATTGAGCTGAGCAAATTCTGTGCTTAACCCAGATTTGGGGTCAGTGATTTTAGCAATGTCACGCAGAACATTTTTATGTTCCTTCTCAAAGAACTCTGCTACAAACAAACTATCCACTCTTGCCATATCTTTGGTGTCGGCAAACACACCATATTGGTCTTTAGGTATTAATTCTCTCATCAGAATTACCTCCTTAAATTTTTATGGAGGTCTTGACCTCCTACCTGGTAGCCTTGGGAGAAGGTCAAATCTGACGGTTTTTATATTCTTGTTCCAATTTTTTTGTTGCTCGTTTTAACTTCTGAGTAATGTTGTTTTCATCAGCACCTATGGAGCTGGC
Source organism: Alkaliphilus hydrothermalis (assembly GCF_016908555.1). Classification (GTDB taxonomy): domain Bacteria; phylum Bacillota; class Clostridia; order Peptostreptococcales; family Natronincolaceae; genus Alkaliphilus; species Alkaliphilus hydrothermalis. The sequence goes on from NZ_JAFBEE010000003.1 coordinate 31,631, forward strand.
ATATTCGCGGATTGACATACCGTCTATGCGAACTGCGATAAACATATCCGCCCAATCTTCTTTTTTACCGAGTACCTTGCGTATCCATTTACAAACATCCTCGTGCTCGTATTGGTTAGAACGCTCTATTTCTTGAGAGTTATCTGCAAATGTATCCATAACATCTGTTTCATCTTCAGCCTGATCATCTTTACGATATGGAATCTTCGGATTGCCAAGATGCCTATGATAGCGGCGCCAGTGGTTGTATTCTTTGGAATTCATTAGGTCTAACATTTCCTGTAAAGTCTTACAACGCTGTACTTCTGCTTTCTTTTCGGGCTTTGCCTCTGCAAGACGCTGCTCGTAATCAATGTCCAGCATAACGCTGTAATCTCCATCTGGAATTTCAATTGTGGTGTAGTTCTTGTGACCATTTTTGATGTTGTCTTCATATAAAACTCGAATCTTCATAAAGTATTCCTTTCCGTCCTGGCATTGGGCGGCGGAATACAAAAAGAGCCTGTGATGAAGATGACCACAGACTCCGCTTGTCCTAAAAAAGGGCACACGAAATTACGGTGGGTGCATCTTCATTCCAAACACAGTCTTTATCACTGTGTTCTGAACTCTTATGCATCCCGCCGTCCGTATGCGCACTAGGACTTTGAGATTTATTTTGGTTGAGCGATAAATGCTCTTTACTGATTACTACCTTTGAGGAAGATAGGCAGGCTGATTATTCAAATCTGTCTCTGCCTATCGACTAAATAAAAACTACTTCTTCTTGCTAGGTCTAGTTTGACTTAAAGCACTGCCAGCAACTGATTTAGAATTTTTGCTGTAACGTCCGTCGTTGAGAATTTTACTTGCCTTTGAAGCAACTCTCTTGGATGTTTGGCGTGTATTACGTTTTGCCATTTCTTTTCCCTCCTTCCTTTTCTTCGATATGCCTTTATTGAAAATCGGTCATATTGTATTTTTCATAGTTGGTAAGCTATCAGACTTTTCCGTTTACAGATGTCTTTCCTAGAAATCAGCTTGTCTTACCATCTATTTAATTTTAATAGCTGGAGTTCCTAAAATCCTCAGCTGATACTCCTCTGACACTCCGCTGAGACTCCGCAAATATTTACTTATCCTCAAAACAACATAAAACTAAGTATTTATAAAGTTCTAGTAAGTGTTTTTAAATATTTGATTGTAATTCGCTTAGTAAATTGCTACAATAGTAAAGACACGTCTTGGTTACCATCCAATTGTGCTTGGAGGCGATTTAAATGGCTTTTAGTTATAACAAATTATGGAAGCTCTTAATTGATGAAAAAATGATGAAAAAAGATTTAATGGCGAAAACAAATTTAACGTCGACTACGTTAGCAAAAATGAGCAAAGATTTGCCAGTAAGTATGGATGTGCTAGGAAGAATATGTAAAGCTCTTAATGTCAACATTGGCGACATTGTCGATTTCGTGGACGATGATACTTCCAACTAATTAGATCTATTGAGAGGAGACGCATGTATGAAAAAGCTATGCTTTGGTACTTTGGCAACAATTTTAAAAAATTGCAAAACTAAGAGCATTACACAAAAGTGGTTGTGCGGTATCATGCTGCTTTCTGTTGCGTCTACTTATGATGTTCGTAGCGATGATGGAACTACTTCAGACTTAGTAAAGGGCAAGAAAAATCTTTCACGTATTGTAACTGATGCTGCTTTATCAGCCGACCCTCAGAATGTTTCAGAGTTCTTTAAGCAGAATATCCTTCAAATGTTGGACAGCAACAAAAGGTGCTTAATCGTTCTTGCCCTGAAAGACATCATTGCATCAGATAATGCAATTGAACCTGACACAATCATTGAAAAAGTTAACGGTATGACGAAAGAAACCATATCGAGACGGAATGCATTTGTCTTGGAAGATTTTCTCGCTGGAATATTTCTTTACACTGTTCAAAATGTTGAAAACCGCAATTGTGAAGATAGCGTAAAGGAAGTTACTGATGAGTACATACAGTCCTTTAATGATGAAAAAGACAAGATAAGTTTCATTTCAAAATATAGTAATTTCTCTTATGAAACAGCAAACGAAATATCAATTAACACTCGCGCTTTAGTTCTCTTAACTGAAACGGGGGGCAAATGTCAAAGATGCAGTAAAGTTTTAGGCATAAAAAAAGAAGGCAGCGATGTTAACTATGCTAAGATCGTCCGCCTTTCTGAAACTGATGAAGTTGTTCTTTGTGTTGACTGTGAACGGGAAATACAAAATGTCTCTGAGGAAGAAAAAATAGCTCTAATATCTGAAAAGCATGATTTAGAAACTCTTGTAGTCGCGAGAGAAGCGACATCAAGATATACAATAGAAAAACAAATTGAACAGGTGCTCCGTGAAGTCGATTTGATGGATGTTACAGATGGCACTCAACTAAAAATCCAGCCTGTGAAAGTTGAGAAAAAAATCGTTGAGAAACGTTTGAAAGAAAGGGTGCTTTTTGATGTTCGGCAGTTGTATCAAGGAGTTAACGATGCGCTAGATCGGTTGGCAGGAGAAAACAAGCTAAACGTCGATAAGTTTGCAAAAAGCGTCAAACGAATGTACGAAGATGCAAATGAATCACAATTATCCCAAAGTGCTATTTATAATCTACTTGTTGAGACATTATTCGAAAAAACCGGGCGAAAATATAGAGAAGCATGTGAGATCATAATCTCCTACTTCGTACAAAGGTGTGAGGTGTTCGATGAGATTACCAAATAAAGTAACACCCTATGCAAAAAGCATTATTGCTCTTTTTCCTGACATTCTTGAGGAATTGTCACAGCAGGATATGTCACCTAAAGAGCTATTCGAAAAAACCAAGTCAAGAAAATATGACATGGCTGATTTTCTAAGTGCATTAGATTGCTTATTTGCATTAGGAAAACTTGAATTAATTGAGGAAGGGAGGCTACTTCGCTATGTTGAAAGAGATTAAATGCGATAAGTTTGCTCCAGACCATCATACTATTTATTTCAATTCAGGCCTGAATACGGTTCTAGGAAGTACAGGTGGAAGCAATGCGATTGGAAAATCTACATTTCTATGGATTATAGATTATGTATTCGGCGGTGAAAGCTATTGCTCCCTGACTGGAGATATAAAGAAAGAAATAGGCTCTCATACAATTTACTTCAAATTTGAGTTTGATGGTCAACCATACTATTTTTATAGAAGCACTGATGATCCTAAAAATGTTTATCAAAGTGACAAAGAGCATCATTTTATAGCAAAATTGTCACTTGAAGATTACCGAAGGTTTTTATTTCAGGAATATAAAATAAGCCTTCCTGCTCTTTCGTTTTCAGATATTACAGAGCGTTTTTTCCGTATTTACGGGCGCGAGAACACTCTTGAAAAATATCCATTGTTAGTGAAGCCTCGTGAACAAGATGAAAAGGCTGTAGATTTTCTACTAAAACTTTTCGGGCATTACAAAATTCTTATATCCATCAAAAGTATGGAAGAAGAACTTGGAATTAAAGCTTCACAACTAAAAAATCGTCAGCGTCATAGAGTTGACATTGAAAAGATCGAAAGTAATAAAAAGGCAATTGAATCATTAAAAAAGAGGCTTCAAAAGCTGATGAAAAACAGTGAGGAAGCTCAATTGGCAATATTTGGTTTTGATACACAAACATTCGAAAGGATATCAGCAGTTCAAAGAGATTTGAATAGTTTTATTCGCAAACGCAATCGCCTGCAATCAGAACTCAATGCTATCTTGAGCAATATCCTTGATAGCAAGACCAATACCGAAAGTGAATTTAATTCCTTAGCTAATTTCTTTCCCAACGCTAATATAAAAGCATTTGCAGAGATAGAACATTTTCATGTAAGAATTAGAGAAATTTTAGGTGAAGAAATGGATCAGGAAATAAACCGACTGCAACCACTGATCCAAGAGTACGATAAGGAAATAAATCGTCTAAATAGGAAAATTGAAGAGTCTGGCATAGCAAAGGAAATGTCTGAGAGAGTGCTTTCCCAGTGCATCAATGTATCTAAGAGCATTGATAGGCTTGAAGAAGAGACATCAGAGTTGGTTCATCAAAAAGAATTACAAGATGCTCGAGCTGAAGCAGAGCAAAAATTAGAAAAGCTACTGTTGCAACAATCTGAAAAAATAGGTGAGATTCAAGACGATATTAATTCTAGGATGGAATTAATTAATAGGGTAGTAACTGAAAAGCAAGAAACTGCTCCCCTTCTATATATCTCTCCTCAAAAAGATATTATTTTTGAGACTCCTGGCAACACAAGTGAAGGAACTGCCTTCAAAAGTCTAGTTGTTTATGATTTAAGTATTCTTGAATTACGTCCAGTTCCTGCTATCATCCACGACTCAAACATTCTCAAACGTATTGAGGATGTTCACTTGGAACATTTATTGGAACGTTATCAGTCTACCAAACGCCAAGTTTTTATTGCATTTGATAAAGCTGATTCTACAACCGAGAATGCACATAGAATTTTAGAAGAAACTGCAATATTACGTTTATCTGACGGAAATGAACTTTTTGGTCGTTCGTGGAGTAAGTACGAATCGAACGATTAAATAAAGGAGGATTTTAAAAAATGGCTGCAATTGATGATTTATTGCGTCAAATTCCGGACACTTCCTTGCGTAACCGCTTGGAACAGGAATTTACACGTATTTCAAAAAATAAAAAATTTGGACTTGTATTTGAGGACCATATCCCAGAATGTACTCCTCTTTACGACGTTCCTATCAAACGCGGTTCGACAGTTGCGTTAAAAACTGGTCACATTAATGATGTATATACAGTAATAAAATTAGAGAGTAATTCTGCAATTTGCCGTAACAAAACAACAGGAGATATATTGAACTCCCCGCTTATGGAGTTAGTTTCAGTTGCTCAGTTTGGAGAACCGATATTTCCTACTCTTCAGCCAATTGATTCTGTAGAAAATGCTCCTGATAATGATTCATGGCATTCAATCATTGAAGCAGATAATTACCATGCCCTTCAGTTACTGGAATATCTCTACCCTAAGAAGGTCGATTGTATTTATATTGATCCACCATACAACACAGGTGCACGGGATTGGAAATACAATAATGATTACGTAGATTCTAGTGATAACTGGCGCCATAGCAAATGGCTTTCAATGATGCAAAAAAGATTAAAAATCGCTAGAAGAATATTAAACCCTGATACAGGTATATTGATTGTTACTATCGATGAACACGAAGTTCATCATCTTCGCACTTTACTTGAGGAGCTTTTCCCTGAAGCTCATATTCAAATGGTAACCGACGTAATTAATTATAAGGGCGTATCACAAGGACATTTCGCTCGAGTTGAAGAGTATATCATTTATGTTTTTATGCCACTGGCGAATATTTCAAGTTGGTTCGATAGAATGCTTGGAGAAAACGATGCTTTTTCAAAAAAGGTAACATGGGCATCTTTGCTTAGACGAGGCAGTGATTCATATAGGCAAGATTCACCTAATTTATACTATCCAATATTAATTGATGAAGAAAATAACCGGGTTGTCAAGGCTGGGGATGTTTTACCATTAGGAGAACATCCTGATTACGATGCTACTATAGATGGATATAAAGCCGCATGGCCCGTTCGAACTGATTTATCGGAAGGCCGATGGTCAATGAGCAATGACACTTTAAATAAGATGATAGAGCTTGGATATGTTTCTGTTGGGAAATTCGATGCTAAGCGAAAAACATGGCCTATTAAATATTTGTTTAAAAAACAACGCGAACAGATCGAACGTGGAGAGATAATCATAACTGGACGCAACAATGTTACTGGAGCCGTTGAGGTGGAATATGCTGGTGAGACAAATCAACTCGTTCGGACCGTTTGGTACCGAAACTCTCATAATGCAGGAACATATGGAACTGACATGATTACAAGTATACTCAATAAGCCTAATACATTTTCTTTCCCTAAATCACTTTATGCGGTCCATGATGCGCTTGGTGTGGTAATTAAAGATAACCCTAATGCTCTCATTGTTGATTTCTTTGCTGGAAGTGGTACGACTCTCCACGCTGTTAATCTTTTGAATGCTGAAGACAGCGGTCACAGGCGATGCATAATAGTTACCAACAATGAAGTTTCAGTTGATGAGGCTCGAAATTTACAAAGAAGCGGCTATCAGCCAGGTGATCCTGATTGGGAAAAACAAGGAATTTGCCGAGCAGTAACTTGGCCGAGGACAAAATATAGCATCCTTGGCAAGCGTGACGATGGTACAATTTTGACAGGTGATTACATTACAACCCTGACTGAAACAAAGGAAGTTGAACGTTCATTCTATCAACTTAGCTTTGCTGAAGACTTTGAAGTTCTAACGAAAACTACCAAAAAGCAGCTTGTTTCTTTGCTTCGCAGCAAAGAAGGAAAAACACAACTACCACAAACGTTGGTAAAGTCGTATAGTAAATTCATTGTTTCTGATAAACATACAGCATCGATTCTTTTTGATGCAAATGCTGTTGATGAATGGTTGGATGCTCTGGAAGGCCAAGACCACATCATAGACTTTTACATTATTGAAAAAGAAGCCGCAGTATTCAAGATCATTAAATCGAAGGTTTCAGACTTGCTCGGCCTCATAAATTTAACATCACAAATTAAGCGTCCAATGAACGAAGGCTTTCCTGCCAATGCAGAATACTTCAAACTAGATTTCCTAGATAAAAATAGTGTTTCATTAGGACACCAGTTTAGCGAAATATTGCCGTTATTATGGCTTAAGTCTGGTGCAATTGGAAAAAGACCTGAAATAAATAATAATGAAGTGCCAGACATGCTAATTTTACCTCAAAATGGTTTTGCTATCCTGGTTGATGAGACAAAATTTGCTGAGTTTACCGAAAAGCTCTCTGAAGAAAATAACATCCAAGTGGTGTACTTCGTTACTAACTCCGAGGAAGCTTTCCGTGAAATGACAGCTGGAGTAAAAATAAATAACACACACCAACTTTATCGTGATTATATCGATAACTTTGTGTTGGGAAGCAGGAGGGATTCATAAATGAGAGATATATTATTTCCTTTTCAGGAAACGGCCCTTACAGAGCTACACGACAAAATCAATAAAGCACACTTAATGTGGAGTGAACGTGACCCACAGATTATATCCTTTTCCGCTCCCACAGGTTCAGGAAAAACCATTATTATGACAACACTCTTTGAAGATTTATTATATGGTAGTGCCGACAGCATTGGAGATCCAGATTCCGTTTTTATTTGGCTCTCAGATTCACCCGAACTCAATGAACAAACTAGACTGAAGATCGAAAGTAAGTCGGACAAAATCCGTGTTCGAGATCTGGTAACTATTGATTCAACCTTTAATGCTGAATATTTTGAAGGTGGCTGCATTTACTTTTTAAATACTCAGAAACTTGGTTCTGATAAACTGCTTACAGGAACTTCAGATATACGACAATATTCAATATGGGAAACACTTACTAATACTGCGAAGCGTAGTCCTAAAAAGTTTTATGTAGTTATTGATGAGGCTCATAGAGGCACCTATACATCTGTTCAAGCTGAAAACAAGGCACAATCTATAATGCAAAAATTTATTAAAGGCAGTAAAGAAGACGGACTTTGCATTATGCCTTTAGTAATCGGTGTAACAGCAACACCACAGAGGTTTGATAATTTGATTGCTGGAACAACATCAACGGTCCAGAAAGTCATCGTCCCACCCGAGCAAGTGCGCGAATCCGGCCTCTTGAAAGATAGAATTATCATACACTATCCTGATATTCAATTAAGTGCCAATATGACAATGTTCAAAGGAGCAGTAGAAAATTGGCGAAAGAAATGTGTTCATTGGAAATCCTATTGTGAGAGTGAAGACGAGAAAATGGTAAATCCTATTCTTGTTATTCAGGTTGAGGATGGCAATGAGCGCGAAGCAACTCATACAGACTTAGGAACTTGTATTGATTTATTAGAAGAGTCTATAGGACGAAAATTACAACCTGGAGAGGTTGTTCATACATTTAATGACCGCGGTACACTTAAAGTGCGCGACATTGAAATACAACAAATAGAAGCATCTAGAATAAATGACGAAGAAAACGTAATGGTTGTATTCTTTAAAATGAACCTCTCTACAGGATGGGACTGTCCACGTGCCGAAACAATGATGTCATTCAGGAGTGCACAGGATTATACTTACATTGCTCAATTATTAGGGAGAGTTATTCGTACTCCTTTAGCTAGAAGGATTTCTTCAGATGCTGAACTTAACAGCGTCAGCTTATTCCTTCCATACTTTGATGAAAAAACGGTTGAAAATGTTGTCAAGGCTCTACGTGATAGTGAAGCTATTATGCCAACTGAAACTGGGACCAACAAAGAACTTGTAACATTAGGGAGAAACTTGGCTTATACAGACGTATTTGATGCGATGGATAATCTTATCACTTACAGGATAGATTCAACTCGTAAGCAAGCACCTTTAAAATTATTGATACAGATTTCTCGTGCTCTAACTATGGATGGTATCGATTTAGAATCTCAGAAGACTGTAAAAAACGCAGTGTTATTAAAAATGCAGGAAGAATTCACAAAGCTCAAAGAAAGTGGTCTTTTTGAAAACCGAGTAGCTGCAATCACTGGCTTTTCGCTTGGAACGCTGACATTTGACTATGGTGACAACGCCTATTCTTTTGATGAGTCCTCACAGACTATGACAGTGTCAGATTTTGATATTTCCCGTCATTTTGAGCAGTCCGGAAAGATTTTAGGTGAAGGGTTGCACAAAGAATACTGGATTAAGAATAGTAGTAGAGATCATATTGATGTAAAAGTTGAAATCATAGTTCTTACAAACGATACAGATGCAATGGAAAGAATAAATGATTTGGCTGAGAAAGAGTTTATCAAACTGTATGAACATAACAAACGCTCTATTGCAAAATTGAATGAAGCACGTAAGACATTTTATGAAAGATTAATCAACGCTTCAGTACAACCCATTTCTGTTCCATGGGTAATGCCAGATTCAATCGATTTTTATCTGCCAGAAGATAGTGTAAAGTTTGAACAACACCTCTACTGTAATGAAGATGGTACATTCCAAACAAAACTAAATAAATGGGAAAGTGGATTGCTTGATGAAGAGCTTAAAAATGGAGCTATCTGCTGGTTGCGTAACCTTGATCGTAAAAAGTGGTCCCTTGAAATTCCATATGAAGTTAACGGTGTCACCACTTCCATGTTCCCAGATTTGGTAGTAGTAAGAGTTGATACAGACGGTTACATTTTTGATATTCTTGAACCACATGACCCTAGTCGTAAAGACAATTACCCTAAAGCAGTTGGTTTAGCAAAGTTTGCAGAAAAACACTGGGATAAATTTGGTAGGATTCAGCTCATTAGGCTAAAAAAAGGTGTTGATGGTCGCGAGCATTTCTATCGACTTGATATGGAAAAAACAACTATTAGAAACAAGGTTAGGGGTATTACGTCAAATGAAGAGCTTGATAGAATTTTCGATGAGGATGCAGTGAGAGAGGATTAATCTCTTCATATATCATGTCAGCCTCACATCATTGATTTCATAGTAGTTTATAAGTCCCCGCGAAAAAAATAAGGGTTTCCTGGTATTAGCATCATGGTAAAACAATCGAACTAACGATGCAATGTCAGGAGCCCTTTATTTTATTATTATCATTCTTAGGAGAGTTACTTCGAACTCTTGTCACCAACGACACCTATGCTGATTTCGTTAGTCATCTTGTCAACTCACCACGTTTTTGCCAGCAATCTTGTCAACTTACCACATCAATATCCATAATATCTTCTTGATCATCTAACCTGCCTATCTTGGACAAGTTTTCACAAAGAAAAATCCCGTTATTATCCTGCCGGCTTGAAACCAGATCTCAAATCACGGAAACCCTTTATTTGCAAAGTTTTTTATCCCTAAAACATCGTATTTACCTCAACCCTTGACATCAATACTACCGTCTCCACATGACTAGTATGAGGAAACATATCCACCGGCTGAACTTCCTCAGCTTTATAACCTCGATCATTCAAATAAGCCAAGTCCCTAGCTAGTGTAGCAGGATTACATGATACATAAACAATCCTTTCAGGAGCCATACTGACAATCGTGTCTAATACTGCCTCATCACAGCCCTTTCTTGGAGGGTCCACAACCACTACATCAGCCTTGATCCCCTGCTTGTACAACTCTGGGACAACCTTTTCTGCTTCTCCAACATAAAACTCTGTATTGGTCATACCATTGATTTCAGCATTTTTTTTAGCATCATCAATGGCAGCCTCCACCACTTCAACCCCATAGACCTTTTTTGCCTTTTGGGCTAAAAACAATGAAATTGTTCCGATACCACAGTAAATATCAAATACTGATTCTTCACCCTTTAGTTGGGCATATTCCAGAGCCTTTTCATACAGCACCTTTGTCTGCAACGGATTCACTTGGAAGAAGGACCTTGCAGAGATATTAAACTTTAAATCCCCGATGTAGTCCACGATATGATCCCTACCATAGATAGTTATTGATTCTCGTCCGAAAATCACATTGGTATTTTGAGTATTGATGTTCTGCACAATGCTCTCAAGACCTTCTATATTATCCTTTAACAACTTAATTAATTGCTCTTGATGGGGTAACTCTTTTCCATTTGTAATCACCACCACCATCACTTCACCTGTCTGGTATCCCACCTTGGTCACCACATGACGGATTAGACCCTTTTTAGTCTTTTCATCATAGACACTAATCTTATATTTTTGAATAAAATCCTTCATCAGCGCTACAATCTTTTCATTAACAGGGTGTTGGATATGGCAGTATCCCGTATCCACTATATTGTGGCTTCCCTTTTCATAAAAGCCCAGAATAGCCTTTCCTGCCGTCATCCCAACAGGAAATTGAGCTTTGTTCCGATACCAATAGGGATTATCCATTCCAAGGGTAGGTAAAACCTTTGCATCTATTTTTCCAATACGCTTTAGGGTTTCCTCTACTCGACTGGTTTTAATATCCAGTTGAGCTTGATAGTCCATGTGCATAATCTGACAGCCCCCACATTTATGAGCTATTGCACAAGTAGGCTCCACTCGACTATTGGATGGGGTAATCATCTCCAGTAACTTACCAGTGGCATAGTTCTTCTTCACTACCGTTGTCTTCACCTTTATAACATCCCCTGGCAATCCCCCCTCCACAAATACTGTAAATCCATCTACTTTTCCGATTCCTTCGCCACTATGGCCTAGGTCAATGATTTGTATTTCATATACCTTGTTCTTTTCTACCATTAAAACTACTCCTTTTTCTATTCATATTTAAAAATTTTTATTCTTTTATTAAAATTTTTTTGAATGTTCTCTGTATTATTATGACTAGTTTTAGTATATCCTTTTCTATTCTACACTACTTCTGCCGATTTTGACATAATTTGTTGCATAATAATGGTTTACCATTGCAATTCCTTATTTTATAATAGTATATAAGAGTAGACAAGCTAGTAAGGAGTTGATGAAATGTTTCGAGCAATTAGAAATATGATATTACTATTGGTTGTTTGTTTTGTCGCAACTGGTGTTCCCCTTTATGCCAATACCCTTAATTTTAGTGTATCCACTACAGGGGTCACTTTACAAAACAACTTATCTATGGATGTTCAAGTAGAGACCATCAGTGATATCCAGCAAAGTGTTACAGTGCAACTAATCTCAGAAGAAAACCCAATTAATATTAACCTAAACCCCGACAATCCACTATCCCTCGACCTATATCTCGATGACATCCATGTTAAAAAAATAGAACAAGATCAAATCACCCTCACTTCTATGCCCAAGCAAACACTAGATTCCCTTTTACTTAATAAAGAAAATCCAATGACCATCGAATTTAGTATTAAGCAAGATAAATTAGATATACCAGATGGTGATTATCGTCTAATGATTAAACCGAATATTAGAACTCCAGAAATATCTATCCCTACCTTTAATGTGGCCTTAAGCTTCACTACCAACTATCAGTACATACCAGCACTTCAATCCATTAAAAATAATGAAACAGCATTAACTTTGTACTTTACAGACCCTCTGGCTAGTCATTTAATCCCGATTACAAGAGTAATTCCTTACACCAATACACCTCTACGACACACTCTAGATAATTTAGAAAAAGGCCCAAACCCTTCACTGGGATTACCGGAAGATTCACCTATTCCATCTAATGCAAAATTAAGCTTAAGAAACGGTATTGCAGGAGTCTATCTTCCCAATGACATTGGAATCTATGAATCTTATCCTACAAGTGCTAGAGTCGCCATGGAGAGTTTTATTCAATCCCTTACCTCTATTGATGCAGTAGATGGGGTACAATTCTACTTTGGCAACAAAATTAAAGAAGTTGCTTTTCATGACCATCAAGTAGATAAGCCCTTCTACCAATCTGAAAGAGCCCGTATTTATATCGGCACCATTACAGAGACAGATCGTATTCTATTAACACCAATTCCCTTATATGAGGAAAGTCCTACAATAGAATTACTTTTTAATAAACTGAAGTACAGTGGACAACAGGATATTTATAAATATCAGCTTCAACCCCCACTTCCTGAAGCGGTGGAGTTAGTGTCCCATAATTTACATGAGGGTATTCTAACCCTTAATCTTTCAGAGGGCTTTTTATTGCCACACCCAGAAGACAATGCTAAAAAGCGTTTTATGCTGGAGGCGCTCCTTTATACCTTTACCTCTTTACCAGATGTAGAAGGAGTTGTTCTTCAAGTAGAGGGAGAACCCCTGAGCACCTTTGCTGGACAAACCATATCTAGTCCCCTCTATCCATCTAAATTTATTAATCCAGAAAAATAGCAGCCACCATAGCTGCTTTTTATCTTGTAAGGCATTTTCAACAGGCTGGGGTAAAAAAAAAATGAGTACATTGTTAGCAATGTACTCCAAAGATAGAATCAGTATACCCGTGATTGAATTAAATTTATTGGCCTTCAATAAACTATTAGTGATTATACTCAAATTATGGCATTATTATACCATAAATTTCATATCAATTATTTATTATTAGGTTCTAACTTTGCTACAACATTTTTTAGCATGCTTCTAATGGGTAGATCATAAGGACATTTTGATTCACAAACACCACATTCTACGCATTCCGAAGCTTTTTTAGGGAGCACTCCATATCGTTCTACTGCCCAATTCTGCAATTCATAACGGGAATAATAACCCTCCATTAGAAATTGAGTAGGTATGTCAATCTTCTGGGGACAGGGTAAACAGTAGCCACATCTTCTACAGAAGGTTGTACCCAGACTTTGCTTGATTTCTTCAATCCGCTTTTGGTCTACCTCTGATAGGGGCACAAAATTCTTCCCTACATTTGCATTTTCATAAACCTGTTCTTCTTTATCTACCCCAGGAATCACTACTGTAACGTTAGGATTTTGTAAAATAAATCTTAGGGCCAGATCTCCATCTTCTAGAGCTCCCCCTGCTAGGGGCTTCATGATAATAACCCCAATATTTTTTTCTGCTGCTCTCTTGAAAAGAGCTTCTCCTTGTCGTTCTACAATATTATATGGGAACTGGATAGTTGAGAAATAATCAGTTTCAATTGCCATCTCCAACAGCTCTGCACTATGGCTGGTGATGCCTATTTCTTTAATCTTGCCTGCTTCTTGAGCTTCCTTCAATGCCCTGAAGGCCCCATCTGGTGCAAGTATTTGCTCCAGTTGTGCCTCTGTCTTTACCAAATGAAACTGGTAAAGATCTATGGTGTCAATATTAAAATCGGCTAAGCTGGTCTCCACTTCTTTCTTCATGGATTCATAATCCCTTGCCATTGTTTTTGTGGCAATATACCAATGATCTCTATTACCTGCTATTCCTTTACCGATCAATTTTTCACTCTCACCGTAGGCTCTCGCTGAATCTATAAAATTTATTCCTTCATCAGCCGCCTTTTTAATCAGGTCTATGGCTTCTTCTTCTTTTAATCTTTGAATAGGGATTCCTCCAAAACCAATAACCCCTACTTCTAAGTTGGTTCTTCCGAGCTTTCTTTTCTCCAAAGCTAAACCTCCCTCAGTTCCTCTTTAAACCCAATAATTAATAATTAATAAATAATAAGTAATAATTTATTTTTATTTACGATAGTAGAAGGTAAATGTGCCATCCTCCACCATTTGACGAATTCTTCCTTTGATAAAGTGTTTTAGAATCCCTCTAGTAAAAGGTACTACTAATATGAATCCGCTGATATCTGTTAATAGCCCTGGGGTTAATAAAAAAGCTCCCCCAATCAATACGCACAATCCGTTGATTAACTCATCCCCAGGCATTCTTCCTTGACTCATTTCTAGTTTAATCCTCTGCAGTATACCCCTACCTTCTTTTTTTGCAAGATAGGCCCCTGCAATCCCTGTCATTAGAACGATTAATAGTGTATAGCTCAAACCTATGTACTCATTTAACTTTAATAATAAGCCTAGTTCTACGATTGGAATAACAGTAAAAAGTAAGATTAATTTCATTAACATATCTTCACCCCACTATTTTTATATAAGCTTTTGATAAAACTCTGGATACTTCTTTTTAATACTGATGGGCTTAAAGGATTTATCCACAAAAGCATGGGTGGTTGTTCCTGTAGCCAATAGTCTTCCATCCTTTTTTCTATACAGTTCATAGCTGAAGGTAATTCTTACTCCCTTCATTTCCTTTACTGTACTTTTGATGACAATTACATCATCATATTTTGCTGATTCCTTGTATTGACACCCTACATCAATTACAGGCAGCATAATATCTTTATCTTCCAGCTCCTTATAGGAGTACCCAATTGACTTTAGTAGCGTTGTTCTTCCAATTTCAAACCAAGTAAAATAGTTCCCATGATAAACCACTCCCATTTGGTCAGTTTCAGCGTATCTTACCGTTACTTCACATTCGTTATAATACATATATATACCTCCCAATAATATTATATACAAAGGTTTACTTATTTAATTCTATATTCACCAGTAGATTCCTTTTCTATCAAAGAAAAAAAGAACTTACAGATTTGTAAGTTCTATAAAGGTAACGGCATTCATGAATATCAATAATTAAAGGGGGATATTGATTTCATATACTCATTATATGATTCTAAACCTTTATTTGTGTTATAAACAGGTTAAACTTCTGTAAAAGAATTTTTAATTATAGTACTCTTGTTTTCCCACTGTATACTAATCCAGTAGCTGCATCCACTGTTACGATATCCCTGTTTTTTAATTTGTAGGTAGCACCAGCAACACCAACAATTGTAGGCTTACCATAGTTTAACCCAACAATTGCTCCGTGGCTTGTTAAGCCTCCTTCTTCAGTAATGACGGCTCCAGCAATCTCAATTAATGGCACAATTTCTTTATCAGTAGACTGCACTACTAAAATATCCCCTTCTTTGAAGGAAGCATAGTCACTTTCGTCATTGATTACCACAACTTTACCTGTAACTGATTTCTTTCCTACACCAGTACCAGAAACTAATATATCACCAACAATATGAACCTTGATAAGGTTGGTGGTTCCAACAACTCCAACTGGTACACCAGCTGTGATTACTACTAAATCCCCTCGTTTAATGAGTTTTTGTTCTAAAGTCTTGCGTACCGAAACCTCTAATACTTCATCTGTAGACTGTAATTCATCTACTAGAACAGATTGAACACCCCAAACTAAGCTCATTCTTCTTCTTATTCTTTCGCTTACTGTTGTTGCAATGATTGGTGCCTTTGGTCTAAATTTCGAAACCATTCTTGCAGTATATCCAGATGAAGTTGCTGTGATGATGGCAGATGCCATTAAATCCATTGCTGTACTACAAGTAGCATAGCTGATGGCGTCTGTTATTGTAACTTCTTTAACTAAAGATTTATGTTTCAATAGATCACAATAGTTGATGGCAGATTCTGTTCTTTTTGCAATATCAGCCATCATTTTTACTGACTCAGCAGGATATTTTCCAGCAGCTGTTTCTCCCGACAGCATGATGGCATCTGTTCCGTCAAATATGGCGTTGGCTACGTCCGTCACCTCAGCTCTAGTGGGTCTAGGATTTCGCATCATAGAATCTAGCATTTGGGTAGCTGTGATAACAGGCTTTCCAGCTAAATTACATAATCTAATCATTTCTTTTTGAACTAATGGTACTTCTTCAGTAGGGATTTCAACTCCCAAATCACCTCTAGCCACCATGATACCGTCGGATATATCAATAATTTCTTCAAGATTATCTACACCCTCTTGATTCTCTATTTTAGAGATAATATGGATGTGTTCAGCATTGTTTTGCTCTAGTATCCTTCTGATTTCCAATACGTCACTGGCTTTTCTTACAAAGGAAGCAGCGATAAAGTCGATATCCATTCTAATACCAAATTCAATATCACTACGATCCTTTTCTGTAATAGCAGGTAGGTTAATTTTTACCCCAGGTACGTTAACTCCCTTATGGTTCTTTACTACCCCAGCATTTTCTACGATGCAAAGGATATCAGTATCGTTTTTGATATCCTTAACTTTTAAGCCGATTAATCCATCATCGATTAAAATAGAATCCCCCACTTTGACATCCTTTGGTAATCCATTGTATGTAATACTACATATAGTCTCATCTCCAAGAATATCCCTAGTGGTGATGGTGAACTCCTGTCCCTCTTCCAGTTGAACCTCTGGGTCTTTAAACTTACCTGTTCTGATTTCTGGACCCTTTGTATCTAAGAGAATAGCCACAGGTACCTGTAATTCTTCTCGTACTTCTTTAATGGTCTTGATTCTCGCTTCATGCTCCTCATGGTTTCCATGGGAGAAGTTTAACCTTGCGACATTTAATCCTTGGTTGACTAACTCCGTAAATATTTCCTTACCTTCACTGGCGGGCCCAATGGTACATACTATTTTAGTTTTTCTCATTTATACTCCCCCTATCTTGTTAAATAGATAATATATTTGCTAAATCATAACTTTTCTTATCAAATTTATTCTCGGTATTAAAAACCTCATCAAAATCTACATCAATTACATCTAAACCCTTTACACCTACTGCCCTACAACTTTTTCCCGCTACCAACAGTTCCACTGCCCTTGCACCCATTTTACTGGCAATGTTTCTGTCAAAAGCCGTAGGTGTTCCACCTCTTTGAATATGCCCAAGAATTGTTACCCTTGTTTCTATTCCAGTTTTTTCTTCAATTTCCTTTGCGATATCCATTCCGCCACCAACACCCTCTGCCAATAGGATGATACTATGTAGTTTCCCTCTATTTCTACCTTTTATTAACTTTTTACAAACTCTATCAATTTCAAAAGGTACTTCTGGAACAATGATACTTTCGGCCCCTCCTGCTAAACCAGCATAAAGGGCAATATCTCCACAATGCCTTCCCATTACTTCAATCACATTTGCTCTACCATGGGATGTAGAGGTATCGCGGATTTTACCAATGGCATCTACTACGGTATTCACTGCTGTATCGAATCCAATGGTATAGTCAGTATATCTTAAGTCATTGTCAATTGTACCAGGTATCCCTATGGTTTTAATTCCTAACTCACTTAGTTTTTTTGCTCCTGCAAAAGAACCATCTCCACCGATGACAACAAGTCCATCTACTCCAAAGATTTTCAAGGCATAGTTAGCTTTTCTCCTTCCTTCTTCAGTTCTAAACTCTTCACTTCTGGCGGTTTGAAGCATGGTGCCGCCCCTGTGAATAATATCGGCGACTGAAGATAGGTTCATTTCATCCATCAATCCATTAATCAAACCATGATAGCCTTGACGAATACCAATGACCTTTAACCCTTTGTATATACCAGTCCTAACCACTGCCCTTACAGCTGCATTCATACCAGGTGAGTCACCTCCGCTGGTCAATACCCCTATTGTCTGCATATGGCTACCTCCTTTTCAACCACAGGGACATTCTATGTCCCTGTAATATTATTTTAGTCCCTCATCTTCTCAAAATTCAAATTGTTCCACCTGTTCAAAACCCCTTGATTCAAAGCAACCTTCATTTTTAAAGTTGAAGAAGAAGTTAGGGGGCTTGAACAAAATAGGGGTATTTAAAAACCCCTTTGCATCAATATGGTATGGGCTTCTTCCACTTCAGATCTAGGTACCAGTACTTCGGAAGTTCCCTCTATATTATTTTTACTGATTGGTTTTACTTTGACTAAGAAGCCTTCTTCCACTAGCATTTTCTGAATATTTTCCGCATCCTGCTTAGTATTCGCCATATATACAACTGTCCACATAAGTCCATTAGGCCTCCTTTTCCACCATTTTAAAAGCATCTATCTCCATTACTACTTGTCGTTATTTAAGTATATTGTTCCCTTTTAGAAATATATTTCATATTATAACATATACAATGATTTCTAACTATAAAATATTGTTAAAGGGAGGAATGAATTTGAAAGAATTAATTATACAGATATTAGCAGATCGTGGCGTAACCATAAAGGAGATTGCTGATTTAGTCTATGAACTTCAATCTAAATATGGTCCACTAACCATTGAAGATTGTGAAGAGAGTATCGATCGAGTTCTAGAAAAACGCGAAGTTCAAAATGCCATCATCACTGGTGTGATCTTAGATTTGTACACTGAGGAAAAACTTCTCCCAGAGCCGCTACAAGGAATCCTTGAACGAGATGAACCCTTATATGGAATAGATGAAATTTTAGCCCTCAGCATCACTAATATATATGGCACCATTGGCTTGACCAACTTTGGGTATCTTGATAAAAATAAATTTGGCATACTAAAATCCCTAAATAACTCTGATGAAAAAGTACATACTTTTTTAGATGATTTAGTCGCTGCAGTAGCCGCAGCCGCATCGGCAAGAATTGCCCATTCAAAATTCGCAAACAATTAATTAATCATCACACATTCTTCGCCGAAGGTATTTCGTAATTCTGCCAATAAGTCTTCT
Organism: Alkaliphilus hydrothermalis; assembly: GCF_016908555.1. Lineage (GTDB taxonomy): Bacteria > Bacillota > Clostridia > Peptostreptococcales > Natronincolaceae > Alkaliphilus > Alkaliphilus hydrothermalis. The sequence continues at coordinate 50,664 of NZ_JAFBEE010000003.1, forward strand.
TCTAAGCTCACCCATAGGTCCCGTTTAGCCCTTATGGTCTTTTGTCCTTCCCCTATAGATATATATACCGGCACGTTCCCATTATATTTTCTAAGTGTCGGCTTTATTTTGTCCAATAGTACTAAATTTCTTTCGTCTTCAATAATTATTTTTAACTTTTTTAGTTCTTCCTTTACTAGAGGTTTCAAGCGATTTACTAGAATTTTGGGGACTTCTTCTTCTTTAACATTTAAAGTCCCCTCCAATAGGATGGAACGATCCTCTTCTATATATTTCATAAACCTAGTAAAGGTCTTTGGAAAGATAATACATTCCATCGTTCCATATAGATCTTCTAGGGTAATAAATGCCATGAGCTGATTATTTCTAGTGGTTTTTGTTACCTTTTCAATAATCATGCCCCCTACAATCACCTGTTGTCCGTCTTTTAGTTTTGACTCCTCTGGCTCTTCAACTAAACCTACTAAATCATTGCTGTAGACAGTAACGTATTTAGTCAGCTCCTTCTCAAACTCAGATAAGGGATGTCCACTGATATACAGCCCCATTACTTCCTTTTCCATTGCCAGTCTGATCTTTTCTTCAAATTCTTTAATATCTGGTAGTAGGTCTTCCTTTAATGATATGGCAGAAGCCTCCTCCACATCAAAAAAACCAATTTGTCCTTGGATATTTCGTTTACGGTCTAGATTGACCCCCTCCAATACCCTTTCATAGATTGCCAAAAGCTGAGATCTAAAAATTTCTAGACAATCGAAGGCACCACATTTAATCAAACTTTCAACAGCCCGCTTGTTTAAATCCCGCGACTCCACCTTCTGACAGAAATCATAAAAGCTAACAAAGTCACCCTTACGTTCTCTTGCCTCCGCAATGGCTTCTATCATATTTACCCCAACATTTTTTACTGCCGCCAAACCATAGCGAATTTTATCCCCCTCCACTGTGAATTTACTATAACTACGATTGATGTGGGGTTGTAGCACTTCAATCCCCATCCGCTTACAATCTTGAATGTATTGACCCACCTTTGAGGTATTCCCCATGATACTGGTCATCAATGCCGCCATAAACTCCACAGGATAGTAGGATTTAAGATAGCCAGTTTGATAGGCCAATACTGCATAGGCAGCTGCATGGGATTTATTGAAGGCATATTTGGCAAAGTCAATCATTTCATCATAGATTTCATTGGCAATCTTTTCTGGTACACCATTTCGAATACATCCTTGAATCTCAACTTTACCATCGGTATCTGTTTTGCCGTGTATGAAGTATCGTCTTTCTTCCTCCATGATATCCATTTTCTTTTTACCCATCGCTCTACGTACTAAATCACTTCTTCCGTAGCTATATCCTGCCAAATCCCTTACCACCTGCATTACCTGCTCTTGATACACCATGCAACCATAGGTAACGTTTAGTATTGGTTCTAGCTTTTTATGTTTATATTGGATGTTTGAAGGATTGTTTTTATATTCTATATATTTAGGAATAGAATCCATTGGACCTGGTCGATAAAGGGAAATTCCAGCAACAATGTCCTCAAAGCAATTGGGCTTCAGCTCCTTTAGGAATTGAATCATTCCAGCACTCTCCAATTGGAAGAGACCAAGGGTATCCCCTTTACTGATGGTTTCATACACCTTTGGGTCCTCATATGTGGAGGTAGAAAAATCAATTATTACCCCGTGGTTAGCTTCAATCAAAGACAACGCATCCCGTATAACCGTCAAGGTTCTAAGTCCTAAAAAGTCCATCTTTAATAATCCAAGTTCCTCTAGATGTCCCATGGGAAACTGAGTGGTGACACTCTGGTCGTGCATATATAGGGGGACGTATTCATCCAGTGCTTTTTTTGAAATTACCACCCCTGCCGCATGGGTAGAGGCATGACGGGGCATACCCTCTAGCTTTTTCGCCATCCTAATTAGGAAATCGGCATTTTCGTCCTCCTCCGTCATCTGTCTAAGGATAGGATTCATTTCTAAAGCTTTTTCTATTGTCATACCTATGGCAAAGGGGACTTGTTTAGCAATTTGATCCACTTCATTATAGGGCATATTAATTACCCGACCAACATCCCGTATAGCAGCCCTAGCCGCCATCGTTCCAAAGGTAATGATTTGGGCTACCTTTTCATCTCCATACTTTCTTTTTACATAGTCAATGACTTCCTCCCGCCGTTCGTAGCAAAAATCAATATCAATATCCGGCATGGACACCCTTTCAGGATTTAGGAAACGTTCAAAGATTAGATTATATCGGATGGGGTCAATATCGGTAATCCCTAGGGTATAGGCAACTATACTTCCTGCTGCACTTCCCCGTCCAGGACCCACAGGTATTTCATTGTCCTTTGCATACTTAATAAAGTCCCATACAATTAGGAAATATTCTGTATATCCCATTTCTCTAATAACACCCAACTCATATTCTAGACGTTCCCTCAATTCTTGGGTAATCTCCCCGTAACGCTTTTCTAATCCTTCATAACAAAGCTGATTGAGGTAATCCTCTACTGTCAAGCCCTCTGGTAGCCCATATTCAGGTAAATGTATGGTATTAAAGTCAAACTCCACATTACATCTTTCTGCAATCTTGAGGGAGTTGCTGATGGCCTCTGGGGCATAAGGGAATAACGCCATCATTTCCTCTGGTGACTTTAAATAAAATTGGTCATTGGGAAACTTCATTCGTTCCTGATCTTCTAAGGTTTTACCCGTTTGAATACATAGGAGTATATCATGGGCTTCAGCATCCTCCCGATAGATATAATGGCTATCGTTGGTGGCTACTAGGGGGATGCCTGTCTCTCTACTGAGCTTTACTAAAAGGGGATTGATTTGCTTTTGCTCTGGCAAGCTATGGTCCTGTAGCTCTAAGTAGAAATCCTCTGGGCCAAACATATCCCTCATTTCAAGGGCTAGTTCCTTCGCCTTTTCATACTGCCCCCTCATAAGGTGTTGCTGAATATCTCCTGCCAAACAAGCGCTTAGACAGATTAATCCCTCTGTATGATTTTTTAATAGGTCATAATCTATCCTAGGCTTATAGTAGAAGCCTTTGGTGTATCCAGCTGATACCATCTTGATTAAATTTTGATAACCTTCATTATTCTTTGCCAATAGGACTAAATGTCCTTGTCCCTTATCTTTAACAGGGTCCCGATCACCCATTTTTCTAGTGGCTGTATAGACCTCACAGCCAATAATAGGCTTGATTCCCTTCTTTTTAGCCGTCTTATAAAACTCCACCACCCCAAACATGGTTCCATGGTCGGTAATGGCGACACTATCCATCCCCAGCTCCTTTAGGCGATCCATCATTTTACCAATGGTGGTAAAGCCGTCCAAGAGGCTATATTCTGAGTGGACATGGAGATGAACAAATTGACTCATACTTCCACCTCTTTTTTCTGTATTATATAAATAATATATCAAAATAGCCCCGATTCTTCAACTTTTCAATTCTCCTAACACAAACAAACCCTCCAGTAAATTCTGGAGAGTTTTCTAATGATAATCTAAAACATAATTACTGATCCACCAAAGCTACATAATACTCATCATATTCTCCCTCTACCATTCCTTCCCATATATCAACAGGTCTAGAAATGACTTGGCAGTTGATAGAGTCCTCCCTTGGCTTATATTTCTTGTAGAGAACCTTAATTTTATTCTCCTCAAACTTCACTTCTTCAATCTTAATCTTATAGCCAGTGGAAGGTGTTTGATTCCAGTGGACCATAATTTTAATTTTGTTATCTGAAAGTTTCAGCACTTGAAAACTAACATCTTCCATAATTTCATTACTTGAGTCCAACAATATATTCATTCCAATACCCCCAAAAAATTTAAAATTTATATTATACAATGATGCAATGAAAATTAAATAAAAATAAAGATACATTTTTTATGTTATAGTTGACATGTAATATCCTCTATATCATTTTATTCATAGGATGGTATAGAATATGACTATTTTGACTATTATAAACTAACCCTTATATAACTCTATTATTATCTTAATACATTTTATTCCATTTCGTTCCTCAAAGTTACTATCGTAGTAGGGGATGGTTAACATTTTATTTGAAAACTATTAATAATTATAAAAGTAATAGAATGAAAAAATCCTCGGCAGTTACCACCAAGGATTTGGATATTTATTTAGTTTTTATTTCAGTTTATTCTTCTACATCTTCTCCATCCATAATTTGCATGAATACTTCCGACACTTTTTGGAACTCTTCTTCATCTTCAATGTTGATTAGTTGAGGCTCATCCTCTGCATCCTCGTTGAATCTATAAAGAAGAACACTTTCTTCCCCTTTAGGTAATAGGGCGATGTATTCTTGTTCGTCATCCCCAATAGTGAAAATCTCTAATACAAAACATTCCATTTCTCTTTCATCGTCCAACATCAAACGGATTGACTCATATTCATCTTCAAGATTGTGTTGGTGTCCGCATCCACAACCATGTTCATGATGATGATTATTTAATTCTTCTCCCTCATGTTCATGATTATGTCCGCATCCACAACTATGGTTATTATTCTCCACTTTCATTTCTCCTTTACAATTGAATTTAAATGTTACTTTCTAACACCATTATATACAAAATCACTATAATTTATAAGTAATTAAAGTATTCCTTAGCTTTTTTTCAATACTTCTAAAATCTGAATTTCATAACACCCCTTCACTTGCTTCAATACAGTGATTCCCTTATTGCAATAATCCTCTAAATCTTCTCTTAGATAGTTCTTAAAAACCTCTCGAAGCTTTTCATTGGTCTTCATGTTAGTTTTAATTTCTGCCTTTACTCGATAGATTAGTCCCATCTCATAGGGACTTTTTAATTGGTCACTGTATGCCTCTGCTCTTTTTAGGCCCTCTAAAGCACCTCTATAGTTGCCTTTTCGGATTTGTAGTAATGCCATATATCCTTCTGCAATTGCCCTCCCCCAAGAAATGTCGAACTGTCGATAAATCTTTAGAGCCTTTGAAAAATACATCTTTGCTCTGTCATAATCCCCCATATCAAAAGCAGCCTGACCCCCATTTGTGTTGAAAATTGTCAATCCTCTTGTTACCTTTTTTTCTTCACAAATCTCCATTGCTTTGTCATAGTAGACTAAAGCTGAGGCAAATTGCATCTTGTATCGACGAACTTCCCCTAAATAGTTGTAACTGGCGGCAATGTTGAGGACGTACTTATCCTCCATTTTGCTAAAATCCTTGAAGAGTCCTATGGATTGCTTGAGGAATTCCTCTGCTTCATCATACTCCGTCAGCATAATTTTACTTAGACCCTTGAGCCTCAAGAAGAAGGGTTCCTCCTTCTTAATCTTATTTTCATGAACTAATGCTAGGCCCTTGTCTAGGTATTCCTCCATCAAAGGTACATTATGGGTCTGGATACCATAATAAATCATCTGTTTAAAACCTTTTAGTCCATAATAATAGTTATCCCCTTCAAGTGAATAATTAATCAATTTCTGTAGGTATGGAATACCTTCCTCGTACTCACCTTCACCGATTAAATACCTTCCCTTCATATAGTTGAAGGCCATTTGTAAATCAATCAGCCCCTCTGCTTCAGGTTCCTGCTCCTCAGCTTCCCTTAGCATGGATTCCACTTCCACTAGATATTTCTTTACTTCCTGTTTTGAAAGATGTAGGCTTTTTTCTTTTATTTTGGTATTGTTGCTCAAAACAGGATAGAGCTCGTGGGTGAAGTCTAGATATCCATTGACATATTTTATTTGATATTTTAAGGTTGCCAATCGATTTCCACCGTGGGAGTAATGATAAATCAACCGAGTATACATCAGCATATCACTTTTTTCATTTTTCAATTGGTTTTCCATCATTAATCCAATTCGATTGTGGAGGAGTTTTCTCTTGGCAGGTGATTGCTGCAGATAAACAAACTCCCTCAGCTTTTGATGGGTAAACAAGAAACTGATTTTATCCTCCTCATGTTTTTCTTTAATGAGCCATCTGCGTTGAAGCTCCTCCATGATTTCCAGTACATCCAGTTCCTCCTTTCCCAGAAGCTCTGCTAAAAGGTCTAGGGAAACCTTATCAAAGAATAAAGACACAATATTTAAAGCCTTCATTTCTATCTCCGACAGGTCAATCAATCTACTCTTTAAAATGTCCTGCATTTCCGATGACATTTCGCCAATGCCTCTATTTTCTTTAAGGGCATTGATATATTCTACTAGGAAGAAAGTGTTTCCTTCCGTTTCGTGATATATTTTTTTCTTCAGTTCCTCTTTGACTTCGGTGTTGGGCAATGCCCCTTGTATAAATTCCCCTACTTCGACTTGGTTAAACCTTTTTATTTGGATTTTCTCTAAAAGATTATATTTTGTCATCACAGCAATAAATTTGTCTATTTTTTCATCATACCCATTTCGACAAGTTCCAACAAACATGATGTGACTTTGCTGTTGGTGTAATAATAAGCTATTTAATAGAGACAAGCTCTTAGTATCAATCCATTGGAGATCCTCCATGATTAAAACAATTTTCTTTTCTTCCCCCAGACTTTTAAATAGTCCCTGTATGGCCTCCTCCGCCATCTGGTACTGTTGAGGGTCTCTATCATTGATATAGTCAAGGTCCTCCACATACCCCACCATTGCAAAAATCGGAAAGAAGTAGGCAATCGCCTTTTTCCAACTACTAGGAATAGATATTTTATCCTTTTTAATGATATCAGCAATCTTTGAAAAGATCGGGTTCCAGGGCTTTAAGATGTATTTTTCCTCAGCTTGGTAACAATTGGTATGAAATACGTAGACATCCTGATGCTCTATCATTTGAAGGAATTGTTCCTTTAGTCGAGTCTTTCCGATCCCTGCCTCTCCTATAATCAGTTGTGACTTTGCCCCTATCTCCTTTGTAAACAACTGAGTATTTTCTGCCAATTGGGCTATTTCTTCATTCCGACCATAAAAGAATCCCCCTCGATTGGCTTTGGGCTTGTTTTCTAGTAAATCCCTTAAGGCTAGGGCCTCTTCATAGATTTTACGGGTTTCTGCATCGGGTTTAATCCCCAGTTCCATATCAAGGGTCTTGGCTAATTTTTGATGAATGTCTATTGCTTTATTGTAGGCACCTTCTTTGATGTAGAGTTTCATTAGGGTACGATATGCTCTTTCATCAAACTGATCTTCACTGATCAAAAGCTTACCATAATATTCTATTGAATCCCAAGTATTTTGTTGGATCTCTTCTTCGATTCTCTGATTAATCTTATTTATATATAAATCCCTGTATTGTTCCCTAATGCTAAACATCCATTCTTCAAAATGTTCTCCATCCTTCACTAAAAAGCCCTGTAGAAATTCTCCAGTGTACACATCAATCGATTGTTGATCCTCTGATAAAAATGCATCTAAATCCGTTTTTAATTTAATTTGTGGATTAAGCATAACTATGGACTTTTGAGGGGAAATGATGATGTCTAGATCAAATACTTTTCTGATTTTGTACATGGCATTCCTAAGGTTCTTTTTAGCAGTTTCTTCGTCTATTTCGCCCCATAGGAGGTTAACTAACTCGTCTCGGGTAGCCTCTCCCTCGATTAAAAGGTAGTAGAAAAGGGCTTCTGCTTTACGGAAGGGGAAATGTACCTGTTCTTCATTTATATGGACTGTAGGTGTGTTAAAGACCTTTACCTCAATGCGACTCATAATAATCCTCCCTGGTTTTTGGTGCTACGTTTAACCCTATTATTACGTTTGGTATTATGTATAGATTCTTTATGGGGGGTGAAATTCCTCTATTACTATTTTGTAATATCTATAGACGAAATGATAATCCTGATCCGTTAGCCCTACTTTAAGACCTTTAACCACAGGTTATTTTTTTAATGAATTACATATTATTGAGTCAAATAATCCTACCCTATACTAGCTTAATTAATATCCCTCTAAGTTTATAGAGTCCGCCTTAATAATACCTAAAGGTTAATAATACTCAGGTTATATTCTTTCTTGACTTCAAATCCCAGTTGTTCAGCTAATTTTCTTGATGGGGTATTGTTCACTATACAGTCCCACTTGGGGATTAGTCCTTCACCAAGGCATTTTTCTATGAGACGGGAGGCGATGATCTTAGCTAACCCCTTCCCTCTATAGTCTTGTTCCGTCAGTATATCTATTTCAACTTCTCCATCTTCAACAGAGGCACTGATACTTTGGCTGATAATTTTTTCTCGGTCTAATACGATGTATCCAAATCCTTTTTTTAAGAATTCTTCTTTTGATTGCCAGAAATTGATGATGCTTTCATTGAATGCTATAGCCTGTTGTATGTTTTCTTCTGTGATTTCTGCTATTTCATAGTGGAAATTAGTATCATCCTTAGTATAACCTCCAAACTGATATCCCTCTGGATTAAAGATATATTGCATTCTTGGGTAGTCTTGAACGTCCGTCGTCAACCTTTCAGTGACCCTTCCCCTCCAATAGTCACTTATACCAAACCAGATGATTGGGTTGTTATTAGCAAGATTACCAGTCATAGAGGCAAAGGATTTAAGTATCTCCTCAACATGTTCATTGAAGTCGTCATTGTCTTCTCTACCTAAGAAATATGCCCACCCCATATTGTTAATGATAAGGGCTGATTGGCATCCTTTTTGTGGGTTTAGCTCATCTACAAAAATTCTTCCTTCAATATTGTGGGATATAACTGATTTGAGTAGTGGAAAATGGTGATTTTCTTCATTTAGTAGGCTTTTTACATGTTGAAAGTCCTTCTTTTCTAGTTCAATCATGGTAGTTCCCCCTCTTAAAGTTGAAATGGTCGGTTATCAATTCATTAATTTAATTTTAATTTATTGGGATCAGTAAAGCAAATAATATCATGAAAGAAAGAATTGATTTAAAACCATTTGCTTAAAATAAAGATTATATGTTTACACTACAAAACAACCTACTGATTATGCAGTAGGTTTGGTTCATTTGAGGTTTTTAGGATGGTTCGTCGTCTTTAGTAGCACTTTTAATATGCTTTTTCATAAATTTCTATTTCATTTGTATTAATATCTACAAACTTTCCAGTAGGTAATTTCCCACCCTCTATTTCCAATTGAATGATACTCTCTCCAAAGCGTAGTTCGGCGATACCATCCCGATCTACTCCTTCAAGTTTTCCTGTTAAGCGGATACCATCTTCTGTTGTTTCTATGCTGAAATCGTTATTTTTGCTGAGGGTGATTTCTTTGCCCCATTCTAGGGTGTCACTGATGTCATATTCTACTTTGTATTTTTCATTGAGCTCTGGTTTGTATTTTTTAGTTCCATTCCAGAAGGCTCTTCCTTCTCCGTAGGGGGTTGTAAAATTTACAAGGATATCTTCTGTTGAATCGTCTATTTTGATGATTTGTATTTCCATATGTGTTTCCTCCTTCTGATGACCTCAATTAGGCATTATTATTTTAAACCTTTAATAGTTTAGTACTTCTACATATTGTTTGTTTTTCCTTTTGGCAATATGAGTTTTCTTACTTAATTTGACTTCTATAAAAACAACCAGTCACCGCTACGTATACTGAAATACGTAGCGATCCTGGTTGGTTGCAGTACCCAAGAAAAACATTTCACTATAATCCTTATTAAGTCTTACTAATTATGTTCTACTTTTACATTGTTCATTACTTCAGCAAATCTACTAATATTTTCTTCATATATATTAGTTGTATCTTTGGTTATCTTACTGACTTTTTTAACAATCAACTTGTCGATAAAGCCCATCTTCTTAAATATAAACTCTCCTCCAAAAAATTCTTTAGCCACTGCTAAATCCAAAAGTTCTTTTGGAAATACAGCATTTAATTGTTCTTCTGCTCTTTGCCCTTCCCCCATACAGCATGTGAATAATCCTAAGTTTTTTTCTTTTAATAAGTCCATATTCTGTGAACAAAACGCTTTTACTTCTTTTTGAATCTGACCTATATAGATGGAGCCACCAATAATCACCTTGTTATACTTAGATAAATCCACAGTACTTGATGTCTTAAGATTTATGAGGTCTATATCTCCACTAAGCTTTTCCTTAAGCATCTGGGCACATTTTTCTGTACATCCATATTTTGTACCATACACCAATAATGTTTTCATCTTAACCCCTCCACTTATCTTATTTACTATTCAAAGCATCTTCAATCGCTTTTAATATGATTACACTACTCCCTGTGGCACCTGAGATGGCATCCACCTCTAAACTTTGCTTCTCGATTACCTTTTCAGTAATCACTTCTGCCTTTCCACCCATGCCATACTTATGTTTTAGAAAATTTACATTAATGATTTTATGATCTTTAACTGTCACCTCAACGATAGCTCCCACTAACTCATTTACTTGATATTCTCCCTCGTATACACCATCATTGATATTGGATAAATTAATATCATTTACAGCAATATTACTGATTTCATCACTGAACTCCTTTAACTTAGCCTGTAACCCGAAATAGAATACACCCCCCAGTAGGATTATTAGAGCTACAGCTGTGATTAGAACCTTTTTCACTACATTTCGTTTCCTCATCCCTATACCTCCCTATTTTTTTATAAGAAACTCTACTTCACTTCTTATTAGTTTAATTATGTCCTCCTCCTCTTCAGTCGTCCTTCGGTTTATATAAAACAATAGTTTCCCATGGACTGAAGAAGCAATTAACTCCCCCAAAGTATCTACTGCATCCTCTGATATATAACCTGCTTTGGCACACTCCATAATACTTTCACCAAGGAGTTTAGCAACGGAAGGAATAGATCTATTTTGTAAAAGCTCCTCTGGTGGATTCCCTATTTCCTCAACAAAAACCAATTGAAAGGTGTCGGGATTCTCAGCAAAGTATTTAAAATATGCTATTGTGTAGACCATTAGCTGTTCCTTTGCATTTAAACTATCTTTTTTATATTTAGTTAAGTATTGATAGCAATCTTCAAGATAGTCAAAGGTGCAGTAAACCAGTAGTTCATTCAAGTCTTTGAAATAATTATATATTGTTGCATAGGAGTAACCTGCCCGATCTCCTACTTTTCTGGCGCTGAGTCCTTTTACTCCCTCTTCCCGCAAAATTTCCTTTGCTGCATCTATAAAATATGTCATCATTCTTTGTCTTTGAATTTCTTTTTTATCCATTTCAGTCCCTCCGATTGCTGTTCTGTTGTTTAGCATTTCATTACCATACAATATTTATAGTAATTTCATTAACAGTTTTAATTAAACTAACATAGTTAAATTTATTAACACCGTTAATATTATTATACATCTTGATATATTTTTGTCAACAGTATCTCTAAAAAATAAAAAATCCTCTATTACACGGAGGATTCTATTATTCAATACAAGATGATTCAACCTTATTTCTTTATAGTTTTTTTTACAGTCAAACTGCCCATACTGATTATATTTCAATTTTAGTATTATTATTGAAATAAAGTACATAATATGGTAATATTATTTTAAATAGGAGGTGTATTATGCTAAAACCTTTTAAACCTGATTATTTACCCATTACTTTATCCCAAGACGACATCATTTATCTTTATAAATTAGCTTTAGAAGCTAGAGTAAAAATTGAACGTTTTAACTCTCTATTGGAAAGATCCATCATTAGTGATGAAGCATTGGTTTTCTTTTCCCTTCAAGAGTCAATAGAGTCTACGAAAATCGAAGGAACACAGACCACCTTTAGTGAAATTATGGAGGCAGATATTACTGGTTACAGAAGTAATGATATTCAAGAAGTAATGAATTACTTAGAAGCCCTTAATCATGGTAAGGAACGACTCAATCTCATTCCAATTTCTACTCGATTATTTCTAGAATTACACAACATTATTCTAAAGGACTCCCGTGGTCAAAATCGTTCCCCTGGTGAATATAGAAGGATTCAAAATTTCATTGGACCGACCAATGACCCTAAAGATGCTACTTATATTCCCCCAGAGCCAAATTCTGTTCCTGAGTATATGTCTAATCTTGAAAAATATATTAATAATGAGTACGATGATCAACTGGATTATATGATTAGAGCGGCTATTATTCATGCCCAGTTTGAGACTATTCACCCCTTCCTTGATGGTAATGGTAGATTAGGTAGAATACTAATTATGCTTTATCTACTAGATAAAAAAGTAATTAGTAAACCTGCCTTTTTCGTCAGTGAAGAGTTAGAAAAGAGTAAGTACAAGTATTATGGTCTATTAAATAGTTTAAGAAGCTCCTCTCCAAAATGGAAGGATTGGATTGAATATTTTCTCAAAGCCTCCATCAAACAGGCTGATAAAAACATAGATAAACTAATTAAAATCGAAACTATATTATCTGAAATGCAAGATTTTGCTGAAAAGAATAATGTACGACAAGATCTTATTAGTTTTATCTTTCGGAAACCCTTCTTCACCATCAATGAAGTTCAGACCCAACTTAATATAAGCTACAATACTGCTAATCTCCATGTCCAAAGGCTTGTGAAATCTAATAAGATTTTTGCTGATGATAAGAAGCGAAATCGTATTTTTAGATTTTATGATATTCTTGAGGTATTGGAGGGGTAAAATGTTCATATACCTTACAAAACACCCTCCATATGTATCCATGGAGGGTGTTTTCTTATAAAATCTTCACTTTATTATCTATTCTTTTATATCTTTCTAATTCTAAACTACCTATCCCTACAGCATTACCTTACCTAAAATCACCTGCTCCTTAGCAACTGCCGCTTCCTCCAATTGCTTCACCTGTTGAGTTAAATCAGCAACAAATGCTTCATCCTTAATGGAGGAAAGATTGATCTTTACGTTGTATATGGCTGATAACACTGCAGTTCTAGCCATCATAGCCGCCACTGCTCCGTCTGTTACAGCACTGGCATTGCCCTTTACCACAACAGCTTCAATCATTTCCATCATTCCAAAGGCGTCCTTTGCTACCTCCAGTGGTACTTCAGCAGCTTTTTTAGTTGCTTCTTGGATAGATTTGCTTCTAGTAGCCTTTTCTTCATCAGTTTCCTTTGGTAGCTTGAAAGCTCCCATTACTTCATTGAAGGAATCTGCATCTCTGTCAATATCCTTCATTAATTTTTCCCTTAGGGAAGCCGCCTTTTCAGCAATTGCCTTCATTTCTTCTTCTACTTCCACATACTTCTTCTTACCAACAGTCAGCTTTGCCACCATTTCTGTTAAAGCCGCAGCTGTAGCCCCACTAAGGGCAGCAGCACTTCCTCCTCCTGGTACTGGATCGCTGGAAGCTGTTTTATTTAAAAATTCATTAAGTCCAACTGATGCTAACATAATCTTCCCCCTCCTTGTTCCTTATCAAAAACCAGTACGCCATTTTTAATCACCTTTTCTACTGTACTTACACCTATATGATAAGGAATATAGTGATAGGATGGAAACTCCAGCATAATCATATCTGCTTTCTTCCCTATATCTATACTTCCGATGGTGTCTGCACGGTCAACCGCCGCTGCACCATTGATGGTGATGGCAGTAATGGTTTCTTCAGTAGTCATCTTCATATATAGAGTTGCTAAAGAGAAGATTAGTGGGATTGACTCAGTGAAACAACTACCTGGGTTTAGGTCAGTAGCCAAAGCCACAGCACAGCCCTGATCAATCATATATCTACCCCTTGCAAAGTCTTCTTTTAAGCTAAAGGCTGTCCCCGGTAAAAGCGTTGCAACGACATTCTTTTCTGCCATATCTGCTACACCCTTGTCGGAGGCCTGTAGTAGGTGGTCTGCTGAAACTGCCCCTAATTCCGCCGCCAGTTCAGCTCCCCCTAGTTGTACAATCTCATCGGCATGGATTTTTATTTTAAAGCCTAACTCCTTCGCCTTTGATAAATGTCTACGGGATTGCTCCACTGAGAATACCTTCTTTTCACAGAAGATATCACAGAATTCTGCTAGTTTTCTTTCAGCAACTACTGGTAAAACATCATTTGTCATATAGTCAATGAATTCATCTTCTCTACCCTTATACTCTGGTGGTACTGCATGGGCTCCTAAGAAGGTAGGAACAACATCCACTGGATGGTCTTCATTTACTTTATTAGTTACTTCCAATTGCTTGATTTCGGTCTCTAAATCAAGACCGTAGCCACTCTTTCCTTCTACAGTTGTCACCCCAAAGGATAACATTGAGTCCAGTCGCTTCATCCCAACCTTATATAGTTCATCATGGGATGCGGCCTTAGTAGACCTTACGGAGCTTACGATTCCGCCACCCTTTTCCATGATTTCCATATAGTTTTGTCCCTGTAGTCTCCAAGAAAATTCTTCCGCTCGATAACCTCCAAAGACTAAATGGGTATGGGAGTCTACAAACCCTGGTAATACTGCCTTACCAGTTGCGTCTATTACTTCATATTGGGACTCATCATATTGCTTTAAGATTTCTTCTGTTGGCCCGACTGCCTTGATGATGCCGTCTTCTATAACGACTGAACCATTAGGGATTACCTTTAGGTCCTGCATTTCTTTCCCTTTTTTAGCTTGGAAACCGCTACAAGTAACAACCTCTGAGGCTCCCTTAACTAACAACTTACCTTTTTTCATCATCATCACTCCAATATTACTCCATTATTCTTGTTTCAAGAATTTGATCCATAGAGAACTCCTCAACGCCTAAGTAGTATACTGCTGTGTCTACTAAAGCAGCCATTGGTAATAATCCAATGATTTCACTTCCTACTACATTTACACCATATCTTCTAGCTTCCATTTTAATCATTTCAAATGATTGGTATAATGCTGTTTTGGAGTAATCAGTCATGTTCATAGATACTTGAGTGATTCCTCTTTCTTGAAGATCAATTCCGATTGCCTTACAGTATCTTAATCCACCGCTTAAGAAACGAACGTTTTTAGCGATTTTGTTGGCAATTTCTAGGTTTGCTGTATCAAGGTTTACGTTGAATGCTACTAATGGCATCCTTGCTCCAACAGCTGTAACACCAGCAGTAGGATGGATGTCTTGTGGCCCAAAGTCTGGCTTCCACTCTGGTTGCTTAACCTTCTCAGCCATTCCTTCAAATTCGCCTTTTCTTACTTTAGCAAGATTTTCTCTATCTGGGCTTGATGCAGCCTTTTCATATAAGAAGATTGGTAATCCGTATTTTTCAGAAGCTTCTTTAGCTACTTCTTTAGCTAATTCAGTAGCCTCTGTCATGCTTACATTCTTAACTGGGATGAAGGGAACTACGTCGATTGCTCCCATTCTAGGGTGTTGACCTTGGTGTTGAGTCATATCAATTACTTCGATTGCAACTCCCATAGCCTCTAATACTGCTGCCTTTAATGGTTCTGGTTCTCCTACAACCGTTACTACTACACGGTTGTGGTCTTCGTCTCTACTGTAGTCTAAAAGCTTTACGCCGTCTTTTCCTCTAAAAGGATTAACGATTTTTTCAATTTTGTCTAAATCTCTACCTTCACTAAAGTTTGGAACACATTGGATGATTTTATTCATGATACATTCTCCCCTCGGCTCTATTATTATTTTTGTAAATTGATTTACCATCATAAGGATGGTAGAAACCTACATACTAGTTTTCATTATGACAAAATCCATTGAAATTAGTATTTCTGTTTATAACAAAGTCCCTTATAACACTTAAGGTAGACTTCGTTGAAATACTTTTTCTACTAAGCTCTTGATGAAATCTTCCTTTGGAATATATGGAATTGTAATGTGGTCAGTACCATCGTTGTCTTTGTTGTATTCAATACTTGTGCTAATGGAGTTTTCGTTTCTAGCCCAAGCTCTTCTAGCAACGCCTCCCATTACGTCCCAAGGCATAGCAGTTTTAAGAATGTTGTCCACTCTTTCACTACCATCTAATACCATACCAAATCCCCCATTGATGGATTTACCGATTCCTACTCCACCACCATTATGAAGGGCAATTAAGCTCATCCCCCTTGCAGCATTTCCTGCAAAACATTGGGTTGCCATATCAGCCATTACATTACTACCGTCTTTGATGTTTGAAGTTTCTCTAAATGGTGAATCTGTACCACTTACGTCATGGTGATCTCTACCCAGCATGATAGGTCCTACTTCCCCATTTCTAACCATTTCATTGAATTTAAGGGCGATTTTTGTTCGACCCATCGCATCTTGATAAAGGATTCTTGCTTGTGTACCTACTACTAGTTGGTTCTTTTCTGCATCACGAATCCAAACATAGTTGTCACGGTCTTGACCTCTTCTATTAGGATCGATACAGTCCATAGCAGCTTGGTCCGTCTTCATAAGGTCTTCATGCTTTCCACTTAAGCAAACCCAACGGAAAGGTCCATATCCATAGTCAAACAACTCTGGTCCCATGATATCTTCAACATAAGATGGCCAGATAAAACCGTCCTTGTCATCAATACCATTCTTGGAGATTTCCTTTACACCTGCATCATATACTGACTTCATAAAGGCATTTCCATAGTCGAAGAAGTAAGTTCCCTTTTCAACTAAAGTCTTGATTAGGTTAAAGTGGGTTATTAGAGTTTCATCCACTAACTTATTGAATTTTTCACGATCATTTTTAAGCATTTCTGTTCTCTCGTCAAAGGTCAATCCTTGCGGACAGTATCCACCTTCATAAGTAGCATGACAAGAAGTTTGGTCAGACAATAAATCTATTTTAATATTGTTTTCAACCGCATAAGCCAATAGATCAACAATGTTACCGTGATAAGCAATGGAGATTGGCTTTCTCATTTCTTGATATTTCTTAGCTGTATCAAATACTTCTTTTAGATCAGCAGATACAACCTGTACCCATCCTTGGCTATGTCTTGTCTCAATCCTAGAAGCGTCCACCTCAGCAATGATTCCAACGCCATTGGCAATCTCTACAGCCTTAGGCTGTGCTCCACTCATTCCACCAAGCCCTGATGAAACGAACAGAACTCCCTTTAAGTCCTCGTCATCTGGTACGCCAAGAATCTTTCTACCTGCATTTAATAATGTGTTGAAGGTACCATGAACGATTCCTTGAGGGCCAATATACATCCAACCTCCTGCTGTCATTTGCCCATAATTGGCAACACCCATTTGTTCTGCGATATCCCAATCTTTTGGATTATCAAACATCCCAATCATTAGGGCATTTGTAATGATTACTCTAGGGGCATCTGGCTTTGACTTAAATAATCCTAGTGGGTGTCCAGATTCAATTACTAGCGTTTGCTCATTTGTCATTACCTCAAGGTACTTTTTGATTAATCTATATTGCATCCAGTTTTGACATACCTTACCTGTTTCTCCGTAGGTTACTAACTCGTAGGGGTAAAGGGCAATATCAAAGCTTAAATTGTTGTCGATCATTACCTGGAAGGCTTTACCTTCAATACAGTTACCTTTGTATTCATCAATCGATTTGGCCTTTAAATCCCCTTCTGGTCGATATCTGTATCCATAGATTCTTCCATAGGTGGTCAATTCCTCCAAAAACTCTGGTGCTACGACTTCATGATGCTCCTCAGGAATATATCTTAGGGCATTTTTTAAAGCTACTTCCGTTTGGGCAGGTGTTAGCTTAAATCCTCTATCTGGGGCTCTTCTTAGCCCCTTTATAAATTCTGGCATCTCTGGTAATTGACTATCTAGCTTGATAGACATTGCCTGTGAAATATCAACATTTGATATCATTCAAACCACTCCCTCTTCTTACTATAGTTCTTTTTTATATTTCGAACCTTTTATCTACTAGAACAATCCACTGATGTTTCCATCTGAATCGATATCCATTCTTTCAGCAGCAGGAACCTTTGGTAGACCAGGCATTGTCATAATGTCTCCTGTTAAGCAAACGATGAAGCCTGCTCCAGCCGATACTCTTACCTCTCGAACAGTTACTGTGAAGCCCTTTGGTGCTCCTAGTAAAGTTGGATCATCTGATAAGGAATATTGGGTCTTCGCCATGCAGATTGGCAGTTTATCTAATCCAAGTTCTACTAATCGCTTCATTTCCTTCTTAGCCTTTGGCGTAAAGATTACACCTTCTCCACCATAAATTTTAGTAACAATGCTGTTCACTTTATCTTCTATAGTAGCTTCTACTTCATAAATTGGCTTGAAGTTAGATTCTTGGCTATCAATTAAATTTACTAATGTTTGAGCCATTTCCGCTCCACCTTCGCCACCCTTTTCCCAGCATTCGTTTAGGGCAACCTCTACACCAGCAGCTTGACACATTTCGATTAATTTATTAACCTCTGCATCTGTATCGGATACAAACTTATTTACTGCCACCATTACTGGTAAATTGTACTTCTTGATGTTTTCAACTTGCTTTTGTAAATTCACAAAACCATTTTGAAGAGCTTCTACGTTTTCTTCCCCTAGGTTGTTCTTAGCAACTCCACCGTGCATCTTTAACGCTCTGATTGTAGCAACAACCACAACAGCAGCAGGCTTTAGGTTTCCGTATCGACACTTGATGTCTAGAAATTTCTCTGCTCCAAGATCTGCACCAAAACCAGCCTCAGTAACTAAGTATTCTCCTAGCTTTAAGCCTAGCTTAGTTGCCATGATGGTGTTACAACCGTGGGCAATGTTTGCAAATGGACCTCCGTGGATTAGGGCTGGTGTATTTTCTAATGTTTGAACGATATTAGGCTTAATAGCATCCTTCATCAGCATAGTCATTGCTCCGTGAACATTTAAATCTGCCGCAGTAATAGCCTTTCCTTCATTGCTATAGGCTACAATCATTCTTCCGAACCTTTCCTTTAAATCCATTAAGCTAGTGGCTAAACAAAGGGCTGCCATAACTTCTGAAGCAACTGTAATCATAAACCCGTCCTGTCTAGCTACACCATTGGATTTTGGTCCTAGGGCTACAATTACTTCCCTTAGGGCTCTATCGTTCATATCTAAAACTCTTTTCCAAACGATTTGGTTTAAGTCGATATTTAAAGCGTTTCCTTGGTGAATATGATTATCAATAGCAGCAGACAATAAATTGTGGGCAGTTGTGATTGCGTGCATATCTCCAGTAAAGTGAAGGTTGATGTCCTCCATTGGTACCACTTGAGCATAACCGCCTCCAGCAGCTCCCCCCTTTACCCCGAAAACTGGTCCTAAGGATGGCTCCCTTAGGGCGATACAAGCCTTTTTACCAATCTTATTTAAAGCCTGTCCTAGACCAACCGTAGTGGTTGATTTACCTTCACCTGCTGGGGTTGGATTGATGGCTGTTACTAATACTAACTTTCCATCTGGTCGATCTTGTAGACGATTAAAAATATCTAGAGAAATTTTAGCTTTATATTTTCCATACATCTCTAGCTCATCATCTAGAATACCCCATTCTTTTGCTATGTCTGCTACTGGTAGCATATTAGCCTGTTGTGCAATTTCGATATCGCTTAAGTATTTCTTTGACATGATACCATCCCTTTCCTACTTAATTTTTTATGTATGATAAAGCAAATATAACTTACAGTTTGAACGTACTAAAGGTGTTTAATCAATTTAAGATGTCATCAAAAATTTTACTTTTCTGGTGGTAATAAAAATCTCAGGATTTTTATTATGCTGACCTAGTATACTATTGTATTTTTATATATTCTTGTTAAAAATATGTACTACAACCAATGCTTCTTAATATTGATTTCGCTACTCCCATAATATTATATTAGACCTCCGTCACCAAAACGTCTATTTTTATTAATGAACTAAAAATGAATGGACTTTAAGGCACAAAAAAAGACCACTAAATCAATCAATGGCCTCTTCTATGTTTATATGTTTTTAGTACTAATTTATGTATGCATTATGTAAAGAAAGGAATTGTTATGTCCGTATCTTGCATTATTTATCATTTTATATGATTTGCTCAATATTTATATACAGATGTTTCGTTAAGTCTAGTACGCGACTTCCTTCAATTGGTTCCCCCTGTTGGTCAAACTTCACCCACACCACTGGTCTTGTAGGGAAGGATTCATTTATTTTAATAATTTCCGCTGATTCTCCAGTATTAAACTTTACTAGAGTACCTACTGGATATACAGTAATATGCTTTATAAATAGCTTGACCAGCTCATAATCAAATTCATGTCCCCCCATGGAAACTAAGTATTCTACAGCAAAATGAGGTGTAATTTTCTTTTTGTAGACTCGATTTGATGTAAGGGCATCATAAACATCACAGATGGCAACGATCCTTGAAAAGAGGTGAATATCGCTCCCTTTTAGTCCATCTGGATACCCCTTCCCGTTAAAACGTTCATGGTGATGTCTAACGACATGACAGGAGGATTTTGAGATACCTTCAATGTTTTTTATAATTTCATATCCCCTTATTGAATGGGTTTTAATCTCTTCATATTCGTAGGGGTCTAGGCTGCTGGGTTTTTTAAGAACTTCTTGAGAAACGGCAATTTTCCCGATATCATGTAGTAGTGCTCCAACCCCTAAATCTACAAGTTCATCTTGAGAGAGATCTAATAAAATCCCCATCATAAGGGAGAAAATACAGACATTGATACAATGACCGAAGGTGTAGACATCAATATTTCTAATATCTGTTAAGTAAACCATCGTTTCTTTATTATAGGATAAGTCTTCAATTAATTGTCGAATAAGCACCTTTAATCTATTAATTTCGAAGGATTTGGATATGCTCATAGTCTTAAATGATTCCTCAACTAATTGGGTCATTTCTCTTTTGGTATCCTGAAAAAAAACATCATATAAATCTCCATCTGCATTTTGGTCCCAATCCACATGGATATCTTGTATGCCGAGTTTGCATAATTTTTCTATATATTGGTGTTTAAGAGGGATTCCTGCATCAATCAGGAGCTTTCCGTCAGTAGTACTTATGCTTTTGGCTAGCCTCATTCCTGCCTTAACAGATGCCATGTTTAATTTAATCATTTTGCTCCCCCTTTAACCCAGTAACAGAATGTTTTTTTGCAATATAGAGCGCTAATTACTAAATTAATCCATTGTATAATTTCGACAAATAATTAGAAATTCCTTTAATTTTCATTTAAATTCTAATAGGGTTTTTACAATGAAAAAAACGGTTGAAATGCATTGTTTTTTGAAATTTTATGTATAAAAATCCCAGCTATAATATCCACTTAATGGATAAAAAGCTGGGATGTCACCCTACATCATTGTTTTATCGTTATCTTTTGAGCATATTCTTCAATTTTTCTTAACCGGTGATTAACGCCAGATTTCCCAATAGGTGGTGTCAGCATTTGTCCTAATTCCTTCAAGCTAGCTTCTTGATGATTGATTCTAATTTCAGCTATTTCCCTTAGATTTTCTGGTAATTTATTAAGTCCCACTGTTTCTTTTATAAATTCAATATTTTCAATCTGTCTCATTGATGCATTAACGGTCTTACTTAGATTTGCAGTTTCACAATTAACTATACGATTGATATCATTTCTCATCTGCTTCATAATTCGTATATTTTCTAAATCAAGCAAAGCACTGTGGGCACCAATGATGTTAAGGAGATCAACTACTTGGTCCCCCTCTTTTAAGTAGATTACAAAGCTACCTTTTCTTTGAATTACTTTAGCATTTAAATTGAACTCATTCACTAAGTTTTTTACTACCTCACTATGCTCCGAGCTGTTGGTGACAAACTCCAAGTGATAGGTTTTTTCAGGATCGCTTACTGATCCACCTCCTAAAAATGCCCCCCTTAGATATGCCCGCTTGCAGCATTGCTTTTCCACAATATTCTCTGGAATTTCATAGGTAATATCAAAGGAATCAGCTTCTTTTCTGAGAATTCCAACCTTTTCAAGTATTAAATCACTACCCATTTGATGGGTAATGACAATAAGATAGTGATTGTTTTTCTTCAGTCTAGAGTTTTTTCTTACCATTACTTCTGTATGAATGTTGAATAGGTCTTTTATCAATTTAAAAAGTTTTCTTGCGATGGATGGATTTTCAGTAATTATATTTAAATTAAGCCGATTAAGTCCTGCTAATTGCAAAGTACCACTCATTCTTACTAAAGCTGCCAATTCTGCTAGTTGACAGCATTGCTCCTCAGTAAAAAGCCTTGCCAATTCTCCTTTAGTTTTTGATGAAAACGACATTTAATCACAACCTTTTAGCTTTTCTACTTTCTATTTTACCCAACAAAAGGCGCCCTTACATAAATATTTTCTAAGATTTTCATTTAATAAAAATATTAAAACTACACACAATACTACTGAAGTTGATCTTCACTTCACCCAATACAACTTATAGAGGAGGTTTTTTAATATGAGTCAGCATCCAAAAATGGAAGTTATGTGCCATGTGAATAACTGTAAGTTTAATGAAAAACAATACTGTTTTGCACCTAAAATTGAAGTTAATGCAAGAAACGGAAACGCAGCAAGTACTTCTGACGAAGCGCTATGTTCAACCTTCGTATCTGGTACTAAGTAATATCCTTTAAGACCCCACTATTGTGGGGTCTTAAAATATATATTAAGAGCTTTTTCGATAATCTCCTTCTCATCTTGATGTTTAGCTGATTCTACCGCACGATTAATATGAATAAACTTAGCTTCAACAAAACCCTCTTCCCGTTGTGGAATACAATCTATTGTTTTTGACTGCATTAAGAACCAGTGTACTGTCTTATAAATTCGATCATTGTCCTCCCAACTATTTTTGAAGGTAAAGTGAATTTTTCCCAGATATTCAATTATTTCTACTTTTACGCCAGCCTCTTCGTATACTTCTCTAATTGCAGTATCTTCAAATTTTTCATCTTCTTCTACTTTTCCTTTTGGAAGTACCCAGTCACCATTGTATTTTTTCAACATTAATATGGCATTTCCAAAAATAACAACGCCCCCAGCGCTAACCTCTTTCCTCACATCCTTCACCCCTTTATACTTTATCCTATAGTCTATTATAACAAGTTTCCTTGAATTTCGTTAGTTCTTTTCCTAATACAATTAATTATCTATTATTATTAAGTTAACACATTCAGACAATTTTTTCAAATGAATTTCCATTTAACATCACCAGCCAATGGCTAATAAAAATCCCCAGCCCTCAACGATTATACCGTTAAATGACTGGGGTAATTTACATGTTTATTCTACTGGCCTTAGCTTAGCAGTAAAGTGTCTTAAAACCTCTGGTTCATAAGTGAAATCAAAGCCTTTTAAACAGTCTCTTCTTTTCCATATTTCAATTAAGGCATCAGCCACAACATCCATATGACGATCTGTATATACTCTTCTTGGGATGGTTAGTCTTAAAAGTTCCATTGGTGACTCCAGTTGTTTCCCTGTCTCAGGGTCTCTTCCCAATAGGAAGGAACCAATTTCCACTGCCCTTACTCCCGCTTCTTTATATAACTCTACACATACTGCTTGTGCTGGGAATTTGTCATAAGGAATATGGGGACAGAACTTTTTACAATCCACAAATACCGCATGACCTCCAACAGGTCTTTGGATTGGTATACCTGCATCAATTAATCGCTGTCCAAGATATTCTATCTGACCGATTCTACTTTCTAAGTAATCTTCCTCAACTACTTCCCTTAATCCTCTAGCTAGTGCCTCCATATCTCTACCTGCTAATCCTCCATAGGTTGGAAAACCTTCTATCGGTACCACCATCGACCGAACTTGAGTATATAGCTCTTCATCATCTTTAATGGCAATCATTCCACCCATATTTACAATACCATCTTTTTTAGCACTCATTGTTAGTCCATCACCATAACTGAACATTTCTAGTATTATTTCTTGAATTGACTTGTTTTCATAACCCTTTTCCCTTTGTTTGATAAAGTAGGCATTCTCTGCAAATCTAGCGGCATCGAAGAAGACCCTCAAACCATATTTATCTGCTATATCTTTTACACCCTTTATGTTTTCCATAGAAACAGGCTGACCACCAGCACTATTGCAGGTTACAGTCACCAATATGAAGGAACAATTCTCAACTCCCTTTTCCTCGATATAGGCATCTAGCTTTTCTAAATCAAAGTTTCCTTTGAAGGGATGTTCTTTTTCTGTTTCATAGGCTTCTTCAATAACAAGGTTGATGGCTCTGCCACCCTTAAGCTCTATATGGGCTTTAGTTGTATCAAAGTGCATATTCCCCAGCACATAGTGTCCCTGTTGCTTAATTAATAGAGGGAACAATACATTTTCTGCCCCTCTACCTTGGTGGGTTGGCACAAAATATTGATATCCGATAACATCTTGAACGCTTTTTTCTAAGTTGTAGAAGCTTCTACTTCCGGCATATGCCTCATCCCCCTGCATGATTCCTGCCCATTGCCAGTCACTCATTGCGCCAGTACCACTGTCGGTTAATAGGTCGATATATACATCCTCTGACCTAAGGGCAAATTGATTGTAACCCACTTCTTTTATTTTTCTTTCCCGTTCTTCTTTAGAGATCAGTTTTATTGGTTCTACCATCTTAATCTTATAGGGTTCTGCTTTTCTGTTATACATAGATAACTCCTCCTAATATAGTGTTATAGAATATCCTTGTTTAGTTATTACCCAATTACCTTATATATTATTTATGTTTTTCGTACAAGTACTGGGTTAAGATTATTTTTTCCTATTTCGCTTTGATTCTTTATTTCTTTAAATTCTTTATCCAATCTTTAAAAGATGAGATTTCACCAATCCAGTAGGCTTCTTTAGAGGGTCTATTGCGGAGCACTACGTTTGTAATCATTTTCGATAGCTTAATGGCATCATGACGAACATAATCCTTTTTAATATCGACTAAGTTATCTGAAAGAATATTAATGCCCAATACACTAATGGACTTGATTTCTTCGTGGTTAGCCCGAATTAATTGAGCCCCTTCAGAAAGATACTTTTCTTCAATTTCATTGGGAATAGTGCCATCATTAATTAACACATGGTCAATCCCTAGGTCTGGACAATGTTCTGAAATAGCCTTAATATGGTCCAATAATGTATAGTTGGTGGTTTCCCCCGGTTGAGTCATGATATTGGGTATATACACTTTAGCAGCCGATGTGTCCAATAAGCTTTTACGGATATCCTCAATCAATAGGTTGGGAATGATACTGGTGTATAAACTCCCAGGCCCCAGCACCACCACATCAGCCTGCAGGATAGCCTCAATTGCTTCCTTCAATGCAGGGGGCTGCTGGGGATTAATAAACATTCTTTCAATAGGACTATCCTCTTCTATACTCTTATGTGGTATATTGGACTCCCCCTCAACAACTGTACCGTTTTTAAGCCTAGCATATAGGGTCACATCCTCTAGGGTCACTGGCAATACCTTTCCTGTAACTGCCAATACCTCACTAATCTTTTTGATGGCCTCTTCAAAGTTATTGCTAATACCATTCATGGAGGCAATAAGGAGGTTTCCAAAGCTTTGCCCCTTTAGGGTTCCCTCCTGAAACCGATATTGAAGCAATTGTTCCATAGTTGGTTCCATTTCAGCTAGGGCAAGAATACAGTTCCTGATATCCCCGGGAGGTAACATGCCTAAGTCTTCCCTGAGCTTTCCAGATCCCCCACCATCGTCTGCAACCGTTACGATGGCAGTTATGTTGGTGGTATATAGTTTTAGTCCCCTCAACAATACCGAAAGGCCCGTCCCTCCACCTATGACAACAACCTTGGGTCCTTTTGCCAATATTCTTTTGTCATAAATCATTTTATTAATTTTATTTCGGTCTAATTTCCCCTGAAGGGTATTTTGAAAGTGGCAGACCCTGAAAACTGAGGCCATCCCACTTTTAATAGCAAATATAATCAGTATTAATCCCACTAAACCCAGTAAAAGGCTTGGCCATCCCCTATAGTTTATTCCCATAAGGTTTAAATAATAGGACAAGGAGAACATTAATAGTAAAAGGCCCACAAAGCCTATTAAAAGCCATCTTTTAACTTGTAATCCAGGTTTAAGCCAGTCGCTTAATTTCATTTTATTTATCTTTTCCTTTCCTTCACCAATAGGCTGTCTCGATGATTAGAACTGACTCGATAACCCTTTTCCTTCAATTGCTCATATAGTATATTGGCTATTGTTACTGACCTATGGCGCCCTCCTGTACAACCTATTGCAATCACCAGTTGACTCTTTCCTTCCTTTATATAGTGGGGGATCAGATAACCCACCATGTCATGTAGCCGTTCAGAAAACTCTAAACTGACGGGTGACTTCATAACATATTCCCTAACCTTCTGGTCATTACCTGTAAAGTCTCTTAATTCTTCAATGTAGTAGGGATTTGGAAGAAATCGTACATCAAATACTAAATCAGCATCCAAAGGGATTCCATGCTTAAATCCAAAGGATAATATGGAGATCATCAAGCTATTGGTTTCTTTACCTTCAACATATATTTCCCTCAATTCCTCCTTTAGCCGTGAAGGAATCAGTTTTGTCGTATCTATAATATGGGTAGCCATTTTTCTGAGTTCTTTAAGCTTTTCTCTTTCTTTTGTGATTCCCTCCAATATTGATCCCTCTGGTGATAAAGGATGGGACCTTCTTGTTTCTTTAAAACGCTTCACCAAAATTCCATCACTGGCTTCCAAATACATAATCTCACATTTATACCCCAATTCCTCCATGGTATCAAGACTGGTAAAGACATCATCAAAGAACATTCCGCCTCGAATATCCACCACTAGGGCAATTTTATTAATCTTGCCTTTAGTTTGTTGGCAAAGCTCTACAAATTTAGGAATCAAGCTAGGAGGTAGGTTATCTACACAGAAATAACCAAAATCCTCTAAATATTTGACCGCTTGACTTTTTCCAGCTCCAGATAAACCGGTTATAATTACAAATCGCATAATTTTAGACTCCTCTAAAGTAATTTATTTCTCTAAACTTCTCCAATCACCTTGACCTCTGTGTGTAAGTCCACATCAAAATTTTTCTTGACTTCCTTTTGAATCAATTCAATTAAACTCAATACATCCTCTGCTGTTGCATCCCCAGCGTTGACGATAAAGCCGCAATGTAGCTCCGATATTTGAGCCCCACCAACTTTTGCTCCCCTTAAATTACTATCTTGAATTAACTTCCCAGCATAGTATCCTGGAGGTCTTTTAAATACACTACCTGCACTAGGTAAATGTAGGGGTTGTTTTGTTGTTCTTTGTTGGGTTAATTCACCAATCTTGTTCTTGATCACTTCATATTCTTCACTTACCAACTCCATGATCACATCAAGAACAACATAGCCATTTTGTTGTATAATGCTGGTACGATAGCCTAGTTCTAGTTCTTCATTAGTAAATTCCAGTACATTACCATCAAGATCTAGTACTCTACAGGATTTAAGTACATCCTTCATTTCTCCACCATAGGCCCCTGCATTCATGGTAACTGCTCCCCCAAGGGTGCCTGGGATTCCACTGGCAAATTCAAATCCACCTAAGCTCTCCTTTAAAATTTTGTTGGATAAGGTGGATAACAATATTCCTGCCTGTGCCTTTACCGTTGTTCCTTCAAATTTAACATCATTGAAGTTGTCAGCAATCTTAATCACAACGCATCTAAGTCCCTTATCCCTCACCAATAGGTTGCTGCCATTACCCATTACAAAATAGGGAGCTTCTTGACCCTTACAGATTTTGATGATTTTTTGAAGGTCATCGATGCTTCTTGGCTTTAATAATACATCTGCTGGACCACCAATTTTAAAAGAGGTATGATTTTTCATTGGTTCGTCTATTAATACATCCGACTTTTCCATAAACTCTAAAAATAACTTTTGTAATATTTCCTTATTCATCAACTTCACTCCTAATTTCTAATATTGAAAGTATATATACCTATCCTATATTCCTGTTTTTCTGTATTTTAGCTGGTTATTTATATCATACCAAATTTATGTATCAATTATATATAGGGATTATTAAAAGTATATACTTTTTTCTCCATAGGGTCAATTGGAGGTTGAACCAATACTTCTAACCCGTACCTCAGCATCCTGTAATAACTCCTCGACTGTTTTATTCCCCAGGATCCCCTGTTGAATTTCCTCCTGTAGGATGGCATCTATCTCCTTCCAATGGGGATGGGGTGGAATGATAATGGTGTTCTGTAGGTTATTGTAAAGCAAAGACATCAAAGGATCCCCTTCATAAATATTTCCTATACCCTTTTTAACAGGAAAAACGCCTAAACGACCTAAATCCTTTTGATATTCATCTTTTGTAATAAATCTAAGGAATTCCAAGACCATTTTTAATTTCTCTGGGTTCTCCTGTTTGGTAATCCCATAGGTTCCCACCATGTTACTCATGGCAACTGGCTTTCCCAGACTCCCTGTGGGATACATGGCTACAGCATAATTAAATCCCTTACTTTCACTTCTTAGTCTGTCTAACACGTTGATGGACCAAGTGCCTGAAGGTATTACTCC
This sequence comes from Alkaliphilus hydrothermalis, assembly GCF_016908555.1. Taxonomy (GTDB): domain Bacteria; phylum Bacillota; class Clostridia; order Peptostreptococcales; family Natronincolaceae; genus Alkaliphilus; species Alkaliphilus hydrothermalis. The sequence continues at coordinate 79,096 of NZ_JAFBEE010000003.1, forward strand.
GATATTTTTATCTTGATAAAAGGTGGTCCATGCTTGATTCGAAGTGTTTTCACCGAATTTTGGATGGGTCACTGTATATTTCTGCTTTAGGTCGATTACCTTCTGCACACCTGATTTTGCTCTTTCGTCATTAAAAGTATACTCCATTTTATCATTAAAAATTTCTGCTCCATCACTTAGTATGATACCCCAAATATTGTAATACTGGGGATCTATAAAACTATTAAAACCGAAATGGGTGTTTTTTCCCCTTCCCTTTGCATCGTAGGTTAAGACCTGTAACTTCTCAACAAATTCCCCATAGGTCCACATTCCATCTGTAGGTAATTCCACACCCCGCGCTTGGAATAGGTCTGCATTTAACATCATCCCATAGGTGGTCATCATCCATGGCATAGCCCATATTTTTCCATTATAGGTGACGGCCTTGAGGGCATTGTCCTCAAAGCTTCTAATTTCCTCCACCGTCAGCAACGGGTCTAGGGGTTCTAATATATCCTTTGCAATATAATGATACTCTCCCCCTACCGGTATAACATCTGGTAAGCTCCCATTATTCATGGCCTCTTCTATTTTTTGTCCGCCTTTATTCCATGTTAGACTTTGAAAGTTGATATATACGCCAGGATATTTCTTCTCAAAAGCCTTCACCTGTCTTGTAATCCAAGTAAAGCTCCCACCTGTTTTTTGGTCTAATCGGGGATAATCCCAAAAAGTAATAACCCCCCTCCATTGGGGCGGTGTTTTAGCAGCGTCATAATCTTCTTGACTGGGTTTGAAGCCAAAAAAATAATAGGGTCCTAGAAGGATAAATATTATTAATATTCCTGCTAATAAAGATCTGAATATACTTTTTTTCTTATTTCTTTTCCTGTTCATACAATCCCCCCCTATTATAATGTATTCTTGGGGGAAAATGAATATTCGTGTCATGCATATGAGGCAATATGATAGAATTAAAATATAAGTGCAATAGAATCAATCATTCTTATAATAAAATGCATTACTTATACAATGTCGTGTAAAGAGCTTTAATTCAAGGGGGAATAACTAAATGTTTAAAGCAATAAGCTATAAAAAAGTTAGAGTACAAAAGGACTCCCTTTGAACTCTAACTTTACCTTTAAACAGATATAAATGCTAATTACTTCTAGTTTATTTTAATCTTGTCATCAATCTTGATCGTTCCCTCTTTAATAATCCTTCCAAAGAAAATGATCTCATTGACTCCACAGGGCCCCTCTGAAGGAATAATCGGACATGTATCATGACACTCCTTCCCCACCTCTGTCACCTCAATGATGGCAGTACCAATAATGAGCTGATCTTCTACTTTTAAATCTCTTATCTCTAGACCCTCCACCACAAAATCAGCTTTAAATCGAGTATGACAAAAACCTTTTTGTAGATCTTCTCTCAATTGATTTTCCCCAGCTAAACTGATAAAACTCACCTGTCTATGGGGTTTTTTAGATTGAAAGAATGCATTTGTTACTTCTATTTTCGAAGGAGGTAGAATTGTCCCTTCTACCCTTCCACGAATTCCGATAATTGTTGACATTCCCTTTAACCCCCGATCTCAGACATATTTCTATAGCCTATTTCCTGCTCCACCCCATAGAGCCGATGTTTTTCTGGCTTAGATAAGATGGCTCTTTGAAGAAAATTATCTATTGCTTTTGGGTTACTTCTTAAAACCTGTAATATATCAATTTCATGATTGCTATGGAGGCAGGGCTTCAGTTTTCCATCATTGGTTAGTCGAATCCGATTACAACTTCCACAGAAATGATCACTGATGGAATTAATAAACCCTATCCTTCCCTTTGCTTCTGGTAGCTGATATAACTTAGCAGGTCCATCCTCATGTTTATCATATCTCAAAAGAGTTAGTGTCTCTATTCTTTTCTTGATTTCTTCATTGGATATAAATCGCTCCTGTGCCCATCCACAAGCTTCCCCTACAGGCATAAGTTCGATGAATCTAACATCTATGTTGTCACTGATCGTTAGACGGACAAAGTCCTCTACCTCGTCTTCGTTAAAGCCTCCGATCATCACCGTGTTCAACTTGACAGGAGACATCCCTAGATGTAGTACCTCTTGAATTCCATCCAATACTGCATTCAAGTCTCCTCCTCTGGTGATTTCTCTAAATCGGTGGGGCTTTAATGAATCTATACTAATATTGACTCTTTTTAAACCTGCCTTCTTTAAATCCTTAGCCATTTGTTTTAATAACAATCCATTGGTAGTGAGAGCAATATCTTTAATACCCTCAACACTGGCAATTGCCTCAACAAGATCAACAATCCCCTTTTTTACTAAGGGTTCTCCACCTGTGATGCGGATTTTATCTATCCCCAGCTTTACCCCTGATTTAACCACCTCTAAAATCTCTTCAAAGGTCATCATATCTTGATGGTATTTTTTAATTAATCCATCTTTGGGCATACAGTACTGACATCTTAAATTACATAAATCGGTGATTGATATCCTCATATAGTTTACTTTTCTCAAGTAACGATCCTGCATCTAATCACCCCGTTGAGTCATAATTTTCTAATAATTCATTATATCATTAACGAACTAAAAAAAGTACTCTTCTTAGACTAGTCTATAAGTTCAGTTATGCAATCTCTACCCGAAAAACCAAAAACTCTCATCCCTTAGGAAGTAATGATCATTCCTAAAGGATAAGAGTAATCTTCTATACTTCTTCAATAGCCATAAAAGGCTCTAAAGCTCTTTCCAAAATACCTGTCACATCTGCAATGAGCACGCCATAGTTAACGATGGGTACATTGGCCGATTTAGCTCGATTAATTCTGCTCATCATTTCTCTACGATTGTGCATACAGGAGCCGCAATGAACGATTAATTTAAATTTTGATAGGTCCTCTTCAAACTTCGTTCCTGCTACATAAGAGAACTGTAGCTTTCCACCTACTCGATTTTCCAACCATCTTGGGATTTTAACTGTTCCGATATCATCATCCTGTCTATGGTGGGTGCATCCTTCGGCAACTAAAACATGATCTCCTGGCTTTAAGCTCTTAATGGCCCTTACTCCCTCTACCAGCTCATTCAAATCCCCCTTATGACGGGCAAATAGGATGGAAAAGGAGGTTAGAGGTACATTACTTGGTACAATTGCCGATACCTCTGCAAAGGCCTGGGAATCCGTCACCACTAAATCAGGAGGGTGATTCAACTTTTTCAGAGTAGCCTCAAGATCTGTCTCCTTACACACCATCATAAAGGCATCATGGTCTAATATATCTCTGATGGTCTGTACCTGTGGCAGAATCATTCTGCCCTTTGGAGCTGCTGAATCAATAGGGGTTACCAGTACCACCAAATCACCTTTTTTGATGAGTCCCCCCATTAAGCTTACTTCCACTTCCTTTGGAGCATTTTCGATGATGGTTTCCTTTAGTAGCTCAATACCTTCCCTTGTCTTGGCACTTACAGCTACTACAGGTAATTTGAATTGATTCTTCATTGCTTCTATATCAAAGTTTTCACTGTCGTCAATTTTATTTCTTACCATGACAATCGGGATGTTCTTTTCTTGGATTGTAGTGATTAGTTCTTCTTCATAAGCTCCACCAGCTTCGTCGGTAACAATTAGTGCTAAGTCCGTCTTGTTTAAGACTTCTTTTGTTTTTTGAATCCTTAATTCTCCGATCACCCCCACATCATCAATCCCTGCTGTATCGATGATTAGTACTGGTCCAATCGGTAGTATTTCCATTGCCTTGTATACTGGATCTGTGGTAGTCCCTGCTACATCCGATACTAGGGCGATATCTTGATTTGTTAGGGCGTTAATCAAACTTGATTTACCAACATTTCTCCGACCGAAAATGGCTATATGAAGTCTGTTTCCTCTAGGGGTTTGGTTCATGCTTGTTTCCCTCCTTGGATTCTTATTCCTCTTGTTGATTATTGTCTAGCTTCAAATATTTAGGCAATTTTCTACCTGCATCGTGGATGGCCTTTACTGCAGAATCTAAATCAATCATGTTTTTGTTGCTATATATTTGATAGTTTGACCGATATTTAGGTGGTGTGGAGATGAGCATCAAGCTGTTGGCTCCAGCCTGTAGAGCCTTCTTCTGACCGTCAGGATCAACTGATGCCAAGGCTGTGGTGGCTGGGATAAATACATTTTTACAGACTAGTCTCGTCACTGCCACTGCTTTTAATGTCATTTCTACGCTACCTTGAGGATATTTTTCAAAGGGTGTTCCTGCTGCTGGTATGAAGGGGCCAATACCAATCATATGGATCCCCATTTCTTTATAAAAGAGTATATCTTCTGCTATATCCTCTGCTCTTTGTCCTGGTAATCCAATCATATTTCCAGAAGCATTGACATAACCCAATTCCTTTAGCCATTGGGCACATTGTCTTCTATACTCTAGGTCATCATCTGGATGGATAAATTTAAAAATATCAGGATTAGTGGTTTCAATTTTTAATAGGTAGTTGTTTGCCCCTGCTTCCTTAAGGGCTTTATATTCCTCATAGCTTCTTTCACCTACACTAAGGGTAATTCCCATTTTTGTTTCTCTTTTAATCCGTTTAATTAATTTGATCAGGACTTCAAGGGTATAATAATCGTCCTCACCCGATTGAAGAACAACCGTCTTAATTCCAACTCGATGTAGCTCATGAACCCCCTCCATGATTTCGTCCTCTGTCATCCGATAACGGGTTGGTACTGTACAACCATTACGGATACCACAGTAGTGACAACTCTTGTTGCAATAGTTGGAAAATTCTATGGCGGCACGAACTTCAACAATATCACCTACGATTTCCTTCCTCATCCGATCGGCGGTTTCAAATAGTGCTTTTAATTCACTTTCTCCTTCTACTTTGAGCAGGTAGGTAATCTCATCTTTGGTTAAGTCCTCTCCCGACTCCACCTTCTTCATAATATCTTTAAATGTCTGGGAGATGACACAGTTTTTCAAGCTCTCCATTAATCCACTTAGCTTTCTAGTCTTGTGGGGGAAGATACCCTTTACAGCAAAGTTTCCTTCAGCGAGGATTTTTTCTGCCTTACCCTTATCCTTTTCCCCTATGGCAATGGCTGTACTACAGATTGTACCATGCTCACTGGGGGTCGGAATTAAATCCGTCTCCACATCCATTGCCTTTAATAGACTATCTGCCCTCAGCATTTGACTAGTGGAATAACATATTATTATATACTGTTGACTCATATCCTTATCTCCTCCGTAGGTCCTGTTTAAAAGAATAGATCCCTTTTGCCTTCTTCAATTTCCTTCAATCTTTCAAGGGTAAGCTGATATAGCTTTTCGTTATTAATTTCCTTTAAAGATTTCTCAATCAGTTTATTACCCTTTTCTCTGGTTTCTTCGTCACCATAATCCAATAGATGCTCCTTGAAGGTAAGGATGGCATTGCTTTGGCAAAACTCATGGATTTCAGCCTCTTTAGCTAAATTCATAAAGGCTTCTCCTGTACGATTTGCCCGGTAACAGGCAGTACAGAAGCTTGGAAGGTATCCTTGATCACAGATGACCCGTAGCATTTCTCCAAGGCTTCTTTCGTCACTGGTTTCAAATTGAGCTGCTTCTTCATCGGATTCTCCATAGCCCCCCGGATTAGTCTTTGACCCTGCGGACACTTGAGAAACCCCTAAGTTAAGCAGTTCGTCCCTTAAAGCTGCTGGCTCTCTAGTGGATAAAATAATACCTGTGTAGGGAAGCGTTAGACGATATATAGCAACAATTTTCTTGAAGTCTTTATCGGATACTTCATGGGGTACTTCCTTTAAGGCAGAATCCATTGCTGGTCTTAATCTTGGTATTGAAATCGTATGGGGTCCCACATGGAACTTCTCATCCATGTATTGAGAATGCATCAAGGTAGCCAATACATCAAAGCGATAATCGTATAACCCTAGTAGAACTCCAATTCCTAGGTCATCAATCCCTGCTTCAAAGGCCCTTTCAATGGCTGTTAGTCTGTAGTCATAATCGCTCTTAGAACCAGATGGATGCATCTTTTTGTAAGTCTCTCTATGGTAGGTTTCTTGGAAAATCTGATATGTCCCGATGCCTACTGCCTTTAATTTTTTAAAGTCTTCTACCTCCATAGGGGCAGCATTGACGTTGATTCTTCTAATGTCAGTTTCTTTATAAATGGCCTCTAGGGCTGCAGTAATATGGTCAATATGGGTTTTTCTTTGGTCTTCTCCACAAACTAATAACAATCGCTTATGTCCTTGTTCTACAATTCTTTTAGCTTCTTTGACCGTTTCATCAGTATTTAATGTCTTCCTATGGAGGTGCTTATTCGCCACTCTAAACCCACAATATAGGCAGTTGTTGGTACATTCGTTACTGGTGTAAAGGGGTGCAAAGATGACTACCCTTTTACCATATATTTCATCCTTTACATATCTGGCTGCCTCCAGTAATGAATTAAATACTTCTTCATCCTCGTTCATTAGCAATGAAGCAGCTTCCTCTAGGCTTAATCCATGACATTCTCTAGCCTTTTCAATAATTTCTAGCACTTCTTCCTTTGTGGTAGCTTTCCCTTCATTAATCAGCTGATGGATTTTTTCTTCATTAATTATTTCATGGGTGTTCATGATTTTACCTCCTTAGGTTGTCCTTACTATTTTTTTGTGAGGGCACTTTTTACCGTCACACCCTCCAGCTTCCCTAACTTTCCTGTCAAGCTACCTATTTCATCAGTTGTTCCGTCAACAATCAGAGAAATAATGTTCACCTGCTTTTCCTTATAGGGAACTCCCATTCTCCCTACAATGCTGTCTCCATATAGCGTTAATAGTTTATTAACTTCTTCAATATTCGTTCGGTCTTCAACAATAACCGCCACTACTCCAATCCGCTTTTCCATTTGAATCCCCCTTACCAATTTCCTCAATATCTGAGGGAGCTTATTCATTTTGTACCCATAAATTAGCTACAAACCCCTATAGACAAAAAAAACTTTCCTAAAAAGATAGGAAAGTTTTTGATATAGTCATTTTAACCTTCAGTACCTTTTGCTTAGATTTAACTCCTTGCAATTAGTTTTGAATTCGATAATTCTCCTCTTAATGAGCATGCCCATTGATCAGATTTTTAATCTATATTACGTTAAATTATGAAATTTTATGGGCTTCGTCCTTAATAATTTCAGACTCTTCCTTATTTACAGGATACTTCTCTTTAGCAGCATAGTGGGTATGAAGTAATTCATGGGCCTTATGACCATTAGGCTTGCCTAAATAAGTGTCATATAATGCTTTAATCAGAGGATTTTTGTGAGATTTTCTAATCTCTAACTTAGTATCTTCTTCATATAAAGCTTTAGCTCTTTCTACTCTGATGTCAAGATCCATCTTAGTCTTAGAAGATACATGAGGTTGTCCTCCACCAGTTACACATCCACCACTACATCCCATGATTTCAATGAAGTGATAATCCTTTTCTCCAGCCTTAACCATTTCTAATACTTTAGCAGCTTGAGATGTACCATGGGCAACTGCAATTCTAATTGTGTTTCCACCAAGAGTCACTTCTGCTTCCTTGATTCCTTCAATTCCTCTAACGCCATTGTATTCGAATTGCTCTAGGTCTTTACCTTCTAATACGTCAGCTACAGTTCTTAAAGCAGCCTCCATAACACCACCAGTAGCTCCGAAAATAACTCCGGCACCAGTGTAGGTTCCTAATAGGTCTTGGTCGAAGTCAGCATCTTGTAATTTTAGGAAGTCTATTCTAGATTGCTTAATCATCTTAGCTAATTCTCTTGTTGTTAATACTGCATCCACATCTCTTAATCCATTTACAGTCATTTCAGGTCTAGCTGACTCTGACTTTTTAGAAGTACATGGCATAATTGAAACCATAAAGATATTCTTAGGATCAATGTTATTCTTTTCAGCGTAGTAGCTCTTAACGATGGCCCCTACCATTTGGTGGGGTGACTTACAGCTTGATAGATTTGGAATAAACTCTGGATAGTAGTGCTCAGCATATCTAACCCATCCTGGAGAACAAGAAGTAATCATTGGTAACACACCATTGTTTTGAATACGATGTAGTAACTCATGACCTTCTTCCATGATTGTTAAGTCAGCACCAAAGTTAGTATCATAAACTCTATCGAACCCAAGTCTCTTTAATGAAGCAACCATTTTACCTGTTACTCTAGTTCCAATTTCTAAACCGAACTCTTCTCCTAAAGCTGCTCTTACCGCAGGAGCAGTTTGTACAACTACGTGTAGGTTTGGATCTTCGATAGCATCCCACACTCTGTCGATATCTTCCTTCTCCTTTAATGCAGCTACTGGACAAGAAACGATACATTGACCACAGTAAATACATGGAGTATCATTCATGCTCATGTTGAAAGCTGGTGATACTTGAGTTTCAAATCCTCTATTTGTGAAATCTAAGATGCCGATTTCTTGAACATTCTTACATACATTAACACATCTTCCGCAAAGAATACATTTACTAGAATCTCTCACGATAGAATGAGACACGGTATCCATTGTTTCATGGGATTTTTCTCCCTCAAATGGGATTTCAGTGATGTTTAATTCTTCTGCTAAGTTTTGAAGCTCACAGTTCTTGCTTCTTGAACAAGTTAAACATTCTCTGTTGTGATTTGAAAGAATTAATTCAACTGTTGATTTTCTTGCATCTCTAAGCTTCTTAGTATTGGTTTTAACCTTCATTCCCTCATATACTGGGAACACACAGGAAGCCTGAAGTCCACGGCTACCCTCTACCTCTACTAAACAAACTCTACAGGCACCAATTTCATTAATGTCCTTTAGGTAACATAGGCTAGGAATATCCACGCCAGCTACCCTTGCCGCCTCAAGAACTGTAGTACCTTGAGGAACTTCTACTTGTATATTATCTATGGTTAAAGTAACTTTTTCCAACTGGAAGCACTCCTTTCAATTATAAAATCGAACCCTATAACCTATTGCTTAACAATAGATCTAAAAGGACATTTATCAATACAAACTCCACACTTGATACACTTGTCTTGATCAATTTGGTGTAGTAACTTCTTTTCTCCAGCAATTGCATCAACTGGACAAGCCTTCTTACAGATTCCGCATCCTTTGCAGGTTTCATCAATGACGATGCTTAATAGGGATTGACATACTCCCGCTGGACACTTCTTGTCATGAATATGAGCTTCAAACTCTTCTCTGAAGTATTTAATAGTTGATAATACTGGGTTTGGAGCCGTTTGTCCAAGACCACATAAAGAAGAAACCTTGATGTTCTCTGCTAGTCTTTCTAGTTTTTCGATGTCGTCAGCTTCACCTTTTCCTTCAGTGATTCTATCTAAAATTTCCATCATACGCTTCGTACCGATTCTACATGGAGGACACTTACCACAAGATTCTTCTACTGTAAAGTCAAGGAAGAATCTAGCGATATCCACCATACAGTTATCTTCATCCATTACAACCATACCACCAGAACCCATCATAGATCCTAATGCGATTAGGTTATCATAATCAATTGGTGTATCTAAATAGTCAGCAGTAATACATCCACCAGATGGTCCACCTGTTTGTACTGCTTTGAAGGCTCTACCATTAGGAATACCGCCACCGATATCATATATAACTTCCTTTAATGTTGTTCCCATAGGGATTTCAACAAGACCTGTGTTATTAATCTTTCCACCTAAAGCGAATACTTTAGTCCCTTTAGACTTTTCTGTTCCGATGCTAGAGAACCAGTCAGCACCCTTTAGGATGATTTGAGGTACATTGGCATAGGTTTCAACGTTGTTTAATAGAGTTGGCTTGTTCCAGATACCCTTAACAGCTGGGAATGGTGGTCTTGGTCTTGGCATACCACGCTTACCTTCGATTGAGTTGATTAATGCTGTTTCTTCTCCACAAACGAAAGCTCCTGCACCTAATCTAATTTCCATATCAAAGTTGAAGTCTGTTCCGAAGATATTCTCTCCTAAAAGACCAGCTTTTCTAGCTTCTTTAATTGCAATGTCAAGTCTTTCTACAGCGATAGGATACTCTGCACGGATATATACATAACCCATACTTGCTCCAACTGCATAACCAGCAATAGCCATCGCCTCTACAATTGCATGGGGATCTCCCTCTAATACTGAACGATCCATGAAGGCACCTGGGTCACCCTCATCGGCGTTACAGGCAACATACTTTTGATCTCCTTGAGCTTTTGCAGTAAAGTCCCACTTTAATCCAGATGGGAATCCTCCACCACCACGGCCTCTTAAACCTGACTGCTTAATTACATCAATAACCTCTTCTGGCTTCATTTCAGTTAATACTTTTCCTAAAGCCTTGTATCCGTCAAATGCGATGTATTCTTCAATAGACTCTGGGTTGATAACTCCACAGTTTCTTAAGGCAACTCTTGTTTGGTTTTTGTAGAAATCTACTTCATCAACAGATCTGATTTGTCCATCAACAACTGCATCTTTATATAATAAATCAGTTACGATTCTTCCCTTTAACAAATGCTCTTCTGCAATTCTTTCAATGTCCTTTTCTTCAACACGGCTATAGAAAGCACCTTCTGGATATACGATTACGATAGGACCAGCTTCACAAAGTCCAAAACATCCAGTCTTAACAACTTGAATTTCCTTATCCATTTCATGCTTCTTTAATTGCTCATCTAATTTGTTAATAATTTTTTGACATCCAGATGATACACATCCTGTTCCTCCACATACTAACACGTGGGATCTAAATAGTTCCATTGTTTAACCCCCTTATTCTATAAGTTCCTATCCTACTTACTTTTCAGTAGCTCCTATTGTATATTCATCAACAACTTTACCATTAACTATATGCTCTAAAATTACTTTTCTAGCTTTTTCAGCAGTCATTTCTACATAAGTTGTCTTTCCTTCGCCTTCTTTATATACTTCAACGATAGGCTCAAGTCGACAAACTCCGATACATCCTGTCTGAGTTACTGTAACGTTCTCTAGATTTCTCTTTTTAGATTCTTCAACAAGCGCCATTAATACTGGTCTAGCCCCTGCTGTGATACCACAGGTTGCCATTCCTACAACAATTCTTGTACCTTTACGGTCTGTTCTAATATTAACTTTTTCTAAAGCAGCTTTACGAATTTGTTCTAATTCTTGAATAGATTTCATGCTTAAATGCCCCCCTTAATTAATATTTTTCAACGATTCCTGGTACATCTGCTACTACTAATCTACCATATACGTCTTCATTAACTGTAAGAACTGGTGCTAAACCACAGGCTCCAATACATCTAGTTCCCTCAACTGAGAATTTACCATCTGGCGAAGTTCCTCCAATAGGAGCACCGGTTAATTCACTGATTTTATCAAGGATTGGTTGAGCATTTTTTACATAACAGGCAGTTCCTATACAAACTCCAATTACGTACTCTCCTCTTGGCTCTAAAGTGAATTGGGAGTAGAAAGTTACTACACCGTAGATTTCACTAAGGGGAGTCTTTATTGCTTCTGAAATTTTCTTTTGTACTTCCAATGGAACACATCCGAAAATCTTTTGAGCATCATGTAATATTGGCATTAATGCTCCTTGTCTTCCTCGATTAGCTTCGATTGTCTTTTCAAGCTTCTGAAAGTTTTCTTCAGTAAAAATGTTTTTAGCCATCAATGTCCCTCCTAATTAAAAATATTTAAGTAACTAAAATAATTTCATATATTTATGAAAAAATATACTTTGTTGTTAAATAATTAACCAGAACAGGCTTATGAAAACCTCTTGGTATTTTGCAAAATACCCTAGTTAATTGTCAGAATTTTTGCCATTTTCTGCATCAATGCTGATTTTGTCTTTCACCGCTTTAATTATATAACAATCCTTTATGTATATCAATTATTATTTAGGAAATAATACGATTAATTTTATGAAGAATTGTTAATAATTAAACAAACTTTTCCCACATGAATAGTATAATAAACTCAGAAGAAATGTGCAATAAAAAATCTTTGTCAATTATCTGCCTAATATCCCTTCCCCTTATACTAATATTAACTAATAATTTATAGTGTTTAAGGATTTTTCTTAAAATGCTTTTCACGTATTTGAGTTTCATATAAAAAGTCCTTCGAAGCATACAATACTTCGAAGGACTTTGTTTAATATTTAACTATATAGTTTTACTGGACAAGTATAAACCCTCAAAAATCTCAGAAGAGGCCAAATCCTTTATTTATAACTAGATTTTGTAGCTACTTCATCAGCTAATTTAATAAATTTTTCGATGTCTTTTTCAATTAAACTTAATGAACTTTTCCAGAAGTCCTTTGAAGCCACATCGATTCCAGCCATTTTAGCTACATCTCTAACAGAATTCTTTCCTGTAGCCGCTAACAATTGGTCGTATTCTTCTATGAAGCTTTCTCCTCGTTTTAAGTACTCTCCATAGATTCCTAATGCAAATAATAGTCCGAAGGCATATGGGAAGTTGTAGAAATTACGATCTGCACTATAGTAGTGGGATTTATTTACCCACATATATGGGTGAAGATAATCTTCGTCTAATCCTTTACCATAGGCTTCTTTTTGTGCCTGAATCATCAATTCATTTAGACGATCAACTGATAAAGCGTAACTCTTTCTTTCCTCAAATAGAGCAGATTCAAATAAGAATCTACTGTAAATATCTACAATAATCTGGCCTGAATGGGATATTGAGCTTTCAAGTATACTAAAAGCTTCTTCTTTAGTGGCTTCCTTTAGGGCTGCATTTGTGATGATTGTCTCTGCAAATATCGAGGCAGTCTCAGCTAAAGGCATTGGATAGGTAGTATTTAGAGGACTTTCCTCCACTAAGCAAGAACCATGATATCCATGTCCTAGCTCATGGGCTAATGTACTAACATTTTTAAAGGTTCCATCAAAGTTAAGTAGGAATCTGCTTTCCTTTATTGGGTGTAGATTAAAGCAGAAAGCCCCGCCCCTTTTACCCTTTCTTGGCTCTACATCGATCCAGTTGTTCTCAACTGCCTTTTTAGCATAGTCGGCAAGCTTTTGGCTAAAGGACCCAAAATGCTTGATGACATAATCAGTAGCTTCTTTATAAGAATATTTTTTATCGAAGGAACCCATTGGTGCCATTAAATCATAGAAGGGTAATCCCTTCTTATGGCCTAATAACTCAGCCTTCTTTAGATAGTATTTATGAAAACTTGGAAGACTTTCCTTCATTGCCTCCAGCATTGAATTCAAGATTTCTTCCTCCATACGGCTCCCTAATAAAGTTTCCTCTAATGGGGACTTGTAACCCCTTAAGGAAGTTGATGTGATGACCTCCCCCTTTATCCCATTCAGAGCAGCGGCTGAAGCCTCATCCACCATCTTGTATGCCTTCAATTCCGCTTCATATGCGATTTTCCTAGTATTTGCATCAGATACGTACGCCATGTTTCTGATGGCTGGTAAAGGTAATTCTTTCTCTTCACCATTGATTGTAATTGGTACCATTAATGTTGAGATTAATAGTTCTTGAAGCTTTTTCCAGGATTTAGATCCTGTATTGCTCATTTTACTAATAATTACTTCTTCTGCTTCACTCAAAAGATATTGATTTTTTTCATTCATTTCTTTTATGAAGAACTCATGCTCTTTAGTTAAGTCAGAAGCTTGAATTAATTCATCTAAATTGTCTAGTCTTCCTACCCACTTCTGGAAGGCAACGATGATTTTCGTTAACTCCGATTGCTTTTGCTCCAACTGATTAAGATATTTTGGTGCAATTGGGTGGGTTGCTTCAGTACTCATGGTAAGAAGCGTAAAGGCAAAAAGCTTGTGGAAGGTACTTTTATATACACTGAATTTCTTTAGGAAGGTCTCCATCTTTACAACAGGATTAGACGTATCTCCTAGCTCTTTGTCAATCCAGTTATTCATTTCTTCAAGCATTGCCGTCACTTTTGCTAAGTCCTCTTTAAAGCTGTCATCTTCAAAAGATGGGTAAAGTTCCTTCAAACTCCATTTTAACTCCATAAGTAAATAGCCTCCTTAAAAATATTTCGCATTACTTATTATTTCGATACACTTAGCAATATTCCTTTTAAATAATAAATAAATTTAGAATAATCTAAAAGAAACCCTACAGTGGATTTCCTCAATTTTAATACTATTAGTTTACGCCAGCTTTTTACTCGCCCTAGGAGCTTATTTGAATTCTTTTTTCAGCCAACATTGCGGCTCCAATAATCCCTGCATCATTCATTAATTCCGCGATAGCAAGTCTACATTTCATCTTTTCTGATTTAAAGAAAATGTATTTTTCAACTTCGTTATTTAATAAATTCAACAGGTAATCTCCAGCCTTTGACAACCCACCCCCAAGGGCAATTACATCTGGATCGAGAATGTTATTGATGTTTGCAACCCCTATGGCTAGGTACTTTACCAGTCGTTGAACAGCTTTTTGTGCCAATTGATCCCCTTCTTTAGCTGCGTCAAAGACATCCTTTGCTTCTAACTTGTCTAAGTCTTCCTGGCATTTGGTGCATAAAATACTTTCATGTTGTCCCTCTTGTAGTAGTTTCTTCGTGTAATTCACCAATGCTGTAGCAGAAGCAAAGGTTTCCAGACACCCATTACTGCCACAATTGCAGTCGTAATAGTTTTCTCCAACAATCATATGCCCCAGTTCGCTTCCAAGTCCATGACTCCCACTATAGGGTAGATGATCAATAATGATCCCTCCCCCTACCCCTGTTCCTAGGGTGATTAAAACACTGTTCTTTACCCCCTTCATGCTCCCCACTGCCGATTCTCCAATTGCCCCCATGGTGGCGTCATTCTCCACAAAGATTTCTAGACCTGTAATCGCCCTTAGTCTTTTACCAAAGGGAACATTGGTCCAGTAAAGATTAACAGCCGAGTAGACCATTCCTTCCCCATCACAGACCCCCGGTATTCCCACACCCACTGCTTTAATATTTTTTTCCTCAATTCCTCCAGCATTGACTAATAGCTGAACCAATCTATAGATGGCTTGACATACCCCTTCAAAACCCTCTGATACTGGAGTCTTGATACGCTGTTTTGCAAGAACTTCACCATCTTCTTTGAAAAGTCCCCCTTTTATTTCAGTACCACCTAAATCTATACCTATTAAATACATTCTTGCTCCCCCTACTACTATATCTACTTTTGATTGTTCTCCACAGCTATTCTTGCCTTGATAATTGATCCATTAACCGTTTGTCAAACTCCTTTGCGGCATGATACCCCATTTCCTTTTGTCTACAATTTCTTGCCGCCACTTCAATGAGTAGAGCAATATTTCTTGCAGGTTTGATAGGGATTACCACTTCATTCACCTTAATTTCAAGAATTTCCCGATGGTTATCTTCTAAGCCAAGACGATCGTATGCTTTTTCCGAATCCCATTCCTCTAGATGAACCACCATATCTATTTGGGTCTGTTCCTTAATAGCCCCTACTCCAAAAAGACTCTTAATATCCATTAGTCCGATCCCACGAACCTCCATCATGTGACGAATCAACTCTGGAGCAGTACCGATAAGGACCTCATTTCCGATTTTCTTTATTTCCACAGAATCATCCGCCACCAGTAGGTGTCCCCGTTTAATCAACTCTACTGCCGTCTCACTTTTACCGATCCCACTCTTTCCTGTTATTAGTATCCCTACCCCATAAATGTCCATCAGCACTCCATGAAGGGTTACTGTTGGGGCTAGTTTATCCTCTAGGTAATTTACTAGCTTACTAATCAATTTCGTTGTATTATGGCTACTTCTCAGGATTTTCCGTTTGTATTTTTCAGCCGCCACCAGCATTTCATCATGTACCTCTAGATCTCTACTGATGATAATACAAGGGAGATCATAGGATAATAGTCTATCAAATCGTTCTTGTCGCAGCTCTGGGGATAAAGTATTTAAATAATAATGCTCCACTTTTCCGATGAGTTGTATCCTCTCATAGGCAAAATAATGAAAGAAACCTGCCAACTGGATGCCAGGCCGATTCAGCTCTGTAGTGGTAATATAACGGATTTCATTTGGAGGACAATTAATCTCCTCCAGCTTTAAATCTTCAATCATTTTTTTTACAGTGATGGATTTAACCCTATTATCCCCATTAGTCATTAATCCTACCTCCTTCGTCATTTGACGGAGTTTCTTCTATCTTTTCTTCTTTTCTCTGCACTTCCTTTTGATTTACAAAGTATTCAAATACACTATTGGCTACCTTCTTATTCATTCCCTCCACCTGCATCAAATCCTCTAGGGAGGCATTTTTAATCTTTGTAATGTCTCCAAAATGTTTCATTAGAGCCTTTCTACGGGCTTCACCAACACCACTAATGTCCTCTAGCTCCGAATGGAGCATGTTCTTTTTCCGTAAAGTCTTGTGGTAGGTAATGGCGAAACGGTGAACCTCCTCTTGAATCTTGTAGATCAAACGGAACAAAGGCGATGTCTTTTCTAATATAATTTCTCTGCCCTCATAGGCAAGTCCTCTGGTTTTATGCTTATCATCTTTAATCATTCCACAAACAGGGATGTCGATATTCATTGCCTCCAATACTTTTTTTACGCTGGTGACTTGTCCAAAGCCCCCATCCACCATGATTAGGTCTGGGAATACTAAGAACTTCCCCTCCGTCATGGAGATTTCCCCCGTTAGAAGTTGTTCTGTCTCCAGTAGTCCCCTTGAAAATCTTCTTTGCAGGATTTCCTCTAAACTACCATAGTCATTTGGTCCAGTAATGGTCTTAATCTTAAACCTTCGATAATCACTATATTTGGCTTTTCCTCCCTCAAAGACAATCATAGAGCCAACCGATTGTAGACCGCTGATATTGGAAATATCGTAGGATTCAATTCGATTTGGAAATTCATCAATCCCCAGTAAATCCTGCAACTCAATAAGTTCTTCCCTCTGGTCTTTAATTTCTGCCTTTGTTTTTCTAAAGGACTGTAACTGTAGCAAAGTAGTGGCGGCATTTTTCTTTGCCATTTCCAATAGCTCCTTCTTGTCTCCCCTTAGGGGTACTTTGATTTGGACTTTGCTTCCTCGTTTGCTACTTAACCATTCTTGAAGAATTTCTTCCTCCTGTAGACTTTCCTCCATTAATATTTCCTTTGGAATGTAATCCATTTCGTTATAGTATTGCTTCATAAAGGCAGTTAATAAATCGTCCCTTGACTCCCCTTCATTGGAGGTCAATGTAAAGGGCTCCCGATGAATCAATTTACCTTCACGGATTAGTAATACCACCCCACAGTTGAACTCTGCTCCACTGGCCATTGCAATAATATCCTGATCAAGCCTTGGATTGGTGGAGACGACTTTTTGCTTTTCAAAGGTACTTTCCAATGCGATCAATTGATCTCGATAGGTGGCAGCCTGTTCAAAATCCATATCGACGGCAGCTTCCTTCATTTTTATGTTAAGCATTTTGATTAGCCCTGACTCCTTACCACTTAAGAGGATAATGATTTCTTGAATCATTTGAAGGTATTCTGCTTTGCTTTCTTCCCCTCTACAGGGTCCGATGCACTTCTTTATATGATAATTCAAGCAGGGTCTTTCTTTTCTTTCTATCATTTTTGCTATATTTTTTTTGCAATTTCGTATAGGATAAAGCTGATGGATAATTTCTATGGTCTGGTTGAGGGCTCCAATATTGGTATAGGGACCAAAGTACTTTCCCTTGTCCTTGGCGATTTTTCTAACTTTAATAACCCTCGGGTATTCTTCATTTAAGGTTACTTTAATATATGGATAGGTTTTATCATCCCTTAATAGGACGTTGTATTTGGGCCTGTATTTTTTGATTAGATTACACTCTAGGATTAGGGCCTCCAGCTCTGAGTCGGTGACGATATACTCAAAGTTGTTAATATTGGAAACCATAGCCCGTACCTTTGAGGCATGATTTTTGCTGGACTGGAAATATTGCCTTACCCTATTTTTTAGGGAGATGGCTTTTCCTACGTAGATCACTTCTTGATCTATGTTTTTCATGATATATACACCAGGTCGCTCTGGTAGTATTCTTAGTTGTTCTTTTAAGTCAAACATCCAATTTGCCCCCTTCAAATAATCAGTTGAAGTTTCACATATTTTTGGTTACAATAAACAGTACATAAGAAAATCGTAATATTCAGGAGGTTGTGTTCATGTATAATACACTACGAACCATTATTTTTCTCGTTTCATCAATCATTGCTTACTTAGTATATCCTTTAATTCAACAGGCAACTTACTTCTTGGTGGATACCACCCTTGCCGGGAGAATAGCGGAAAATTACTTGATCGAGATTTATTCAGGACTGGTATTAATCTTTATCGTTTTAACCTTTGCTGCTTTACAAGCCATCATAAGACAAGTATTACTGTATCGCCATAGTACATCTAACTCGATTATGAGTTTTCCCATCACTTTCTTTTCAGCAACTGACCGATCAATCTATTATATTGTACCATTTTTAGCCTACCTATTGCCATTATTTCGTACTGTCAATGCTAGGGAAGTTCTTTTAATCAGAATTATTCTTTTTGCCATTACTTTGTCGGTGTTTTACTTTGTTCTTGAATTCTCCAAGAAACATACAAAAGTGTTTTTCGTAAAGGAGGGTCTTGTGGTGAAGGGGATCGACCTTCGTCTTAACTTACCTCTACCATCTCCCTTTATCAACACTACTGGATTTTATCCCTATACTAGATTTGAACATTATTCTATGACGGATTCTAAGGTGGAGTTCCAATTACCTGCTGAGTCTGGAAGGATTACATTTGAATTTGAACCAGATGAAAAGGAAAACCTAAAGCAATTCCTAATGATGATGAATGTTCCCCAAGGAATTTGCCACAGAGATGAATAACTTTTTTTAGTTTGACTATACTTCAAATGAATATTATTTTATTTGGAGGGGTAAACTATGAAAAAACTTTTTGCTGGAATAATAACACTTCTTTTATTTGCTGGTTCTTCATTGAGTTGGGGAGCTACAGTATTGCAGGATATTCAAGTGTATTTTGATAATATACAAATCAACATCAATGATGAAGTGGTGGAATCGGAGGATGAACCATTTATCTATGACAATAGGGTGTATGTTCCATTGAGAACTGTCTCTGAGGGATTGAAACAAAAGGTGATCTGGGATGCAGAAAATAAAACAGTGGTGATTGGAGAAAAGATTGAATCGGAGCTACTGGAACCAACTGACCCATATAAGGGTGAAGCATTTGTATATGGTGAGATCATGAAGATTGATTATGATAACAAGCTGATTGAAATTGAGCAACATATGGATGACAATAGTCGTGAAGTCTTTGAAGCCCTATCCCCCACAGAGGATGCCATCATTGTCCTAAAGCGTAATGAGCATCAATTCCCGATTCATTTTGAGGATGTAAGGGTTGGGGATATCGTTGGCATTATCCTAACGGTGGACAATGAGATTCGTGGGATGATTGTTGGGGATTAAGGGAGAGGAAGGAAGTCCAGTTTCATTACTACACAAACCCGCTCGGCATCTTACAGGGAATGAACTCAAAAATATCATACATTTTCAAAACTCGCTTTGCTCAGACATTGAAAATGCTTAACTGATATTTTTTCCTTCTTTTAATCTTAACCTCGCTAATTGTTTGCTTAAGTAATAAAACTGGACTTCAAGTGATAAATGATAAGTAATCAGTACTTTAGTAATAGTTAAAGACCCTTCTGGAAGGGTCTTTTTTGTGATGAGAATTAAATTCTTTTTTATAGAAGATTCTTACTCAATACTACACTCTTGTAATTGGTGCCATCCCAATCGATGGTTTCTACATGTCTGTAGTCTCTTTTCTTGTAGAAGTTAATCAGGTGATGAGCTGTCTCAGCAGTATCTAAAGCCAATTCTTTTATATTCTCCATTCTTCTTGCCTCATCTTCTACAATGTCCATCATCCTGCCACCTACCCCAAATTTTTGCAACTGGGGGTCTACGGCAAACTGTCCGACCTTCGCCACTGTATCTTGGTTATACCAGCTACTTTTATCAGAGGGTTGTGGCGCATATAGACAGATGGTGGAGACGATTTTATCATTGTAGATTCCTACATAGCATTTATAGGCACTTTGGACTCTATTTAATGTTATGCTGTCGTCCTGCCATGTGGCTAGGTACTTGAAACCCATGTCTGCTAAAGCCTTGTAGGAGCGATGGAGCAGTTTGGTTAGCTCTGATATGGAGTCCTCTTCTGATAGTAGGCGAAACTGGATTGTTTCTGTGTTGTTGAAGGTGTAGGTGTATATGTTTTCTAGTGGCATTTGAATTCCCCCTTGTTATATGCAAAAGAAACCTTTCACGTTAGTATTGACTATTCTTCTGTATCATCAACCTCTACTTGAGTCTTGTAGGGTACTTTAGCAGATGGTACGACCTTTGATGCCCCCTCTAAATGCACATCTTGATCGTCAAAGAAGATATGAGCACCAAATGCCTCCAGTATTCCATCTTTAGGGGCTCCCCCTAGGAAGAAGGCTTCATCAATCCGTACATTCCATGCCCTCAGGGTTCTAATAACCCGTTCGTGGGCATGACTTCCCCTTGCTGTCACCAGTGCTGTCCTGATGGGTACATCTTTAGGGTCAAACTGAGACTGGATAAAGGCTATTGTTTTTAGGAGCTTTGCAAATGGTCCCTCTGGTAAGGGTTTTTTTGCATTATGTCTTTCGTGTTCTACAAAGGCATCTAGTCCTTTCGCTTTGTAGATTCTCTCTGCTTCATCTGAAAATAATACTGCATCTCCATCAAAGGCTATTTTTATCTTGTTCAATGGGGAGTTGTCGTATTTTTGTGGGTTGTAAATCAGTCCTGCCGCAAAACCAGCATCAACTGCCTCCTGCACATCCCCTTCGTCGGAGGATAAAAATAGGTCGACGCTAAAGGCTTTTAAATAGGGGGTAAGGGGTTGTCCACTGGTGAGGGCTGCCCTTGCGATATCTAAGCCGTAGTGTTCTATGGAGTTGAAGATTCTTAGACTTGTATCGGGGTTGTTCTTGGACATGATGATGACTTCTACTTTGCGTTTTGATGGAACAATATCATTTAGTCTTAGGAATCCTTCGATTAGGTTAAATCCTGCCCCTTTTTCAAGGATTTCTTCTTCGTGCTCCAGTTGGTATTTGCAATAGGCTTCTCGCCCTTCGTTTTGAAATATTTCGTTTTCTTTTGTTAGGTCAAATAATGCTCTTGATGAGATTCCTATTACTAGGTAATCGGAGAGGTTGTATGGCATGGTTGTTCCTCCTGTAGTATATAATAAGTTTTTAACCAATATATTTTTTATTTAATACTATTGTATATCATTTTACAAAAGATAAAAAATACAATAATCAGCATCATCAGTCTTTAAAAATACCCTGTATTTTCTTTCGTAGATATAGAATATAGCACTTCTACATTGCCCTGTTCCATTTGAGTACTTACATAATCTCTCCCTTGAGGTGAGATTTTACTAATCAACTGTAACATCTCTTTATTCTCCAACCTTCTCCACTAAATTCTCTATTTTATATTTTTTTACTACTCCCTCAATATTGTTATTGTTCTTTAAAATAATTACCTTATCTTCGTAGGGCTGTAGGACCTTAAAAAGCCTCCCTTTAGTCCTTTCAAAGACATTACTCCATCTATACATCATGGATAACATCTTTAAAGTTGGTCTATAGTGAGCCTTTTCCAACTTTAATCTTTGTCTAATCCATCTTGTGGCAATACGATATTTTCTTACATAGGTAGGGGTATCCAGTAGTATGATTATATCTGCATCTTCAAATCCCCTATCAAAACAATCCCTCCAGACACCTTCAATAATCCAGGGCTCCGAATCAATAATTCCATTAAAAACGATGTCTCTTTCCTCTGGTCTCCTTTTTCTATCACCACTCTTCAACCTTTCATGAACCACATTATCTAATTCATACCAAGGGATTTTTAGTGTATTAGATAGTTGCTTTGCTAATGTAGTTTTTCCACTGGCAACAGAGCCAATTACATAAATCTTTGGCATATTACTGCCCCCCTTAAGAATTAAATTTGCTCTTCTTGATTATTAATCCTTATTTTTTCAGATCATTATTCAAACCTACTAATAGAGCCACACTAGATCCAATTATAAAGTCCGACTTATAATCATTTAAGAAAACTGCTCCAGTAAAGCCATATCTAATCAAACGTTTTACAAGTACATAAAATATGCCCATTAATCCCCAAAATAACATTGATCTAAGTATTTTCATTATCATCGTATCCTTGATCATTTTTACACCGCTTTTCATATATTTATTATTCATTTCTTTGTCCAGTAACTTTCTACACTTACCATCTATTTCCTCTTATAATACAAGCTTTATTAATAAAAATCCTCGACTACTAAAAAACTCTTCTGATATAATGATATATACTTCAAACTAGCTATCCACAAAGGAGAAACCATGTTCAACATAAACGCTCTACTGGAAATTCTAAAAAACAATAGCCATTTTGCAATCCCCATCAGTCTTCTAATCAATATCGGTATTTCACTGGCTGGAATATTGCCATCGGTATTTATCACAGGAGCCAATATCCTTTTCTTTGGCCCTGTTAAAGGCTTTTTTATTTCCCTGCTAGGAGAAACCATCGGGGCATATATTACTTTTACTGTCTATAGATTGGGCTTTAAAAAGAAGATAGAAAAAATTACCCATAGGCATCCATTGCTTTCTCGGATCGTCACTAGTAATGGTAAAAAGGCAGGATTATTAATCTTCCAAGGAAGAATCATTCCCTTTATACCATCAGGGATTATAACGTTGGCAGCATCAGTCAGTAGTGTTAATGGTGTCATATTTACAATAGCCACCTTAATCGGAAAAATACCTTCCATCGCTTTAGAAGCATTGGTTAGTTATGATATTATTAATGTTCATGGTAATTGGATAAGATTAGTGGTAACGATTGTCTTATTAGTACTTATAAAATTTACGATTGGAAAAGAAGGAACGTAGGAAAGCCTCCACTTATCAAGTGACGGCTTTTTGTTTTATATATTCTATACAATATTCTTCACTCTTCTCTTACTCTTTAACTGAACCCCAGTACAGTAGGCAATAATTTTCTTCTGATCTGCTTCATCAATCCCTAAAAATTCACAGCCAAGGTTTCTTGAGTAATCTTCATCACTTTCTTTATTCCGTACTACTTGAGCTGTAAGCACCATCATTTGATCATTTATTGGTATTTCAAATAGAATTACAGTTCCTAATGGTAGCGATATGTTACTGTTAATCAATGCCCCTCCCCCACTTAAATCCTTTAGACTTGCTGGGAAAAATTTTTCACTTTTGCCCTCTTCATCTTCAATCCCAACTAGATAACAATTAACCGGTATATCCACATCCACCCTCAGGTATTTCCGCCTTTGAATTAGTTGAAAACCATTTAAAGGTGGCATCTTTAGTACTACCGCCTGCTCTTTCCCCTTCATTATGAAGGTTTCGAAGGTACAGGCCTTAGTATCTCTTGGAATTGTACACTTGACCCTACGGACTTCCCTTTGGGCATACTGACCTTCAATTTTGACGATCATTTCATCCCCTTGGAACTCACCAATTTCTCCCCAAAGGTAGAAATGAGGGGGCGATACATCTATTTCAAGTTTAATGGGCATACCTTGCTCCAAATAACCCTTCATGGTGGTAACCTCCTACGACGCAACTTAGTACGTTATTCATTATATCTATAATATCTTGAGGATACAATTTTTCCTATAGTAATATTAGCTTATTTGTCAAAAAATCCTTTTTAATTGAAAAAAATAGTAGCTAAGAATTAACTTAGCTACTATTTTTTATTGTACTTTTCAACAGGCTAGAGCTTGTTCAAAAACCTTTAGATTCAAGAAACAAGAGAACAGAGCGAACGTAGCGTATAGACAATACGTGAGGGTGCTAAGTTCTCGCAGTGACGCAGAAGATGAGGGCTTTTCAACAGGTAGCCTGTTCAAAAGCCTTTAGATTCAAGGAACAAGACAGACCAGCGGTCGTCGCGTATATGTAATACGCGAGAGTGCTGGTCTGTCGCAGTGACGCAGAAGATGAAGGTTTTTCAACAGGCTAGAGTAGTTTCTTTAAAAACATCCCAGTATACGATTCCTTCACCTTCACCACATCCTCTGGCGTACCTTTTGCAATAATCATACCACCATTTGTACCTCCCTCTGGTCCTAAGTCAAGGATATAATCGGCTGTTTTGATGACATCCAGATTATGTTCAATAACTAAGACAGAGTTGCCTGTATCCACCAACTGCTGTAGCACCTCAATGAGACGATGGATGTCGGCGAAGTGTAATCCTGTTGTTGGTTCGTCTAGTATATATAGGGTCTTACCTGTACTTCTCTTGCTGAGCTCTGTAGCCAGCTTGATTCTTTGGGCCTCTCCCCCAGATAACTGGGTAGATGGCTGCCCTAGTTTGATATAGCCAAGACCTACATCGTTTAAAGTCTGTAGCTTCCTCTTGATTTTAGGAATATTTTCAAAGAAGGATACGGCTTCCTCTACGTTCATACCCAATACATCGGAAATCGTCTTTCCTTTGTATTTAACCTCTAGTGTCTCCCTGTTGTACCGTTTCCCTTTACATACTTCACAGGGGACGTACACATCTGGTAGGAAGTGCATTTCAATTTTAATGATACCATCTCCGCTACAGGCCTCACATCTTCCACCTTTAACGTTAAAGCTGAATCTACCCTTTAGATATCCCCTCATTTTAGCGGTTTGGGTTTGGGCAAATACGTCCCTTATATCATCAAATACGCCTGTGTAGGTGGCAGGATTCGATCTAGGGGTTCTACCTATTGGGGATTGGTCAATATCAATCACCTTATCAATATGCTCTATTCCTTCAATGGCCTTATGATTACCAGGCTTACGCTTTGCTCCGTGGAGTTCTTGGGCAATCTTCTTATAAAGGATTTCATTGATTAAAGTACTCTTTCCAGAACCCGATACCCCTGTAACACAGGTCAGTACCCCCAATGGGATTTCAGCATTTAATTTCTTTAGGTTATTCTCGTTGGCACCCTTTATTTTTAGCCATTTACCATTAGGCTGTCTTCTTTCAGCTGGAACTTCTATTTTCTTTGTACCACTTAGATACTGTCCAGTGATGGATTCCTTACAGTTTTTAATGTCCTCCAAGGTTCCCTGGGCAACAACCTCACCACCGTGAATCCCTGCCCCAGGGCCTATATCGATTACATGGTCAGCACAGCACATGGTATCCTCGTCGTGCTCCACCACAATTACTGTGTTCCCGATATCGGCGAGGTTTCTCAGGGTTTTAATTAATCGATCGTTATCCCTTTGGTGTAGACCAATACTTGGTTCGTCTAGGATATAGAGTACCCCCACAAGACTAGCACCGATTTGGGTTGCTAGACGAATCCGTTGGGATTCTCCCCCCGATAATGTCCCTGCATTTCTAGATAAGGTCAGATAGTCCAGACCAACATCCAACAGGAAGGTTAGTCTTCCCCTGATCTCCTTTAGGATCTGATTCGCAATAAAGGCTTTTCTTTCATTTAACTTTAGTTCATCAAAGAATAGCTTTGCTTCTCCTACGGACATTTCTGTAATCTGATGGATATTTAATCCCCCCACCTTAACTGCTAAGACAACATCCTTTAGTCTAGCTCCCTTACATTCAGGACAAGGGTTTTCACTCATATATTCTTCGATTTTTTCCCTCATATAGTCAGAGGAAGTTTCT
This sequence comes from Alkaliphilus hydrothermalis, assembly GCF_016908555.1. Lineage (GTDB taxonomy): Bacteria > Bacillota > Clostridia > Peptostreptococcales > Natronincolaceae > Alkaliphilus > Alkaliphilus hydrothermalis. The sequence goes on from NZ_JAFBEE010000003.1 coordinate 104,932, forward strand.
TTATATCTTCTTTCAAGATTTGGAATTACTCCTTCAAAGATTGACTCATAGGTTCTAATTCCACCATACTTTGACTCATATTCAAAGGATACCTTGTGTTTACTGGAACCATATAGTAAAACATCGATAAAGTCCTTTGGTAGGTCTTTAATAGCCGTATCTAAGTCTACATCAAATTGATCGGCAATACTCTCCACCATTTTAAAATAGTAGGTGTCCTCATTTGTCCCACTGGCACTTGTCCAAGGGGCAATCCCTCCATTACGGATGGATAGGTTCTTGTTTGGTAGCACTAAATCTGGGTCGACTATCTTCATGTGTCCAATACCATTACATTCTGGACATGCTCCAAAGGGGCTATTAAAGGAGAACATTCTTGGGGCTAATTCTTCAATTCCAATTCCATGCTCTGGACAAGCAAACTTTGTGGAGAATTGCAGTTCTTCCTTTCCGATTACGTCAACGATAATGAGTCCATCGGTAAGCTTTAGTACCGTCTCCACGGAGTCGGCTAAACGCTGTTGTGAGCCCTCCTTGAGAACAATCCGATCCACCACTACCTCTATATTATGCTTCTTCGTCTTGGCAAGTTTAATGTCTTCGTGGAGGTCCATCACTTCCCCATCCACCCTTACCCTTACAAAACCTTCTTTTTTAATATCCTCTAATAACTTTTGATGCTCTCCTTTTTTACCTCTTACAATAGGGGCTAATATTTGTAACTTAGTCCCTTCATCAAATTCCATAATCTTGTCCACAATTTCCTCAACTGTCATCTGGCTGATTTCCATACTACACACAGGGCAGTGGGGAGTACCAACTCTTGCGAATAAAAGCCTTAGATAGTCATAGATCTCTGTAACTGTACCCACTGTAGAACGAGGGTTCTTACTTGTCGTCTTCTGATCTATGGAGATTGCAGGGGATAGCCCTTCAATATATTCCACATCTGGTTTTTCCATTTGTCCAAGGAATTGTCTAGCGTAGGCAGATAAACTTTCAATATATCTTCTTTGACCCTCTGCATAGATGGTATCGAAGGCCAAGGAGGACTTCCCTGACCCCGATAACCCTGTTAGCACCACTAGCTTTTCCCTTGGAATTTCTACGTCAATATTTTTTAGGTTATGCTCCTTAGCTCCCCTAATAATAATTTTATCCCGTGCCATTTCTACACCCCTTTTTCTACTTCTTCTTCTGTAGTTCCTTTAACTCATCCCGTAATTGGGCTGCCCGTTCAAACTGTAAATTTTCAGCAGCTGCCCTCATTTCAGTTTCTAATTTCTTAATATATTTCTCCAGTTCCTTCGTCGTCATATCTTCTTTACGCTTTTTAGCACGATATGGTGTTTCATCCTCTGCCACCTTAGTCGCTTGGATGACTTCACTTACCTTCTTATTAACTGTGGTAGGAACAATATTATGCTCCACATTATAATCATGCTGTAGGCTTCTACGTCTTTCTGTCTCGCTGATGGCTCGATCCATTGACTTGGTAATCTTATCGGCATACATGATTACTTTACCCTCGGCATTTCTAGCGGCCCTCCCAATGGTCTGGATCATGGAGGTTTCTGATCTTAGGAATCCTTCCTTGTCAGCATCAAGTATGGCGACTAAAGTAACCTCTGGTAGGTCTAGCCCCTCCCTCAATAGGTTGATACCCACTAATACATCAAACTCACCTAATCTTAAATCTCGAATGATTTCCATTCTTTCTATGGTCTTGATATCCGAATGAAGATATCGAACAGCAATATCCAGTTCCTTTAAATAGTTGGTTAAATCCTCCGACATCTTCTTGGTAAGGGTGGTGACCAATACCCTCTGATTTTTGGCTATTCGTTTGTAAATCTCCGATACTAAATCATCAATCTGACCTTGGACAGGTCGTACCTCCACAATTGGGTCCAGTAGTCCAGTAGGTCGAATAATTTGCTCCACCACTGGTCCATCCTTCTCTAGCTCATAGGGACCTGGTGTTGCACTGACATAAACCACTTGATTCACTAATTCTTCAAATTCATTAAAGCGTAAAGGTCTATTATCAAAGGCAGAGGGCAGTCTAAACCCATGATCCACCAAGGTTTCCTTCCTTGCTCTGTCACCATTGTACATCCCCCTGACCTGAGGAACTGATACGTGGGACTCGTCTATAATAATCAAATAATCATCTGGGAAGTAGTCTAATAACGTATAGGGTCTACTGCCGGGCTCTCTTCCCGTCAGATGTCTTGAATAGTTTTCGATTCCTTGACAGAAACCAACTTCCCTGAGCATTTCTATATCATACATGGTTCTTTGCTGGATTCTCTGGGCCTCGATTAACTTTTCCTGTTCGTTAAATTCCTTTACCCTTTCCTCCAGCTCCTTTTCAATTGCCGTAATCGCCAACTCAATTTTGTCGGCTCCTGTGGCGTAGTGGGATGCTGGGAAGATGGTAACATGATTTCTTCTTCCGATAATTTCTCCTGTCAATGCATTTACTTCTGTAATGCTTTCTATTTCATCACCAAAGAAATCCACACGGATGGCGTTTTCTGAAGAGTTGGCAGGGAATATCTCCACTACATCTCCCCTTACTCGAAAGGCCCCCCGTACAAAGTTGATATCGTTTCTTTCATATTGTATATCCACCAGCTGTCGTAGTACTTGATCCCGATCCTTCTCCATGCCTGTCCTTAGGGAAACCATCAATTTCTTGTATTCTTCTGGGTCCCCCAAGCCATAGATACAGGATACACTGGCTACAATGATTACATCCCGTCTTTCCAGTAAAGCAGAGGTTGCCGAGTGCCTTAATTTATCTATCTCATCATTAATAGAGGCATCCTTTTCGATATAGGTATCAGAATGGACTACGTATGCCTCCGGTTGATAGTAGTCGTAGTAGCTGACAAAATATTCTACTGCGTTGTTTGGAAAGAATTCTTTAAACTCACTACATAATTGGGCTGCCAATGTTTTATTATGGGCAATTACCAACGTGGGCTTCTGAACATTTTGTATCACATTTGCCATGGTAAAGGTCTTTCCCGAACCCGTTACCCCCAGTAAAGTCTGATGGGTGTTGCCCTTCATTATACTTTGGGTCAATGCTTCAATTGCCTTCGGTTGATCCCCAGTTGGTCGATAATCAGATACAATTTCAAATTTATCCATATTATATACCTCGCTATTCCTTCATCATTTCGTTTGCTATATTCTATTATATCATAGTTAGTTTACATAATATAATAACGGAGCTTATTTTTACTTCCCTCCTATTTCTAGCCACTATTTTAAATCATTTTATCTCACCTTATCTTTCCGAATCTTTAGGAACATTTGTTCTATTTTCTATTATAGTTATTAAGACTTATCATGTCAAACTTATACCATTAAATCATCGTAAAAAATACATCCATAGTGTTAACCATGGATGTAGATGTAAATGTAGATTATTTTACTTACGATTAATTTGCTAATGTATCTATGCTAATTCAGGCAATCCTAACTAGCTAATTCTATTTCTTTATTTTATCCTGTACTACTTCAATAGCCTTATGTAGTTGAATATCATCATCCTTCTCTATCGTTGTTTTGTCCTTAAGCTCTTCCGGTAATTCCACAACGATATTCGGCTCTACTCCCGTACCATGAATATTGGTTCCATTAGGCGTAAAGTATTGGGCTACTGTGAATTTAAAGCCCGTTCCATCGGCTAGAGGTTTTACTTGCTGTACTAGGCCTTTTCCGAAGGTAGTGGTTCCAATTATGGTACCTGCTTCTCCGTCTTTTATTGCTCCTGAAAGAATTTCAGACGCACTGGCACTTCCTCCATTTACCAAAACAGCTAGAGGATAATCAATCTTGCTCTTGTCGGATTTTTCTACCTCTTTGTTGCCTTGACGATCTTCTGTATAAACAATTGTTTGCTCTCCCAATAGCATATCAGAGATTTCAATACATTGGCTTAGTAATCCACCGGGATTGTTTCGCAAATCCAGAATCAACCCTTCAATCTTCTGCTTTTCCAGCTTTTTCAAATGATTTTTAAAATCTGCTGCTGTTTGTTCATCAAACATTGAAATACGGATGTATCCAATATTTTCTTCTAGTACTTCTGATTTTACGGTCTGTAGACGAATTTCTTCTCTTTCTATCGGAACTTCTAAAGCATTGGTCACACCTTTTCTTCTAATGGTTAAGATAACCTCAGTACCGGGCTTACCCTTCATTAATCCCACTGCTTCTTCTAGCTTTTCGCCATAGATGGCTGTTCCATCTACAGCAATAATTTTATCACCTGTTGTTATCCCTGCTTTTTCACCAGGGGTATCTTCTATTGGAGATACTACAGTTACGTATCCATCTTCGCCTGGGGTTACAATAACTCCAATTCCCCCGTAGCTCCCGGATGTTCTGGTCATTAAATCATTAAATTCCTTTTCATTCATGTATACAGTATATGGGTCTCCAACACCTGCAAACATTCCCTTAACGGCTCCCTCTGCCAATACTTCTGGATTAATTTCTTTATAATAATTTTCTTCAAGGAACTCACTTAATTGAAGTAGTTTCTTATGGGTCTGCTGAATGTCTTGATAATACTCATATGTATCTTTGCTGATTATGAATCTTTGACCAAGCTTAACCCCTAGGATATTTCCAACCGTATAATTTAATACAGAGGTTATAATTACGATTAAAACTGCACCGATTATTGCTTTTTTCTTGCTGATCATTTTTTTCGCCCCTTTTTTGTCCAATTACATTTATTTCGTCCTTTCTATAGCTTATTAGACTACATTATACCATATTCTTATTATGACTTAAAAACCGCAATTAAACTCATTGATTTCAGATTTTTACTAATCGACCCCCTCTAGTAGTCTTTTCTGCATGTATAAGTATTAGATATTTATCATAAAATTCCTGCTATTGAATACATTAAAATAAAAAGGAGGAGTTGTTTTGAGGACTGCTAAAAGGATTGGACTATTAATAATCGGAGTTGGAATACTCCTTTGGATTTTCACCCAATATTCTGTAGGAAGATAGTCTTCTACATTTACATTTGATAATTTATACATAAAATAAGCGAAGGATTCAAAACATCCTTCGCTTATTTTATAACTTTATTATCTTATATATGGAGTTGGGTCTACATAGCTTCCATTTTTTCTTACTTCAAAGTGAAGATGGGGTCCTGTTGACATCCCCGTACTTCCTGCAAGGGCAACCTTTTGCCCTCTAGTAACTTGATCTCCCACCGATACCAATAGTCTAGAGTTGTGGGCGTATAGGGTCATTATTCCACCACCATGGTCAATAATAAGTACTCTACCGTACCCCCCCATATCTCCTGAATGAACTACTTTACCTGCATTTGCTGCAACAATGGCTACACCTGTTGGGGCTGGTATATCAATACCTGAGTGGAATCGCTTTGTTTTTAGTATTGGATGAATCCGATTACCATAAGGCGATGATATTCTTGAATATCCTGGAACTGGCCAAGCCATTACCCCCCCAGCATACTGGGTATTATTTGATTGAAGTCTTCTCAATTTACTTTGTGATTCTTCTATTTCTCTTTCAAATTGGTTTTCTAACTTTTCCAATTCCTTTCCTTCTGCCATCAATTCTTTTCTATACCTTTCCTGCTGACTTCTGGAAACCTGTAGATTTTTCTGCTTTGATACAACATTATTCTTTAGACCGATCAATTCTTTCTTATCTGTCTCCAACTGAACTTTCTTGTCTTCGATGGCATCCCTCTGTATTTTTAGCTCTTTTAGTAAATCTACATCATGCTGAACGATTTTCTTCACCATATCTAGATTCGATAATAGCTCTGGTAGACTCTTTGAACTTAATATAACCTCTGCATAGCCTATGTTTCCTCTTCGATACATTACATTAATTCTTGAACCTAATAGCTCATTCTTATCATCAATTATTTCCTCAGACTTTACCAATTCTACAGTAGTCTTATCGATATTCTTTTGAGTAGAGCTAATATCCTTTTCTAATAGAGTAATTTCCTTCTCTATTATATCAATTTCTAGCTCAAGTTTTTGAATTTGTGTAAATGCACTTTTTTGTAGTTGTTTGTTTTTACTAATATCTTTTTCTAGTCTTTCAAGTTTCTTTGTTGTACTGGCAATCTGTTGTTTTATTGCATTAGTTTGATTCCCAAATACAAAAGTCGATGAAATCAAGATAATCAAGCCCATAACAACTGCAAAGGATACTTTTAAATACCTCAAGATACACGCCCCCCTTAAATCTCTACACCTTTAAGTGTTTTCTTAATGAAATAATACTTCCCAACGCCCCTACTCCAGATCCCAATACTAGGAACATCATAAGGGTTCTTTCCATCATTTCTTCAATTGGGATTAAATATCCACTGAATAAAACCGTAAATCTAGAAGTGATGGCCACAAAGGCGTATTGATACCCATAGTGTACAATACCTACGGCCAATACTGCACCGATGAGCCCTAATACAATCCCCTCCACCACAAAGGGCCATCTAATAAACCAGTTGGTTGCCCCAACATACTTCATGATGTTTATTTCTTGTCTACGGGCATTCAATGCTAATTTTACAGTATTAGAGATAATAAACATTGCTACTAAGACTAGAATAAAGATCAAGGCTAATCCCACCGTCCTAATGAAACTAGCGATTCTTAGTAGGTTTTGAATCATTTCTTTGTAGTATTTTATTTCATCTATTCCTTCAACCTCTTGCAATGCCAGTACTACTGGGTCTGCAAGATCAATATTTTCCAAATGAATGATATAGGAGTTGGGTAAAGGATTTTCCTCTAGCGATTCTAACAAATATCCTTGGTCCCCCCATCGCTCCCTCATATTTTGTAGGGCCTGTTCCTTTGATTCATATTCTACCTGTTGTGTACCGTCTATGACTTCTATCTTTTTTCCTATATCAATTATTTCTTCTTCACTAAGTTCTTCCTGTAAATAGACCTGTATTGTATCAAAATGAGCCTGTGTCATGGAGGCTGCATTATTGATATTTAATACTAAGGTAATAATCAGACCTAATACAATCAGGGAAGCTGCCACGGAACCAATGGAGGCAACACTCATTCCTCTGTTACGCCATAGTCCTAGGGTTCCTTGCTTGAAGATATATTTTATCGTTCTAATCTTCATAACCATATGCCCCCCTTTCTTGATCTCGTACAATTCTACCTTTTTCGAGGGCAATTACCCTTTGTTGCATGACATCAACGATGTCCTTTGCATGGGTAACCATTAATATAGTGGTGCCTCTTCTATTGATTTGTCGAAGTACCTTCATAATCTCCCAAGCTGTCTCAGGGTCTAGGTTTCCTGTAGGCTCATCGGCAATCAAAATAGATGGGTTATTAACAATGGCTCTAGCAATAGATACCCTTTGTCTTTCTCCCCCTGAAAGCTGATGGGGATAATTGTTTGCTCGATCACTTAAGCCCACCATCCCCAATACCATAGGAACCTGTCTTCTAATTTCCCTTGAGGAGGCTTCAATAATTTCCATTGCAAATGCTACATTTTCAAAGACTGTCTTGTTGGGTAGCAACCTAAAATCCTGAAAAATCACCCCTATATTTCTTCTGAGTAGGGGGGTTTTTCTTTTAGATAGCTTTGTAATTTCTTTATTATCTAAGTAAATCTTACCCTCCGATGGTTCTTCTTCCTTCAGTAGTAGTTTAATAAAGGTGGATTTACCTGCACCACTGGGGCCAACTAGAAAGGCAAATTCCCCTTTGTCTATCTTAAGGTTAATATTCGTTAAAGCTTGTACACCATTTTTATACTTTTTACTTACATTCATCATCTCTATCAAGTTTATCAACTCCTGTTATCTACATTATCCTATTTCGACATTAACTTGTATTTTCCTTTATAAAAACAGCAGTGTATTATAGTGATTTATACCTATTTTCATTGTATTTCGAGGAAATAATAGTCATATTTATATTTATCAATCTTTTTCTACCAACACTCTACTCCATTATACCAATATTGTAGCCCCTATTTCAATTGAATTGATTACCAAAATTCTGATACAATATAGATAATAGCTTAAAATACCAGCATTTAGGGGGCGTTTCATAAAATGAAAAAAATCATTCGACAAAAAATCCTAAATAAAAGAGAAAATTTACAAAGAGAAGAAGTTGTCATAAGAAGTAGCAGAATCATTAAAAATTTAGACGCTTTGGAATATTTTACAAATGCAGTGAATATTATGCTGTACCTTTCCTTTCGCAACGAAGTAGACACAAAGGATCTGATTGTAAAGTTACTGAAGGAAAATAAAAGGGTTTTTATCCCTGTAACGGTTCCAAAAACAAAGGAACTAGTTGTATCGGAACTAATAAACCCTGATGCAGATTTGGAACTAGGCCACTTTGGGGTAATGGAGCCAAAACAAGAAGCTCTTCGACCAGTTACCCCAGAGACGCTTGATTTAGTAATCGTACCAGGAGTTGCCTATGATGAAAGGGGCTACCGTATTGGCTATGGTGGTGGCTATTATGATCGTTTCCTTCCTAAGCTCATGCCTAATACTCCTAAAGTATCCATTGCCTTTGAATTACAAATGATAGACCAAGTAGATGATGATTCCTTTGATATTCCTGTGGATTTTATTATTACAGAGGAAAGAATCATCAGCTGTAAAAAGTAATACCAAAATCTTCTACATACTTACAAACCAGTACTTGTTCTAAGATTAATATCAAAGTCAATAATCTCTAGCCTGTTCAAAACCATTAGATTCAAGGCACAATAACAGCCAGCCACCGCAGCGTATATAGAAATACGCAAGGGTGCTGGCTGTTTGCAGTGAAGAAGATGGTTTTCTACTTGTTTTGATTCTTTTTAGATAGTCCCTTTAATTTTTCTGTAATCAAGTAATTAATCGTTCCCTCTGGATATACTCCAGTGTCCAATAATTCTCCAGCAGGTACATCTGTAAGGATTTCTATTCCCTCCTCCACATGACTGATGGCGTAAATATGAAAATGATTGTTTCTAACAGCTTCGATTACATCTTGTCTTAGCATAAGATTTTTGACATTCTGTATCGGAATGACCACACCTTGATTTCCAGTTAATCCCTCCAGACTACATACATCAAAGAACCCCTCTATTTTTTCATTGACACCACCAATAGGCTGTATTTCACCCTTTTGATTCACGGACCCTGTAACAGCTATGGATTGCTTAATGGGTACTTCTGCTATGCTGGATAGAATAGCATACAGCTCAGTGCTGGAGGCACTATCTCCATCAATCATCGAATAGTTTTGCTCAAAACTAATGCTTACAGCTAAAGAAAGAGGCTCTTGTTGAGCATATTTATAGCCTAGATAACCACTTAGAATTAATACTCCTTTATCATGGATACTACCACTCTTCTTTACTTCCCTTTCAATATTAATAATACCTGCCTTGCCCCTGTAGGTGCTTACTGTGATACGACTTGGCTTTCCAAAGCTATGTTCACCTGTTCCCATAACCACCAATCCATTAATCTGTCCTATTTGTTTGCCCCTACAATCCATCAGTAATGAACCATCTTTAATCATTTCATTCAGCTTTTCTTCATATTTGCTATTTCGATAAATCTTCTGCTGTATGGCTTTTTCAACATGTTTCTTTAGTACGATTTCGCCACCATTTATGTCCCTCCATGCATCGGCTTCGTAGAGAATTTCTACGATTTGATTAAACTGAGCACTTAGTTTGTCCTTATGATCTGCCAATCTAGAGCTATACTCCATCACCCTTGCAACTGCTGAGAAATCAAATGGCTTCAAATTTTCTTTTTCACAATGGGCAGCTATAAATTGAGCCATTTTCATGACATTTTCCTTATCTTTACTCATTTCTACATCAAAGTCTGCCATGACTTTGAAGAGTTTTCTAAAATCTTCATCTAGATTGTATAGGGCATGATATGTTTGATGATCTCCAATTAAAACAATCTTAATATTTAAAGGGATTGCTTCCGGCTTGAGGGTAGATGTTACCACATAACCCATCAGCTTATTAATGGATTCAATATTGACTTCCCCAGTTTTCAGGGCTCTTTTGAGGGTTTCCCATGCATGCTGTTGTAGTAGTACTTCATGAATATTTAAAACCAAATAACCTCCATTAGATAAGTGCAAAGCTCCTGGTTTTATCTCCATAAAATCTGTTTTTAAGACACCCATCTCATTTTTATATTCTATCGAGCCAAGTAAATTATATAGGGATGGATTACTCTCAATAATGATCGGTGCATGGGTTAATTCTCTGTTGTCTATAAAGAGATTTACCCCATAGCGGTTTAAAAAGTCCTCCTGCATCTTCCCCTGCATCATAAGGAGACGATTTACATTTGCCTCTGGGACTTCATCCTGCTTCTTAAAATAATCCAGATGTTCTAGGATATCCTGCTCCAGATGGTTGATGTATTCCACCATTAATTTTCTATGGCCGTATCTTTGAAGCAGTTTAGTAATATAAAAGTTGATGATTCGATAACCCTTGGATTCTTCTAGCTTTTTTAATTGATTTCTAAACTCTGCCTCTAATGTCTTCATTTGATTGAAGTATTGCAGTGTCTCCAACGTAAGCTGGCTGGAATTTTCCCTTAATTCCTCAACTTCTTCCGCCGATAACTGGCCATATTCTTCTTTGGTCATTGGCTGATCTCCTTTAAGGGGAACAGTCACCAGTCCTCCCTCTGATTCCTTGACGACGAAACCATATTTCGAAGCAATTTTATCAATCAGCTGTACTACCTTATCATTCTCCTGTTGAAAGCTTCTATATAATTGATTTTTCTCTGCCTCATATTCGCTTCCTTCAAAAATATTTGAAATCTCCCTTTGAAGGTCATTTATTAAATCCTCCATATCCTTTTTAAATTGAGCTCCTAACCCAGCCTCCATAGATAATGCTTTTGGCTTATCTGGGTTTTTAAAATTATAAACATAGACCCAATCATCGGGAACTTCTTGTTCTTCAGCTAATTTTTTTGTAATGGAATAGGAATAACTACTACGGCCTGTCCCACTTAATCCAGCTACAAAGATGTTGTAACCCTTCTTCTTCATACGTAACCCAAAGCTTAGTGCCTCTACAGCCCTTTCTTGTCCAATAATCTCATTTAAAGGTTCTAAAGTATCAGTTGCTTGAAAATCCATAAAATCAAGTTTACATGGACTGGTAAGTGCATCTGGTTCTAGCCGGTATTTCCTATTCATATTACATTCCCCCTCCGTATGTTTTTTAATGTATACCCATTTTAAGAAAGTTCAACAAATTTATTTTCAAAAATACTTATGGGGTTGTTTTTGATGGATTATTATTTTCCGCCTGCCTCTAGCACATTAGACTGATGAGCTGGATCTGGTTGCCCATCCTTATGTCTAGTTCCATTTAGGAAATATACATCAAAATGTCCATTGTAATTGTTGTCTTTGATATATTGGATATCATGGGGTGTTGAAGTTGCGGAAGCCGCTAATCTTCTGCCATCGACTTCTACTATGATTACTCTTCTAGTCCAACTATAACTACCTCCCCAAACTCCCTTCATAATGGCAGCATCCTTTGCTGTCAAAGGCTCACAATCTGCGTGATTGGCTCCGATGGTACGCTTTGCCTGCCATCTCTTACCTGTTTTAACATCATACATTGTAAATACTTTACCGATTGGCACTACATATTGGGCCTCAGTCCACCAGTCTAATAATTCTCCGTATTGTGGGCCAGGAGTAGGCTTTACTGCAATGTGATATACTGGGATTGTCAGCTTTTGTCCTACTCTTAATACACTTCTGTCCGTCAGCCCATTTACTTGCTTTAACTCAGGAAAAGGGATACCGTACTTGATGGATATACTCCACAGGTCATCTCCGCTGGCTACTATATGGGTTGTGGTGGTCTTTGTGTTTACACCAGAGGCAGGTGGTACAGTACTACCTGTATTGTCTGGTGTTATACTGGTTCCCTTTGGAATAGATAATATTTGTCCTATATAAATTGACTGCCCTTCCTTTAGGTTGTTTTGTTGCATTAATTGTTGTAGATTTACATTGAATTTCTGACTGATAATCCAAGGGGTATCACCTTTTACCACTGTGTATTTATTTACTTCTGGGGTTATGGTTGACTTGCTGGGAATAAGGATAACCTGTCCAGGATAGATATGGGATGAAGCAGTCATTCCATTTATTCTCAGCAATTCATTCAAGCTTACTCCAAAACGGTTGCTGATGATCCATGGTGTATCATTTTTGGTTACTGTGTAGTTGGTATATGTTGGTTGATTTGTTTGCCCTGTGGAGGGTATTGTTATAATACTGCCCACCATTAGTGCAGGGGTTGTTTGGTATTGAGGATTTAAACGATAGATTTCATTCAAATTTGTATTGTATTGTTGTGAGATTTTCCATAAAGTATCACCGCTCTTTACGGTATGTATTTGATTTGCAAAGGTATAGTTAACTGTTGATGAGAATAGGGTTGCCACCATTGTCGTACCTATTAAAAGCTTTTTTATATTTTTCTGCATAGTGTTGCCTCCTTTGTCGAAATATAAGTGTCCTAGATATAATACGACGGGAAACCCCTTGATTCCTTGATGTAAATTATGGCATTGTTTCCTACAAAAGAAGACCCAGCCTCCAATGGTTATCATTTTGTAACCGTTGGAAACTGGGCTATTTTTTACTTAAAAATAGATTTAATTTGATAGGTTAAAGTGTTACCCGATACATTGAATTCCAAATATTGATACGTATCATGGGGGCTTTTGGGAGGGATTTTAGGATTGGTTCCTGTAGAAATATATCTTACGCCATTTTTGAGGTCCACCTTTAGGGCTTCCCCACCGTATAGCACAAATATATTTTTTCCCTTCTCAGCCTCCTTTGTCAACATCTCTTCAAAAAGTTTGGCTTCTAGACCATCAGAAAAGCCATTTGTACCCCAAATGGGATTTGGTAACACAATGAAAATGTTATTCTTCTTTGTGTTTTCCAGTTGACTCTTTAGGTAGGGCCATTGACTAAAGTTGGTTTGTCTTAGTCCCTTTTGTCTATTATCTAGTTTGATAATCAGATGATCTACATTATCTTGATGGGAGTGTCCTGATGATGCAATCACCATTGGTTTTTTAAGCTTGGCTTTCACGCCTTCCTCTACGTTCCCTGTAAATAGGGCTGTGTTGCTTGCATGATTTATTTTATTCACTATGTTATTTACTAGATATCGCTCCATTAAGGTGTTTTGATTTAAAGCAATTCCACTATGGGCAGTGATGATATTGCCTTTAGTGGCTGCTTCTTTGTATAGGGGGTCTTTGATTACTGGCTTACTTACAGTCTGGATAGTGCTACCGATGGGGTAGACCGCCTGTAGATCGTCAAAGACTATTCTCCCCTTTACCTTTTCCTCAGGATTGGGCTCAACAACATACACTCTGTCTAATTTAACAGGATAGGCGATATTAGCAGGTAAAGCTGCCTCTAAGTACTTCCACCCTGTCCAATCCACCCCCCTCTTAAAGTCAAGGGTATGGACGGTTCCATTTCCATCATAAATTCTACCTCTAATCCATTGGGTTGATTGTTGGTCTGCTGATACCCATACACCTAATTTAAGGGGCTTTCCACTGATGGTAATACCACCATTAGGATAATCCATATAGGCTCCCCTTGTGGCTTCTGTAGTGGTAAAGTCGTACTCCAATGCCACTGCATCAGTGTTTTGTCTCCCCTCATCCACTAATGAAATAGAGCCCGTCACCCCCTGTGGGTAACTGTTGAACCTTACCTTCATTTCATTAAAGTTATCCAGAATTACCTGTTGATTACCCACAGCCACAGGGATATTCAGCTTGCTATTCTTAAATTCAGCCACCAAAGTACCCTCACCATTGGAATTCCCTGCTGTATATACGCCATCCTTGATGGTCCCCAAGCCCTCTAAATCCTTCCATGTAATTTGCTGTGGATTAATCGGTGCCCTGTAACCTAAGGCATCTACCCCTGTAACTTTAAAGGAGGCTGTTTTCCCTTGGGATAATGTCAAGGAATTAGGTGTGATTTCAAGATTGGCAGGCTCTTCTAATACCTTAACCTCCACCTCTGTTGTTTTACCAAGATATTCCACCGCGATTACTGCCTTGCCAGATTTATTGGGAATAAACTTATTACCTGTAAAATTCCCTCCACCAGATTTTAATGAATATTTAATCTTTGAAGTATCTACTTTTATTGGATTATAGTTTGTATCAAAGCCCACAACACTTACTTCAACAGCTGTATCTTTGAACACATTTTGATTTGAAGCTTCTGCTTTGATTCCCTGTATAGGAGCAGCAATTGCATTGGATATTATGGCTAATCCATTGATAATTCTTCTTTCAGATCCATCAGAAGGCGTATTCGTCAACTGAGGCACAAAGCTCCCTGGTCTACGGGTGAGCATTGTACTGGAGCCTCCCCCATCCATAATGACAGCTTCATGGCTACCTAACTCAATCATCAACTTTGCCAAACTATCACCATTTACGCCTACATATGAACTATGGCGACCATCCACTGTTACTAGGATTATTTGACTTCGATTCTTTGTTATCCCCACTGCCGACCTAGGATGATTTCCTGTAACGCTCTGGGTAAAGGGAACGACTTGTCCATTTTTAACCAAAAGCGTTCCTCCTCCTAGAGCTAATTTCATACTATCTACTCCAGGAATCATCAGGGTTTCTATCGTCAATACATCTCCAACGTTAATATTTCTCATTAGCTCGGCACCCCAAAACCCAGTCGCCATGACTATATATCCATTAGCAGGTATATTCACTGAGGGTTGGCTTTTTCTAACCTCTACAACTTTGTTATCAACCACAAGGACTTCCACTAGATCCTGCCTGTCCTCGGCTACCCCTAGGGACTGAGGCCCCCAATTTTTATCAATCACTGTTATGTATTGATATTTTGAAGTGATTTTATTGATGGCAGCCACCTTCAATTCTTTACCTTTATCGGTCTTTAATTTCAGGTAATAATCTAGGTAATCTGCAAAAGCATTATTGTATCTATTAATGTAAAAAGTAGCTAATTCATTTGCAATAACAGGACTACTAATCATCTTTCCATCCTTTAACATGATTCCCATGGGTGAATCAGGGTTTGTCATATAAAAGAAGTCTCCATTCATTGCCCCTACAACATTTTCTTTTCTCTTTACCATCGATGTTAGGGTTTCCTTTGTTGACACACCACCCGAACTCTGTAATAGGTCTAGTTCTATGGTTTCATCATTTAAATCAACATATAATGCATTGACGTTTAACCAACCGTCTTTAGTAAACCGCTGGATATGTTTTTGGGTTACCCCACTGGAAAGCCTTTCTGTGGTGATTTTTTCGTAAAAATCACTATTAGCGTTAGCTCCTACCGTTAGACTCAACAACAGGATAATACTAAAGATGCCAGTCCATATACGTTTCTTTTGTAAGCTCATTGCAATCCCCCTTTGGTGTCATATATTTCTAGTATTTAACTCTACTTTTCAGTATATCTCTTTTATATTGAATGTCCATTACAACTAGATTACAATTTAATGAATTTTTGGTATTACTTTTTAATATGAAGAATCCACCCAAATTAGGTGGATTCTTATGTTTGATTGTTTTCCATTAATTACTCAGGATTCCTAACCTGCAACTCAATCTTTTGAGGTAGCTCTTTCAAATCTGTTTTTGCTACTGCATAGGGATATGTAATCACCTGAGCCACCAATTCATCTGGTTTGGGATCTGTAAATACAGCATAAACCACCAGCTTTGATTCGTTTTCTTCTTCCACCAGCTCAATTTTCTCTATATCAACCCCATATCCTGCGGTCAATTTTTCTCCCCTAGTAACAATCACATAAACTTCATCATCAATTTTAGTAGCCAAAGCCCTCTCTAGCATCTTATACCTACCTATAATATCCGTAAGCTCCTCTGGTATATTTTCTGTAGCCACCACTTCGTACTTCACTGTGTCATTTTCCATAAAATTAGGAACACATCTCATTGCAACTACGACAACAACAATTAATAACATAACAGTAACTAATAATTTCCAATTTAACTTTGGAAATTTCGGTAATCTTAATTTATTCACAATATTCCCCCCCTCCAATATTCTTTATGTCGTCCTCACTTCTATGTTTATTCTTGGATAATGGGAAATATTCAGAACTCAAATAAATTCCATAAAAAAAGAAGCTAGCGAAAGCTTCCTTTTTCTATGATTTTTCAACAGGCTTACTTCTTAATTCCTTTAACTGCCTCTACAATGGCATCCACAGTTAATCCATACTTCTCTAATAATTCATTTGGCTTACCAGATTCACCGAAGGTATCCATAGTACCGATTCTCTTTACTGGAACTGGGTGAGTCTCTACTAGCGTTTCAGCTACAGCAGATCCTAATCCTCCGATAATGTTATGCTCTTCTACAGTAACAATAGCTCCCGTCTCTTGAGCTGCCTTTGCAATGATGTCTTTATCAATAGGTTTTATCGTATGGATATTAATTACCCTAGCATTGATGCCTTCAGTAGCTAATTTTTCAGCCGCCTCCATCGCCTTACTGACCATTATTCCTGTAGCAATGATGGATACATCATTACCTTCTTTTAATTGTACACCTTTACCAATCTCAAATTTATATGTACTTTCATCATTTAAAGTAGGTACTGCGGATCTTCCCATTCTTACATAAACAGGTCCGTTGTACTCTGCAATAGCACGAATAGCTGCCTTGGTTTCAACACCATCAGCAGGCACGATTACTGTCATATTTGGAATCGCCCTCATGCAAGCGATATCCTCTAATGCTTGATGAGATGCCCCATCTTCCCCTACTGTTAATCCTGCATGGGTAGCACAGATTTTTACATTTAGCTTTGGATAAGCTACTGAATTTCTAATGATTTCAAAGGCTCTACCTGTGGCAAACATAGCAAAAGTACTGGCAAATGGAATCTTTCCAGCTGTTGATAACCCAGCCGCCATACCCACTAAGTTTTGTTCTGCAATTCCTATATTAAAGAATCTTTCAGGGTAGGCCTTGCTAAAATCATAGGTTTTGGTTGATTTAGATAGGTCGGCATCTAATACCACAATCTGATCATTTTCTTTTCCTAGTTCAACAAGAACTTCTCCATATGCGTCTCTAGTAGCTACACTCTTACTCATTATTTTTCGCCTCCCAATTCCATTAAAGCTTTTTCTGCTTCTTCTTTCTTTGGTGCATTACCATGCCATCCAGCTTGATTTTCCATGAAGGAAACACCCTTGCCTTTGATTGTCTTAGCAACAATCACTGTCGGTTGTTCTGTCGTCTTTTTAGCTTCTTCTAAAGCCTTGATAATTTCCTCAAAGCTATGTCCATCAATTTCAAGTACTTGCCATCCAAAGGCTTTAAACTTGTCTCCCACTGGATCGATTCCCATTACAATTTCATTCGGTCCATCAATTTGAAGACCATTATGGTCAACGAAGGCAGTTAAGTTACCTAACTTATAGTGGGCAGCCGCCATAGCAGTTTCCCAGACCATACCTTCTTGTAATTCTCCATCCCCTAGTAGTGAGTACACTCTTGCTCCATTGTTATCCATCTTTGCAGCTAAAGCCATACCACAGGAAGCAGAGAAACCTTGACCTAAAGAACCTGTAGACATTTCAACTCCCGGAGTCCCCTTCATGTCTGGGTGACCTTGAAGCATTGCATCAACTTTTCTTAGCTTCATTAATTCTTCCTTTGGAAAATATCCTTTTTCTGCCAATACTGCATATAAGACTGGTGCCGCATGTCCCTTTGAAAGAACAAATCTATCCCTGTTCTCCATTTTAGGGTTTGCTGGGTCGATATTCATTTCCTTAAAATAAAGCACAGTTAAAATATCTGCTGCTGATAAAGATCCTCCTGGATGACCAGAACCTGCTTCATGTAACATTTCAATTATATTTCTTCTAATAGATGTTGCTTTTTCCTCTAATAATTGGTAATCCTTCATGAAATTTTTCTCCTCCAATGCTTTCTATTTTATTTCTTTAAACCCTTCACCCAATACCTCATGAACTGTGGTGATCATAATGAAGGCTCTAGGATCTACACCGTAAACAATTCTCTTCAATTTCGTTACTTGAGCACGGTTGACAACACATAACAGAACGTCCCTCTGACTACCTGTATACATGCCCCGTCCCTCCAACACTGTAACCCCTCGCTCCATTTCATCCATAATCTTCTTTCCTATTTCAGATGGGGAACTGGAAATAATATAAAAGGCCTTTCCAAAGCTGAGCCCTTCTACTATAAAATCTGCAATTTTAACTAATATATACAAGGCTATGATGGAATAAAGGGTAGTCTCCACATTTCTTTCCACAAAACCAGCAGTCACTACAATGATTAAGTCTAGAATCATCATTAGTTTGGCTGTACTCAGGGAAGGAAAGTACTTGTTTAATATTGCACCTGCTAAATCAGTACCCCCTGTTGTCCCCCCAACAAGAAAAATCATTCCCAGGCCTATACCCATCAATAGTCCCCCGTATATACTTGCCAGCAGTATATCTTGAGTAACGATAAAACCGTGACCAAAAATCACTATAAATAATCGAATAAAAACTGATAACATCACAGTGGCATAGGCTGTTTTAAGTCCAAAAACGCCACCTAAAACAATAATACCTGCGATAAATAAGGGGATATTCAACGCTAAATTGGTAACATCAATGGGTATTCCTGTAAGCTTATATACTACAATTGCTAAACCAGTAACTCCACCAGGGGCGATGGTATTCGGTTCTAAGAAAAAGTTTAGACTCAAGGCCATAATTGCTGCTCCAATGGTTATAACGACATAATCTAGGACTTTTTTATATTTTTCATTATTCACTTTTTCTCCCTCCCTCTAGTTGTATTTTATTTTCTATAGTTAGCCTTTAAGGATAAATTTAATTAAGAACTTTGGTAATACTAACATACGCTTAAATCTCCAAGGTTCCTTTGCAAGACGATAAAACCACTCCATACCCATTTTTTGATAAATTTCTGGGGCTCTTTTAGCAGTACCAGCATGAATATCTACACTTCCCCCTACCCCCATTGCCACCTTACATTTCAGTTGGTCCTTGTGTTTGTCAATCCATATTTCTTGTCTTGGAGCTCCTAAACAAACAAAAAGTACATCAGCTCCCGATTGGTTGATGTCATTAATCACACTTTCGGTTTCCTCTTGCTTGTAATAGCCATCCCTAAAACCTGCAATATTAATCCCTTTATACTTTGCAGCAATATTGGTTACTGCCATTTCTGCTACACCTGGTTTTCCTCCCATAATATAAATAGACTTATGGTTTGAGGCACAATACAGGAGAAGGTGATGCATTAAATCTACCCCTGTTACCCTTTCAATCAGACCCTTTGACTTTAGTTTTGAAGCAATGATCAAGCCAATACCATCGGGAACAACTAAATCTGCTTCCTTGACGATTCGATCTAATTCTTTGTTTTCTTGGGCTAACATGACGATTTCAGGGTTGGGTGTATAGACTTTCTTTAGGGTGTCTCCCTCCACGAAGGAGGTCACCTTTCTAATGGCTTCCTTCATGGTGATTGCGTCTATTGGTACATTTAATATTTCAGCTTTCTTACTCATTTTATCCCCCTCTTATAATAAATCCAAAAAGATTTCTTGGGTCATATTTGCTTTTTTTCTTAGAATGGCAGTGGCTTGATCCAGCTCCTGCTTTGCAAAAGCACAGTTTTGCAATATTTCGTCAATGGCTGTAAATAGTCTAATCTGATCAAGACTCTCCACCCTACCAGCATTTCTTTGATTCACCAGCTTTAAGAAACTATTGATCTTATCGTCATATTCTAACCCCACCATTGGTACGTTGGCTATAGCGGCGAAAATCAAGGAGTGAAGTCGCATCCCCACCATCAAATCTAGTCCGCTAATCACAGTCAATAACTCCTCAGGGGAATATTGATTTGTCAAAACTTTTGCCTTTGTTTCCATCATGTCAGCGATTTGAAAGGAAACATTTACGTCATCTGGAAAATGCATTGGGACAAATACCACCTCATGATTTGCTTTTTGGAGGTAGTCTCCCATTTTAGCAATCACTTTCTTATAGTCCTCATGGTCCTTCCAGCTTCTCACTGAGATTCCTACTATTTTTTTACTCTGATCCAGCCCCTCTTGTCTCAAGAGTTTATCCACTTTTTCTACAGTAGGAAGCTCCATACCAAAGGCTACGTCTGCCGTCACTTGGATATTCTTTTTCACCCCTATAGATTGCATCAATTCCTTTGAAGGATGGTCTCGAACTGTAATCACATCCACTTGGTCTAATATATATTTACATATTTTCTTATTAATTCCCTTTGTTATCGGTCCAAAGCCATTTCCATAAAACATAACCTTTTTACCCAACCTCTTAGCAGTAAAAATAATGGCTAGATAATATAGCAGGGATCGACTACTGGTTACGTCTTGCAGGACAGAACCACCGCCACTAATGACAACATCACTATCTTTAATGGCCTTTAGTACCTTCTTCATATCATTTCTATTGACTGCTTTGACACCATACTGCTTACTGGTTTCCTCCTCATTATAGGTCAATACTGTTATGTTAATTTTGGGTCTAACTTTCTTCATTCTACCAACAATTGTTTGTAATAATGCTTCGTCTCCAGTGTTCTGGAATCCATAATACCCAAACAATAAAACATTTTTCATAGATGAAATTCATCCTCTCTCTGGATATTTCTTAATAAAGAATTGCTCTTTTACATTTCCTCTAACTCTGTAGTTGCCTAAATATTTAAGTGTTTTCTTAGGGAATTTAATAACTTCACTCCTATTTCTAGGGCTACAATGTAGAAAATACCCAATACAATTCCTAATCCTAAAGAATAAATCGTTCTAGCAATTGATAAATATACAGGCGTTCTAAAATGACTAAAGGTGTTAATAATAGATGTTTGCCCTAATACGGCCACGATTCCTGTAGCAAAGATTAAACATTTATATCTTCTTTGGGCTGCATAAAAACCCATTAATAACAATGGAAAGGCAATTAAAAACTCTTTTGTTCTAGGTCTAGCCAGTAATAGTTCGGCTAATTTGTTTCTAACAAGTATCTCTATATTGGATGCTTGAAGATCTGTGGCATGACCTGTCCTGGCAATATAAACATAGCCCACTACTAATGCAATACCACCTAGTAAAACATAGAGTACCTTAATATCCTCCATCAATAGTTTTTGAATATCAGATATCTGAATTCCAACTTTTCTACTTCCCTTCTTACGCTTGTATCCAAAGTAGCTTAGGTATGCCAGTAGGAAAACTGCCATTGGTACTAACTGAGCAATTTTTACTCCACGATAGAGATGCATTGCTATAAAATATTCAATATCTGATAATATTGATGATACATATAAAGCCCCTACAAAAGAGATCAGAGAAGTGATTAATAGATCCTTTATCCCTCTTCCTAGTTGGATAATGAAATTTTGATTGTTATTGTCACCATGTAAATATTTTGAGCAACTGGCTGTAAAATAAACCATACTTAAGGAAGCAAAAACAATTGCCGCCCCTATAGCTAACATATTACCTGCTAAAGAAGGGATTCCATAAATAAGGGCTACTACAAACCCGCCACCAAATACCAGTAATAATATATTATATTTTTCTTTCAATTTAACAAAAGTATTCAGCAGCAGAATTCCTGCCGCTACAATTCCTAATCCCATCATTATTTGATGAATCGGACTTACTCGCTTAGGGTCCATCCTACTACTTTCCCCTAATTCCATCCCATGTCTCGCGATTCTTGCTTCAAAGCGGTCAAACATCTTCTCATATTCTTCCACGTCGGTGACATAGGTTAATTTGTCAATCTTAAAGGGTCTAAAATAAATTACTCTAATATTTCTCTCTGTTACTGCCCTATATAGGGTATTTTCAATTTCTTCTGCTCCTGTATAATATAAATGGGCAAATTTCATCTGAATAAATTCCGGCATAGAGAATACACCAACCGCGTTATAGTCCAATTGTTTAATTAATGGATCAATTCCTTCTTGCTTGATATACTGTCCTTGGACTGACTTTTCTATTAAGCCTACTTTACTCCCCTTCTCCTTCATATAATTCTTTGTAATATGCATATAATCAGGGAATCCAAAAACACTTTCACCATCAAAAATAAGCACCGAAGGAGCTACGTTTAACTCCTTATATTCATCAAAGGTTGCAGAAAATAATTTTTCGCTTTCCCATCCATCATACTGATAAGGTCTAGCCATTACCTCTAAGCCACTATCTTGAATTATCTTTACTTTCTCAGGATCAAGACCCAAACCTAGCTTGATCAGCTTTGTAGAGACCAATTCTTGTTGTAATAGGAAAGCTCTTCCTTTGATATCAATTCCCCGTTCGTATTGGTATAGGGCCTCTTCTTTTGTTCCCTTTAAAATGATAGAATAGATTCCTTCGTCTTCAACTAAAGTAAACTTCTCCGATTCATAACGATCTTGTAATTTTTCACTAATAAATTGGTATAATTCCTGGGAATCAGTCATCACAACAGCATCAAAATCATGATCCTCTGGATTGCTTTGAAGGTATTCTAATAACTGAGTTGGATAACCATCTCTATTATTTACATCAGATAGAATATTGGCAGCCATCTCTATTTCTAGGGGCTTCCCGTCTACAATAAGGTCCTCAAGGGTTTCTTCCCTTAAGGCAACATTTTTAACCCCCATGGACTTTAGCTGTTGGAACCACCATGTTAAGGATTCTTCCGATTGATCTGCCAATTCTTTGAATTCATAGTAATCCAATACCATATCAATCCTTTTATTCCCTGACTCTACAGTAAATCTTCCTATAAAATTAAAACTTGTCACCAAAAGACTAATTAATAAAACACCTAAAATGATTTTGTTATTTTTCATATTGTTCCATCCCTCTAATGTAGTTTAGATATATTTTCTCCATAAAAAAGACTCCCTTGACGTTTCACTGGGAAGTCTTCCTTTAAAGTCTTCAAGATATTCTTATTCAATCCTATAAGTACCCCTCACCATGAATACAGTGGCAGTTTGGGCTTCAGCACCTCTTCCATCAGCCCTTGGAATAATCAGTAGATTGTTCATTGGAATTTTCTCTCCCATACGAATATCCACCCCAGCTGTAACATTTGATAAACCACCACCCGGTGAGTCTATTGCAACAGCAGCTCCACTTCTTAGGATAATTTCTGTTCCTTGACCGGCAATCAATTTTTCACCAGCCTTTAGATTAACTACCTCCAGACTGTCTCCTCCTGTTGAAGGGGTTGTCCGAATTTTTTCATCAACATATACTTTTACTTCATTAATTTTTTGCTCCACAAAAGACAATGTTACTAAAGGGTCCTCCGTAGAACCAGGTTCTTGATTCATTGCATAAACCAATTGTCCTACGATAAACACTGTTCCACATATGGTCATTAGTGAAAGTAGTATCTTTTTATTATTCCTCAACATAAGTCAGTCCCCTCCCGTTTACAAATGGATTTATGTAATCATTATACTACAATTACAACTGGATTTGAAGTACACACACAAAAAGACCTAAGAAAATCTTAAGTCTTCTCCTACCTAAATTTAGTTTTTTAAAAGTCAACTAAGCCCAAGCTGATCATCAATGCATCATTCACCTTTTCCATCATTTCATCATCTATATGACCTATCTTTTCTTCTAGGCGTCGCTTGTCAATGGTCCTGATCTGTTCCAATAAAATTACAGAATCCTTTGGTAATCCATAATCAGTTGCAGCAATTTCTATATGAGTCGGTAGCTTAGCTTTATTTATCTGTGATGTTATGGCAGCAATAATTACGGTTGGACTATAGCGATTTCCAATATCATTTTGGATAATCAGCACTGGTCTAACGCCCCCCTGCTCGGAACCGATGACAGGGCTTAAGTCTGCATAATAAATATCTCCTCTTTTAACATTCACACTATTCACACTCCGCCATTTTGACCTCATAGTTTTCTAACGAAGATATATCTAAACTCAATCCTAACTCCGCTAAAGAAAGATTAATCGTTGCCATTTCCTGATAGCCTTGCTTCATCTTTTCTCTAATCTCAACTTTCGTTTTCTCCCTTATATACAATTGCATTGCCTTACGAATAAACTCACTTCTGTTGGTTTTTTCATCACATACAATTGAGTCTATTTCCTTTAGTAGACTATCGGGAAGGCTTATCATAATTCTTTTAGAATCAGCCATTGCGCACCTCCTAGAATTATTCAGAATCAAAAAATTAGATAATGGCTAAGTAGCTGATTATACTTTCCATTAGTATTTTTATATATGGATAATATATATCCCATTATATATATTCATTTAAAGTGTGTCAATATAACCAAGTATTTATACAATCTATCGTAAAATACTGTACGATTTTTTATCTTTTTTATACTTACACTTCATCCATTCTTTTTTATTCTATCAAACTATCCTTAACGTGTAAAAGGTTATTATTTTCCATATAGATCCGTGGAATCCGTTCTCCCACCATACAGACTATTTCATAGTTGATGGTTCCAAGTTTTTTTGCAATTTCATCTACTGTATTTCCTATAGATGGGTCGTTGCCAATGATAGTAACTTCATCCCCCATCTCTACATCTATACCAGTAGCATCTGCCATAGCCTGATCCATACAAATTCTACCTACAACTGGTATCTTTTCATTCTTTAAAATTACCTCAGCTTTGCTGGTCAACATTCTAGTAAATCCATCGGCATACCCAATTGGTAGGGTAATAATTTGTCTTGTGCTGGGAGTCTTGTAGATATGTCCATAGCTGACACCTGTATCGGCTGGTAGTACTTTTACTTGTGCCACCTTTAACTTCAATGTAATAACTTGCTTCAACTTTACGTTTTCATGACTCACCTCTGGAGATGGGTATAATCCATAAAGCATAATACCTGCCCTCACCATATCCAAATTCATTTCTGGTAAATCTATAATGGCAGCACTGTTGGATACATGCTTAATAGGGATCTGATAGCCTGCCTCCTCCAGCTGTTGGGCTAACTTCATATATCTGTCAAACTGCTTTCTCGTTATCGTTTTATCCTTCTCATCAGCTGTGGCAAAATGGGTATACATACCCTCTACTAAAATATTGGGCAAGTTAAAAATAGCTTCAATATCATTGAAGGCTTCCTCAGGTGGATAAAAGCCAAGCCTTGACATTCCAGTATCCACCTTTATGTGAACCTTCATCATCTTCGTCATTTTTGAGGCTGTTTCTGAAAACACCCTTGCCTGTTGGAAGGAATACACAGTCTGGGTCAGGTCATGCTCCAGTATACGCTCTCCATGCTCCTCTGGTGTGTAACCCAAGACTAAGATTGGTAGGTCTACTCCACCTTTTCTCAATTGTATCGCCTCTGTTAAGGTGGCTACAGCAAAACAGTCGGCTCCATTTTCCTTTAGGGTTTTTGAAATTTCCACTGCTCCATGTCCATATCCATCTGCCTTAATGACACAACAAATCTTTGTATCCTTCTTGGTTACCCTCTTTACCTCATTGAGATTGTGCTTGATATGATCTAAATTTATCTCTGCCCATACAGGTCTAAGTAATTTCTTCCCCTCCATTAAAGTGCTCCCCCTTGTGTAGATGTTTTCATTTGCTTAGAATATGTATTCAGAAAACATGTTCAATGTATATACTCATCAGTTTAGATTAAATAGGCTATCTTCTAGCTTAGGGTTATATACAAAATCTTCGTAAAGTACTCTAAATCTAACTTTTCCTTTTTCATCCACAATATGTAGATGACTTGGGACCAAGGTTTTTAAATCAATCCACAGTTTTTGTTCATAAAAATAATAACTGCCACCAGGTAGAGAAGTGGTAATAACCCCGTAGCTCTTTCCTTCAATCATTTCCCGTTCAACCCTTGAGTCCTCAGAATTTAATAGATTCCTCATAAAATATCCAATGAACATTAGTTGCTCCTGTGATTGCTCAAAGTCCTGCATCCTCCATACTTGGTTGATGGCGGGATGTTTGATCCATGCAGTCTTTCCATTTGAAATGGTTAAGTTCCCCTTTAGATTTTCTGGAGCTAAAATCTCCAAACGATATTTGTCGGGATTTTGAAAGGTTTGTTGAAAAATATACTCCTTTTCCTCGGCGTCTCTTTGGACGTAAATCTTTGCTAAAGTTGTATAGCCTTCCATCTCATTTAATTTCTTTTGTGCTTTGTAATAAAGTTCTTCATCGGTGGGGGTCTGACAAGCTATCAGTGAAAATAGTAAAATCAGTACTAAAGCAGTCTTTAGGAACTTCAAGCGTAACCCTCCCTATGAAATTATTATTCCCCTCCCAATGCTATAGCTTGGGCTACAGCATTAAATCGACTATGGGAAATGGAAATTAAAATATCCTCTATACCAATATCATATGCGATTTTCGCCCCATTATTATGCAATTTTACATAGGGCTTGCCTAGTGGGTCCTGGTAGATCTCTACATCCTTCCATTTCATATGACGAAAACCTGTCCCTAAAGACTTCACCACAGCTTCCTTTGCTGCAAAAAATCCCGCTATTGTCGAGGGACGAAAGTTTTTTTCTTCGAAAATTCCTATTTCATCCGAGGTGAAAAAACGTTCAATGAACTTACTATTCTTTTCCATTGCCTCTTTGATGCGTTCAATCTCAATCATGTCTATACCGATTCCTTTAATCATATACACCCTCCTACATTATCTATCCTACCATTTTTTAATTGTTTTTAAAATACTAAAAATTTAAACTTTTTAAATAGTCCTATTGAAATACACAAAAAAAGAAATCCTTTTTCATTTGGATTTCTTTCTATTGAACTTTATAATATACTATTTTAAAAGTCAACTCATTCTACTACCTATCTATTCTTCCTCTTTCTTAAAATAATGTATATCCAACTTCTCTATTTCCTCATGTCCAATCATGGTATGTAAATATGAATACAGATAACTGAGTTTGTTATCTAGACCTTCTTTATTTTCCCTTAGAACATTTAAGCGTTCCCTCAATTTTTCAATTTCTTTATGAATCTCATCCAACTCCTTTTGCCCCTCCAATAAATCTTCATAGGCAATCTGGACTGTTTCCTCCAATAAATCTCGATTGAGGGCTTCAATAGCCGCAGGATACTCCTCCAGCTTTTTATACAACTCCTCTAATTCTTCAGCAACCTTGGCAAAGTCCTCCTTGTATTTAAGTAATTCATCTATGGAATCCTCTGCACCCTTTGTGTTGATTTTATCCGACATTACTAAAATTTTGGCCGTCAATTCTCTTTTCAATTTTTTCTTCTCTTCTAAGGTCTTCATGCACCTGATTTGCTCCAGCAATAATTCCTCCAGCTGTTTGCTGGAGATGGTAATAGATTTATTAGATTTTGTGGCGAAAACATCCCTCCAACTTTTGTCTTTAATCAGTATGGGGACATTGTTCTTTTTGATAATATTTTTATCGAGAAGAATTTTCTTTCGTTTTCTACTAAAAAACATAACTGGCCTCTTTTCTATATCTTTATTCTTATCTTTATTATTCACTATCGACTATTTTCTATATATACTTTAGTGTTTTCAGCCAGTTCTTAGGACCCATTTACATATTTTAAAGGAAAACAAACCCAATGATTCCATACGATTTAACTTCTTTAAAGATATTTAATGCATTATTTTTAAATAAGTG
The DNA here is from genome assembly GCF_016908555.1 of Alkaliphilus hydrothermalis. Taxonomy (GTDB): domain Bacteria; phylum Bacillota; class Clostridia; order Peptostreptococcales; family Natronincolaceae; genus Alkaliphilus; species Alkaliphilus hydrothermalis. The sequence continues at coordinate 132,805 of NZ_JAFBEE010000003.1, forward strand.
TAATTTTTTTAACTATATTGGAAAAAATATTTTCGAGGTGATAGGATGGGAAAATATTTTAAAGTTCTAATGATTTCTTCCATGGTTTTGATTTTAGTAGTCGGTTCTCTATCGGGTTGTGGCGCGAAACCGGAAAAACCAGCCCCAAAAGAAAAAGAAAGTAAAATTCCAGAAGTACCAGAAATACTAACAGAGAAAGAAATGACTATTCTCTCCACCATGCATACGATTGATGGTATAAAGGGTGTAGAAAAGGCAAAAGAAAAAATGGAGCAAGAGAAGAAAAAAATCTCAGAAGAAAGTGAAGTAGATCAAAAGAAAGAGGAAAAAGATCAAGCGGCTCAAAAAAATATTAATCTAAAAATGCTAATTGAGGAAGAAGCCATGATTATTCCAGTATTAAAAGAAGAAAAAGTTGAGGATGAAATCATCAAGCCAGAGGCTCCTCCATCAGACCCAGAGGAAGTATGGCATAAGGTGGAAGAAAATGTTACAAAGCTCCATCGTCAGTGGAATGTGTTGGAGACAAATCTTCAGGATGTAAAGGTTTCTCAAACGAAAGCAGAAGAGTACGAAAAATTGATGGATGAAGCAACAAAAAATATTTCAGATAAAAAAATTGAGGAAAGTCTGATGTCCCTTAATGAATTAACCAATTACTTAGCAGAATTCCGTAACTATTTTAAGAGCAAGGTTCCCTATGAAATCTATAAGTTGAAGTATCTGACCCGTAAAATTGCCCTTTTAGCCAGCGCCGAAGACTATGAAGCTGCCCTAGAGGAGACAAAAAAGTTAGAGGAAGTAGCTAAAGGTCTAAGACAAAAAATCATAGAAAAAGACGGAGAAAAAGTAATTTCAAAATACGAATTATCTCTACAGGACCTACAGCATGAGTTAAAGGCTGAAAACCAACAAATAGCCCAAATTAAGAGTGCTATCGTTATGAAGAACATTGAGTTAATGATTCCTCTTTTTGAGAGTGGACAATAAGATTAAAACCCAGCCCTACCCATCGGACTGGGTTTTTTTATTCGACTCACTAATTTTCTCAGACCTCATCAATCTAAAAATTATCATGTTCTCAACCCTGTGGATATGCTGAATAATGCTGATAATATGATTTGCTTATTTTTCGTGCAAATTCATGGTCTATTAGATACCTCATACAAAATTAAGTTTTATAATGGTAAGAAAATTGGTTTACAAAATTAACAATACGAGATAATCGAAAGGAGGTGTAAACTATGAAAAGAATAGGACTGTTAGTAACCCTTTGCTTATTACTTATTATTGGATGTGAAACAAGAGTGCCTTTAACATCTACCATTTCAGCGGATAAAATAGTAATTCTCCATGGAGTAAGTAGCAAAGCCTCGGTGATAACTGATGAGCCAAGTATTCTGGAAATATTGAAACTGTATACTAAAATCCAATCAAATCCCATCAGTAAGAATATAAATCCAGTTGACTTTTATACTGTTATATATTACCAGAATAATTAAAAAATAGCACAACTTAAAATTCAAAATGACAAAACTATCAATTCATCCTATAATATTGTTCATAAAATATATAAGCAGAATTAAAAGATTATGCCTTCTAGCATCCTAAGTTGCAAGTACTTACATAAGGACTGAAATCTTGGTTGCACAGAACTCAGTCCTTTCAAAATTTTATTATAAGGTAGAGTGAACCACTACCTTCTATCATTTATCCCTTATATATCTTTACTGTACACTCGACATGCCTCAGAACGTTGGTAGTGCTGGGTTATACTCTGCTCACTATTCAACGCTATCATTCTAATTTGCTAGTATCACTAATCTTTAATAGCATTATAAATGTCAAGTTTAATTTCTTCATTACTATCATATTCACCATCATATATTAACTGCATTATTTTCTTTAATAACTTTTATCTATTTTTCCTGCAGCAACATGGTAACTGATATTTTCCATCTTTCCTATAAAATCCTTAGCTATAAGCATATATCCGTTCTTTAATAAGAATTGTGTTGACAACGTAATAGCAATTCTTTTATTGCCATCTGCAAAGCAATGAAATTGGCAAGTACAATAGAACAAATGCGTTATTTTATCAACAAAACATGGATAGTAGTCATCGTTTTGTATATGTTGCAATACGCTATCCAACTTATTAGAATCAATACATTGAGTAATTCCACCACCACTATTTTCTACAGTTTTACTATGAATTTTTAAAGCTTCATCTATTGTTATATAGGAGTATGAATTCATATTATTCACGCTCCTTCAATCTTTTCAACACATCTGCATTATCCTTCATAAGTTTTTCAATTTCATCTCCCTCTGTTCCCAAGAAACGTTGGTATTCATCAGCTTCTAAAGGTTTTATATATTCTTCTAGTTGTTTATGGAAAGCATCCCTTAACGCTAAATCTCTACTCGCCATCTTGCTTCTTCCCCTATTTATAAGTGGCTTCCAATGTGGTAAACTTTCGAAATCCTGAAAAACTTTATCAGTCTCCCAATTTGTTAGTTTTCTTCCTAGTCTTTGATATTCCTTTTTAATATTCTCAGCTAAACCACATTCATAAGAAGCTACCAAATCCAAAATCTCAGCATAAAGAGTATCTCTAATTTTATCCCGACTTTGCAACTTAAGAATTTCTCTGTACTCCTTAGCTTTTTCTTTAAAGATGCTTTGATAAATCATGTCTGTATATCTAGCATATTTATAATTATTCATATCAACATAATCTCTTAATGCATCTGTAAATTCTCTACGATAATTTTCTTCTCCTAAAAAAGCTCCAAGAAAATCTTTATCTCGTTGATTAATATATTTTGTTGCACCACCTGTTTTTTGATTAATTATATCAATAACAATATCGAGCATCATCTGTCGTAAAACCCTAGCATTTTCACTCTCTACTAAAAGCATTCCAATATTAAGAAAAGCCCTAAAATCATATATTGCTAACTGTGGGATCGACTTCCCGACATTAATGTCGGGAACCTCCTGTCGTTCAATTTCTGAAATAAACGATTTAAGCCTTTTACCCTTTAATATCTCATATCCATTATTTTTAAGTTCATCTGAAAATTTTGATGAATATCGCTCTACTGTTCTAATATCAATACTGTAGAACTCTGCAACCATTTCTTTTGTAAAGGTAATTTTACCCTCAAACAATACACCTCTTATATTCGCTTCTTTTTGGATTTCATTCAAAGCAACTTGATTATTTAATATATTTTGTCTATCAATTTCTGAACTTGTTAAATCTCTAGGCATTTCTTCACTCCTTAACTTTAAGTGGAATAACTTTCATAAAAGTAAATAAAAATACTGAAAAGAGGATCTTCTCTTCTCAGTATATATTATGAGGTAATTAATTTCCACATCCATTTTACATTATTCTACAATTTCTCCTCTATCCTCATCCCACTCTTCAAGACAAAAATAAAATGCCTTTGTGAGAGAACTTCTATATTCTCCACCAAGGCATTAAAAATATCATCATCAAATTCTTCTAATAGTCCATCCATGCTATCCAACACTTCTATTATCTCATTAACCCTTTCCTTGTATCCCTCGCTAACTTTATATCCCTTTCAATCTGTGCCTTATCATTCCTCAACTCTTCTAGTTCATGGGCTATCCTATTATTTTCTTCCATATAAACTTCTATATCTATTTGTCCCTTGGAGTTCAGTTTGATAAGCCCCTTGAGTTCTTCCTTCAAGGCTTCAATTCTACCCTCTATTTCCTGTACCTTACTATCATCAGTCCTCTTAGCCAGTACCTTTTCTATATTATCCATCAAGGCTTTAATAAAATCCTCCTTATTACTCTGCATTTCATTGAATATCTTTATAAAAGAATCCTTGAGAAGTAGGTCATCAACTGCCTTGGCATCGCAGGTGTCTTTTCCTTCTTTTATATATGTCTTACATTGCCATACTATCTTCTTAGATTCCTTATTGCTGTTCCACATCCTCCGTTTAAAGGTATCCTTGCAATTCCCACAAACTATCTTACTACTGAAGGCATATTTATTGGAGTATTTATTTCGATCACCCCTAACATTGCTTGCCAAGGCTCTCCGTTCCTTTTCATCCTGTACCCTTTCAAAGACCTCTCTTGGGATTATGGCTTCATGGTTATCTTCTATATAGTATTGATCGGCATAGTTTTTATTCTTCACCCTCTTATGGCTTAGAAAATCCACTGTGATAGTTTTCTGTTGAAGCAAGTCTCCACAATATTTTTCATTGGTGAGGATTATTGTAATGGAGCTATCCCACCATTTCTTATTTCCTGTGACGGTTGGGACATTGTCCTTTTCTAACCCTTTGGCTATTGAATGGTAACTCTTCCCCTCAAGGTATCGATATATCCTTCTAACAATTTCTGCTTCCTTTTCATTGATGACTAGATTGCCATTTTCATCTTTATCATAGCCAAGGAATCTATTGGTATTGCAGAAGACCTTTACATCCTTGAATCCCTTTACAATTCCCCATCTAGAGTTTTCTGATATACTCCGTGACTCCTCTTGGGCTAGGGAGCTGAATATTGTCATCATTAATTCCCCTGAAGCCTCCATCGTATTTATTCGTTCCTTTTCAAACTCAATGGCTACCCCTATCTCCTTTAATTCCCTTGAATACTTTAATACATCTACTGTATTTCTACCAAACCTTGATATGGACTTGGTGAGGATTAAATCAATCTTTCCTGCTTTGGCATCCTCAATCATCTTTTTCAAACCTGTTCTTTTCTTGGTATTCGTTCCCGTAATTCCTTCATCGGTATAGATATCTACTACAGTCCAGTTGGGGTTTTCATTAATGAAACTGGTGTAGTGGCTGACTTGCCTCGTACAAGCAAACATAACCGAGCCAATCCCCATGTTTAGAAAAAATAAAACCCACAGGAACAAAGCATAAATTATACATGTCTCCTGTAGGTATTTAATCTGTTTCAAATTAAAGTTTTTTCAAAGGTTTGATTTTTAAATTACTAACTCTTTGTTTTTTTGTGAGGGCTTTTCATCAGCCTCGAAGGAGGGATATTTCTTCTTTGTATAAATTAGTCTTCTTATCCAACCAAGGCGTCTCCAACAGACATGGTTTGCCTTTAGCAACCTCATGGTGCACAATATATTTGATTGCTTCTAATCCAATATGATCTCTACCCTTTGGATTATCCTCTGTTGCACCAATGTTGGCGTGGCGGTCCTTTTTTGAGCCCATTGGATTTAAGGAACCATTGATGTGGAAAATTTGCAATCGGTCTAATCCTATGATTTTATCAAATTCCTCCATTACACCGTCAAAGTTATTAACGATATCATAACCTGCATCATGGGTATGACAGGTATCAAAGCAAATAGAAAGCTTCTCAGGTATCTTTACTTTTTCGATGATCCTGGCTGCATGTTCAAAACGATAATTTAGCTCTGAACCTTTTCCAGCCATCATTTCAAGGGCAATGGACACCGTTTGATCCTTCGATATGGCTTCATTTAATCCCTCGATGATACGCTCTAGTCCCTTTTCTTCACCTGTACCTACGTGGGCTCCTGGATGAATGACGATATATTTTGAACCCATTGCCTCTGTCCTTACAATTTCCTCCCTTAGAAAATCTACCGACATTTGGAAGGTATCCTCCTTTGGCGAGGCTAGGTTAATAATATAGGGTGCGTGGACAATAAAATCCTCTATTCCATGCTCCTTCATGAGCTTCTTTCCCTCTTCAATAAACATATCTTCAACTTTTCTTCTTTTTGTATTCTGGGGAGCTCCAGTATAAATCATAAAGGTATCCGAATGATACTTAATGGCTTCCTTTGCCGCTGCCAATAGCCCCTTTCCCGATACCGATACATGGGAACCAAGTTTCATAATCACTTTCCTTTCTTATTTCGTAATTTATTGCATAATTTTCTATATTTATTCTGTCTTTATGCAGTGACGCAGAAGATGAAGACTTTTCCTAAGGAATAGCCTGTTCAAAAGCCTTTAGATTCAAGAAACAAGAAGTACCAGAGAACGTAGCGTATACAGTAATACGTGAGGGTTCTGGTACTTCGCAGTGACGCAGAAGATGAAGACTTTTCAACAGGCTAGGTTAGTACTGCCCCAACATTCCCCTTCGTAGTACTTCCTTCTCCGCCAACTTGTAGAGTAAAATCCCTAGACCCAAATAAAGCAATGAGTTTAAAATCAAAAACAGCCAGTCCCCACTGGAGAACTGTAGAATAGAAATCCCATCCCTCATGATTGCCATAATTAATTCACGGGCATGGACAAAGGGTAAAAACCTTACTACTGGAATTTCTGTAGGTGAAGCCACCATTACCCCAACGATGATAAACTGGGTTGCCCCTAGGAGGTTTTGAATTCGTTTAAATAACAAGCCTAATCCTGCCATAATTAAACCCACCCCATATAGACCAAATAGCCCGATTAGAAGGGTTGTAAAAATACTGATTATATCCATATGTAGCTGTATACCCGTAATGAATAACTGGATCTGAATTATCAATAAAAACATAATGGAAAAAATCACTGTGGAAATGATATTTTTACTAATCAAAAGCCATGTAAAGGGTAATTCCGTCATATATAATTGCTCTAAAGTTCCTTTTCTGGCTTCATCAATGATGGAATGGGCAGTGTCGGAAAATGCCCCCATAGCCATAAACCATAAGCCATAACCGATTAAAAAACCCTCTAGACTTTCATTCAAGGCATAATTATTTTGGCCTATGTATTGGGCACCCCTGAATAGGGCTGTAAAGATGGCAATATAGATCACCAACCCAATCAAACTATTGAACCAATAACGTTTTAATTCAATCCATTCCCGCTTGGCTATGGCCACAAAACTATGAAGATATCTCATGATTTCCAGCCTCCTTCACCAAGTTGATAAAGATATCCTCCAAACGATTATTCGTCCTCTCTATGAATCTTAATTCTGCCCCACTATCCCTCAGCATTCCCATAATATCATAAAGTCCATTGGGGTTTTCAAGGGTGATTAAGTATGTATAACCATTGTTGGTATCATTTCGAAGGCTGATGGCTTTTGCAATCTTAGCAACCCTCTGTTTAATTTCAGAAGTCAATTGATTCTTCAACTGAAGAAGGTAAAAATGCTGATTGGTCAATCTCATTAGATTTTCAACAGTGTCATGAACTATGGTCTTCCCTTGGTTGATAATCACTAATCGGTCACAGGTTTCCTCCACCACCTGCATGTCATGGGTGCTGAGAAGAATGGTCTTCCCCTCTTCCTTGGCAATGGTCTTTAAAAGTCCCCTGAGCTCGTGGCTCATTCCCACATCCAACCCAAGGGTAGGCTCATCCAACAGGATGATCTCCTTATCGGTAACTAAAGAAATGGCTATGGCCACCTTCTGTTTCATCCCTCGGGAAAGCTTGTTTACCACTGTATCCCTTTGCTCTAGCAACTGAAACTGGTGTAGGAGATATTCCATTCGTTCCTTTGATTTCGATGGAGAGAATCCATTAATTCCAGTAAAAAATTCCAGATTTTCCTTCACCGTCATCCTCCAATATATGTTCCGATTTCCCTCTAGGACAGCACTGATATGTCGTAATCCTCTTCTTCTACTATCCTTCATGGAATACCCATTTACCCAGACATCTCCATCATCATAGTGTAATAACCCACAAATACATTTGATGGTACTGGTCTTCCCTGCTCCATTCGGACCCAAAAGCCCAAAAACCTCCCCCCGATTCACTTCAAAGGAAACATCATCAACGGCGACAAATTCCTTTTTTCCCTTCATCGGATATACTTTTTTTAGTCCCTTTACCCTTAATATCTCCATATTTGAATTAACTCCTTTTTAAAAACCTACCTCCTTTTAAAAGAGGTAGGTTTGATTGTTAATTTTGGGGTGCTGTGTTCTTGCAGTGACACAGAAGCTGAGATCTTTTCAACAGGCTTCTATGATTTTGAGTAGGCTTTGATAATATCTCTCCTGCTTACAATCCCAACTAATTTCCCGTCCTTTACAACAGGTAGTCTGTTTACCTTCTTATGGGTGATGATTGTAGCCACCTCTTCTACTGTCTCATCTTCCTTCACAACAATTACCGTATCCGACATTACATCCTCAACCTTATACCCCACCATCTTTTTAATCTGCTCCTGTACTGTATTGGGGTTGTCTAGGAAAATATAACTATCAAGAATAGTGAAATAGCTAGGAATTCGTAGCTTCTTACTTCGATAAATGATATCCCCCTCAGTAATAATTCCAACTACGTAATTTTCATCATCCACCACTGGGATCCCACTGATATTATGATCCACCAAGAGCTTGATGACGTCCTCCACAGTGTTGTCCTTCTTTGTAGTAATTACCTCTGTCGTCATTATTTCCTTTACCTTCATAAATATTCCCCTCTCCTCTTTAATATATATCTATAAGATACCCTTTTTTAGTAAATCAAAGCATGGGATCTTAAAATATTATTGCAATAGTAATGCTTCCTCCACATAGAATAAATATAGATATCGTTCCTTTACCCTTTTCCCTGTGATTTTTTCTAATGCCTCTTGATAAAGATCCAACTGCCCCCTATATTTAGCCTTCATTTCTTCAATTTTACCATCCAGTATAAAGTCACTCTTGTAATCCAATAGAACTAATTCTTCCCCCTCTTGGAAAAAGCAATCAATCACCCCTTGGATCAGCAACTCATCTTGACAATTCTCTATGCCTTCAATGACATCCACAGCCTTCTTTTTTAGATTAAAAGGGATTTCTCGATAGACTTTTGGTGCAGCTGTCAATCTGCTACCAATATCACTTTCAAAGAATTTTACTAGCCTCTCAATTTCCACCGTTTCTGCCTCTGGTTCCGTCAATAGTTCTTTAGCAATCATCATGTCTATTTCCTCTTGGATGGTATTAAAATCCTTTGGTATTTTCAAATCAAGATGCTGTAGAACAAAGTGAAGAATCGTTCCCCGCTCAGCAGGAGAAAATTCCTTTACCCCCTCCATGAACTTTGGCATACTGACCAATGGTGGTATTTTATGCCCCAAGCTTTCCATCTTCCTAAAGTGGGCGTGTTTTATGTCAGTAACAGAAAGCTTTGAGGGAATCTTCATGGCAGTATCATGGGCATATTTCCAACTTAGACGTTCCTCAAGGATAAGTTGATGGGAGGTGGCTGTATAGGTCTCTGAATTTCCAAAGTCCTCTAGCTTTTCCTTGTACTGTTGTTGCTGATTGACTTCCTCTAGTTTTTCCAGTAGTACATCCCCTCTGTTGAAGAATTCCACTGTCCATTTTGAATGATCCTCCAACATTCCTTCTCCACAAATCTCCAACTCCCCCTTGGTCCTCAGGGCTTCTCCGTCGATATGTCGCACCATGACACTCCCTACCCAATCCAAGTAACTCTTGGCATTGAAGAGGGCAAACTTCCCTAGACCCCGAGCCCATCTCTTACATTGCTTATCAATATTTTTAGTGGAACCCACCAAGATGAGCTTATCCTTTGGTCTAGTTAAGGCAACATAAAGCACCCTCATTTCCTCCGACAAACTCTCTGTCTTGATTTGATCCTTCATGGCAATCTTGGCAATGGTATCTCTAGTGGTCCTCAATTCACTATCCACAAATCTTGGTCCTAGTCCCAATTCCTTATGAAGAAGAACTGCATCATTACTATCACTTAGGTTGAAGTTTTTCCCCATACCTGCCACGATGACAACAGGGAATTCCAAACCTTTACTTTTGTGGATACTCATAATCCTGACAACATTATCGTTTTCACTGAGGATTTTGGCGGCATCCATATCCCCTTTACTACTTTGAATCTTTGCAACAAAATGAATGAAATTAAACAATCCTTTGATGGAGGTCTTTTGGAACTCCGAAGCACGATCCAGTAAAATCCTGAGGTTTGCCTGCCGTTGTTGTCCCCCTGGCATAGCTCCTACATAGTGATAATAGCCACTTTCAGTTAATATTTTCCATATAAAGTCATCCAGCTTCATATAACGGGATGATTCGAACCAACCGATCAATTTCTCTAGGAATTTTACCAGCTTATCCCTTAAATCCCCCCCATGATGGAGGACATAGTTTTCCATTGCATCATAATAGCTGTCCTGCTTGTGGGCGACTCGTATATCAATCAATTCCTCTGTAGTAAATCCACCTATTGGGGATCTCATTACACTGAGGAGGGGAATATCCTGTCTTTTATTATCAATGACCTTTAAGAGATTTAAGAATATATTGATTTCCATCGTCTCAAAATATCCTGCATTGGCATCGGCATAGGTGGGAATCCCCTCTTGTATTAAAGTCTCTAAAAGAATGGTACTCCAATTCATGGTGGTCCTCAAAAGTATGACAATATCCTTATAATCTACTTTTCTATAATCCTGCCTTTTAGCATCAAAAATCTCCATCTCTAAAGCCTTCTTGATTCGATTGGCGACAATCTTTGCCTCCACCTCGATATCCTCCATCAGCTCCAATTCTTCCTCAAGTTCTTCCCCCTCATATACCTTATCAATGATATTCAATTCAATAGAGGAGTCCTCGATAGGTGGAAAATCCGCCCCTTGATATAGATAGGCGGTTTCGTCATAGTCCACCTCCCCTAGGGTCTTGGTCATGATGTTTTTAAAGATATGGTTCACTCCTTGAAGAATTTCTCCACGGCTTCTAAAGTTCTTTGCCAAGTCAATTCTTCGATCTATGCCACCCTCCTGCAATTGATACCTTTCATACTTGTCAATGAATAGAGAAGGGTCTGCTAGACGGAATCGGTAAATACTTTGCTTAACATCCCCCACCAAAAAGAGATTGTTTGGTCGATTAATCCGTTGGATAATGGTTTCTTGAACAATATTACTGTCTTGGTATTCATCTATAAAAATATATTCAAACTTATTTTGATATTCCTGAGCCACCATTCCATCCTCTAAAATGGCTAAGGTATAATGCTCTAAATCATTGAAATCTACGATTCCCTTTTCAACCTTCTTTTGTTGAAAGTTTTTTCCAAATTCTTCTATTAGATAGCTTAAATATTTCATTAAAGGAGCGATTAAATTTAGGTCTTCAATGTATTCTTCAGGCTTCAAGGCAAAATAATCCTTGTCGATTTTTTTCAAGATATCCTTAGCTTGATCCCGTAGACTCTTGGCATCCTCCTTTAGGATGGGATCGATGTCCTTCCCTGCCCGACCTAACTTTTGATGATTTAGGGTCTTTAGGCTTTGATAAAATTCAGATAGCCCTTTGGGGAGCTTTCTTATCAGTTCCTCCACCTGTAGTAAATCCTCCTCCACCGCTGCTAAATAGCAATCAGGACCAGCAATCATACCACAGATTTCCCTAGCCTCCAACAAGGAATCTCTAGCCCCCATTAGGCGGATATTAATACTATTAATAATAGTTTTTCCCCACTGACTATCCTCCAACTCTGAGGAGTTTATATCAAAGTCCAAGGTCTTTTCCCTTAACCATTCATAAGGATTGGGCTTGCTTTGTATAAACCTAAAGATTTTCATGACCAATTCCTGTAACGGGGTATCTTCTCGACTACCACCAAAGGATTCCACTAACTCCAAAAAGTCAGGATGACTTTTTTCATATTCTAATTCAAACAACTCAGCTATGGTTTCTAAACGCAGGATTTCCGTCTCCGTCACATCCCCAATACGGAAGGAGGGGTCTATTTCAATTAAATGGAAATGACGCTTCACCACCTCGATACAGAAGGAATGGAGGGTGGTGATGGTTGCTTTATTCAACAAGATCATTTGTCGACGGATATGCTCCTCCTGTTGGGTGTTGGTTTCCAGCTCCTTGACGATGGCAGCGGCAATCCTTTCCCGCATTTCCCCTGCTGTGGCATTGGTGAAGGTAACAATCAATAGCTGGTCGATATCCACCCCATCATCTAATATCAACCTGATAATTCGTTCAACTAATACTGCTGTCTTTCCCGAACCAGCGGCAGCCGATACCAGCAGATTACTTCCTCTGGCTTTGATGGCGGCCTCCTGCTCTTTAGTCCAATTAGGCATCGGGGGCTTCCTCCCTTCCATTGATTTTTTCAAATACTTCCTCATCCTTTAAATCTTTTATGTTTCTATACTCATTATTCTCTAGGGAGGAATCAAACTGACAAATCCCTTGGTATAGACAATATTGACAAGAAACCTGCTTTCCTTTTTTACAGGGATATATTCTGACATTTCCCCTCAGCATTTCCCAGGAAATTTCCTTTATTAAATGTCGAATATGCTTCATTAGATTATTAAAGTCATCCTTCGACAATACTGAAGACATTTTTGAGATTTCATCTCCTTTGTTGAGTCTTACAGGAATGATGTCAGATGAACCTGTAATCTCCCGATCCATCTCCTTAATGACTTTTAAATCCGATAAAACTATTCCCTTCATCTTGAGCTTAGTATTGATTTCCTTTTCTACAAATTCCGCTGCTTTTTCTGTGGTCTTTATTAATGGATCATCTATTTTGAAGTAGAAAATTCCCCCAGGGTAGGTTTGATTTTTAGAATCCTTCTTCATGGACATCATAGCATCTAAATACACCAAAAGCTGTAGTTGTAGTCCGAAATAGGCATCCGTCAAACTAAAGTCCTTGTTTCCAGATTTATAATCTATAATCTTAATATATCGACCTTCTTCGTCTTCAAATATATCTACCCTATCTATTCTTCCTTCAAGATAGATCACTTCTCCATCTTCTAATTCCACAACAATAGGAGGTACTGCTTCACCTTGCCCAAAACGAACCTCCTGTCCCATTGGGGTAAATCCACCCCGCTTTAGATGTTGAGTGAGGGTCCAAAGGGCCCTTTTACTAATTCGTTTCAAACGATTCACCATATAACGGTAACGATGGCTACTTTGCAGTATACCGTTTTCAAAGTTGTCCAACATTCCTTCGATTACATGGTCTACTAATTCCTCACATTTCGGTCTTTCAATTTCTGCCCAGTTCAACCCCTCTTCCGACAATCTTTGAGTGAATAAATCCATAGAATCATGGAAGAGTTTCCCAATATCTGGGTGTCCCAATTGATATTCCTTCCGCTCCTTTGGCTTTAGACCATAGGTGACAAAATGGGAGAAGGGACAATTTGCAAATTTTTCAAGCCTCGATATACTGGCGGTGATGGGGGTAGTATAGAGCTCCTTTGCCTTGTTTTCTGGAATAAAGTAGACTTGATTAGCATGAAAGAAGGCTTCCTCCACCATTTTAACCCTTTCCTCCCACTTCTCATCATGTCGATACCATCCGTAGACATCCCACCAAAAGTCCTGAATATCGTCTTCATCTATATCCCTACGTATTCTTTCTACCAAATGCTTAAAGGTACTGTCAGGGGTTGCCACCAGTTCCAATTCTTCCTCCAACCCACTGGTTAACTCACTCCTTAAAACAACCTTTGGAAATAGTTTTTTAAAGCGGTCCATCAACATGGAGGGTCTTAGGGCTTTTCCTTCGTTATTTGCCATAGAATAACTTAACCATAGATATTCCCTTGGTTTTGTCATGGCTAAATAAATGGAGAATTTTTCCTCCAACAATCTACTATCATCATCAAACTCCAAGAGGAATCCCTTTTCCTTCAAGGATTTCCTTTCACTGCCCGATAAGATATCCTTATCCTCTCGAATGGCAGGTAGAACCCCATCATTTACCCCCACTACAAACATAGCCTTGATATCATGGCTTCTTGATCTTTCAATATTCCCTATGAGGACTTGGTCTATGGTGGTGGGGATTACCCCTATTTCACAGGCAGAAAAACCTGATTCTAATATTCTTCGATACCCCTTTAGGGAAATTTTATTATCCCCTAATATCTCTGATAACTGATCAAATATCTCCATAACAGCATTCCAGATTTGGGTGTTTTCGTTTACATAATCATAGTACCCCAGTTCCTTTAACTGATGAATCCAGTCCTCCAATTTTCCTTCAATCTTCTGGTCAACCAAGAATTTAAAGACTCCACGGGTGGTTTCTAGGACAGTTTTAGAACCGCCAACCTCCTTTTTCAGCTTGATAAAGGGAGTAACGATTCTTTCTCTAAGTTCATTTAAACCTTCAAGGTCCTCCTTTTTTTCTCCTTTATAGAAGGCCTCCATCCACTGTCTGCCACCGATCCCATACGCCAACACATAGTTCTCAAGCTTTTCATACTCATCCTTAGTTAAATCACTGAAACCCGTCTTGAGGTATCTAAAAACATCCTTATATTGTAGATTTCCTATGACAATATCTAAAGCCGCAAGAATCAACTCGATAATGGGGTGATCCATAATCCCCCGCTTTTGATCCATAAAATACGGAATCTTGTATTCATTAAAGACCCTTTTTATGATTCGACCATATCCTTCTGGGTCCCCCGATACCACCGAAATATCTTGATAGCGATATTCCTTGTCCCTTACCAATTCTTGAATTTTGATTGCCACCCGCTCTATCTCGGAATAGAGGTTGTTGGCGGCGAACAACTCTATAGCATCTGCTTTAGAAGAAAGCCGGTTGTAGGGATAGGAGTAGATTTCCTTTTCCAGGTGCTTTAATTCTGGAGATTTCATTACCTCCACTTCTGGGGAAGCCTCCAGATTTACAACCGTTTCCTTTAGCTTATACTCCTTCGCCATCCTTCTAATCTGTCCCACCGTATGGGACGGGATAGCAAATAAATCCCCCTCACGACTTTGAGGGCTTGGGTCTAGGGTAAAGGTCATGGTCAGATTTTGAACTTTCTTCATCAACTCTCCTATGATTCTAAGAATTTGGGGTGTAAAGCGATGAAATCCATCCACCCATATTTCAGCCCCCTCTAGAAATTTTGTCGCCTCTAGTTTTTCTATGAGAAGATTAATATGATCCTCAGTGTCGATATATCTATTTTCTAAATAGGAATTGAAATGGTCGTAGATTAAATTAAAATCCGTTAGTTTCATTTGAAGTAATGGTGATTCCTCCAGTTTTTTTAGTTGGAGGCTTAACTCCATTGGGGTGATATCATGTTGCTTCATTTCAGTAATCAATTCATTGATTTTGGTAACAAACCCCTCCTGCCTTGAGGCTTTTTGATAGATATTTAGTTCCTTACCGTGTTCCTCCAGCAATTTTCGAATCACCATGTTTTTCCCCATATCATTTATATGGATTCGTGTTAGTCCTCCCACCTCATTAAATACTCGATGGGCTAAACGACTAAAACTCAGTACCTCCACCTGCATGATTCCGTCTAAATCCAGCTTTTGGATTAAATCCCGCTCTGCCTGTAGTGTGAATTGCTCTGGAACCAGCAATATTAACGGATTTTCAACCTTATCTTCAATCCGTTTCTTAATCTCTTGTAATATATGATGGGTTTTTCCAACACCACTACGGCCTAAAATATATTTAATCTCCACAACTCCACCTCTTTTCTAAATAACTGATCTGCTATTTGTTAGAACAAAGTCTTCCTTCGGAAGATTTAAATGATGCCTTATGTTGAAACTCATTTACGAAAAAGTTCTCTTTTATATTAATTTAATGTAGAACTTTCCTATTCGTTATAAGAAAAACTGCCGACTTCGACAGTTTATTAATTTCTATCTTCCTTTTTTATAATAATCTGTTCCCATATTCCAAAGCTTACTGGTGAAGGTTTCTTCTGATTCCTCTTGCTCCGTCATAAAGGAAAGGATACTTTCAATATCTCCTGAAATACAGTCGGCATGATGCAAAATCTGTGCCTCTACTGTTTTCGGTAATACTGGCGAACCATACTCCAGTTTTCCGTGATGACCTAATATACCATTTAGGATAATCAGCTTGTCTTCATGGTCAAAGCCCTCTATTTCCTCCATCACATTCATGGATTTATGGGCTCCAAGAAAAATATGCCCCAACATTGTTCCTTCCTCTGTAAAACCGATGGTGGGTAGTGGTTTGTATTCAAAAATTTTAGCCCAGTCGTGGAGGAAGCACATTACGATTAGTCTTTCCTGCTGACGGGTGGTAAGTTTCTTTGTTGTGGCTACAGTATAGGCGAATTTCAACACTTCCAATACATGTTGTAGTAATCCATGATAGAAGTTATGATGGACAGATCGAGCAGCAGGATAAGTGCTAAACCTTTCATAATATTCCTCAGTAAAGATCATTTGATCCAATAGTGACTTCAAATGGGGAGCCTCTACCTTGTCATAGAAGTATCGCAGGCCCTTTTGAAGGGTATCCAATCCCCAATCACTGGTGGGAATCAAATCTGCCATTCTCACTTCATGGGAATCTAGTAGGGCAATTTGTTTACAGGTCAACTGAATTTGCCCTTGGTATTCCCCCACCATCCCCTTGATTTTTACGACAGTGGCTTCTCCTAGACCTTCAAAAAACTGTTTGTTATCTTCATATTCCCAATACTTTACCTCCATTTTTTTAGAGGTGTCCTGTATGATTAAATCAGCATACTGTTTTTCTGTTTTAGTGGTTCTTACCTTAACCTCCACCAGTAATGCCACTACCTCCACAATACAGTTGAGGTGATTTTTATTGATTTCCTTTAATAATTTAATATCCATCTAACTCCTCCTGTAATCAAACCGTATAGCAGCAATATATGATTATATCTATCAGAAAAGGCTTACGATTCTAGTTTATATATTTATATTAAATAAATTTCGATTTAAAGTCTAAAATCCCTTTTATTTTTATATGATTAATTATGTGTTTAAGGTTCAAAACCATGGGTAACTATATCCATGGCTTGACAATAAATATTAACTAAGCTAGAGTGTACTTATATGTTTAAAGGGGAGGAATAAAAAATGAATGATATGACTGCAAACAATTTGAAATCTGCTTATGGTGGAGAAAGTATGGCCCACATGAGATACCTACAATGGGGAGCTTTTGCAACCAAAGAAGGTTATCCAAATGTTGGTAACTTATTTAAGGCTGTTGCTTATGCTGAACAAGTTCATGCCCACAACCATTTCAGAGAATTAAAGAATGAAGCAGGAGATTCTTCTGTAACAGCAGGCGCAGGCTTTGGATTATCAACTACTTCTGATCACCTTCAAGGGGCTATTGATGGAGAAAACCACGAAGTAGAGCAAATGTACCCAGCCTTCATGGCAGTAGCAGAGCTACAAGAAGAAAAAGGAAGCATGAGAACTTTCCACTATGCCATCGAAGCTGAAAAGACCCATGCAATCATCTTTGGAAAGGCAAAAGAAGCTGTTGATGCAAAGCAAGATTTTGCAGAAGACACTGTTCATGTCTGTGATGTCTGTGGTTACACCTTAACAGGTGCTTTAGAAGACAACTGCCCAGTTTGTAAAGTAAAGAAGGAAATGTTCACTTCCTTTACTACTGGTAAATAATATACCATATATCAATACAATTTATAAGTTCAAGGGGACCCTACAAGGTCCCCTTTTTTACAAGTAATACGCAAGGGTGCTGATTTCTCGCAGTGACGCAGAAGATGAGGTATTTTCAACAGGATTTAATAATCTTGTTCAAAATGCCTTAGATTCAAGAAACCAGGAAACCAAGCGGTCGCCGCGTATAAATAATACGCAAGAGTGGTTGGTTTTCGCAGTGACTCAGAAGATGAGGTATTTTCAACAAGATTTAATAATCTTGTTCAAAATGCCTTAGATTCAAGAAACCAGGAAATCAAGCGGTCGCCGCGTATAAAAAATACGCAAGAGTGGTTGATTTTCGCAGTGACGCAGAAGATGAGGTATTTTCAACAAGATTTCCCGATGGATTCTCCCATATACACCTTAGTCTCAATCCCCAAGCGAGAGTTTGTGATAATATCCTCATCCACTTTTACGATACCCTTCTTTATAAATAACACAGTTGTAGAGCCTCCGAACTTGAAATATCCCTTTTCCTGTCCCTTTTCCACTGGTTTTCCAGCCTTATAGGTCTGTATTATACTTCCTACACAGGTTGCCCCTACCTCTACTAGTGCCATCTTTCCAAAATGGTCTGACTCAAATTCTGTAATCTCCCTTTTATTTCTACAATAGAGCTCCACCACCTGTCTCAGGGCATAGGGACTCACAGAGTAGTAATCCCCTTCAACCAGTCTTGATTTAGTTGGCACCCCAGAGTCGGGGAAGTGAAAACGATGATAGTCGGCTGGAGCCAACCTAACAACGATACATGTGCCTCCTTGATATTCCTCTGCCAGTTCTTCATGTTGAAATAAATCCTTTAGTTGATATTTTGAGCCTTTTATCTGCACGATCTCCTTAATATCTATATTCTCATAGGCTAAAACCTTCCCATCAGCTGGAGAAATTAATGTTTCTTCCCCTTGATGGATTAGTCTAGCACCTTCCTTTAGCTTCCTAGCGAAAAATTCATTAAAATTTTTATAGTCCGTTACCTTATCCAGTTCTGCTTCCGATAGATCAATCCCCAGTTCTTCAATAAATCCTTGGATTCTTTTCCTGCTGAAGGGAGTATCCATGAACTTACCAAAAAGGGTTGTAAATAGCTTCTTCTTCATGAAAGTCTCTAGTAACATCCGCCCTGGTTTAGTTTCATAGGTCCATCTTAAAGCTCTCCCCCCTGAGACAACTTCCAGTTTTTTTTCTCCAGTGTTTCGATCAATGTAATTTATTGTCATCCCGTTACCACCTTTTATCTATTGTCTATTGTATAATGAATAGTTGCTTACATAGGCCAATCTTTAAATTCTTTTATTTCAGCTATATTATACTACATGTTATTTCTAGAAAGAACCCTATTATTACGTTGAAAGTAAAAACTAAAGCTATTATTTGCATTTCTCATTTTTAAGCAAAAGGAATAATACGGCAATGGTACCTACCGTAATAGAAAATTCTCCGTATCTTAGACCTATTATCAGTAACCCTACGACTCCTAGAATTATCGAAAAGTATAATATTTTTTCTGGTATGAATCTACTAATCAGCTCTAGTAATTTCATTTCAGTCTCCTTTTTTTAAGTTAATTCGACCTGTATAACACTATTACCAATGCAGCTAATACTAATTAGCTATGGCTGTATTATTTATTTAGTACAACAGAGTACTAATTAAGATAAGCACTGCCCCAACACTTCCAACATAGATAAAAAATTTCCAGCTATTCCAAACTTCATTAAGATCATCTACTCCGTTTTGTGCAGATGTCGTTATACCTGCAGTTCTACTATATCTAAAGGCAAAGTCTCCTCTAATATTATGGCTACCCATAAAGGAAAGAGCTCCAATGCCCATAAAAATTATGCCTGCTACAAAGAAAGCCACGCTATACTCAAAATTCCAATAATTACAGATCCCCAAGGTTATTAATGAAGCTACTATTACAATAGATGCCACAATTAATAAAAACTTGAGAATTGCCTTTCCAAAATCTTTTAAATTATCAACCATAAAACAATGCCCCCTTTTAAGTTATTTAGATGTTTTAAATCGTCTGATATTAGAACATCTCTCCAAGGAATAATGTTACAATAGATATGCTAAGTACATATTTAATGCTTAATTCAATACTCACTTGAATAATACCTTTCTAAATTTTTAAATTTTCACATAAATTATTCCAGTAAAATATTTACTAATTTTATGCCCATTTTTACATGTATCATACTCTTATTATGTTTGTAAAATAATATGTTCTCTTGAGTATAAATATCACTGTAAAGAATAAGAACAAGGTCTTCCTTCAGTCTTTTATATTCATTTAATGTAGAATTTTCCTATTCGTTATAAAAATAAGCCATGCAATTTCATGGGAATTACATGGCTAAATTATTTATTCATTTATAGTATTTTATGTTTTGCCCCTGAATAGGGAACCCGCTACTCAAAAGTCCCCTTAACAACCGCCACTCCCTTTTCCACCAAAACCCTACCCATACCAACAACGGTATCAATCTCTAGAGTATCAGCATCCAACACAACCAAATCTGCATCCAATCCCTTTAATAGACTTCCTTTTCTCCTCAACTTTAAAATCCTAGCAGGGTTCTGGGTAATTACCTTCAGGGCAGTCTCTAAAGGTACTCCTTCATCTATGACAGCATCCTTCACCTCTCGATACAAGGACTTTGCTAACCCAATCCCTAGCCCTATAAATTCCTTCTTATGGTTGAAAATGGGCAAGCTTCCTTGGGCATCGGAGCTAAAGCCAATATAGTCAATATCGACTCCTTGATCTAGTAAATACTTCAACCCTGCACTGGCCTTTACCTCATCTTCCTCTAGATGGTCTGGGTCAGAGCTGGTGGTTAAGTCTAAATAGCCCCCTAATTTACCAAATTCAACAGATGCCTCCGTTAGCTTTTTGCTACGGTTTACGTGGGTGGGCATGTATTGGGTGATGGGTATTTCCGTGGTCTTGATGATTTCCAATAAAGGTTCTAGCTGAGTATCTCCATCCCCTAAATGGATATTCACCACACCAGCCTTCCCCGATAGGATTCCTCCAACCCTCGCATCAGCCGACAGTCGTTTCAATTCATCCATACTTGGTTGGGAAGATCTGTGGTCGGATATGGCGATTTCCCCTACTCCAATTACCTTGTCAATCAAAATCAAATCTTCCTTAGGGCTTTCAAATAGGGTCCTAACAGGAACATCATAGGAGCCAGTATAGCAGTAGGCAGTAATTCCCTCTTCTTCTAGAGCCCTTGTCTTTGCCACTAAAGAGGTCATTGTTCTTGTCACTCCATCGGTCCCTATACATCCAACTACAGTTGTAATGCCTCCTAAGGTTAAATCCGTCAGTTGTATTTCTGGGGTTCTAGTCCTGTAGCCTCCTTCACCCCCACCCCCTAAAACATGGACATGGGAATCAATAAATCCTGGTACCACCAATTTCCCCTTTGCATCAATTACTTCTATATCAAATCCTGTAGGAAGGGATATTTCATCCGAAATCATTTCAATTTGTCCCCCAGCTATTAATATATCTTTTTTTCCAATTTTCTCTGGTGTATAAACTATTCCGTCCTTTATTAATAACATATCCTTTTAACGCCTCCTCTTTTGAAGTTGTAAGGATAGACCGTAGACTATTCCATAGCCTACGGTCTAATTTAATCATATTATGAATTTAATATATTTTATCCTAGAATGGTCCTAAGTGCATTAATACTGCTGGTGTTAGCAATAGACAACCAATGATTAAGAAAATAACTTGAAGTTTAATCATCCATTTAGCCCATTGATCCCATGAGATTTTCGCCATTCCTAAAGCTCCCATCAATACTCCAGAAGTAGGAATAATCATGTTTGTAAATCCATCACCAAATTGGAATGCCAATACAGTTGTTTGTCTTGTAATACCAACTAATTCTCCCAATGGAGCCATGATCGGCATTGTTAAAGCCGCCTGACCACTTCCAGATGGAACAAAGAAGTTGATGATTGATTGGATGAAGAACATTAAGTAAGCGGAGATTACGCTTGGAACATTTCCGATTACACCTGCAACACTATTTAAGATGGTATCGATAATTCTACCTTCAGTAGCTAAAATGAGAGTTCCCTTTGCAAGACCTACAATAAGAGCAGCCCCTACTAAGTCCTTTGCCCCTTCGATAAACGAATCAGCAATTTCTCCAGCCTTTAATCCACCAACAATACCCGATAAGATCCCAATAGCCACAAAGATGGCAGCGATTTCACTAATCCACCATTGCTTAATAATTACTCCAGCTACAAGAGTTGCAATACCAGCAAAGAATACTAATAATACTAAACCATGTCTTGTTGTAAACTTGCTATTCATGGCTTCATCAGTATTAATTTCTTTTCTTCTCTTTTGGTCATGCTGAAAAGTAATACTTAGTTCTGGATTTTTCTTAACTTTCGTCGCATAATACATTACATAGGCAACACCAATTAGGGTAGTGAATGCCCATACAAATAGACGATATCCCATACCAGAAAAAGTAGGTAATTCTGCTATTCCTTGAGCGATTCCCACTGTAAAAGGATTTAAAAATGCCGCTGCAAATCCAATATGGGCAGCCACATAACACATGGCAATACCAGTGATGGTATCATAGCCCAGTGCTAGGGCAAGGGGTACAAAGATCGCCACAAAGGGAATGATCTCCTCTGACATTCCAAATACCGCTCCTCCTAATGAGAATAAAATCATCACTACTGGAATAATTAGTACTTCGTAACCCTTTAATCTCTTAGTAATTTTGATGATTCCCGTATCAATCGCCTTAGTCTTCTGAACAACTGCAAAGGCACCCCCAACGATTAAGATAAATCCAATTATACTGGCACTATCTTTGATCCCCTCTAATGGAGCCTGTAGTACCTTAGTGATACCCTGCGGATTGCTGTCTACTGTATGATAAGAATCTTGAACAACTACTGTTCTACCGCTGGCATTTTCTGCCCGATCATATTCCCCTGCAGGAATTATGTAGGTCGCTAGAGCAACCAATACTAAAATTGAAAAAATAATTACATAGGTATGGGGCACTTTAAAAGCGCTTTTCTTCTTCCCACTCGTTTTTACAGCCATTAATCCTCATCCCCCTTCAATATTTGATTTGTTAATATTGCAAATATTATGCCAATTTAGGACGAGATCGTAAAAATTGAGGTGGACAATAGTATTACCACCATTTTTCTATATAAATTAAAATGTAAGTGGTTTATTTTACTATTTTTTTGGACAAGCCTCCAATGAAATAGAGGTTTTAATAGGTTATTATTTACAACCAAGAACAGCCTATTTATTTTACATTATTATACTTCATTATCCTAAGCTAATTATTTTAGTGAGAATCTCTTTACCCCTCAAGGTAATCTTAGAACCTCTACGTCCTTTACCCTTGTTGATATAACCCAATTCTTCTAGAATATCTAGTCTATACCTTACCTTCTGCTCTGTTAATGGAAACCCCTCATCCTTCAATATACTGACTAATCTTCCCCGTCCAATATTATCACCACTACCTCCTGCATCCTCGATTTTTTCCATAATCTTAAGAAACTCTCTAATGTCTCCATAGTTTTCTAGTTTAGTAATATCTTCATCAACATTAAGATTTATGTTGTTGTGGGGTTTGGCTTTTTGGAAAAAGTGTTTATCAGGAAGGTCCTTCAATTGAATCAAATTGTCATCACATACTGCCACCATATAGTTTATAATATTTCTTAGTTCCCTAACATTGCCATACCAATTGTATTCCGTCAGTTGTTGAACAACCTCCTGCTGTATTTTGATTTTCCCCTTCCCCTCTTGCTTTAAGAAATAGGATAAGAGTAGCTGTAGGTCTTCCTTTCTGGTTCTTAATGGTGGTAGATGTAGGTACAAACTTTTTAAACGATGGTATAGATCCTCTCGAAATTCCCCCGTCTCGATCATCTCCAATAGGTTCTTGTTGGTGGCGGCGATAATCCGAACATCTATAGGGATATTTCGACTCCCTCCAACCCTCATCAGTTCCTTCTCCTGTAATACCCTCAAAAGTCGAGTTTGGATTTTATGGGATATATCCCCGATTTCATCTAGGAATATGGTTCCTCCGTTGGCCTGTTCGAAGAGCCCAATTTTCCCACCTTTCTTGGCCCCAGTAAAGGCCCCTTCTTCATAACCAAAGAGTTCACTTTCCACTAATTCCTCCGATAATGCACTGAAATTCACCCCTAAAAAAGGACCTTCTTTTCGCTTAGAGGAATTGTGTATTGCACTGGCAAATAGCTCTTTACCAGTACCGCTTTCTCCTTCAATCAAGATCGTATAGTCTACAGGAGCCAGTTTTTTTGCAATTGCCTTTGCCTCCTGAATCCGTTTACTTTCTCCAATAATATTATTAAAATGATATTTTGCCACATAACCCTTGTTGATGAGTTCCCGCTTCAATTTCCGCTCAATTTCCAAAGTCTCATGGGGATTTTTGAAGGTAACTACCAATAGATTAGACTCATCCATCCAAAACCTTTCCACAACAAAATCCTGTTGTCTAAAGCTCAATATTCTGCTTCTATTTTGGCATTCACCAAAGATAAAATCCTGTAAAGCTTGGTCTTGTAGATAATAGCGGATATTTTGTTGTAAAACCCTCTTTTTAGGGATTTTCAATAGGGTTTCCATGTTATCATTCATTAACTGGATGGTTCCCTTTTCGTCAGCAACAATGATGGCATCGTTCATATTATTAATAACCATCATCAATTGCTGATTTAGGGCTGTTTTTTCACTACTATATTGGGCTAATTTTTTAGCCATTTGAATAATTTTCTTAATGTATTTCTCTGATAGAGCATCTGCCCGTTCGTCTAGAATATTTAATTTTCTAAAAATTTCCATAATAGAGGTCATATCAATGAGCCTCGGGCCAATGTCGATTACTTCTTTGATATGAGTAGGGACTAAATGGGCCTCCCCTGGGGTGATGGCTATGGTACATTCTAAATTCACTTCTCCACCTGGATAATAGGGATAATAGTTTAAATGATCAATCCCTAGTCTCTTTAAATATTCAATGGTTTCAATTGTTGTTTCTTGAACATCATTCACCAATAGTACATTTTTCCCCTTAGGTAGCACTAGAATTTTATCAATAAAATCGTAGTTAATCATCCTACGGGCAATGACAAGGGGGATGGATTCATCCAAAACATGAACTACCTCATCCATTAGAAGTTGAGTAGATAAAACGATCAAATCCCCCGAAACCATAGACGGTAATCCTTCATCCGAAGCATAGCTCTCCACAACCCCCAGAGGATATATGAATTGTTGAATTTGTTTGTGAAGAGATATCCGTGTATCCTCCGTACCTGTAATTAAAATGACTTTTTTTGTTTCCTCCATCACCAACACCTCCTATAAATAGAGTTCGATAGAGGGCCTTGATATTCCTTCCTCCCCTCCTGTCCCTTCCTATAGGATTATTCCAGTTCTCTCGTTTTTAGTCGATGAATCGCCATCCCATTCAGTAAGACAATGTACCCTGACAATACCAACAGAGGCATAAAAACCGATGAATCTAAGTTACTTACTTTAGTGGCTGCCTCAATAAAGTAGTAGGGTAATACCTTGCTTAATGCATTTATTTTATTTAATAAGGGCATTGCCAGTAGGACCAACATTGTGATGGTGGCAACAACACCAGATTTTTTCACATAGCTACCGATACAGATTAAAAGATGAATAATAAAAATGAAGTAGCAGGTCAAATGAAAAGCACTACTCAATGTCTGCTGCAGGGTAACCACCCCGTCTTCAAACAGCATGGCTACATAATAGTAGTTAATCGTCATGGCAATCGGAATCAAGATTGATACCAATATACTATAGTGTACACCCTTACTTAATATCACTCCTGTAAAGGATAATTCTTTTGATGTTGGCATTACAAACAAATGATTTTTAACTTCTTCTGCAACGATCCCCATCAGACTAAGGACCACAACCAAAGTTCCTAATTGTAGTATATTACCCATGTAATTCTGCAAAGCACTGGTTTGAGTTACCTTCATAAGTTGGCTATAGTCAATCCCATCCCCTTGTGATTCCAAAATTGAAGGTAGCATCTTAAGCATCATTGGTGTAAATATTGCAAACCCAATAAATACAGAGGCTATAATGATATATCGATAGGTCCTCATTCCCTCTAAGATTTCCTTTTTAAAATAAGCTTTAAAGCTATGCATTTTCCTTCACCGCCCTCATATAAATGTCCTCCAGACTGCTTTTCCTAACTTGATAGGAGGTAACCGGCTGATTATTTTCTGCCAATATTCTTAATAACTCTGTCTTAGCAACTATTGGATTGCTAATGCCTACACTCATAACAGTTCCTTTAACCTGAATATCCTCCACCCATGCTTCAGCCAGTAGTCTCTTTGGTAAGGCTCCAATGGGGTTTTCAAACTCAATATCGTAGATTGGTAGGAGATATTCTCCTTTGATTTCTTCAAGACTACCCTCTAAAACCATTGACCCTTTATTCAAAATACCTATTCGATCAGCAATCCGCTCAAGATCGCTTAAAATATGACTGGATAGGAAAACAGTCCCCCCCTCATTCTTGAATTGTTGAATCAAGTCCAGCATTTCTTTTCTTCCCTCTGGATCTAGGGCTGAAGCTGGTTCATCCAACAGTAATATTTGAGGTTTATTAAATAGGGCCACCGCAAAACCTAGCCTTTGTCTCATCCCCCTAGAATAGCCACCTACTTTTCTCTTTGCATCCTTTTTTAACCCCACCAGTTCCAATAATTCTGCTGAACGGGTAGCAATGTTGGATTTACTAAAACCACTGATTTCTCCAATTAATTTTAAATATTCTGCTCCTGTCATATAGGTATAGAACTTTGGATCCTCTGGTAAATAGCCTATACTTCCATTTACCGATACATTTCCCTTCGTTGGTTTGATCAGGTTCGTTAATATATTAATGGTGGTTGATTTTCCTGCACCATTATGACCTAAAAACCCATAGATCTCATTGTTTTTCACTTCAAAGTTCAGTCCCTTTAATACTTCATGTTTCCCATAGGACTTTACTAGTCCCTCTACCTTAATCATTGAACTCCCTCCTTCTGCCAAACAATAAGAAACTAATCGGTCCTACCACCTGAACCAATAAGATAAGACTCCAAATAACTTTTGATAGGTTTCTTACTCCCTTCTTCAAAATCAAATAAAAACAAAATAGCTTCAAACCTAATTCTAAAACAATAAAAGGCAAGACCAATTTTATAAATTCTAATGTTGTTATATCACCCATTTTTAAACACCTCCATTTATTTTTCATATCTATAACGAAGTAGGTGTTCAAAAAGTTCATGGGAAAGATCAAAAAAAACCAGCCACCGCAACGTCAATTTGAATACGTAAGGGTGCTGGTCGTCATTTGAGGTAAATAATAACTCATATTTTTTCAACTAGCTTAATATTCGTTTTTTATTCTTTGACCACAATTGGAGCAATAATTGGCATTTGTCCTTACTTTATTACCACAATGTCCACAGTTTTCCGTTTTCATGATATATCTAGTAACTAAAATGTAAATCAACAGGGAGGTGGGAACATTAAGGCAACCAAACAAACCCCAAATCCATTTATTTTCTCCCCTTTTGGAAGCATCGTTAAAAATCCAGCTGCCTTGTATTATTAGTATAAGGAATATTATTATCCAGAAAAGTGGATTGGTGTCATCTAAACTATACATTGTACCCCTCCTTGCGTTTGCGTCTCCATAAAATTAGGGGAAGGGTTAATGGTAATCCCATATGAAGAATCCCTTGTAGATACAAAATCGGCTTTGCATATCCTAACATTACTAGGCCTGCAATTCCCCCTAAAAGACCACATGCCAATAGGATAAACAATGCCAATTCTCTAATATTACTCTTTTTAGCCTCTACACCCTCAGCTGTTTCCATAACATTTCTGATTATCCCATAATCAATAGGTATATCCTGGGGTTGGCTTAATGTTTCGCCCATTTCCTGTAATTCGCAACAAAACTGCATGCAACCTTCGCAATTTTTTAAATGTTCTTCCACCTCAATCGACATCTCTGCTTCCCCATAATAAATATCCATTAGGATTTCTTCATATTCTTTGCAGGTATTATTCAATGTCTTCCCCTCCTTTCATGGTTTTTTGTAAGACTTTAATGGCATAGTGTAGTCTTGAGCGAATCGTTCCTATAGGACAGTCCAGTATTTCAGCTATCTCCAAATAAGAATAATCATAATAATGCTTCAATATCAAAACCACCCTTTTTTCCTCAGGAATTTCCTTTAACACCTTCATTAAGTTTCCATATTCTATCTTTTTAATAAATTCTTCTTCTATATTATGATGGTCCACCAGTTCCATATGCTCTTCTGAGTAGACCAGTCTCTTATTCTTCCTTAGTTGATCTCGATGCAAGTTTGTTCCAATGGTAATCAACCAAGTAGAAAACTTCCCCCTGTGCTCATACTTTGAAATATTCAGCACAGCCTTTAGCATCGTTTCTTGAGTGAGATCATCTGCTAGAGTTGGATTTAATGTCATTTTGAGTAGATAACCCTTGAGGATGGAATAATTGCTTTGAAGAAGCTTTTCCATTGCTTTTTTATCTTGCCTCTTTGCCATTTTTACTAGCAAATGTTCCTCCATAACCACTCCCCCAATATATAACGTTTAAATGTAGTGTAAAGTTCAATTAGAAATATAATTTCTTAACAAACTTATTATATAATATATTAAATTGAATAGAAAGCCTACATATATAAGGATGTAGACGAAGTAAAAAACTCTATTCTATTGAAAAGTCTTAGTCTTAGGATTCAAGGAAGATGAAAAATCCATTAAGCATAGTACCATATACAGAACTACCTAAGTTGTACTATCATTAAATTAATGGTTCTGAAGAAAATAAGAAATCAGTTGAATTGATTATATATTTGAAATATGATAAGCTATAGTATTATACATACCTATTAACATGACTATATTAAGGAGGTTTAATGATGATTTTATCCGATAAATATTCTAAATTAAAGGAGATTCTTACAGGCTTGGAAAGTGTAGCAGTTGCTTTTTCTGGTGGAGTTGATAGTACTTTTCTATTAAAGGTAGCCCATGATGTTTTAAAAGATAAAGCCATTGCTGTAACAGCCCGTTCCTCCACGTATCCAGAGAGGGAATTTAACGAAGCCACAGAATATGCTAAATCCTTTGGAGCTAAGCATGTAGTGATTGTCTCAGAAGAATTGGATATAGAAGGCTTTTCTAAGAATCCTGTTAATCGTTGCTACTACTGCAAACATGAGCTATTTACAAAGGTACGAACAGTTGCAGATGAATATGGAATTAAACACGTTTTAGATGGCTCTAACCTTGATGATCTATTGGATTTTCGTCCTGGAATGCACGCCGCAAAGGAATTAAATGTCGTAAGTCCCCTAAAGGAAGCCCAAATGACCAAGGATGATATCCGTCAATTATCTAAAGAGCTAGGTATTGCAACTTGGGATAAACCTGCCTTTGCTTGTCTATCCTCCCGTTTCCCCTATGGTCATGAGATTACAGCTCCAAAGCTAAAAATGGTGGAACTTGCGGAACAATTTTTATTAGACTTAGGCTTTAGACAACTCCGGGTTCGTCACCATGAAAATATTGCCCGTATCGAGGTTGCCAAGGATGAAAGGGTTAAATTCTTTGATAAAGATCTAATGGATCAGATTGGGAACTACTTTAAGGAAATCGGATTTGATTATGTGACCCTTGACCTATTAGGCTACCGTACAGGTAGTATGAACGAGGTATTGAGTGAGAATGTAAAGAAGAATAGCTTAAACAATAAATAAAATTAAGTAAATACCTTAGATTCAGAACAAGAGAGACCAGCGGCCGTCTCGGATAAGTAATACGGAAAGTGCTGGTCTCTCGCAGTAACGCAGAAAATGAGGTTAGAAGCCATAATCCTCACCTTGCCAAATGCCACCTTCTCATTTTATAAACAACAAATTCACTAGTATACATATACTCATATTTTGTATCGAATATATAAGTATACTTGAAATCCTTCATTTCGGGAATTAGGTCAGTATTAATATAGTAAAGCTGTCGATCACCTAAATAATTATTTAAGAAACCATATAAATCCTTCTCCTTTTTTAAATTAATCTTCTCCCCTATGGGGTATTTACCATGAATTTCAGCATAATCGAAGGTTAAATTCTTAGCTTCAATGTATTCATTATAATAATTTTGATACCGGTAATTCTCATACTTAAAATACATAGGTAGACTCATTAGCATTACTACCATTAGGCACAGGGCTACAAAAATCCTACTACCAGTAAATTTCGTTTGTTTAACTTCAAATAACCCATCTAATTTCTCAAACAATTTAAACACTATCTCCACTCCCCCAACAACTATCTTTCTAACTAATTGTTTTATCTCATTATATCCCATATTAATGATTTTTTTACTTTAAAATTTTGTAATATTTTATAAAAATTTAGTAAATTCATAATTTTATATTTTATATGGACTTTTCATGTCTTCAAAAAAAGATGTTACAGGTTTTACTGTGCTTTTTTTTGTTTTGGCGAAATTTTTATTAAAAATATGTTATTTTTCTAGTGACCAAATTAAACTTCCTTCATACTATGTACTAGGAATCAGGGAGGGAAGTCCCACCTACTTCCTAGTGTTGATATTAGAGGTTTTAGAGACTTTAAGGAGGTTAAATATAAATGGCTAAAGTTAATGTTGAATACTCACCCAAAGTAATAGAATGTCAATCTAAAAGAGATTCAAAAGATGCAAGAGATGCAGTTCTAACTGTAAAAGACGAAACCATAAGCAATTGTGTTAATGTTCCCACTGATATAGAAGCCATTACCCGTGGTGTAGTGGCAAAAATCCCAGTTGTCTTAGCAGAGCTAAGATTACAGGTTAATATAAACTCAATTATTGAATTACCTGAATATGCTTATGAAATTAAAAACATCAAGAAAAAAGTAAAAATAACCCAATGTCTATTGATTAGAGATACAGGAATGTTATTCATTAAAGGTTTTGTTAGAAAGAATATAGATTATTCTACTAGATCAGGCTCCAACAGCAGAAGCTTCCACGGAGATATTCGCCACTTCACAGTAGATGTACCTTTCACTTGTACTACTGAAGTTTTCTTCAATGGATTCCAACCTGCTCCGGTAATCGACAATACTTCTAGAGAGTTTGAATATTTGATGCAACAAGATCTAACTGGACCAAGTTTTGGAACTAAGGATAAACTACAATCTAGTGATACCACTGAATTCAACCAAGTAAGTACCGAAGAGTTTAATGAACTACCTTACTGCGAACTTATAAGAGCAGAGATCGTAGAATTTGATGAAGCACTTAATCCAACTGGATTTGACCACTCTTATATGCCATTTGAAGAAAGAAAGTTTAGAGTATTAGAAGAAAAAATGGTTCTTTATATCACCCTTAAGTTACTTCAAAATCGTCAAGTTGCTATCCCAGCTATTGGTGGAGTTGGCCCCTGCTAAATAGATAATATCTTAAATGCATCTTATTTTTTAAAGTAGAGAGCCTTTAGGTTCTCTACTTTATTTATGAAAAAATAGTTCCTTCTATTGTTATTTTAAATATTGATTGTTCAGATGGTACAGATGTTTCAGGTTTATTTAATCATATAATATATTTCAATGGACATTGTGAAACCACACATTTTTAAATGTGTGGCTTTACTCTAGTTATGGCTATTTTCTTATATTTTACTACTTCATCCCTCTACTACCAGGCTTCACTGGAGGTGTGTTTAACTCCTTACAAAGTGGACATTCATCAGCCTCATAGGAGATAACTTCTGTTGTAAGGGCTGCCCGTAGCTTTGCTCCAAAATCTGTTGTACCATTACTTCTATCTACTAGTACAGCCACACCTGCTACGATTCCACCTTGTTCTTCAACGATTTCGATTACTTCCTTTACAGATCCACCAGTTGTGATCACATCCTCAGCCACTAGAACCCTAGCTCCCTTTGGGATGGCAAATCCCCTTCTTAGGGCCATTTTGCCATTTTCTCTTTCAGCAAAGATGTTCTTGGCCTTTAGTTGTCTTGCCATTTCATAAGCGATGATGATGCCCCCCATTGCTGGCCCTACTACGATATCAATGTTGTCATCTGCAAATTCTTCTGCTAATCCCTTTGCGATTTCCTCTGTGTACCACGGGTATTGAAGGATTCTAGCACATTGCATATATTGGTTACTGTGTCTTCCAGATGTTAATAGAAAATGTCCCTCTAATAATACCTCTGAATCCTTTAAAATTTCTAATACTCTTTCTCTCTTTAACATACAACTACTCCTCCTCATTATAAAATTTTAAACTATTCCTCTTAGATTATTGATATTTTCCTCACCATACTGCTTCATATAACCTTCGATTCCTTCCAGTACATCTATTGTAGCTGTAGGATTAATGAAGTTGGCAGTTCCAACCGCCACTCCTGTTGCCCCTGCTTGGATAAACTCAATTGCATCCTCACCCGTCATGATTCCCCCCATTCCAATGATGGGAAGATTTGTTGACTTGGCTACTTGATAAACTATTCTTACCGCCACTGGCTTGATGGCAGGTCCAGAAAATCCTCCTACTACATTGGCTAATACAGGCTTTCTCTTATGAATGTCAATCACCATTCCCAGCAGAGTATTGATGAGGGACAAGCTATCTGCGCCCCCTGCCTCTGCTGCTTTAGCTATTGCAACGATGTCAGTCACATTTGGAGTCAGCTTTACGATTAGTGGTTGCTTTGCATATTTCTTTACCTCTTTGACAACATGCTCCACCATTCTAGGGTCAGTACCGAAGCATACGCCCCCTTCTTTTACATTTGGACAGGAGATATTTAGCTCCAACAGGTCTACATCAGCATCCCCTAGTCTTTCCACCACAGCACAGTAATCCTCCACCGTTCTACCCGCGATGTTGACAATAATTTTTGTATCATAACCTCTGAGGAAGGGAATATCTGTTTTGATAAATTCCTCCACCCCAGGGTTTTGAAGACCTACACTATTCAACATTCCTCCGTAGGTCTCTGCCACCCTTGGACTGGCATTTCCCTTCCAAGGAGTACTGGCTATTCCCTTTACCACCACTGCCCCTAGTCGATTTAAATCTACATATTCTCCATACTCTTTACCTGATCCAAAAGTTCCCGAAGCTGTCATGACAGGATTCTTTAGTTCTACCCCTGCGATATTTACCCTTAAGTCCAACTTAGTCATTCCAAATCACCTCATCCCTCCAGAATACTGGTCCATCCTTACATACCCTTCTATTTTCCCAGTCTGTATCCTCCTGCTTCTTCGTCCTGCAGGTACACACTAGACAAGCTCCGATTCCACATGCCATTCTTTCCTC
The DNA here is from genome assembly GCF_016908555.1 of Alkaliphilus hydrothermalis. Classification (GTDB taxonomy): domain Bacteria; phylum Bacillota; class Clostridia; order Peptostreptococcales; family Natronincolaceae; genus Alkaliphilus; species Alkaliphilus hydrothermalis. The sequence continues at coordinate 165,787 of NZ_JAFBEE010000003.1, forward strand.
TAGAGAAAGCTGAGTTGGTATGTCCTCTGCCTTTGACCAATCAGCTACAGCCTTTAGCATTGGTTTCGGTCCACAGCTATAGATCATTTGGGGTTTTGGTTGATGTTCTTTAATTAGTCCCATGACATTTCCCTGTAGTCCAACACTGCCATCCTCCGTTGCCACATGAACAACTGCTCCGTACGCTTCAAATTCCTCCACCAATATTGGATTACTTCTAAATCCTAGGTATACAGTGATGTTTCCCTTTAATGACTTTACCAGTTCCACCATCGGTGGTACGCCGATGCCCCCTGCAATGATTAGATGTTCTTCAACTTCATAACTAACCTCAAATCCCCTACCTAGAGGTCCCATTGCACCTAGGGTTTCCCCTTTCTTCATTTGAGACAATTCTTTAGTTCCCTTTCCAACCACTGCATAGACTAAAGTCATTTCGCCTGTTTCTTTATTTACCTCACAAATACTGATGGGTCTGGGGAGAAGTAGCTCTCCCCTATTGCAGTATAGGTTCACAAATTGACCTGCCGTTGCATCCACCGTCATTTCCTTTGCTGAAATCACCATCTTAAAATTATTTGGTGCTATTGCTTCATTTAAAAGTACCTTTGCTAATACCTTCTTCTTCATGAACACACCCCCATGTTTATTACATCCAGTTTACTTTCTCCTAAGTCATACTTCATCACCTTCAACAATGCCCCCACCGTATCTAGAGAAGTCAGTACCTTTACTGTGGATTCAATGGCTGCTCTTCTAATCTTAAATCCATCCCGAATCGGTTCCTTCCCCTTTGTAGGGGTATTGATGATTAAGTTGATTTTGCCACTTCGAATAATGTCTAATATATTTGGTGTTTCTTCATTAATTTTTCTAACTTCCTCAACAGGTAGCTGATGTTGCTTTAAAAATTCTGCCGTGCCAGCCGTTGCCATGAGCTTAATTCCTCTTTCCACAAAGTCCTTTGCCATTGGCAGAAACTCTTCTTTATCTTGATCCTTTAGAGTGACTAGTACTGTTGCCCCTGCCTCCGGAATCCTCATCCCTGCTGCCACAAACCCTTTGTATAGGGCGGATTCTAGCGTTTTTCCGATTCCCAGCACTTCCCCTGTGGACTTCATCTCTGGCCCTAAGCTGATTTCTGCCAAAGGGACCTTTTCTGTTGAGAAGACTGGAACCTTCACTGCCACATAGGCTGATTTTTTATAGACTTCTGTACCATAGCCTAGGTCTTTGATTCTTTCTCCCATCATGACTTTAGTTGCCAAGTCCACAACTGGTAGCTCGGTTACCTTACTGATATAGGGTACCGTTCTACTGGATCGGGGGTTTACTTCTATGATGTAGAGTTCCTCCCCCTGTAGGATAAACTGTATATTAACCATCCCATTTACCTTTAGAGCTAGGGCGATGTTTTTCGTGTAATCAACAATTTTTTCTTGGATTTCTGCTGTAATGGTTTGGCTTGGATATATGGTAATACTATCTCCAGAGTGGACTCCTGCCCTCTCTAAGTGCTCCATAATTCCCGGAATCAGTATGTCTTCCCCGTCGCAGATGGCATCCACCTCAATTTCCTTTCCATTCAGATAACGGTCTATGAGGACTGGATTTTTTCTATCTTTTTGGAAGGCTGCCTCTAAATAACTCTTTAATTCTGCTGGGCTATAGGTGATTTCCATCCCCTGTCCTCCCAGTACATAAGAAGGTCGAACCAACACAGGATAGCCAATTTTTTCTGCTTCATCTATCCCTTCCTCGATACTCCAAACTGCCTTCCCCTTTGGTCTTGCAATATTCAGGGATTCCAGCAATGCTTCGAACTTTTCTCGATCCTCTGCCACATCAATCTGTTGAGGCTTTGTTCCTAATATCTCGATTTCCATTTCCTCTAGGAAACTGGCTAGTTTGATGGCCGTCTGACCTCCGAATTGTAGGATCACTCCGTCGGGCTTTTCCTTTTCGATTATATTCAGTACATCCTCCTCCGTCAGAGGCTCAAAGTAGAGTTTATCAGATATATCGAAGTCGGTGCTGACGGTTTCTGGATTGTTATTGACGATAATGGTTTCAATTCCCATCCTCCTTAATGCCAGTACGCTGTGGACACAGCAGTAGTCAAATTCAATACCTTGCCCTATTCTTATTGGTCCAGAGCCAATCACCATCACCTTTTTTCTATCTGATACCACTACTTCGTCCTCTTGGTCGTAGGTGGAGTAGTAGTAGGGGGATAAGGCTTCAAATTCTCCGCCACAGGTGTCCACCATTTTGTAGACCGCCTGTATTCCCATCTCTTTTCTTCTTTGATAAAGGACTTGGGGGCTGATTCCCATTAAGTCAGCTATTCCCTTATCGGAGAATCCCTTCTTTTTCAGTTCCCTTAGTCTTTCCTCTGTCAAATCCTCTAACTTGGTTTCTTTGAGGACTTCCTCCGTCATCACAAGATTTCTCAGTTTTTCAACGAAGAAGGCATCCATCCCCGTCAGCTGACAAATCATATCAACTCGATAGTTTCTTCTAAGCATTTCAGCGATATCAAAGATTCTCTCATCATCAGGAATTTGTACCCTTTCCTTTAGTTCCTCAAGACTTCTATTTTTAGAGGTCTTCAGCTCTAGGTTGTATTGTCCCATTTCCAAGGATCGGATCCCCTTGAGGAAGGCAGCTTCAAAGTTATTGGCAATCGCCATAATTTCTCCTGTTGCCATCATTTTTGTACCTAGGTTTTTCTTTGCACCTGTAAATTTATCAAAGGGCCATTTCGGTATTTTCACCACCACATAATCTAGGGTTGGCTCAAAGCAGGCGAAGGTCTTTCCTGTTACTCCGTTTAATATTTCATCTAGTCCATAACCTAGGGCAATTTTCGCCGCCACCTTTGCTATTGGGTAACCCGTCACCTTTGAGGCTAAAGCTGAGGATCGACTTACCCTCGGGTTGATTTCAATGATTGCATATTCATGACTTCTTGGGTGGAGGGCAATTTGTACATTACAGCCCCCCTCTATTCCAACTGCATTGATTATATCAATGGAGGCACTTCTTAGCATTTGGTACTCCTTATCCGTCAAGGTCTGGGATGGTGCAACCACAATGCTATCCCCCGTATGGACGCCTACTGGATCAATGTTTTCCATATTGCAAACAGTTATACAATTTCCTTGGCTGTCTCTGATTACCTCATACTCGATTTCCTTCCATCCCTTGATGGATTTCTCGATTAGTACTTGTCCTACAGGGCTGAGCTGTAATCCTTGGGCTAGGATTTCCTCTAGGGCTTCTTGGGTTTCTGCTATTCCTCCACCACTTCCCCCTAGGGTGTAGGCTGGTCTTACCACTACTGGATAGCCTAATGTCTCAACAAGCTCCATCCCTTCCTTAAAGGAGGTGACGATTTTCCCTTCTATAGTTGGCTGGTTGATTCGCTTCATCAGTTGTTGAAAGGCTTCTCTGTCTTCCCCATCTTTGATTGATTTGATGGATGTTCCAATAATTTTGACTCCATATTTATCTAAAATCCCCTTTTCGTGGAGATTTACCGCAAGATTTAGTCCCGTCTGTCCCCCCATACCAGCCAACAGGCTATCGGGTCTTTCTTTTTTAATGACTTTTTCTATGAATTCTATTGTTAATGGTTCTATATATATCTTGTGGGCGATTTCCCGATCCGTCATGATGGTGGCAGGATTGCTGTTGATTAGTACAACTTCAACTCCTTCTTCCTTTAATGCTTGACATGCCTGTGCCCCTGCGTAGTCAAATTCTGCTGCTTGACCGATTACAATGGGTCCTGAACCGATAACTAGTACTTTTTTTATGCTGTGATTTCTTGGCATAGCGATTCCCCCTTCATCATTTTCATAAATCTATCGAATAGATAATCATTTTCCTTCGGTCCTGGTGCTGCCTCTGGATGGAACTGTACACTAAAGGCTGGTAAAGTCCTGTGGGCAATTCCTTCTATGGTCTGGTCGTTGACGTTGACATGGGTAATGATGATATCCTCCGGCAGCTGGTCTGCCTTCATGACATAGCCATGATTTTGTGAGGTGATGTATATTCTCTTATTCAATAAATCCTTTACGGGGTGATTGCAACCTCTGTGTCCAAACTTTAGCTTTTCTGTATCTCCCCCTAGGCTTAGGGCTAGAAGCTGATGTCCTAAGCAGATTCCAAAGATGGGTTTTACTCCCAATAGTTCTTTAATGGTCTCCACCACCTGTGGCAAATCCTTTGGGTCCCCTGGTCCGTTGGAAAGGAGGATACCATCGGGATTAACCTTTAATATTTCCTCTGTTGGAGTGAGGGCTGGGAAAACTGTCAATCTACAACCCTTATGTTGTAGGGAGCGGAGGATATTTTGTTTAATCCCAAAATCCAGTACCGCCACATGCTTTCCTTTTCCTTCTAGTTCATATACTTCCTTTGTTGATACAGACTCCACCGCATTAGTATTGCTAAAGCTATCAAACTTATTTTGAATCTGGGCTGGGGTAAGATCTCTAAGGGCGATGATTCCCTTCATGGAGCCATTGTTTCGGAGGATTTTTGTCAATGCCCTTGTGTCGATTCCCTCCATTGCCATAATCTTATTTTCCTTCAGGTAGCCCTCTAAATCCATTTCACAACGCCAGTGGTTTGGCATTTCTGCCCTTTCCCTTACGATGAAGCCCTTTACCTTTGGGGTTCGTGACTCTCGATCCCCAAGGTTGATTCCATAGTTTCCTATAAGGGGATAGGTCATAGTGACGATTTGCCCTGTGTAGGAGGGGTCTGTCAGTACCTCCTGATATCCCGTCATTCCTGTATTAAATACAACTTCACCAACGGTTTCCTTTAGATAGCCAAAAGCCTTTCCTTGAAAGGTTTTGCCATTTTCCAAGATTAATGTTGCCTTCATGCATTTCACCTCGTTTTAGTATTTTTTGATTAGATGTTGTTAAGGTGGTCTACAGGAATGTTTTAGACATAACAAAAAGAGCAATTTAAAGAGGATTTTAACAATCTTCTTTCCATTGCTCTTGTTATATTTAATAGTAATATTACACCAACGGCAAAGTACAACGGTAATAGAGATTTCTCTTCCGCTGTTTTTCCAATGATGTTTTTGTTATTTACCTGTAATTTTGTACAGCAAAAAAACTTTGTCAGCTTTTTCATGGTTTCTCATTCCTTTCTGGCCTCTCTGGACCAATTTAAAGGTAGACTCACACTCTTCAAAATATATTATCATAGGTTGAGACGGTTGTCAAAGGTTTTTACTAGAATAATAGCAATGTATCTTCCAATCTCATATAATTCTTTTTGGAAAATCTTCTCCCATGGCAATTGATTGATTTCATGGCTTCCAAAGGGAACAATATCAGAGCTAATGCGAAACAAATGTATCCCATATTTTTTATTGTATTTAAGGATGCCCAGTAAATCTTGGAGGTTGGACGCTAGGGTGGATTGTAGTTTTTCCTCTGAATAGTTTTTGATGATAAATCTCCTATTTGTCTTGAGATTGATTCCTAAAGGAATACAGGCATATCCTATTCTCAATTGACTAATCTCCCTTCCTTTAAAACAAAATAATTGCTGGTCTATAATAAAATTTCTACTCAGTATGTTTTCTAATGTAGTCTTTCTTTTATAATACCCTTTTTTTAAAAATAACCTACCTTGATCTAAAAAATTTGAAAAGAACGATAGGAACAGGCTATCAAAATGAGTATTTGCCATTAATCTGGAATAATTTAGAGTAAAAAAATGAAAAGAACTATATGCTGGTTATAGTTCTTTTCATAGAATTAATCTTTAATCTTTTATATTCTTTTATATATTTGGAATTAATTATACTACATTATTTCACATCGTTTCATTGTGCCTTTATCCAATTACCCTTTGTAAATCCTTCTTCATAGCCAAAGCCGCTTTCCTAGCAGCTAAAGCAAATTCCTTCTCTGAGAATTTCATTTTGTTCTCTTCCTTCAAATGGGCTGCGATAATTCCTCTTGAAGAATTGATAATTGCCCCTAATCCATCTTGATTGAAGCATCCTTTTAGGTCCTCTGCTGTACCCCCTTGAGCTCCATAACCTGGAACTAAGAAGTATGTGTTTGGCATAATTTTTCTTAATTTAGTTGCTTCCTCTGGGTAGGTTGCCCCCACTACTGCTCCGATTTGACTATAGCCTTTCGTACCCATCACCTGTTGACCCCATTCTGCCACCATTTCCCCCATGATTTCGTAAACCATTTTGCCTGCTACATCAAGGTTTTGGATTTGACCACTGTTTGGGTTGGAGGTCTTTACCAGTACAAATAATCCCCTATTGTATTCTTGACAATGCTTAATGAAGGGGTGTACAGAATCGTATCCAAGGTATGGATTAATTGTGATGCTGTCCTCATGGTAGATTTCAAACTTTTCTCCCTCTACATCCACCCTTCCGATGTGTCCATCTGCGTAGGCTTCCGCTGTGGAGGAAATATCTCCCCTTTTAATATCCCCTATGATAACTAGTCCCTTTTCCTTTGCATATTTGATGGTCTTGATATAAGCATCTATTCCTGCCCCCCCAAATTGCTCATACATGGCAACTTGAGGTTTTATTGCTGGGACAATTTCATGGATGGCATCAATTAGGGCAACATTGTAACGATAAAATGCTTCCGCTGCTGCTGCTGGTGTTTTCCCCAATTCTTCATACACTTCATTTTTAATATATTCTGGAACATAGCTTAGTCTTGGATCTAACCCCACCACTGTTGGATTTGCCTTCTCTTGAATCTTTTCAATTAATAAATCAATCATTCTATATTCCTCCCTAAATGTTGTTATATTTTATATTTTTATTGATTACTAGCTTTATTTGATTCAGTATTGTTTTTTCTGTTGTAGTATTTTAGTTGTTTTACTTGTTGTTTTACTTGTTGTTTTAGCTGCTTATATTCGACTATCGAATTATTGTTATAATCTTACTTTAATTTCTTCAACCAATTCCCCGTCTTCCACCACAATTCTTCCCGCTACTATGGTATGGGTCACCTTTCCCTTTACCTCTTTACCGTGGAAGGGGCTATTTTTCCCCTTTGAAGCAAGTCTATTGACATCTATTTGGTATTCTTCCTCTGGGTCAATGATGGCAATATCAGCCCTTTGGCCAATCTTTATGCTACCACCCATTAACCCCAAGACCTTAGCAGGATTTGTACTCATTTTTTCGATTAATTCCATAGGAGTCAAGATTCCCTTTTCCACCAGCTCCGTCACCCCTAGGGCTACTGCCGTCTCTAAGCCTACTATTCCAAAGGGGGCTTTTTCAAATCCTACTGCTTTTTCATCGGCATGATGGGGGGCATGATCTGTAGCAATCACATCTATACTACCATCCTTCAGCCCTTGAATGATTTCCTCCAGATCCTCCTGTCCTCTAAGGGGTGGATTCATCTTTGTATTGGGATCTTTTCCTACTACTGCTTTCTCCGTCAAGGTAAAGTGGTGGGGGCATACCTCTGCCGTCACCCTTTCCCCCTTTAATTTAGCAGTTCTAATAATTCCTACTGCTCCTTTTGTGCTTACATGGCACAGGTGAAGTCTTGCACAGGTTTCTTTAGCTAGGTTGATATCCCTTAGGGTAATGATCTCTTCTGCTTCTGGCGGAATCCCCTTTAGTCCTAGCTCATCAGCCAATAGTCCTTGGTGCATTACCCCATCTGCCGCCAATTCATGATCTTCACAGTGGGAGAAAATCGGTAGGTCTAGCTTTGCAGCCTCCACCATTGCCTCCCTTAGTAGTTTTTTGTTCATGACAGTTTTTCCATCTTCACTGATGCCACAAACCCCTGCTTGTTTCATTTCTTGAATGTTAATCAATTCCTTACCCTGTTGTCCCTTAGTAATGCTCCCAATTGGGAGGACATTGACAACACCCGCCTCTACTGATTTCCTTTGGATATATTCTACGACCTCTACACTGTCAATCACAGGGTTGGTATTGGGCATACAACAAATGGTGGTGAACCCTCCCAGAGCTGCACTACAACTTCCTGTCAAGATGTCTTCCTTATGTTGAAATCCTGGTTCTCTTAAATGTACATGGAGGTCGATCAAACCCGGTACTACCCACTTTCCAGTGGCATTGATCTCTTTTCCGTCTACTACTTCAAGGTTTTTACCGATGGCTTTAATTTTCCCATCTTCTATTAGTAAATCCATTACTAAGTCTGTTTTAGTGGCAGGGTCAATCACTCTTCCATTTTTAATTAATGTTTTCACTGAAATTCCTCCCTTTTCTTATTCCACAATTTTAACGATGTTGGTCTACAGGAACGATTTTAGACATAATAAAAAGAGCAACAAAAAGGAGAACTCAGTCTCTTTTTCATTGCTCTGGGTATATTAATTAGTATATAAATTTGTACGACAAAAAATCCATTGAACTTTTTCATAGCTCTCATTCCTTTCTGGCCTCTCTGGACCAATTTAAAGGTAGACTCACATTCTTAAGTTATCTTAGCATAGCTGATGATATTTGTCAAAGGGATTATGTAGACAGCATTTCAAAAGTCCTCTGGGTATCCTCTGGCTTCTTAAAGTTTATTAGAACAAATTTCCCATCCTTATACCTTATTAGTATATATGGTCCTCTCTTGGATTCTAAATAAATCATACCGCTACCCCATTCCTCCAGTTGAAAGTTCCCCTTGAGGATATTCCCAAAATCAAAACCATTTACTTTTCTTTCGATTTCTGGGATTTCGTCAATCAATTCCATTGAAATGATTTCCTTCTCTGCTATCGTCGTACCATACATACCTGTTATTTGCAAAGCCCCTCCCTCTAGCACCACTTCACTAGGGAGAACGCCATAAATCATTAGTCCTGAAGACAGTAGAATAATTGGTATAAAGATAAGTATCCCTGTAACCACAGTACTTTTTTTCATTTGCTGTTGTCCTTCTTGCCCTTTGCTTTGGAACCGTTGGCCTTTGACCACCATATAGATGGTAATGCCGATAACTACGATCCAAGTTAAGTCCCCCACTAGTTTGTATCCTAGTGTTCTTAAGATGACTCCTAAAAGCATGACACAACTTAAGAGATACATCATATTCCCCATAAAAATTCCTAAACCTTCAATATCCACCTTTTCCTTTTCTTTCTTAGATGCAGTATTATAACCAGCGATCAACCAATAGCATTTGAAGTGTTTTATAAGTATCGCCAATACAAAGAATAGTACTGCTATTAGTGCTACAATCCACATATCCTCTCCTCCTTAAATCTAATGGGCATCCGCTTTCTCTATGAGTTTTCCATCCCTGTATATAAAATCCTTCACATGCTTCTTCATTTCTTCCTCCGTCATACCTGGCCTTCCCCCACCTGCTTCTATGATCCACTGATTATTCTCCTGCTTCAGCCTAGCATAGGTGGTTCCTAGGTTTGATTTAAAACTTTTACTCTCTTTCCTTTCGCTTGGACTGGATATGATTCTGCAACGTCTCCTTCGAACCAAACCTCCACTGTCTTTCCTACCCAAAGATCATCAACTGATAATCCTTGTTGCTCTTCACCAACAATATTGGTATCTTGAACTATGCTAATATAGGCCTGATCGTAGGAGGTACCCTCCTCCAGTTCACCCTTTACGAATATTCTACCTACTCCACCAGCTTGATTTTTTTCAACAGCTATTATGACCCCTCTTATGTCCGGTCCTCCAATAGCTTCCTCTGTCGTCTCATCACCACATCCAACCAGTGTCAGCAACATCATCACTACCATTAATAATGCCGTTAACTTTTTAGTCATCATAAGCACCTCCTTTTATTTGACTAATTTAAAATTAATAATGTTCCATTTTCTTGAACTTTTTTGCAATATGAAAATTTTCGGGATACAATATAGTAAATGAATAAGATACATAAATTAGCTTTGGGAATAATATTTAAGCAATTTGTTTTGGTGCATTACAAATTTGTTGGGTATTAAGGATATAATGATTAATATATTACTTTATACACTACCCTCTAAATTTATTCTTATTCATCTAGTCTAAATTTTGCGATACTGCTTTAATGTAAAGTAACTCATAACAAATATTTTCTAAATATATTTTGGGAAGGGGATTTATTCATATGGTTACCGCAAGACGATTATATCAGAGTATTTGTGGTGAATTACTTCACCCAGAGTTCCTGGAGAATACTCAGATAAAAGGGCCTTTTATAAAAGAAATAATCGAAGCACCTGAGTTCATTAACCAAATCTCATATATTGTCACCAATAGGGACTATAGCTGTGGGGCTGTGCTTCACCTATGTAAACAGTTCCTCCACAAGCTATGGGGAGACGAAATGCCTCCTGATCCCCTCTTTTATATCTATCAATTTACCCTAAGCAAATCCTTTCCTCAATCGGTGGAAATCGACCTAAGACAGGAATGGACTAAAGGATGCCTCCTCTATTTGCAGGTTCTTCGGGTGGTGGCACAGTTAGAGATGGAGAGCGATGGAGATACAATCCTCCAACAGAAGCCCCTACGTTTTCTAACTAATGAGGAAGAGTCCTACTACAAAGTCTCAGAGGAGTATCGACACTTTAAATGGGCTTTTTATCAAGAATATATCTATGAAATGATGAAGCTGAATCAAGAGGTATTGAACCACAATACCCTAGACCATATCTCAGGTGTTCATCATTTAGCCCTTTTTATCGGAAAACAATTATTTGACGCAGGGGTTCCTGTTGACCTTGGAAGGGTTTCCGGAGCAGCAGCAGGGCATGATCTAGGTAAATTTGGATGTAAAAGCTGGGAAGGCAAACGGGTTGCCTATCTCCACTACTATTATACAGACCTATGGTTTAAGAATCACGGAATCACCTTTATTGGGCATATTGCTTTAAATCATTCTGTTTGGGATTTAGAATTGGAAAATCTCTCTATAGAATCCCTCATATTAATTTATTCCGATTTTCGTGTGAAGAATGACTTTAATGAAAAAGCAAATAAATATGAAATGACCTTCTTCTCCCTCAAGGATTCCTTTCAAGTGATCTTGGATAAACTAGATAACCTTGATGCTACAAAGGAAAGAAGGTATACCCGTGTTTATTCAAAACTAAAGGATTTCGAAGATTACCTATTAAACCTTAATATTGAAACAAATCCTGATTTACCAGCTACCATTTCTCCAAAATTGGAGAAAAAATATTTCTCCTTAATGAAGGGAAAGGAAGTAACTGAAAATCTCAAGTACCTTGCCATCCGACATAACATCCTTTTGATGTATCATTTTAGAAATGAAAGCTCTCTAAATGAAATCTTAGAAATGGCCAGAAGCGAAGAAGATCCGAGGAATTTAAGGGCTTATTTAGATGTTTTTCATGAGTATTGTACATATCTAACCCAAAAACAAAAGATTATCACCCTCAGATTCTTATATGAAAAATTAGTTCATTCTGAGGAGGATATTCGTCGCCATAGTGCTGAAGTAATGGGCAACCTGATTATTTTATTTGATGAAGATTATCGGAAGGAAATTCCCCAGGGAGTAACCTTAGCCCCTGCTGCCTTCACCAGTTGTAGTCTATTGGAGGAATACATTGACCTGTTCATCAATCCACCCCATCAGATTATTCCCCTCCATCGCCAATGGATGGGCTATAGCATGAAGGTATTGATTACTTACATATTTTCTATGTGTACCAATAGACAAATTCAACAATACAAAAATGTTGTACTAAAGTATTATTCTTCAAAGACTTTTTACGAAACAAACATTAACATTTATCTATTGGATATTATCAAATACATCCCCCTAGAGGATGATACCGAATCCCTCACAATTATTTGTGATTATCTTTCCAATAGTCTTAGGAGTAACAATCAAGATTTAAAGGTGGCTTCATTGGATGCCATAGACTATTTGGTAAGACATTTAAAGGATCATCGGGAATTGATTAAAAGAATTGAAGATATTCTCCTACAATATAAGGACGTAGGATTTCCAGCAGAAAATTATCTACAACTACGGATTTCCAAGAGTCTTTCCATGGATGAAGAAATCAGTCAGCACTACCACCAGCTCTGCCAGAAGGATATGGAGAGCATTTCGGATCTATTCTTAAGCAATCTGAAAACTGCCACCAGTTGGGTGACAAAGAAGGTACAAGTAAAAATGCTGTTGGAGTATTTCCTAGAGAATGGAAATGTCACTGGACTTTATACTGCTATGCATTTTTGTAATCTCTTAAAGGTTAGTGCCGTAGAAAGCGTCCGCAATGGGGCAGGGAGGGCCTTGGTAAAGCTTTTTCCCCACCTACCTGTTGAGCAACGAAACGATATTGCCATTGAACTTTTGAGGGGATTGGAAATTGAAGGGTATCAATTTACAAAGTATATTCCTATCTATTTAGGTAAAGTTCTTCTTTATCTAAGACCCTATGAGCTGGATGAAGTTATTGATGATTTGGAGGAAAAGATTCGCCAATCCAATAACCAAACCAAATCCCTGCTATTAAGGACCATTGGTATTATCATCTCGGGCTATGATGAATATGCCGAGCGATTTCAAGAGGATGAAAACGCCTTTGCTAAGAGACAAACTAAGCTTCTTGGTATTCTCATTAATGGTCTTGTCCATGACGATTTACAAATTCGTCAAATCTCCTTTACCGTTATTGGTAAGGAGCTGTTTGGTTCCAAAATATTAACTAAAGCAGAGAAATATTTTATATTTAAAACCATCAGTAAAAAACTCCTGACACTACTGGCAGAGGGAGAAGAAAGCCAACTGCTTTTCCTATCCAATGCAGCTGGTCTGAATTATATTTATCGTTTTATCACTGACTATGTATTTGAGCACGGAGAAATTCAGCTTCCTATTCCTTCAAATGTGGCATTTTTCCCTGGAACCTTTGATCCCTTTACCCTTGGTCACAAGGAGATTTCAAAGGCAATCCGGGATGAAGGCTTTGAGGTATTTCTAGCGGTGGATGAGTTTTCTTGGTCTAAAAGGACGCAACCAAATTTAATCAGAAGAAATATTATTAATAAATCTATCGCCGACGAAATGAACATTTTTCTATATCCAGAGGATTTTCCTACTAACATTGGAAATCCTAAGGATTTGAAGCAGCTTAAAGAAATCTTCAACAACGAAGATGTGTATATTGTTGTGGGTAGTGATGTGGTGATGAATGCCTCTGCTTATCACTCTACTTCACAGGAGAACACGATCCACCATTTCCCCCATATTATCTTTGAACGTCGGGAGAATGGTCATGAATATGACCCAGATAAATTACAAGAATCCTTGAAGCAAATCCTCGCTCCAGTGGTGAACTTGACTTTGCCACCCCGATATGAGGATATTAGTTCTACTCAAATTCGAAACTATATTGATGAAGGACGAGATATTTCTAAGCTGATGGACCCACTGGCTCAAAAGTATATTTATAAAAATAATCTATACAAGAAGGAACCCCAGTATAAGTCGGTAATCCAGACCATATCTATAGATGTTGAAGTAATAGAAGATTATCAAGAGGATTTAATTTATATGGTGGCATCCTCCTTTCATCAAGAGGTGGAGGAAGTTGCCAATAGACTAAAGAAGCTTTGTCAAGATTTCAACGGTAGGATGGTTATCATTAAGGATATCAATAACGCTAATAATCTTCTGGCTTATTCCATTTTCCATTGGATTCCCTCCGATCGGATTTATCAAGAATTTCAAGATAGTAAGATTACAGAACTGATTCGAAGCAAATCTACGGGGCGAATTATTTCCCTTGACGGCTTTTTCATTAAGGAATATGCTCATTTGCGTAACCTATACCAAATTATCTTAACGGAGACCCTTACCTATTGTCTCAGAAAGGACTTTAGCTATGGCATCTATAGAAACAATATTGATGATATAGTTTCTGAGGAGCTTATGGAACTGATTAGACTTCATGGATTCCTTCCTGTTCCTACGGTTCACGAGGATCATCCAATCATGGCGGTGGATTTAACTAATCCATGTACCTTAAATCTTGATTTAGAAACCGTCATCAAAGAGCCCTTTAGAAGTAATGGTATGGTGAAGGAAGTCATTGGCAGTACCCGTAAAAATCTCCAAGAGGCTCTGACAAAGCTATACCCTGGAAATTTAGTTCTATCCTTTGATAGGAGTATCATTGATGAAACGCTAGTACGGAAAATATGTAGGGAAAATGGTGTGCCTCCTCTCCCTACTCAACCAAGAAAACTGGGGGATCTAATGTGTGTTCCCTTTGGTAATATTCTAAATAGAGCCATTGTCCCCAACACCGTCACCAAATCCCTCCATACGGAGAAATTATTCTATCCCTATATGAAGGGCTTCACCATCGGTTCCTATCCCTTCTACTTGGATTTGATTAATCAAGTAAAGATGATTCGTTCCTTTAATCGCCCTGTTATCCTAGTGGATGACTTATTAAATAAGGGTTATCGTATCAAAGCCCTAGACCCCCTATTTAAAACCCAAGGGGTTAATGTTCAGAAAACAATTGTGGGAATCCTTTCGGGGCGAGGCAAGGAACTAATGGAAATTCAAAATAGAGAAGTGGAATGCGCATACTTTATGCCAAAGCTTAATCTTTGGTTTAATGAAAATTTAATGTATCCCTTTATTGGTGGAGATACCCTATGGCGGGGAGTTTATCCAGAAGAGAATTTACTACCTTCTATTAACTTGATCCTCCCCTATACTTCTCCCTATTATATTAGAGGGGTTTCAAACCATCTGATCCACAATTTATCGGAGGTATCTATAAGAAATTCCATTGAAATCTTAAGGGTATTGGAGATTGAATATCAAAAGGTTAATGAGCGTAAATTAACCTTAGCTTCTTTGAATGAGGTGTTTTTATATCCTCGATGCCCCGATCATGGGGAGAATATTTATTATGATTTGAGCCTAAGTCCATCCCACTATCTAAAGAATGACTTAGAGCTACTAAATCGACTAGAATCCAGTATCATCACCAGCGAAACAAGGAGGGATTAATTTTGAAATATTATCGTCTGAAGGACAAGATTCTTTTTTCTCTAGAGAACTATCCCAATCTAACTAAAATTACCGAGGAAGAAGCACAATCCACCAGTGGCTTGATATATTTCCTTAAACATAATGACAATATTCCCACCCGTAGAAGCTTTTGCCTTGCCCACCCTCAAATGATTTATTCCCATAGGGAGGATTTAAGCCTTCTACAAAGGGAGCAGACCAACACCGTTGGTCTTCCCCAATGGGTTTTTGATAAGATACAGAAACGGGAGGTCATGGCAATCAATACAGCATTTAAGAGCTGGCAGGAGCCTCTGTTTAATGTCCCCCCTAAAAAATGGCGGGTCAATATCGCTGGATTGGGGGATGTTGGGGGGACCCTATTGATTGGACTTAGACTCCTTGGTGGAGACATTATCGACTCCATCGGGATCTATGACCGGGATCTAAAAAAACTCCAACGTTGGGAACAGGAAATCAATCAAATCAATGGCTACAACACCCCTAACCTACCAGATGTAAGAATCCTCAAAGAAGATGAGGTCTTTGATTGTGATGCCTTTGTATTTTGTATCGCTGCCCATGTCCCCGAGGTGGGAAAAGAATCTGGGGATGTTCGAATGGTTCAGTTGGAGGCAAATTCTAAAATCATTGGTGCCTATGGAACATTAGCTCGACAGGCTGAATTTAAGGGGATTTTTGCTGTGGTGTCAGACCCAGTTGACCTCTTGTGTAAGGCTGTGTACTTAGCCAGTAACACCAATGAAGAGGGACAGCAGGACGAAAAAGGATTAGCCCCCGAACAAGTACGGGGCTATGGCCTTGGGGTAATGAATGCCCGTGCCCTATATTATGCAAATAAAAGGACTGATACAAAAAACTATGTCACTGAAGGTCGGGCCTTTGGTCCCCATGGGGCAGGATTGATCATTGCCAATAGTATCGAAAATTATCATCAGGAGCTATCTTTATACTTAACAGAAAAGGCTAGAACAGCCAACCTTGAGGTGAGGGAAACTGGCTACAAGCCCTATATTGCCCCTGCCCTTTCCTCTGGGACTTTGTCTATTTTGGATACCCTCAGGGGAGAATGGCATTATAGTGCCACCTATATGGGGGGAGTCTACATGGGAGCAAAGAATCGACTGCTGCCCTCTGGTACTGAGGTGGAAATCCTTGATCTTCCCCCTCAACTAATGGAACGACTACAGGCAACCTATGATGAATTGAGGGATCTCCTATGATCTATGTCATCATGCCCAGCGAACCTTCTCAACAACTGATGAAGATGGTGGAGGCGGCTACTAAAGAAGAAGTGACTTATGTGATCAAATCAGAGGATCACCTTCCTAATCTTCAAAATAAAAAGATTCTTTTTGCCGTTGAATTAGGGGAGTTCGGTGCTGATCTTCCCCTCCTACAATTACTATCTGTCCTTCATCAAAGGGGGAATGATTCCCTCAAGTCTTCTGTAGGGGCATTGGTGGTACATAGTGATACGGAGTTATTTACTAAAAGCGCTTCTGCTGAAATCATTTTTCGGGCAAATCAAATGGGCTGTGGCTTTATAGGGCATCCTTTGGTGGAGGCTACAGGCAGTATGCGAAATTTCAAAACGTGGCAAAAGACACTCGATTTATCCCTTGAAGAGATTTCCCTGAGGTTATCTTCCCAGTTGGGGCTAAGGCTTAGGGAATACTCCCACAAGCAAGTGAGGGACCCTAAAATTGCTGTCCTTCATTCCAGCTCCCGTGCTACCTCCAACACCCTTAGTCTGTGGTCTATGATATCAAAGGGATTAAAGAATCCTAGGGTGCAGGAACTCTATATCCGTAATGGTTCTGTCTTTGATTGCTATGGATGTTCCTACAAGACCTGTATGAAATTCAGTGAGCAAAGTAGTTGCTTTTATGGGGGAGTGATGACGGAGGATATTTTACCTGCGATAGAGGAGTCCGATTCCCTTGTCTGGATTTGTCCTAACTATAATGACTCTATTTCTTCAAATTTGATGGCGGTAATCAATCGCTTGACCACCCTCTATCGAAGAATGAATTTCTACGATAAGTCTATTTTTTCTGTCATTGTATCGGGTAATTCCGGTAGTGACTCTATTGCCCGACAGTTGATTGATGCCCTTAATATCAATAAAGGTTTTTATCTTCCCCCCTATTTTTCCATCATGGCCATAGCCAATGATAAGGGGAGTATATGGAAGATTCCTCAGATTGAGAGAAGAGCATTTGATTTTGGGGAGCATATTAGTAGTACTATAAGGGCTAGGGATATAGAATAAAAAAGTCATAAAACCCATAACTATTTAAAACTCTTTGTAAATGAGGTGATTATTTGATAAACCTATTAATTTTTATATTTATATTAATTTGTAGTTTAATATATAACTGGATTAATTACCGAAAACTTAGAGGGACTCTAACATCCACCAGGCTTAGTATTCTTCCGTTAGCTTTAGGATGTATAATTCTTTCTACTGCCAGTTTTAAACATTTTTACAATATTCAAGGTATTATCATTTTACCATTAGAGCTTATACTTGGTGCGTTATTAATTTATCGAGGTTTTAATAAATTGATCGTTGGTGAAAATGGTGTTTATATCGAAGGTGTTTTTTTCCATTGGGATGAGATCAAGAACTTTCATTGGGATTTTGAAAATAATAAAAAATTAATATTATTGGTTAAGGTAAGGAAGTTATATTTAATTGGGCGTAAAAAGATATCATACAATGTATCTGAAAAGGATGTATATAAAATAAATTCAGTATTAAAGGAGCATGTTAATTAAAAAATTACAATTAAACTCTTAGCCAAGAAAACGATAATTCTAAAAATGTCCTGACCTCAACAAGAGGTCTTTTTCATTTTCTTAAAGGGGACTTTTTATTGTATTCATCTTTAGAAATATGTTATATTTATTTAGTAAATCAAAATATTTCATAGAGAAGGTGTCTATCAAATGCTAATTCTATCTTTGTTTCTTTCTATCCTAGTCACTTTATTCATGGTGAATAAAAAGGTAAATATCGGCTATTCCTTAATTACTGGATCTATTCTACTTGCTTTATTAAACGGCAGAGGGATTTCCCGCATTTATCAACTATTTATCCAAACCATCACAGAATCCACCACCATTGCACTGGCGATTACTATTGGATTAATTACAGTACTTGCCTACTTGATGGAAAAATACCTAATATTAGACCGTATGATTGTAGCCCTTGAAAAAATCCTAAGAAGCACTAAGGCAACAATCTTGATCGCTCCAGCCCTTATGGGTACCCTACTGGTATCTGGTGGTGCATTGATGTCTTGTCCGATCGTAGGAAGCTTAGGGGATCGACTTTCTATTCCTAACGATAAAAAAGCCACCATTAATCTTATATTTAGACATGCCCTGTACTTTGTGTTTCCTCTTTCTCCAACGATTCTATTGGCGGCAGAAATCGGAAATTTTGAATTATGGGATTTCATAAAACTTCAATTCCCCATCGCCTTAGCCCTTTATATTTTCGGATACTTTTATTTATTAAGGGGCTTAAAAGACCCCAAAACTGAAAAAATAAGCGTTGGGCAATATTTCAGTGCCATCAAAGAATTTGTTCTATATTCTTCTCCAATCATGATCAGTTTGTTTGGGGTTGTACTATTTCAACTACCCTTCTATATCTCCTTGATTGCGGGTATTTTAGCCAGTATCTTAATTAATCAATATGATACAAGACAGGATGAAAAATACGCCCTAAAAGAAAACGTGTTTAAAACAATCTATAAGGGAATCAAATTCCCTATGATTATTGCAATTGTTGGAATTATGCTCTACAAAAATACCGTTAATGATGTTGATGAAATCATCATTTTCTTAAATAACCTTTTAGATCAAGGAATGCCTATAGAGTTATTGATTCTTATGTCTACGGCAATCATTTGTTTTCCATTGGCATCCACAAACCCTGGGATTGCGATTTTGTTCCCAATGATTTTACCTTTAGCACCAAACTATGAGACGAAGCTTTTATACGCGATGTTTATCTATACCAGCTCCTTCTTATTTTATTATATTTCTCCTCTACATCTATGTCAGGTTCTTACTTTAGAGTATTTTGAGGTGAAGTTGAAGTCCTTATATAAAAATTATTTGTATTTACTACCAATTACCTACGGGGTAATGGTGATGGTGTATTTTGTGATGAAGTAGTTTTAAGAAAGAAGTTTTATGTTTGAAGCATTTGATAGTCTTTTTACCAACTTACCAAAAAGAAAAAACCACAACAATCGTCATGGATTGTTGTGGTTTTATGCTAGGTGTGATTAATCTGGCATGATAGATACAATTTGCTGTATTCTTACAAAGAATGTTGCACCATTATTTCCTGTCTGGACAACAATATGATCTGGCTGTACGTCTGCAAGTATCCCCTGTAAATTCCCTCTAACTGTTTCAATAACAACAGATTGACCGATAACAGTCTTTAGAGTTTCTATCACACAAGGATCTACTAATGCAGTATAATAAATCATCATTTTATTATAATAATTATAGTTATTATAATCATTGTATGGCATCATTGGATTTTGACATGGTTGATGATACATTATTCCACCCCCGAAATTTATTTTGTTGCATTACATAATATTAAGTATGTGGGGGGATTGTGACAGCTATGATTCATCCATCTATCTAATATTTCTTAGCCCACTCCTTCGCCCTCAATTGGCTTTCTTGCTTACTCAATGTTAATGGATTTTTAAAACCAATCTCTCCAATGATTTCATTACCTTCTAGCTGATTTCTATAATTAATAAAAAGCTTTCCCTCTTGACCACCATAGCACCCGAATAGGCCAATCTTTTTACCAATTATTTGGTGATTATTGAAAAAGGTATTAAAGGCAGGGGCATAGCTACCAGCCCAAACAGGACTTCCCATATAAATAACGTCATAATCTTCAATCTTTACATTAACGGGTTGTAGCTCTGGTCTTTCCTTGAACATCACCTGTTTTCCTCCCCAGACAAACCTCATAAAGCCTGTAGGAGATACGTCTTTAATGGGTTTTAGCTCCAATAAATCTGCCCCTGTTTCCGATGCTATTGCTTCTGCAATTAACTTTGTGTTCCCCTCTAGAGAGTAGTACACTACTAACTTTTTTAAATTTTCCATAATCTCTTCCTCCTTTAATTGTCTTAGGTGATTGAGGTTTAACAATATCATTCTCACATTGCAACAGGTAGTAGTCTTTTAAAAAAACCAGCGGTCACGCATCTAAATAATATGCGAGAATGCTGGTCTTTCTCAATACGGCAGAAAACAATATGTTTCCGACAGCTATTCAGTATATTCCGATATTACAACCCCCATCAATCCAGGTCCTGTGTGAACCACCATCACAGGGCTAACTTGGGTAAAGACTGTATGTTTTACATTCTTTAATTCTTTTATTCTTTCTAATAATGAATGGGCTTCTTCATAGGCATTCCCGTGGGCTACTGCAACATTAACCATTTTATCACGGGCTTTCTCTTTAACTAAATTATATATTTCTTGAAGTGATTTATTTCTACCCCTTACCTTTTTATATGTATAGTAGATTCCCTCCTCAGTAATTGAAATAATAGGTTTTATACTCAATAGCTCACCTATAGTTCCCTCTACTTTACCTATTCGACCACCCTTTTTAAGATATTCTAGGGTCTTTACAACAAAATATACTTCTGTCTTTTTAATGGTTTCTTTAATTATTTGTACCGTCTTTACAAAGTCATTTGATTTTTGCAACTCCTTAGCCCCCTCCAGTACCGGAAAACCTAATCCCATAGTAAGGGCTTTTGAGTCAATAATTTCAATAACCAAATTCTTAAAATCGGAGGCAACATTTTGAATCATGTTCATGGTTCCACTTAAACCTGAAGATATCGTGGTAACGATTACATGAGTATAACCTTCATCCTCCAGCTGCTTAAAAAGATTGATTGTATCCTCTGGAGAAGGTAAGGAAGTGGTTGGAATATCTTTATCAAATCTTGCATAAATTTCTTCTGGCGTAATTTCTACTCGATCCCTATACTCTTCCTCCTCCGAGTATACAACCCTCAGGGGGAGTATCTTTATATTATATTTTTTTACGTCCTCTTCTATTAGGTCACTGGTAGAATCTGCAACAATGGCAATTTTCGTCATAGTATTCCGCTCCTCCTTATTTGTTAATAAAATTATATCTAGTACAATTGTATATCCTTTCTATAGGGCTTTATTCAGTATATCATCAAAAATATGGGACATTTATTAGCATTTTTTACAATTTGTTTTTACTAATATACCATTATTTCATAAAAAATTCAATTCCCACATCATCCTCTACATCAACAATCTTATAACCAGCATAAAAAACCCTCCTAATCTTCGAGATTAATTATAACTTAGATATACGATTTAGTCTTAACTCCGCCCTTATTGATTCTTCATCAGTCTCCAACGCCTGCAATTTTATCTATAAATCAGCCTTTAATATATTCTTTTATTAAATTTAACATTTCAAAGGAGCATAATTCTGGGCAATGGCCTCAGCCACCTTCACACCATCGACAGCAGCAGAAATAATTCCCCCTGCATAGCCTGCCCCTTCACCTGATGGATATAGTCCTTGTATATTTCCTTCACAGGATTCATTTCTGAGAATTCTAATTGGTGAAGAACTTCGAGTCTCCACCCCCGTCATAACAGCATCCTCCATTGCGAATCCCTTGAGCTTGCGATCTAGTTCTACAATGGCTTCCTTCATGGTTTCTGTCACAAACTCCGGTAAGCACTCCCTTAAGTCTGTTAACTTCACTCCGGGAGTATAGGAGGGCTTCACTTCTCCTAATTCTGTAGATGGTGTATCTATTAGAAAATCCTTCACTAGCTGGGCTGGTGCATAATGGGTGGAGCCCCCTGCTTCAAAGGCCTTTTTTTCCCATTTTTGTTGGAAATGTACCCCTGCCAAAGGATGATCACTGTCAAAATCATCTGGACCAACGCCTACCAATAAGGCACTATTGGCATTTACTAAATCCCTCGCATAATAACTCATACCATTGGTGACTACCCCACCCTCTTCCGAAGAAGATGCCACCACTTGCCCCCCTGGACACATGCAGAAGGTATAGGCAGACCGCCCATTCTTAGCATGATAGGACAACTTATAATCGGCAGCCCCTAGGTTTGGATTCTCTGCTGCACTGCCATATTGACTTTTATTGATGAGGGTTTGGGGATGCTCAATTCTCACCCCAATAGAAAAAGCCTTTTGTTGGATATAGGTGCCCCTTTGGTGTAGCATTTTAAAGGTATCCCTTGCACTATGACCTACAGCCATTACTGCCACCTCAGTAGGGATGACTTCTCCGCCATTTACCTCTACCCCTTTTATCTTGCCATTCTCTATGATGATATCTGTCGCTTTACTACCAAAACGAACTTCTCCTCCTAGGCTTTTGATTGTCTCCCGAAGATTTTTAACTACTCTTCTTAGATGATCTGTCCCTACATGGGGTTTGCTATAGTAGATGATTTCCTCTGGTGCTCCAGCCACCACCAATTCCTCAAGGATTTTTCTACATCTGGTATCCTTTATCTGGGTAGTTAGTTTACCATCGGAGAAGGTCCCTGCTCCCCCCTCACCAAATTGAACGTTTGACTCTGGGTTGAGCTTGCCGGTCCTCCAAAATAAATCAACATCCTTACTTCTCTCTTCTACTGCTTTTCCCCGTTCCAGTACAATAGGACAATAGCCCATCTGTGCTAAAATTAGCCCAGCAAAAAGTCCTGCTGGCCCTGACCCCACTACTACTGGAGGGTGAGATAACTTTTGATTGCCTGTCTTTACATATTGATAGGATATGTCGGGAGTTTGCATAACATGGGGGTCTTTTGATCTCAATGCAAATACCTTTTCTTCGTTCTTAACCTCCACATCCACTGTATACACAAACTGAATGTTGTCCTTTCTTCTGGCATCAACGGATTTTTTAAAGATTGTATAGGCTATTAAATCAGAATCTTTAATCTTTAGTTTATTAACAATACTACTCTTTAAACAATCTAAACCCTGATTTATAGAAACTTTGATTTCTGATATTCGTAACATTCTTAACATCCTTTCTGAAACAGCTATGTGATTCATCTACTAATCTATATTGGCTTGACATATATTGTATCTATCGACTTTAATTAAATGGAGTATACAATAGCCTTTTTAACTTTTGCTTACATCCCTACACTGGCATGATCTCCAGCAATAAATCCAGAGGACCAAGCCCATTGCAGATTAAATCCCCCACAGTCCCCATCAATATCCAATAGTTCTCCAACTATGTAAAGTCCTGATACTAGTTTCGACTCCATCGTTTTAGGATCAATATCCCCCACATCAACCCCACCTGCCGTCACCTGAGCATGATCCCAAGCCTGTGTATCAGTAATCTCCGCCCGCCAGTCCTTTAGTTGAGCGACAATCTTCTTTATTTCCTTGCTGCCCACTTCCCTAGCAGGTTTTGAAATTTGTTGTATCCCTGCTTCCTTCAGTACTACAGGTATCAGTTTTTTATTTATTAAACCAACAAAGCTAAAATCTAGAGACCTTTCTGGTTGATAGGCTAGTCTTAATTGTAGTATTTCTTCTAATTCTTCACTGGTGAGTTGAGGAAACATATCTACATGGACTAAAGGTTTTTTCTGCTTTTCCAACATTTCAGAGGCACTTCGGCTCAATTGTAGAATAGGGGGACCAGATATCCCATAATCTGTCCATAGGATTTCTCCACCTTCTACCCTCAGGGTATTGCCCCCCACTGATATGGCCGCCTGCCCTATAAATTTAACTCCCTTTATTTGCTTTAGATAGTTAGCCTTTAGTTTTAGCTGTATTAAAGCTGGGAATACTGGATTAATCTTATGTCCTAAATCCTCAGCCAACTGATATCCACTTCCATTGGAACCTAGCTTTGGACTGGCTTTTCCTCCTGTGGCAAGAATCACCTTGTCCCCCTTTAGGGTTTTGCCGTCGGAAAGGATTACTTGAAAGGCATCTTTTACTTTCTTAATTTTAATTACCTCTACCTCACAATACTCTTTTACCTCCAGTTTCTCCAACTCATATCGCATAACATCCAATACGCTGGAGGCTTGGTCGGAATAGGGATAGACCTTCCCTTCATCCTCTACCTTACACTTTACCCCAAGAAATTCAAAGAAA
Source organism: Alkaliphilus hydrothermalis (assembly GCF_016908555.1). Classification (GTDB taxonomy): domain Bacteria; phylum Bacillota; class Clostridia; order Peptostreptococcales; family Natronincolaceae; genus Alkaliphilus; species Alkaliphilus hydrothermalis. The sequence continues at coordinate 190,072 of NZ_JAFBEE010000003.1, forward strand.
TCCATTGTCTGCTGTACGTCAAATTGACCTAATGCCCCAAAAGCAAATTTTGGATTGTTTCCATGGAATCTTTTTATGTTTGTATTTGTATTGGTGAGATTACATCTACCGTTTCCTGTGGCTAATATTTTCTTTCCTACTCGATTCATTCTCTCTAGGATGGTTACTTCTCCACCGTTTCTGGCGGCTGCTATTGCAGCAATCAGTCCAGCAGCACCACCACCTATAATTAAAATCTTTCTTTTGCTTTCCATTTACAGACTCCTCTATCTAGATTTTCTAACATTTAATTTATATATAATTCTAACCTGTTACCATTGTATCATTTTATGCTATCTATGGTATAATGACAAGTTTTATCCATTGTATAGTCTTTCCATTTAGTGCCTTGATTATAGCATTTCTATGACACAGGTCATTTTCAGCCACCTCTCCATCCTTTTTTAACTCTTATTTATAACGAATAGGAAAGTCTACTTTGAATTAACATAGAATAGAGCTTTTTCGCAAATGAGTTTCAACATAAGTCATCAATTAAATCTTCCAAAGGAAGACTTTGTTCTTACCTAATCTTTTCTATATAAAATCGACTATTCCTCTTTTCCCCCTTAGCCCTTTTAGTCTATTAAATAATAGGACCATCCATGTTATAATTAAAACATAGTTGCATTTCTCTATGTTTTTATTTGTCTTACATAACGAAAGGATGAAATACATTGAATCGCTTACTCAGACTTTTACTCAGTTTAATCCTTCCTACAATTTTTGTAGTGGCATCAGTTTTTCTTTACTTTTGGTTTGATTTTTCAACCTTTTCTCAGAAACTAGTGTTAAACTTCCTCCCCTATGGGATTTTCATTATTAGCATGATTCTATCTTTGCAATTTAATAGAAGCAGAATATTTTTTATTCTTTTAACAGCTCTTTTGAGTCTGATTACAATTCAATACCTTTTTAAGGATAGCACAATAGACTATAGCTATACTACTATGCTGTATCTTTTAATTGGGATTCTTTTCCCACTGAATTTATTGATCTTTTCTTTACTAAAGGAGAGGGGCTTCTTCACAGCTTGGGGACTTACTCGATTTATAGTTATCGCAGGAGAATTCTTTTACATAAGTTCTATTTTAGTTACTCCTGGTCACAAAGCGCTTGATTTCCTTTACAGAGAATATTTATGGGCTCCTTTTCCAATAAAGTTGTTTCCTCAATTGGTGGGACTAGTGTTGGGAATCAGCTTAATTTTAATACTAACAAAGATGTATTTTTCTCCCTCCTACTCTGATAGTAGCTTCATTATGGGGATGGTTATAGCCACGTTTATTCTATTATTGAAACAAACAAATGCACTACTAATTCTTTTTTCTACCTTTGGAATACTATTGACCATCAGCATTATTCGAGACTCCTACCGTATGTCTTACCTTGATGAATTGACGGGCCTACCGGGTAGGCGGGCATTAAAGGAGGATATGATGAAGCTTAGTGGTAAATATACTGTAGCCATGTTGGATATCGATTTCTTTAAAAAGTTTAATGATAAACATGGCCACGATATCGGGGATGAGGTGTTAAAAATGGTTGCCTCCACCTTAGGTGACGTAACTGGTGGTGGAAAAGCCTTTCGATACGGCGGAGAGGAATTTACAATTCTCTTTCCTGGTAAGGCTTCATCTGATGCCCTGCCTCATTTAGAGAGTCTTCGAGAAGAGGTGGCTAATAGAACCTTTACTGTAAGAAGTAAGGATCGTCCAAGAAAAAAGCCCACCAGTGGTGGGAAAACGACATCAGCTAAAAAAAGTACACCAACAAGAAGGTCTACTTCATCTCAAAAGTCCTCTTCTCCTTCTAAAAAACTCAAAGTGACCATTAGCATTGGGGTTGCAGGTAGAACAAAGGAGACTAAATCCCCAATGGAGGTAATGAAGAATGCCGACAAAGCCCTTTATCGTGCTAAAAAGAAGGGAAGGAATTGTGTTAGTAAATAACTTAAATATTAACAAAATCAAAAGCAGTCTCCTATATGAATAGAGGACTGCTTTTGCTATAAATAAATCTAATCAGAAAACTCATAAATAACTGTATATTATACTATAACTATAACTCCATTGCTTCAACTCTTGCCTTTAAAATAGTCAGCTTGTGTTCCTCTGTTCCAAAAGTAGTCTTTCCTATCGAGTAACCTGATTCCTGCTCTTTTATTTCCCAATTTACATTCCCCTGTAATTCGTGGCGATGGTCTGTAGCAACTTCAAGAATGAAATTTGAATCAGCACCTCCATTCACCACAACAGAATTAATACCGTTCATCGTCCAATTGCCCTTAACCGCATCACCATTAATGGTAATGTTAGAGTAATAATGATTACTTCCCTTTAATTCAACATCCACACCTGCTGGAATAAAGATTTGATAGTTTAATTGAGTTACTCCTGTCTTGATATCCTGTCTTCTTTCAAATGTAGGGAACTGTAAATATAGAGTTTCCTCCACTTGATTAGCATAGATCTGTTTTCCTTCGACAATTGCCTGTGCAGCTTCTATGGACTCTGTAAAAACCTCTCCAGCTCCTTGATAAATTACATTTTTACCTTCTGTTTTATTTACCTCTAAAGTTGCTCTATTTGGAGTATTGATGACTATTTTCTTAATACTTTCATCTATACTTATTTCCTTTTGAGGAATCATTACCGAGAAGTCTCGGCTACTAATATTAACAGAAACTTGTTCTGCAATTCCTGTTGATGTAATTGCATAAAAGATACCACTGGATACAAAGATGACCATAATCATAAATATACTGAAAAAGTCGTACTTAATCTTTGGTTGATCCTCTTGAGCACGGTATACATACAATAGAATTTCTCCACCAATGATAACTAGTATTATAGGCCACCACTTAAATAGCTGGTCTATAATACCATAGCCTCCTAATAGTGCAACTAATAGGATTACTCCTAAAGCAATAAGGGATATCCCCATGGACAATGTTCCAACCCTCATCCTTACCATTTTTTCTCCCCCTCTTCCTCTTTAATACCGGATTTCAATAGCATTACACCTCCGCCGATTAATAATAACGATACAAAGCCCATATAAAGATATTCCCTCACCCTATATCCAAATTCAATGAGAACAATAGGCATTAGTATTCTCTCTAATATCATTAATACACCTAAGCCAATTAAACAATAGGCGATGGCTTTATTCTTTACGCTAAAGCCATGGTGTTTACCATAATACCAATCTAACACCCAATCAAAAATAGCTATATTACGATCGATTAATTCATCGTGTCCATTGATTTTCCTAAGCCCATCAAAGAAGGCATAGAACCAAATAATGGGTAAAATAAACATTAACCCACTGATTCTGATAAGTTCCGTCACAAACATCGGTAAAAGGAACAGTGCCATTAATTGAACCCCCTGTTTCTTTAAACCTAAGTATAGATGGGCGGCACCAGGAAAAAAGCAAAGTAGCGTACCAAAAAATCGATTAATTTTCATTTTCTTCACTCCCTTGTTTATCTTTAATAGAATCTAATGTTTCCAATGTTGTATCCATCCACCTCTGGGACCAACCTACTGGGACTAATTTCTCCACATTTTTTGTGGAGGTAACTATCTCATTGGTGGCCCTTGGGATTCCACTGGCGATTACATTGAAAAAACCACTATACATTAAAACCATTGTTATGGAGGCTGCTACAGTATAGTATTTAAACACTTCTCTTCTTTTTAGCTTGAGCTGATTCTTCGATGAGGTATTAAGTTGAATAATATTAGATATTTTCTCATCTCTTTCCTTAGGCCTATTATTTGTGCTATCTTCTAACTGTATTTTACAAATAACCTGATCTGTAAAATCCTGTGATAGTATTCCTTGAGGGATATCTGAGGCCTCTAATAAAGATAGGTAGGTATTCATACAGTCATCACATGAATATAAATGTTCCTCCATAACAACTGCCTCTGTCTCATCCAATTGTACAAAAATATATTGATTCCATTTCTCTTTACTATAGTGTTGCATCATATCCCTCCTCTCTCCAGGCTTCCCTCAATAGATTTTTCCCCCGATATAGCCTTGATTCCACTGTTCTAACACTGATACCCTCCAGTTCAGCAATCTCCTTGTAGCTCATGGATTGCAGAAAATATTTTTCTAGCACACCACCATACTTGTGGGGCAACTGCTGTAGGGTCATCTTCAATTTTTTTACTTCTTCTTCCTTTAGAATTCTTTCCTCAGGGGAGGGCTCTGTTAAAGAACTGGTGCTCTCTTGATTTTGCATATAGACCAACAGACCTTCTCCCTCCCGATGTCTTTTTCGATTCCAATCGATTGCCTTATGGACAGCAATCTTCCCGATCCACCCCTTAAAGCCCTGCCCTTGATAATTTTGTAGGGAACTATAGACCTTTAGGAAGGTTTCTTGTGCTATGTTTTCAGCCTCCTGTTGATTCTTAGTGATATTCAGTATAATTGCAAACACATATTTTTTATATCCATCAACAATTTCTCGAAAGGCTGCCTCATCCCCCCTAGTAGCCCTTTTGATTAATAATGCCTCCTGTTCCATAGCTCCCCTCCCTTCTCTACATAAATAAAGACGATGTGATTTTAAACAACCCTGCAAAAACTGTAGAAAGTTTTTTTGAAATTTTTATTATTACTAATAGTATACGACTTTTAGGGCATATTTCCTTTTTGTAAAAAAGAAAAAAACCTTATCATTTTTATGATAAAGTTTTTTCTTTGTTTTAAAATACTTTTTCAGCACCTCATATATTATAGGAGTTTTGCTTGCCAGATTCTTTTCGTTGAGACTACTGTATTAGTATTTTAATACAAGTTATACTTGCACAGCTTTCCTAATTCCAGTGTTATCCGATTATCATTAAATGTCATAGTTTTTTGTACTTAACTTGCTACTGGATTAGGTTCTTGGTTAGTAGAGTAGCTATCCGAATAAAAACCAGTCGAATTATTACTACTGTCTACCAAGTTAAGATTGCCCAACAAAATTGTTAGCGTTATTACTACTGCAAACAAAATTTTAGATCTTTTCATAGTTTTTCCTCCTTATTCAATATTGATGAAAACTGTACTAATCCCTTAAGTAATTCTTTTGACGGATTTTAGAGGTGTATTCTTTTGCAATATTTCCTTCCCCTAGTCCAGTGTAGACATCTATGTAATAGCTGTATAAATCATTTAATAGTGATTTTACAGCAAGCTCCTGTACTGTCTTATCTACTTCCTTCAACTGTTGAAGGGCAGTTTCATAGTCCTCCAGTTTAATGAATAACTCTACAAAGGTAAATTGTAGTTCAATCATCAAATGTTTCTGCGAAACCATCTTTGCTAATTTTAGACCTCTTTCTAAACAGATTAATACATTTTCATATTCCTCTGTTAAATTATAACACGTAGCTTGATATAGATACAATGCTGGTAAATAATTTAGATTTACATCATCCTTTAAATAAAATGCTTTTTGGAGGTAATCAAGGGCAATTTCTTTATTCCCCTGGTTACGGTGCAGTAAAGCATAGTTTTCATATAATAGAAATAAAGTCTCATCGTCTAGTCTCCTAGCTTCTGGTATTAGGGTCTGATAGACTTCCTCTGCCTTTTTCCAGTTTTCTAAATCTCTGTAGGTATTGGCTTCAATTAGTGTTACCCTATTTTTATAGATGTTAAATAAAGGGTCCTCCCAATTTAGATTTTTAAATAATCTTACATGAGCTAAAGCCAAATCATAACGCTTTATATTTTTATAACAGATGATTTGATTTAGCAGTGCTTCAGTCTTTATTCTATCTTTATTGGTAGTTGAATGGTACATGGCTGTATCAAATGCCTTCACATAATGAACAATGGCGCTATCCATCATCATCTGCATTTGATATGTTCTACCTAGTAAGTTATATATTCGTGCGATTTGTCCGTAGTTTTGCTCTCTGATGCTATAATTCATTACATCTAAATAATCTTCTACAGCTTCTTTATATTGATAGTTGTCATAGTAGAAATTTCCCCTTAAAATTTTTAATTCCATGTACTCCTCTTTGAATTTCCATTTCTGGGTTAAATCAATTACTTTTTCAAAGGTATTGTTTACTAACACCTCATCTGCTCTACGGGAATTAATAGCTCTCTTTAAGTGGTCCAAATCTTTTGCTATATCTGCCTTTATTTGATCTCTTTCTGTTTCCATTAAAAACTCAGGTGTAATTTCCATATCCATATTTTTATAATACCTATTCAGTACTTCTGCTATAATCTCAGCAGTTTGTAGAGTCAAGGAACGTTTTCCTTTCTCTATCATACTGATCAAGCTTTTTGAAACAGCCTCACTGGTAAGATCTGCTTGTTTTAAACCTAGTTCCAATCTTAGCTTTTTTATTTTTTCTCCTGCACTCAATACCTTTTTCATTAGTTTTTAAGCCCCTTCCTCCCCTAACTTGTTTCATATATATAAGTTAACTGAATCAGTCGACATTTTCCCCTCTTATGTAATCCCTCTAGTTGAAAGTGTTTCAAGCTCTCTTTGCTATTATAATAGTAACTTAATCTATGTATTATTTCAATTCTTTTTTTTGTAAAATTCAGGCTTTAAACCCTGCAAATGCGTTAATTTTTTATACATGGTTAATTCTATGTTGTGATTCTTAATAGTACTTAAACCTAAATACAAATTGAAATAGTGGATTAAACAGGACACATATATATAACAATTTCGTAAACTAGCATTGAGCTTTTCGCAGTTAATTTCAATTAAATAAAAACCAACTAGATTTATTTCTCTAGTTGGTTCTCGATATTATTTAATACATAATTATTTTATGTTTGCTTATAGAAAATAACAAGCTATTTCATTTCCCTAAGAAAAATTTCATGAAGTTGCCCCTCAAGTCTCACCTTATGATTGATAAGTACTTTTGATAAAGCCTTTAAAGTTAAGTATAATTTTTCTTCGTAACAGTTCTCCCCCATGTGACCAATTCTAAATACTTGATCCTTTAAGTATCCAAAGGCTCCACCAATTAAGATATGCTGTTGTTGAAGCATTTCGTCATAAATCTCTTTAAATGTGATTCCTGATGGAATCTTTACAGTAGTGACCGTATTTGAATAGTGGTCTTGGGGATAAAGACTCAAGCCAGCCTTTATTAAACTCTGTCTAGTTGCCTCTGCTATTTTTTTGTGTCTAAGGATTGGGTTTTCCTCCTGCAACCAATTGTCTACTGCTGCCCTTAACCCAAAGATATCGCTAACGGGTTGAGTATAGGGAAACCATTTTTCTTGATACCAGTTCTTCCAATAGGATAGATTGCTATAATACCCTACAATTGGAGTTTCTCTATTTAATATCTTATTCCAAGCTATTTTGCTGACACTTAAAAAAGTCAATCCTGGAGGTGCAGAAAGACACTTTTGAGATCCTCCCAGCACCATGTCTATTTTCCATTCATCCGTCTTTAAAGTCTCTCCACCAATTGCAGATACAGAATCCACTACGGTAATAATGCCATATGAATTAAGCAGGGGGCAAATGATTTCTATGGGATTTGTAATTCCCGACGGTGTTTCGCAATGAACCAGAGTCGCCACTTTGAAATCGTGATCCTTCTCTAAAAATCCCTTTAATTTATCTATATCTATTCCCTTTTGATAATCTGAATCAAAGCTTACCACATTGCCCCCATACATTTTAGCAAAGTCAATAAATCCATTACCAAATATGCCATTGTCTAAGCATAAAACCCGATCCCCAGCTTCTATTAATGAAGCACAGGCAGCTTCTAGCCCTAAAATCCCTTCACCACTTAAAATCAGTACATCATTTTTTGTATTTGACACTCCCCATACCTGAAGGAAGGGGATTCTTGAATGATTAAACACCAGTCTATTTCTAGTAGGCGAGTATGACCTCAAGTTCGGGGTATGCCATCACCCCTCCTAGGGCAGTACATATAGTACCCTAGGCTGATAGACTGTTACCATCTATCACAGGTGCATTCATTATATTTATAGCACCCACTCTGTC
>NZ_JAFBEE010000004.1 GCF_016908555.1 Alkaliphilus hydrothermalis
CCCAAGACTCGCTATGAGTGATTTGCTAAATCTTTCTCAGCGGGGTTCCCACCCACTATATGGTGCGCCCTTTGCTTGGCGCACGAACCGTCCCTGTTGACTCTCTGTTGACTCTGAGTGCACGATTTTTTCAATCGGCTAAAATAGCTGACATCACACTTACTACTATCTAGTAATACCTATTAATTTTTCACTTTATTTTTTTATGTAAACATGCGACCTCTTCATCAAGCCATGCTCTAATATCCCAGCTTATATTAATTATTGAATCGTCTAATGCAAAGCTAAACCCGTGACAACCTTTTTGGCAAGGTTCTTTGAATAACTTCTTATTACATCCATAACCCCTAGAGATTTTTTCCTGTAAAACTAATGGAAATCTATCAATAACATCAGAGTATAAGTGAGTTTTTTGTGCCTTGATGAGAATTCGGTAACCCGAGTCTTGGGCTGCTGAAAACGTCCATATTTCCTTATTCTTATGTGAATAGATAAACCGAATACCAAGATAGAATACATCCACTCTACATGTTAACCCCGCTTCTAAATAACGTTGATGTAGATTCAACGCAAACTCTTGTACAACGTCAGGCAACGGAGCAACAAAATCTTTTAAGATAGAAATGACCTCTGTCTCCTTATCTTTCAAAACTCTATAATCACACCGCAGGAAAATATCGTGATTCCCCTTAGTATACAAATCTTTTTGGGCAATGGCCATAACCTTTACACCAATAAGCATAACAGGATTATCCGGATAAGAAATCTTAAGTGATGTGGTTTTTAATATCTCTGATATTGGTCCATCTAAGTCTAAACCATCAAAATAAATACCACAACTAGTCAGAAATTTTAAGGCTTCAATTAGTTTTGGACCAGAAATTTTGACTTTCATCTGCCTTCCTTCTGCACCTATAACCGAAGTAAGTATTTTTATGTCATCAATCAATATTGATTCACCGTTTTCCATAAGTTCTCCATGATATCCTATATTGAACAATATGCTTTTAACATTGTTGAGGAATGGATAACTTACAGGCAAACTTAGATGAGAAGCATTAGTTTGCTTGTTTTTGACAGGTTTGTCATATAAGCTACCATCATCAATTAAACGATCGCAGACTAAATAGAGAAGATCTCTGAAAGCAAGAACTCCCTTTCTTATATTTTCTTCTCCTGAAACATGTTCAAATATAGCATTAAGAGAATATGTTTCTGGTATGTTTGGAGGAATAATATTTTTTATATATCTCGCCATATCACTAATAGCATATTGCATTAAATCACTCCTAGAAATTAATAATTTAACTTCCTTGAATTAATTTTTGGGCCTCTTTCTTCTGCACGCCATAATCAATTAAATGATATTCATCAAACTTAATGTGCTAGATTCTCTTTACTGCATTTACTATCCAGTCAATTATATAATCAAACCGCTCCTTGGTTAATGCATGCCCACCATTATATTTTTTGTGTTCCAAATTCTCAGCGACTCCAAGTTCTTCAAACGCACTTTTTGATTGAAGTTCAATATATTCAGCATCCTTTGAATACTGATCATTTGTTGCAGAAACTATAAGAATAGATCTTGGTGCAATGCATTTTACTAAATCGGTAATATCATACTTCTCAATGAAACCAGGTATTACTTCTGCCATTTCAATACCTGTTCCAAATTCAATTTTATTTCTGTATGTACAAGCTGCACCGCTTGAGCATGCAAACTTAATTTCTTCATTGATAGCTGTTTGGAATAAAACAGTATTCCCACCATATGAATGCCCTAATACTCCAATATGATTTTTGTCTGCCTTCTGATGATTTTTAAGAATATTAAACCCAATATCGGCATCCTCTAACACTTTTTTCATTAATGAGCTACCTTTTAATATCCTATAGCACATTTCATTATAATGTTGTAAGAAATCCCCCTCCTCATCTGGAGTTATACCATTTTTATTCTTTCTTCTATCTTCGAAGCAGATAGAATCAGGTGCAAGTACAATGAAACCCTTCTTTACTAATTCGGCACCAAATGCTTGCAAAGGATCACCATAAAGTCCACAAACTTCGCTTTTGCCTAAATGTCTCTCCCCATTGTGTTGATGATGAATCAGCACTGCTGAAAATGGTCCATCGCCCTTTGGTATTAGTAAAAATGCTGGAATATTATCATTTTCGCTTCCAACATAATTGATTAAAAGACGTGTATATTCATTAAGTTCATCTTGATAAATAACATTATACTCTGGTGCATGGTTTTGCTTGTTTAGTTTAATGAATTCATTAATATTTAATCTTAATTGGTCATTCATCATTCAACATTTCCCCCTTTTTATCAAGCTAAAGTAACCTTTTAGTAAGACTTAGATTTAACTTCAGCTATCTGATAATTATTCAATTCCCTCATATGTTGGGACATGCCTAATCTATCTAAATTTACCCCTCTTTAAATACATATCCCCCCCCTTTCGAGTGACATACTTTGGAGTATTTAAAACTCTACTTGAAATTTTCTCAGCAGCAGGTAAGCCATGTATCCCAATCCAGATTGAACCTAACTCTAACCCAGTAGCTGCTAACAAAATATTTTCAATTGCAGCACTACAATCCTTATCCCATGCATCCACACCTTTACCTCGTGCAAATTTATTGTTATAGAGAGTAGTGACATATTTTATTGCTATATTCTGATCCTAATTCGTACTGTATCCGTGTTTCTGTATAGTTAATTTTATAATGTTACTCATTAATCTCGGTTAATTCACAAAAATCATTGTATTTTATCCTGTTTAACTTGAAAGTTAGTGCATCATATAGTTGACCTCTAACAGTTCTAAAATTATACTCTCTGTAGCATTCTTCAAAACCTAGTTTCTTAATTAAACCTATTACCCTTTCATTCCCTGACCAAGTTTGAGTATATACATCCCTAATTCCATTATCTGTTAAGTATTTAATGAATAGTTTCCATGAATATGTCGCATACCCTTTGCGACGTGAAGTTAAATCTGGAATTCCAATACCAATAGTACAATGTCCCGCTTCTTTTGTATACTTATAGTTATCATCAATATAGTAGGCGTTGCACCACCCAATGTGCTTGCGTCTTCCATCATTAATACATATTTGAAATCCCATGCGCACTCTATTTTCATTTTTATTTTTTGCAAGCCATTCTAGGCGTTCCTTACGATACTGGTCTGGATTAAATTTATCTATATTTTCCCAAGGAGCATCCCACATTTGCCATTCAGTTTCAGTAGTTTCCCAATGTATTCTATCATCTATATCAGCTTCAATAAAATCTCTTAGTATAATCTTACTATTCTTGATTTCCATTTAATTCTCCTTTTCTCTTGTACTTGCCTCAATTCAGCTAATTCTATTTTCATGCACTACATTTTTAAAAATTGATTTAAAAGAACCTAAATCATTTTCTTAGCATAACATTATTTATCTCTCTATCCCTTAACCCATTCACAACTTATACTTCGTTAAAATCCAGTATACTGTAGCGTACTTAAATCACCTAAACCCATTTATCTACTACTACATCTATAACTTCAAGAATATTCCTACTAACGTCTGACATTTGCTACGTCCCTGAACAGGCCCCCAAAGTCCCTCCCCCTTAGCAGAGCTTCGCTAAGGGGGAGGGATGAGGTGCCTGACCTTTCCTGTGGTAGGAGTTTTACATAAATAAATTAAATCAACTAAGCCGTAGCCACTTACTACAACTAAAGCGTCTCATCCAACTTCTGAATCTTTGAGTGGGATATTAAATATACATTGCCTAAAATGTCTATTTTGTCACTTTTTACACGTACAGCGCAATCTTTGTTTGATGCATAGACATTCATTTCTTCTAATAAGGGAGATAGTCCATCTTGAATCTGCGTAATATTATTTTCAAGATCATAATGAGACAGGACAGAAAAATTGTCAAGGCCGATACCTTCGTAAATAGAGTTTGTTTCAACTTTACAGCCAGTGTATTTGGAGAATAACCATTTAGCAGACATGTTTATCGCACCAGCGCTGGTTCCCATCACAACAGCTTTGCTTTTTTTAATCAAGTCCGATAATTCATATTCAATCAAAAGACCATTCTGTTCGACAGCATATCCGCCCAACAGAAAAATTACCGAAGCATTTTGAATTAATTTTTGGGCCTCTTTCTTCTGCACGCCATAATCAATTAAATGATATTCATCAAACATAATGTTGGCCTGATCAAGCCACGAGCGTTCAGTAGCACCAACTTCCTCATCTTCATGAAGAAATGGATTCGCGCTAATCATAACTAGCGATTTTCTATCAGTTATATCCTCTTGCAACAATCTGACCAATTTCTCATCAAAAACATCATTAAACCAACCTAAATAATAGTGAATTTTCATAAGTACCTCCTAGTAAGTTTATATAATATAAGCAAACTTGTATGTTTTGCTTCTTGATGCCATTACAATTACGTTGGTGATTCAATATTAGGGTATAAAGCCCAGCCCATTATCACCCACATCCATAGCTGCTGCTTTCATAGATTTCGATTGCACTTCCAGCGCCCTTGTACAGATGCAGATGCATTATTAGGTGAAGTTTTTGCCTCTCTTAAATTTCATTTAAACTTATCCAATATCTATTAAAATTTTGTTTTGATTTTTCATCATATCTGGGGTCTTCCAATTTACCATTATTTTTTATTATAATTCCAATAGAAGAGACATTAACTACATCTGTTGTAATTAATACTTTTTCTATACCTAACTTCTTTGCTTCAACAAGTATTTTTTTAAGTAATAAAGTTCCAATTCCTTTACCTCTTTCAGACTTTTTTAGATAATAAGATATATGTCCACCACGATTTAAAAGTTCTTTTGTAAGATCATGTCTTAGTTTACTTATTCCAATAACCTGGTCATTCTCATCAAGTAACCAATATGAACTCTCCGAAACATAGCCTGGTTTAAGATTTTTGATGTTTTCCATATTAATTAAACTATTTATATAACTTTCTACGCTAAAATTTAGGTCATCAACATGTGGACCCACTACCCCATTTTCCCCTTTATTAAAATCATAAAGAAACTCCATTAAACCATTGGGTAATTCTTTAGAAACTTTTTTTAATTTCATTCTATATTTCTCCTTCTAATTACAGTTTCACAGCATTTCTATCCTACTTTTTCAATATCACAAATATAATAAATACCTCTTTCATATGTTGAGGTAGATTTTTTCAGTTAAGTATCGTTATCTGGGACAACTTCCAATCATCTCATACCTTATTTCTAAGCTTTGTGCTTAAGATCTTTAGGTCTAGCTTTATGTTTCCGAGACTGATCATACTTTTGCCAATATACTCTTTTCTCATTATATTGAGCTCTGATTCCTTTTTCTTCATCAGGATACCCAATATAAACCATGCCAAATGGGATAACATACTTTGGAATATTTAAAACTCTACTTGAAATTTTCTCAGCAGCAGGTAAGCCATGTATCCCAATCCAGATTGAACCTAACTCTAACCCAGTAGCTGCTAACAAAATATTTTCAATTGCAGCACTACAATCCTTATCCCATGCATCCACACCTTTACCAAGTTTTGTATTCCCACAAACAACAATAGCTACAGGTGCATTATACCTAGCGAATTGCATTCCTTCTCTTAATTCAGTTAATACTTTATCATCTGTGATAATAATAAACTCCCATGGTTGTCTATTACACGCAGAAGGAGCAGCCATACCTGCTTTAATTAATAAGTCAATCTTTTCTTTCTCTACTTCTAAGTTCTTATATTTTCTAATACTCCGCCTTTTGTTAATGCAATCAAATATATCCATATTTGTACACCAATCCTTTTCGATTACTGTAAATCTTGTAGCAACCAATATAATCACACGTATATACTATACCGAACAGTTAATGTTCCTAGAATCTTGCGGCGGTCCACATGGTTTTCTTGGACTGTCGCAAATTTATGTTATCTGTCCCGTGTCGTCAAATCTACTATATCCACATCGCTTTTTTGTGGTTTAATGTTTCATTTTATATAGAATACAGAATAATTCAACAGGCTGAACATTATTCATCATCATAACTACATATTGAATTTTGTCGTGCTTATGCTTGAAAGGCGCAATGAATAAAATGTTTATTTCTTTTGCAAACATGACAATTCTTGATCAAACCATATTACAATGTCATCTTGTATATCTAAAACAGAATCATCTAATGTTATGGGAAGTCCACGGCAACCGCCATCACAATGACCGATTTCTCTTTTTCTACCACAGCCATATCCCTTTGCTATCAATTCCTGCAAAATTGGAGGAAAGGTTTTGATGGTGTCAGTGTATTCGTGCATCTTTGTCGATTTCACATTGATATGATATCCGTTGTTGAGGGAAGCGTTAATTCCCCATAAATCTTTCCGTTTATAACGGTACTTCATATAGATATGGAATCCTTTTATTTCCACCACACAGGTAAGACCTTTATCCAGATAGCGCTGATGCAGTTGCAGAATGAAATCCTGTACATCTGTAGATAAAGGCTTTATCGTATCCTGCACGATAGAAAATACATCGGTTTCATCCCTTTTCAATACCCTGTAATCACAGCGCAAAAAAACATCCTGGTTGACTAGGGTGCCATGGTCCATTTCGGCGATTGCCATCACCTTCAGGCCTGTCAGCATAGTGGGATTATCTGGATATGTAATTTTTATGGTTTTGATATCTGACAAGTTTTGCTTTTTTTTATTTATATCTATGCCGTCAATGCAAATTCCGCAATCAGCCAGAAACCTAAGGCACTCAAGGTTTTTGGTAACAGACAATTTTCCATTAAATACGGTGTTTCCGCAGGCGAGAGATTGTGCATTTTCAACTAACATACCATGATAACCTATGTTCATTAGTATGGTTCTTACATTGTGTAGGAACGGATAATACACTGAAAGAGTGGTGCGGTTTTCATATTTATGGGCAACTTTTTTACTATTATCATAGAAATCGCCTTTGGTGTATAAAACATCGTAAAGCCGAACCAAAAATGCTCTGAATGCCAGAACGCCCTCATGTATGCTCTCTTCAACTGCAAAATTTGAATATACAGGATTAATCTCATATGCTTCGTGTGTTTCGGGCAACAAAATCTCCTTCAAATAGCTTGCCACATCCTTAAGTGTTTTTCTCATGTGTTTCACCCCATTGTAATTTACTTTGCCTTATATCTCTAAAATCAACTTGCAAATTCCTGTTTACCTGATTATACATGAATAATTCATGTGCCAAGTGATAGAACTTATATGATATACCTAATTCGTTCTTAATTTGGGATTTTCTATTTCTTTTTTATTTATTTTTATGTTAATAGTCTACATTGTCTTTAGGGATAGTAGATAACGGTTCTATGTCTGCAACGTCCCTGAACTGGATACCTGAGATATACCCCTTGGTAGTGCTTGCACCCAGTGAATGGATGTAGTGCGCTGATTTTACCCTACATACGTGGCCCCAGCACACTTGTGCAAGCATTGTGTTATCTGGAGTAAATAGGTACCACTATATTTCTTGAAATAACAATTATTAATTTCCTAATTTCATTCTGATTATCTAAACCTGTTATCTAAAAAAAATTTTAAAGTTATTTTCTCTCTTTTATTTTTTGGAACATTTCTTCCCAATTCCATTGATGCATATCATCTGCTATAGTTGGATGAAAATTATAAGCTAATATATCGGCTTTCTCAATCCATTTAAAATCAATATGTTCATTTGATAGTTTTACTTCTTGATTGGCTGTAGAGCACAAAAAGTTAATCCCAACTGTTTGCTTATTTGATTCTCTAAAAAAAGTCCAAACAGAAAAAGGGTAAATCATCTCAATTCCTAATCCGGTTTCTTCTTTTACCTCTCTTCTTAATGTATCCTCTGGTTTTTCTCCGAACTCCACTCTTCCTCCTGGAAACTCCCAATAATGAAATTCTCCTCTTGATTTGTCTGAACGTTGTATTATTAAAAACTCACTACCACAAAATATTAATCCTTTAATGGCTACATAAAAACTATTTTCTTCTCTCATAAAATTCCTCCAAATTTTGAGAAATCTCAAACTTATTTACCTATTTATTTCAGATAAAGTGTCTGCAACGTGCCTGAACTGGACACCATAGGAATACCCTTCTGTGGTGCTTGCACCTAGTGAAGTTATGTGGTTCTCTGACTTTTCTCTTGAAGCGTGCTTCCAGTAACCTTTTGTAGACATATTGTTACATGCTGTCTTGATACCTCAAATCCTCTAAATACGCTAAATACTATCAAATCCTTTAATATCTCCTTTAAGATATGATTCAACTAAACATATTTATTAGTCTAACACAATATAAGAAATGTGTAACTTAATTTTGTGAATTATTTGCTAAATATAGTTCTCAATTTATTTGAGAATAAGATTTGAATTATTAAAGAAATAATTGTTATAAATACCAAAAGACCAAAAGAAGTGAATGGCTTAAAGTACCATTCCCATTTTTCAGTTTGATATTTTAAAGTAAATAAATACGATGAAATAAAACTTGAAATATTCCCCACAATAACTACAGTAGCATTCTTTGTTTTTATAGCAATAGAACAAAGACCTCCCAAACAAGCTATCATAAATCCATAAAATATCATTGTTCCAAAACTCGCATCACCATTCATTGCCAAATATGTATATGGAACACAATAAGCAAGAATCATTATTATTTTTATTCTCCATTCCTTCAATATGATCTCTCCCTAAAATAGCTAATAACTACTGCTTATTACGGCGAAGCTTCGCTCCCGGTGAAAGAATGTGGTGCGCTGACCGATCATAAACGTGTCCTCCAGCACCTCCCATATACACATTGATATATGGAGTGGGTAGTTTATAATATTTGACAGGCATTCATGTCTGTCTACCATACCATGTTTTCTTACAGTATTTTTTTAAAGATTCCTTTGTCGATTTCTCTCTATAAATTCATCTATCGTACCTTTAATTGTATAACTTAGGTTAGATGGTATCCGTTCTAAAGGAAAAAACCTTGCATCTCTACCTTCGCTTAAATCAACAGAAATCTTACCAGTATAATTATTACATAAGTAAGTTGCAGTAACATTGTAAACCTCATTTCCATCTGGGTATTTGTAATACTGTTTTTCTCCCGAATATACATTAAATAACTTTAAGTCTCCACATTCTAAACCTACTTCTTCAAATACTTCTCGTCTTGCTGTTTCTTCAAGACTTTCGCCCAACTCCATTGCCCCTCCAGGCAATCCCCACCAATCTCTATCCGTTCGATGATGCAATAATATTTCATTTTGCGAATTTATCAAAATAACGTTTGCTCCACACATAATAATCGGTCTTCTACCTACAACTTTTCGCAAATCTTCAATATAATCTCCCAATCCAATCCCTCCATTTTTGAAATCCTAACTAAATACTTTAATAATACTACTTTCTAGATCCCTCATCTTTCAACTATCCATTTCATGTAACGTTTCCGTGTTTACGACGTCCCTGAACCGGACCCTAAAGATAGACCGTCTTGGCGGATCTTCGTTCCCGGTTAAGGGATGTGGTGTGCTGATCTTTGCCTTAACACATGCCCACCCGCACCTCCTGTAAACACGCTGTTATGTGTGAGGTATGCACACACCGCAAACCTCGACTATCTCTAAGCATTTTTTTATCTTTCTTATATTTTAATATCTATATTGTTATTTTTCTGTAAAATGAGTCCAACAAACTGCTCCTTATCCTTTGGAGATATTAAGGTCATACCCGAAAATCCATACCTAATTTCAATCCTATTAATTGAAAGAGCAGCAGATGAAAGTGGATTTCGTGTTTTTTTAATGCTTTTAATATCTTTAATTGATATCTTTTCACTGAATGGACCGCATTTTATAATAAGTATTTCCTCTGAAATATAATAGCTTGTACCAAACCATATCCAACCAGCAAAAATTGCTGTTGCTAGCATTAGAATTTTAATTAACCAACCTTCACTCATAAGTGAATCAATAAATCCTCCACCAATTGGAATCCAAATTAAAAGACCAAGCCATAAATCTTTTTTTGAGTTAAACCGCATAAAAAATCCTCCCTATTCTCCATTATAAGAAATTATCAGCGTATAATTTGACAGCTATCAAAAAACTTCCGACTAACAATCACCGTTGGAAGCCTATTTCACCTAACGTTTAGCACTCAAGACGTTCCTGAGCCTAGCCAGACTTGGCTTGGTGAAGGAATGTGTTTTGGCTACTACAGAGGCTTGACCCTAATTTAGCCAAAGCAAACTTGAGTGCATTGTTAGACGGAGTTTAAGAGGCACTACTTCTTAAAAACAATTTTAAATATTTGATCTTGTTTTTCCCTTTTTATCACATTAAAACCAATTTTCTGGCCAAGTTTAACAAAATACTCAATATCTTGTTCGGTATCTTTTCTTGACACTCCATAACCAGTCTTTAATAGTTTGGCAGGTGTAATTATTTCAAGTTGAATAACAAAGATATCTTTACCGTCTCCATCATACTTGGGTATTATGGTATCCCATAAAACAAATTCTCCATCTTTTTTCAATACATTATAAATTTCATTAAAAACCTTTTCATGTTCCTTTTTGCTAATATACATTAATGTAAAAAAGGATGTAACCGCATCAAATGAGTTTTCTAGAAATGATAATTCTCTTGCATCCATAACTATCTTTAGTGGACCATCTGGAGCTTCTTCCAATTCATCCTTCCTTGGATCAATAGCAACTACATTTTTTCCATAGCATAAGCCAATTACTCCCTCTCCACCACCACCAATATCCAAAATTTTATCCCCATTTATTTCCCTTTCTATTGTTACTTTTTGATTCTCAATTATATACATTCTTTCATCTTGATTCAAAACAATTCCCCCTTGTATAAAATAACCATTTTAAAATTATCATTAATTAAATACTTTTTTACTGAATTGCGTCTAACGTCTGGCACTCAAGACGTTCCTGAACCGAACCCCAGAGAAATACCCCTTGGCGGTGCTTGCACCCCCAGTAAAGGGATGTTGTGCTCTGACATTCCAATAAAAACATACTACCAGTACCCTTGTGCAGACACATTGTTCTCCGATGCCACACGGCCCGTGGCTCAGAGGGCGACAGGACGTCGTCCCCTTAAACACTGAACTTGACCTGTACTTCACATTAAAGAACAATACGACTTAAGCCTAATAAGATACAACTCATTTTTCGTGACCTCTAACCATCAGAAACATTGTATCCACGAGAAATGTACCCTTCTAGTATTTGCTCCTTTGGCATAGATAGTCTATCATCAAATCTTTCATAATTAGGAACAATAGTAAGTTTAATATTATTGAACTTTATTGGCAACCCTGCACTACTATAAAAACTTTTGCCTGCCTGCAGTTGAAAATGTAAATGTGGCTCTGTTGAGTTTCCTGTATTTCCACATTTAGCAATTATCTGCCCTCGTATCACCTTTTCTCCTGCCTTTACGTTAATACTGTCTTTTTTTAAGTGTGCAAGTGTGCTATACTCTGCTTCATTGTGTTGAATTACAATATAATTCCCCGCGATATGTTTAGCTCTACTATAAAACCTACCGTTACCAAATACCAAACTATCTTCTGCATTATTTACAACTTCCACTATTACTCCATCTGCTGGTGCTAAGATAGACTTATTATAACAATAATACTCTTCTACAGATTTCGGATTATTTTCGTAGGACTTTCCATCTTTTAAGATAATAAAATCATAAGCATATCGCTGAGTTGGAATATTCCAAGAATGCGAGAATTCTTTAGTATAGCAACCATTTACAACTACCCACTTTCCTTCAAAAGGCAACGTATACTCAATTTCACTTTTGTAATTGAATACAGAGGGCACTTCATTTCCAAATTTTCTATTTACTTTATACTTACCAATGATTTGGAAAACTGAACATTTCCAAGCGGAGAAATTTAATGATATTTCTACAAATGCAAATAGTCCAAACAAGCAAAGTAGTTGGAAAATCATTAAATCACTAAAAAAAGTTGCAACTAAACTAACTATACCTATATATTTTGCCGTTTTAGAAAATTGATATAAATAGTACATACTATCCCCTTTCAATATTTATCAAATATAAAATAATCTTCACTTCGCATTTATCTATTAATGTGAATCAATATAGACCCCAATGCACCTGCTCACTATTCGCGATAGGACGTCGCGACCTTTTCATGTGGTTTCGGAGAACGTTCCTAGAATATTGCGACGGTCCACATGGTTTTTGTGGACTGTTGCAAATGCTATGTTATCTGATTGACCATAACTTTACTTAACTATCTCGCCTATTATATCGTTTTCATTTAAATCAACTGCAAGCCAAGTAGAAATATCATTATTTATTTTGTTAGCCCAAGCAACTGCGAAATGTACTTGACAAGTTTCATTAGGAATTAACTCATCTATTTCTATACTTAAACCACTATTCTCATATTGAATGAAAGAATACATATCTATATCAGAGTCAAATTTTATAGGCATTTTATCTTCCTTCTGTTTTCTAGACATTATTTTCTCTCCATCTTGTGTTCCTAAAGTAATAATGGTCTTTTCATTTTCCCAAGTTTGAGCATCTAACCCTTCTCCAGAATTTGCACTACCACTTGTCCATCTATAATTCCCAACCCATCGTGTACAAAACTTACACTTTAAGCTATTTTCTTTAACCTTTAATCTCCACATAGCACTATAACAATCATCAACCTTCATATGTGAAGGAAGATTTAACTTAGGTCTACAAATTAATAATTCTGCTTCAAAAACATCTGTATACCAACCTGTAATGTAACCTTTACCATTAATATTACAACATGTACTATAATTAATATCTGATATATTAAAATTAATGAATTCAATATCTAACAAAATTTCTCCCAATGGGGTAACAATTTTATTGATTAGTTTTTTTTCATTCATTGATGGACTTTTTACTTTAAAAAGCCTCATATTCTCACCTCAATATTTTGGTCTTTCAGATAACGTTTCTACAGTTTCCGATGTCCTACAACTTTTGTAGGATATTGGAAACTGTATGTTAGGCGATGATTATTACCCAAATTTTTCATTTATCTAAATCATCCATCATTTTCTCATAATATACAATAGTCATTTTCTCGTTTATCTTATTTTCTCTTCCAGTCTTTTTGTAACCAAGCTTTTCATATAAATAGCAATGTCCTTGTTCCTGTAAAATTGTGTCAAGTTCCCATTTTCTAGCCCATGGATATGTGTTTTCTATTATGTTAAATACTTTTTGTGCAATCCCTAGACCTTGGTATTTAGGTAAAATAAAAATGGGACTAACTCTACACATGTTTTCATTTTCCTTTCTAATTATTCTTATTGCCCCTAATACTTTATCTTCATCTTCAATCAAATAATAATCTGTAAAGGATTGATTAAATCGTCTATATATCTGATCAATCTCCTCCTTACCTGGATTTGTATCATAATCCTTATATTTTTCAAGTAATGAAGCAAAAGCCTTCCTTTGCATATGATGAATTGTCTCACAATCTTGTAAAGTTGCTTTACGAATTGAAATCTTCATTGTTGTTCCTCACTTCCTTTAAAAAAGCTTCTTGTACTATTTTGGGAGAAAATTTTCGCCTAACGTCCCGCACTCAAGACGTTCCTGAACAGGACCACAGAGCCTTTCTTCGTAGGTGGTGTTTGCCACCCGGTGAAGGAATGTGCTTTGACTCCCCAAAGTCTTGACCCTAGTTTAGTAAAGCTGACTTGAGTACATTGTTATCTTTAGTATGGCGACCCCTTGCTCAGAAGTTAACATGGAGGTCAACTCCTTAGAAAACCTTTCTATTACACTTTTTATAATTATTGTGTACATTTACTTAACTATACTATATTTTTCTTTTTATTTAATAACTTAGAAAAAAACAGACTTACTCCACAGTAAGTAGTTATCCATATTGTCAAATCGATTAAAAATCGTACGAAATTAAATTCTTCACTAAAAACATTATAGGAAAAATCAGTTATTAAACTAATTCCTTTTGCTATGATATAGGTAACTAAAAATTATATAAATTCTCTTTTTCTCAAAACTTTCACCTCCTAAGCTGGTTGTTACACACAATTCATCTGATGTGCAAGATAGATTGTGTTCAGTTCTATTTACAAACTATGCTAATATTTCTCAATCAATCTTTTTAATTTTTATAATCAAACAGCCATATTTCTCTTCCTTTTCTTTTGACCACCAGTTATCATATGTGTCCTGTACTGCCATTTTAATGCTTTCATAATGGTCTATTAAATCTTGTTCAAAGAAATCTTCATAGCAACTATACCAATTTTTATAAAGTAATAAACCCTCTATCTTTGTTAATATACTTTCATCCATATTCGGTAATCTAAAAAATTCAATTCTATCACCAATTTTTAATTGTTGTCTTTTTTCATCGTATAGTCTATATTCCCTTGTTTTAATTCCATTTTTTATACTTTCAAATTCATTAGAATTTAATGTCATACTGTGTATCATTCATAAAACACTCCTTTTAAAAAATTTAAAGCTAAATTTCAAGTTTTTTTGCAAATATAAGTAATATAAGGTCCCAAGAAAACCTCCCTAGTAGACCTGGGCAAGGATGCCCAGCATTACGCCATATTGAAGATAACGGTTCTATGTCTGCAACGTCCCTGAACTGGACACCATAGGAATACCGCTTGGCGGTGCTTGCACCCAGTGAAGGGATGTGGTGCGCTGACTTTCCCCTAAGGCGTGCCCTCCAGCACCCTTGTGCAGACATATTGTTATACGTAGCTTTAACTACTGTACTGTGATCTGATCAGTTTTAACCTTCACTATTCCTGTTTTGCTTTTTTAAAGATATTTCTAATGTCTCAAAATCAAGTTGCAATTCCACATGTTTATCCAAATTTAAAAATTTATCACATGTTAATTGTAATTTATTATTTGACCATCCTCTAAATGTAATCATATCCATATTAAATGGGCTTGCTAAAGGTGTTCTATCATCTAGTGAAGCTCCTAAAAGATAGATGTCATAATAATCTGCTAATAGAAAATCTCCTAATGGCGTTACCGTTAAATTCTGATATTGTGGCTGGCATTCGTAATCAATTATTTCAAAATTTATACAATTAATTTGAAATAGATAATCTGAAGTAAGAATTAATACTTGATTGTATTTTTTTGAAATAGCAATACCTCTCCCTAATCCTCTAAATTCCCCACACCACTCAGTAAAATCTTCATTTAAAAACTTAACCCAGGTCCAGTTCTGTGAGTTCCATGTACTTGTGATATCATATATCTTTTCCTTGTATTCACCTGAATATGGTTGATCTATAATTTCTGCTTTAATGATCATTTCAACCTCCAAAACTATATCAGCATATATGTTTAAATGTATGCAAAAAATTTTTAATCATAATCTAATGCTTTTTTCATTAAAACTAAGAAACTTTGAACAGTTACTCTTTTTCAATAAAGTTGCGTATAACGTCTCGTGTCTGCGACGTCCCTTAACTGGACACTAAAGGAATACCTCTTGGTGGTGCTTGCACCCAGTGAAGGGATGTGGTGCTCTGACCTATCCCTATAAACGTACTCCCAGCACCCTTGTGCAGACGTATTGTTATAGAGAGTAGTGACATCTTTTATGGCTATAATTCTGATCCTAATACATACTGTGTCCGTGTTGCTGTATAGTTAATTTCAGAAATAGTGTTACCCATTCATCTTGTTTAGTTCACAAAATGCATTGTACTTTATCTTATTTAACTTGAAAGTTAGTGCGTCATATATTTGACCTCTAACAGTTTTAAATTTATATTTTCTGTTGCATTCTTCAAAACCAAGTTTCTTAATTAAACCTAGTACCCTTTCATCCCCTGACCAAGTTTGAGTATATATATCCTTAATTCCATTATCTATTAAATATTGAATGAACAGTTTCCAAGAAAACGTTGCATATCCCTTGCGACGTGAAGATAAATCTGGTATTCCTATTCCTATAGTACAATGTCCCTCTTCTTTTGTATACTCACAGTTATCATCAATATAGTAGGTATTGCACCACCCAATGTGCTTTCGACTTTCATCATTAATGCATATTTGAAATCCCATACGCACTCTATTTTCGTCTTTCTTTTTTGCAAGCCATTCTAAGCATTCTTTACGATAGGAGTAGGGATCGAATGCATTTTCATCATTTTCCCAAGGAGCATCCCATAATTGCCATTCAGTTTCTATAGTTTCCCAATGTATTCTATCATCTATATCAGCTTCAATAAAATCTCTTAATATGATCTTGCTATTCTTGATTTCCATTAAAATTCTCCTTTTCTCTTGTACCTTCCTTCACTCAACTAATTCTACTTTCATGCACTACTTTTTTTAAATAGACTTAGAAGAACATCCCCGATATCACTATTTTCTATAACGGTTCTGTGTCTGCAACGTCCCTGAACTGGACACCAAAGGAATACCCCTTGGCGGTGCTTTGCACCCAGTGAAGGGATGTGGTACTCTGGCATTTCAATTAAAACATGCTACCATTACCCTTGTGAAGACACATTGTTACATGCTGTCTCATTACCTCAAATCCTCTATTTCCTCAAAACCTTATATAACACTTTTATCATTCACTTAAAATAAGATTCGACTAAACATTTTTCTTGGTATTACGCAATATAAGAATGATGTGCAACAAATTCATTAGCAATTATAGCACAATCAACAAGAGTAATTTTCATTATCTTGTCTTACTTACAACCCTAGTACAAGCAAATAAATCAGGTAGATGTCGATGGTCTTTCCTAAAAGCAACCATAAGAATATATACTACTGGCAAAAGGACAGCTAGCACATAAAACCCTAAAACAAAAAATGAATCAAAACCAGTATATATACCTTTTATAATACTTAAATGGGCAAATTGCCAAGGTAAAAACTT
The DNA here is from genome assembly GCF_016908555.1 of Alkaliphilus hydrothermalis. GTDB lineage: Bacteria > Bacillota > Clostridia > Peptostreptococcales > Natronincolaceae > Alkaliphilus > Alkaliphilus hydrothermalis. The sequence continues at coordinate 17,068 of NZ_JAFBEE010000004.1, forward strand.
GAAAATATTTCTTATTATACTTCCTTTAATTGGATTATCCTTATAAACTATTTTCAGTCCCATCTTTTTCTTACCAAAAGATGCATAAGGTTTTCTTGATTCTTTAATAATAAAATATGTCGTTATTGGGAAAACCGTTGATATAAAGGATATCCATTGACTTTCTATTTCAGTGAATTGAGGTATCCCTTTCAAAAGAAAATTATAGATGCTTATCGTAATAATGAAAAGTATTATTAAATAAGCCAAAATACATAAATAATCTATAATTAAAGCTTTTATCCTTATTTTAAAATTAGCCCCATTCATTAACACACCTCACAAAAAATATTTTATTCTTCTTTTTGCAACAATAATTAGACTTTTTTACTCTTCCCTTTAATGCGCTTAATCTTACTAATATGCATCAATCTAGACATCAATGCACCTGCTCACAATTCGCGACAGGACGTCGCGACCTTTTCGTGTGTTTTCGGAGAACGTTCTTAGTATTTTGCGATGGTCCACACGCTTTTTGTGGACTGTTGTAAATGCTATGTTATAAGAAGTGACGACATCTTTTCGTCATAGTTCTTAACAGAATGCAAACAATGCATCCTACCTATATAATTAATTAGAAAAAATAATGCCATTCTCTTTTGTTCGATTTAGGAACCTCTCCTAAACCTATTCTATTCTTCATTTAACTCATATTTAATAAATGTATCATTGTATTTTGCATAGATTATTTTTCTATCCTTTTTATTCCAGTATATCTCGGTTTTAACTGGTAATGTATTTGATACAAAATATGTTTTCCCTTTTACCATAGGTTCTGTTTGAGAAACTTTCTCGTCTACTTTCCCCAATAGAACCCAATCTTCTGATAAACTCTCTTTTGTATTTCCAGTATCGCCATATACATGGCTTTCTTTAGAAATCATAGGTTTATAATCCCACTGTTGTCCTTTGTCATCTTTATTCTCTACTTGTTGAGTACACCCTACAATAACTATCGATAAAAGAATTGCGCTAATAACAACAACCATCAATAAATTTTGGTGTTTCTTCATATTGATTACCTCCTTTACTAACATAACCATTTAGAAATGATTTTTATGACAGTAGCTAATATAAATTATCCTTTTCTTAAAATAATCCTACTGTTACGTAGCATAGAAATACTTCTAGCAAGAGCTATTTTTCAAATTTACTCTTTATATTCTGTAACAAGTCAATCATCTTTGCCATTCCAAACATAACTAAGCTAATAGTAAAATATCTATATGAGTTAACAAGACCAACCAAGATAGAATTCTTTTCTATTTGTCCTAAAACGATTTGTACAATACCTATAATTATTGAAATAACTGCAAAACCAATAAGAACTATTTCTGTTTTTGATTTCATTCAAATATCCTCCATTCTTGAAAATAAGACTAATATTTACCTTATGCAATCATACTAGTTTATTGTCTGCTAATATTGCTTAACACGCAGTTTTTATCAAATTAAACTTCAAAGAATAGCCCCGATATCTTCATTTCTTATAACTAATGCATTACCGACACAGGTCGGGAACACGTCCTTATTAGAATGTTTTCTGACGCATGTCGGGAACATCCCCATTAGCTCTATCTAATCGACTAATAATCTTTGATATGCTTTTCTGGGTAACATGAGTATATATTTCAGTAGTTTTTGAACTTGAATGCCCTAACAACTCCTGTATATACCTTAAATCTGTTCCATACTCTAGCAAATGTGTTGCAAAAGAGTGCCTTAATGCATGAATACCTACATTCTTGTGGATTTTTGCTTTTTCACAAGCTTTTTTAAATACTCTCTGGACAGTCCTCTCCGTTATATGCCCTTTTTTACTTGGATCTTCAAATAAATACTCTTTAGGATTATATTCTTTGTAATATAATTTCAACTCATTTAAGATCGTATTTGATAAAATGCTATATCTGTCTTTTCTTCCTTTTCCTTGACTTACCCGTATTAACATTCTTTGGCTATCAATGTCCTGTACCTTCATGATCCTATCCTGATTTTTTGCTACTGTAAATTCCATTCTTATCAACTCACTAATATTTATTTTACAATTCATTATACATCCCTATTCTTATAGAAAAATCTCTATATGTAAAATTCCTTACTTATTTACAAATTCCTTCACCTTTTTTTCGATTTATTTCGACACATTTAAAACAGTGTCTATATACAATAATAGATTCGTTAATCTTATAGGTACAAAGGACTGCAAGCATTTTGTCCTTATCTAATTTTTCTAATCGGCTATTTAATAGCTCAAATGACTCTGGTAATGAATCTTCGACTATGACTAGCCCCTCCTGCTATTTTAATATACTCCAAGCCTTTTGTATATTTTGATTAATAACAGCAATACATTCTTCACGGGTGACTGCAAACTTTACATAGTTTTTATTTCTATTCTCCTGATTTACCCTTCATTAATAAGTGCCCTTTTGCAAGTCTGTCAACGAAACAACGCAAAAAAGCCGCACTATGTGCGGCTTTTTATTAATTATTCTATTGGTGGAGGCGAGGGGACACCCTATTCCATTGTTTCCAATGGTGCTGACTATATCTTGAAGTTAAGTCTTTCTCTCAACCCCTCTGGCGTGTTATGAAAGGTTTATTATCGTTTTTACCCTTCATCCTAGTACTCCATATCCTCGATTTAGGAGCCTATGAGTCGATACAGGGCTTCAGGATTTCTCCCTTTACCCCTCGGTATTGCCGTCGTCTTTACGTTACGGTTTCACCGATGTAAGCCAGATTTTCACTTGTAGATCACTCCACAAGGCGACTCTTTTATGAATCGAACCCCTGTCCGAAGGCCCTTCACCTTCAGCTTCTCCGAGCGCAGTTGCTATTTTAGATCTCGTCTCCTCTAGCGTCTAACAACAAACTTTAGATTCGACCAGCCCCGATTGTGCCACTTGAGGTCAAGGCAACCCTCAAGCCGTTCCCTGCATGAATGGCGTTTCTATCCTAACGGCAGGAGGTCAGGTAGAAACGAGCTGCAACTAGGCAGCTAATGCGTAATTATCGTTTGCGTTTATGTTTCGTGCTCAGTTTTTTACATGGTACCAAGCTAAACATGGCTCGCTACTCAAGGATCTAAACCCCCGTCGAAACCAGTACGCCCCCTTGTATATGGGCAGAACTGAATCCACCAAAGCTTAAATCTTATACTTTTTGTCTTGCTCTTAATTCCTTATCAATCCTTCTTTGGGATTCCTTCTTGGCAATATCTTGACGCTTATCATAAAGCTTCTTACCGATGGCTACCCCCAGCTCAAGTTTAATCAAGCCTTGCTTTAAATAGATGTTTAAAGGAATAAGTGTATAACCCTTTTGTTGAATATAACCAATCAGCTTCAAAATCTCCCTCTTGTGGAGTAAAAGCTTTCGAGGCCTTAAGGGATCAACATTGTGAATGTTGCCCTGTTCGTAGGGACTTATATGGGTATTATACAGGAAAACCTCACTATTTTCAACCCTAGCGTGACCTTCTCGTATGTTAACTTTTCCCTGTCGGATGGACTTTACCTCAGTCCCCTTCAGCTCTATCCCACACTCATAGGATTCTTCAATAAAGTAATCATGTCTAGCCTTCTTGTTGGTGGCTATTACTTTTCTTGCTTCCTTTACCATAACCTTCACCCTCTTGACTTTTATAATGAGTGACTCTTTCTACATTATCATATCACCACCAAAAAGTCAAATATTTTTTTCATTTCTCTTCTGTGCCATAATAAATTCCTTAATCTTTTCCAGCTGTCCATAGACCACAACCTTATCTCCCTGTCGAAAAGCCATATTGTTTTTTGGAAAATGAACTATATGGGAACCACGGTCAATGTTCAACACCTGAATATAGTTTTGCTTTAGGCCAGACTTCTCCAAGGTGACTCCAATCAGTTCATTATTCTCGTCAATGATAAACTCCCCAACACCATATTCATCATTTAGTTTTAACACTTCCTCCACTGTTTTATACCTTAAATTTTTTTTCATTTGCTTAATCAGTTGTTTTTCGATTAGTCCTTCAAGTCCCATGATGATATGCTTATTCCTCATTAAGAATAAGATCAAAAGCATTACCCCCAACATATATAAAGAAAAATGAACAAAGGTTTGATGGGTTCTAAGGGCACTTAAAATAACACTAATTAAAGTTGCAGTACTAACATAACTCACCAGCATAAGCACCTGTGCAATCTTCCTTCTAGTGGGATGCTGGGTGATTAATTCAGATTCTCTTGTGGTAAAACCCGTGTGGGTAATAATTGAAATCACTTGAAATCTAGCCTTTTGTATATCTAGACCTGTTACCTTTAAAGCCACTGACAAGACCTCCACCAGTAAAGCAATAAAGAACAAAATTAGCAAACCATAGGTAAACGGCATATCACTTCCCCCCTTTTCACAAAACACTTATGATATGACGTTGAATATTTCTAAACTCCCTCAATATATTATATATACCCAGCTAACTAAAAATTCAACATATATATAAATAGAGAGGAGGAAATCTCCTCTCCAATTTATTGAAAAATATGGGTTTTCAACCACCCCGCTACTTATTGACTGTTCAAAACCCGTTAGATTCGAGGAACAAGAGAAACCGGCGACCGTAGCGTATACAATAATACGTGAGAGTGCTGGTTTCTCGCAGTGACGCGGAAGATGATGGGTTTTCAACAGTCAGATTATGATTCGTCCTTTTCAAGCGTAAAATCAATCTCACCCTGCAACACATCCACCTTACTCACCTTAATCTTAACAACATCACCAATTCTATATACTTTACCCTTTCTTTCTCCAGTTAGGGAGTATTGTTCACTATCATAACGGTAATAGTCATCTTCTAGGGAGCTTACCCTTACTAATCCTTCAACTGTGTTTTCCAGTTCCACAAACATACCAATAGAGATGACACCGGAAATAACTCCCTCATAGACTTCACCGATTCGATCTGCCATATACTCAGCCTTCTTCATGTCCTTTGTTTCCCTTTCGGCTTCCTCGGCATTTCTTTCCCTTATGGAAGACTGCTCACCAATATAGCCTACCAATCCACTTACTTTCTCCAGCCATTTACTTTGAACACCTTCCTTTAAGAATGCCTTAATAATTCTATGGATGGCTAAATCAGGATATCTTCGGATCGGAGATGTAAAGTGGCTATAGTACTCAGCAGCCAATCCAAAATGTCCTAGGTTATCTCCAGTATATCTAGCTTTTCTTAAGGATCGAAGCATAAGGGTATTGATTACTGCTTCTTCTCTTTTTCCATCTATTTTCTTTAACAACTCCTGTAGCACCTTAGGGTGTACTTCATTTGTCAGTCCCTTGAGGTGATAGCCAAAGTTATGGATGAACTTGTTAAAATCCTCTAGCTTTTCAACACTTGGGTCTTCATGGACACGATAGACAAAAGGAACATTCAAGTGATAGAAATGTTCTGCTACAGTCTCATTACAAACCAACATAAATTCTTCGATAATGCGGTTGGCAATTCTTCTTTCATATTTTACAATATCAACTGGCTTACCCTTTTCGTCCAGGATTACCTTAGCCTCTGGGAAGTCAAAGTCGATGGCTCCTCTATCATCCCTTCGTTTTCTTAGGATTTTGCAAAGCTCCTCCATTATTTTAAAATCATTAACTAAATCCTTATATTTCTCCTTGAGTACCTCATCATCCTTTTCAAGAATGTCTGATACATCTGTGTAAATCATTCTTTCATTGGTCTTGATAACGCTCTCGAATACTTCGTGATCCACTACTTTACCCTTTTTATCTATCTCCATCATTACTGTTAGAGCCAAACGATTGATTTTAGGATTTAAACTACATACACCATTGGAAAGCTTCTTGGGTAGCATAGGGATTACTCGATCCACTAAATAGACGCTGGTACCCCTATTTAAAGCCTCTCTGTCTAGTTCTGTACCTTCCCTTACATAATGGGTCACATCGGCAATATGTACCCCTAGACGATAATTTCCGTTTGACAATGCCTCAATAGAAACTGCGTCATCCAAATCCTTGGCGTCGGCACCGTCGATTGTAACCATCTTTAAGTCTCTTAAATCCCTACGTCTTGCAATCTCATCTTCTTGTACCTCATCAGGAATAGAAGCAACCTCTTCTTCAACTTCTGGTGGGAATTCTGCCTCAAGGTTAAATTTCCTCATGACGGCTGCTATGTTAGTTGCGCTATCATCCTTGTGTCCGATAATTTCCTTAATGATGCCTTCTGGATTTCTTCTTTTTTCTGGGTAACGGGTGATCTCACAGACGACCTTGTAGCCATTCTTCACCTTTTTACTTTCACTCTTCGGAATATAAATATCTGCATTGATCCTAGCATCATCTGGAACAACAAACCCGAAGTTTCTGCTGTCCTCATAAGTACCAACTATTTCCTTATTTGCCCTTTCAAGGATTCTAATGATTTCCCCTTCAGCTTTTTTAGTCTTGTTATTGACATTATTGATTCGAGCGACAATCCTATCATTGTGCATTGCACCATTCATCAGGTTGGAAGGTATAAATACATCCTGAATATCAGGATCATCAGAGATAACAAAACCAAAGCCCTTTGAATTACCCTGTAGTCTACCCACCACAAGGCCCATTAGTTCTGGAAGACCATATCGCTTTTTACGGGTCTTTACAATAAGCCCCTCTCGTTCCATTTCCTCCAGTAACTTCGAAAAATGTCCCCTCTCATCTCTTGATAGATTCAATGCTTTGGCTAATTCTTCCTCCAGCATTGGATTATAGGCAGTTTCCTTCATAAATTGTACAATTCTTTCTTTAGATGACATGTAATCCCTCCTAATTTAAAGCCTTTATAAAAAAGAATTCTATATACCTTATATTTTAACCCTTTCTATAAATTATACTAATATAAGTTTCAAGTTCTTTCTTTTTCTTTAGTTTGCTTATTTTGACTAATAATTATTGCTATTTTTGTGGTCGATATTGCTATTATACCATTATTATGGTAAATTAATAAATGAACTTAATACGTTAAATAAGTTTTCGAAAGAGATTAAAAGGGAAGTTGGTGTAAATCCAACGCGGTCCCGCCACTGTAATGGGGAGTCCATCACAATAGCCACTGGAGTTAATTCTGGGAAGGTGTGATGGTACTATGAACCAGAGCCAGGATACCTGCTTATTTAAAATTCTTTAGATCTACGGTGTATGGATTAAAGAGATTAGATTTATGTTTTCTGTTTTGTCATGAGAGCATAAAATCATAATCCTACATTGTAAAACCTATGTAGGTTTTTTTATTGCATAGGAAAAAACAAATACGGAGGGATTAATTTGAAAAAGAAACGCATTTTGTACTCAAGCATCATCACTGTCTTTGTTCTACTGCTTTCACCAACCTATGTTTTCGCAATGCACGTTATGGAGGGATTTCTACCACCAGCTTGGGCTGCCCTATGGTTTGCCCTGTCAATTCCTGTATTAATCTACGGAATGAAATCCATCAAGAAGCAAACCACTAATAACCCCAATTTAAAAATGTTACTGGCCCTATGTGGAGCTTTTGCCTTTGTATTATCTTCTTTAAAGCTTCCATCCATTACAGGGAGTTGTTCTCACCCTACTGGAGTAGGATTAGGAGCAATACTATTTGGCCCTACTGCCACAAGTATTTTAGCCTTAATTGTTCTATTATTTCAAGCTTTATTGTTGGCCCACGGCGGTTTATCTACCCTAGGAGCAAACGTTTTTTCGATGGGGATAGCAGGTCCCATTGCATCCTTCTTAATCTACAAGGGGCTTAACAAAGCTGGAGCTTCAAAATCAGTTAGTATCTTTTCAGCTGCAGCCCTTGGAAGTCTTGTAACTTACATCGTGACTTCTATTCAGTTAGGTCTTGCTTTCCCTACAGAGGCAGGAGTACTGGCAGCCATCATGAAATTCGTTGGTATTTTTGCCTTTACCCAGCTTCCTTTAGCCATCAGTGAAGGTATTTTAACCGTTGTTCAACCTATTGGCAACATATAATAAAGAAGACTTACAGGAATTATCTTTTTCAGAGGAGGGAAATTAATGAAATTCAAGCTTGTTCAAAAAAACATTTTACTTGTTTTGGTAGTTATCCTATTAGCAATTGTTCCGTTACTTATCAATCCAAATGCTGAATATGGCGGTGCTGATGGGGCTGCCGAAGAGTTAGTTACTGAAATTCAGCCAGAATACGAACCATGGTTTAGCCCAATCTGGGAGCCTCCTAGTGGTGAAATTGAAAGTCTATTGTTTGCTCTTCAAGCTGCTATTGGCACAGGTTTTATTACCTACTTTATTGGATACAGTATAGGAAAAAAGAAGGGTAGTGAAGGTTTAGCAAAATGATTGTTATTGATCAGTACGCTTATACCAATGGATTAAAAGAAATTCATCCACTGGAAAAGTTTATACTTGCCCTAATGTCATTGATCATCTGCCTTTTTACTAAGTCTACCCTACTGCATTTGATCATTTTCATAGTGATGTCTACAATAATTATAGGGATAGCTAAAATCCCTTTTAGCACCTATCTAAAGATTATGCTGATCCCCCTGGCCTTTCTGGGGATTAGCTGCTTTGGAGTGGCCTTTATCATTACGAAAAACCCTCTAATCTTAACCTATGGTATAGGCTTAGGTAGTTGGTTCATTGGATTCAGTTTAGAAGGCATTCAAAGTGCACGTATACTTTTTTTTCGAGCCTATAGTAGTATAGGCTGTATGTATTTTTTAGCCTTGACTACACCCATGATTGATATTATATGGGTACTTAGAAAAATAAAGCTACCTAGCATCTTGACTGATTTAATGATTATCATTTATCGATTTATTTTTGTTTTACTAGAAACTGCATCCTTGATTTACATTTCCCAAGACAGTAGACTAGGCTATTCTTCTATTAAGAGAAGCTATGTTTCTTTAGGGGGGTTAATATCTAATTTGTTTTTCAAAGTTTTTCTACGGTCAAAAGAACTCTTCATTTCTCTAACTGCTAGAGGATATACGGGAGACTTTAATGTTTTAGAAGAGGCAAAAGTCCTCTCTTTTACCCACATCCTAATGATTGCTTTTTTAGAGGTTATTTTTATTGTGTTGGCATTTATATTATAACTATCTTGAGTTAGCTTTTTTATACAAACTTATTTGAAAGCTTTGATCAGAAGTCTTGGAAAGACAGGAGTTGAGACCCTATGGATGATTCTAAGAGTGAATATATCCTGCAAACAAAAGATTTACATTATATCTATCCTGATGGTACCCAAGCATTAAGAAAGCTATCTATTTCCTTTGAAAAGGGTAAAAAGATAGCCATTATTGGTGCTAACGGTGCTGGAAAGACTACTTTATTCTTAACCTTAAATGGGGTCTACAAGCCCACAGGTGGACAAGTATTCTTTGACGGTCAAAGGATCTCCTACAGTAAGAAGGAGCTTAAGGATCTGCGTCAAAAAATCGGCATTGTTTTTCAAGACTCCAACTCCCAGCTATTCTCCGCCAATGTCTTTCAGGAGGTCTCCTTTGGTCCCATGAATCTTGGTTTACCTAAAGAAGTGGTACGAGAAAGGGTCAATTCAGCCCTTGAAAAGGCAAATATTATAGACTTAAAAAACAAGCCGACACATTTTCTTAGTGGTGGACAGAAAAAAAGAGTTGCCATAGCAGATATATTAGCTATGGAGCCCAGTGTAATTTTCTTAGATGAACCCACTGCATTTGTTGACCCTGTCACCAGTAATGAAATCATGGATTTCTTTGATGAGCTAAACCAAGAGGGGGTCACCATTGTTTTATCTACCCATGATATGGATCGTGTCTATCCTTGGGCTGATTATGTTTATGTTATGAATGAGGGTAGCCTCATAGGAGAAGGCCCTCCTGGAGAAGTTTTTATGAACAGTGAAACACTGAAAAAGGCTGGGCTCCATAAGCCACTAATTCTGGAGGTTTATGAGGAATTTATCAAACATAAGCCACCTTCAAAGGATGAACAAATCCCTAAATCTAAACAAGCGTTATTTAAGTTTATGACAAAGGAACTAAGTCGAGATTGATTTCGATGTCTCCTAATACCCTATTATAATATACGAGTAATAAAGAACCCTAGCCTCCTTTTGGATACTGAAATACCAAAGGAGGCTAGGGTAAACTTATAAGGCTTATAAGATTTTAGAAGCCTATAGCTTCATCGTCCGATAAAATATGATCAGATGAAAGATTTGATTGAAGATGTATAAGGCAGGTACCCCAATGTAGAATTTCTTTTTACTGATTTTATGATGAAAGCAAACCATCCCTAGGAGGACACCTATAGCCCCACCAAAGAAGGAAAAGGCCATTAAGGTTAACTCTGAAATTCGATATTCTCCTTGTTTTGCCCGATACTTATCATAGCCCATCAGAGCGAATCCTGCGATTGAAATTAACAGCGAGATGGAGATATAAATCATAAATACCGTGGAGACTTCCTTGGCTAACTCATTGATAAATTCCATATATTTTCCCCCTTTTAGAAAAAGCCCTTAATCAGTTGATTAAGGGCTTTACTAATCTAGTTCTTATTCAAAGAATCTAATAATCATTCCACCATAAGCTTTAAATAATGGTGCGAATACTACAGATACAATTGTCATTAACTTGATTAAGATATTGATTGAAGGTCCAGATGTATCTTTGAATGGATCCCCTACAGTGTCACCTACAACAGCTGCCTTATGGGGTTCGCTTCCTTTTCCACCATGGTGTCCTTCTTCAATGTATTTCTTAGCATTATCCCATGCTCCACCAGCATTAGCCATCATGATCGCCATTAATACCCCAGCTACTAATGAACCTGCTAACAATCCACCAACTGCATCAGCTCCTAAAAGAACTCCTGTAGCGATTGGTGCAATTACTGCCAATAATCCTGGAACAACCATTTCTTTAAGGGCTGCAGCAGTACTGATATCAACACAAGTAGCATATTCAGGCTTACCTTTACCCTCCATGATTCCTGGGATTTCTCTAAACTGTCTTCTTACCTCTTCAATCATTTCAAAAGCAGCTTTACCAACCGCCTCCATCGTTAAAGCAGAGAATAAGAATGGTAACATCCCACCAATTAACATACCCGCGATTACAGTAGGTCTTGTTAAGTCAATTGAGCTTAATTCAACTGCTTCAGTATAAGTAGCAAATAATGCCAGAGCTGTTAAAGCTGCAGAACCGATGGCAAAACCTTTACCCATAGCTGCAGTTGTGTTACCAACAGCATCTAATTTATCTGTAATCTTTCTAACTTCTTTTGGTAATTCACACATTTCAGCGATACCACCAGCGTTATCTGCGATTGGTCCGTAAGCATCTACTGCTACAGTCATACCAGCTGTTGCTAACATACCTACAGCCGCAAGGGCGATACCGTATAGTCCTGCTACTCCGAAGGAAATTAAGATTCCTACTGCGATTAAAAGAATTGGCCAAGCTGTTGAAAGCATACCTACTGCAAGTCCACTGATGATTGTCGTTGCTGGACCAGTTTCAGATTGCTTTGCAATTTTCTTAACATATCTAAAGTCTCCAGAAGTATAAACTTCTGTCAATTGCCCAATAGCAATACCTACTAATAAACCTGTAACAACTGCCCAGAAACCACTTAAGTTTCCTAGGAAATTTGTACTTAAGAAATAAGTTGCCACAATTGTGATAGCTCCTGACACATATGTACCAGTTTTTAGGGATTTTTGTGGATCAGTATTCTCATTACCTTTTACAAAGAAAGTACCAATAATAGAAGCAATAATACCGATTGCTGCTAACATTAATGGGAAAAGAGCACCGTTAATACCGTAAGCTTCCCCAGCAGCATTTGTTGCAATTAAACCTAATGCAATAGCAGAAATGATAGAACCAACATAAGATTCGAATAAGTCAGCCCCCATACCTGCAACGTCACCAACATTATCTCCTACGTTATCTGCGATAACAGCAGGGTTTCTTGGGTCATCCTCCGGGATTCCTGCTTCTACTTTACCTACAAGGTCAGCTCCAACGTCTGCTGCCTTAGTATAGATTCCTCCACCCACACGGCCAAATAGAGCGATGGATGAAGCACCTAAAGCAAATCCAGTAATTCTAACAGCAGCATCTGCTGTATCACCATTTAGCATATTAGTAAAAATTAGAAAAAGTCCTCCAACTCCTAATAAACCAAGTCCAACTACTGACATACCCATTACTGCACCACCTGAGAATGCTACGCTTAGGGCTTTGTTCATTCCCCCTTCTTTAGCACCGTTGGCAGTTCTAACGTTAGCCTTTGTAGCTACCTTCATTCCAAAGAACCCGGCTAAACCAGAGAAAATTGCACCCACTATAAATGCAATTGCAGTAATCCAATCTATACCAAAACCTAAGATTACGAATAAAATAGCTGAAAAAATTACTAAATACTTATATTCTCTTGTTAGGAAAGCCATGGCTCCCTCATGGATATACGAAGAAATCTCCTTCATTCGATCTGTACCTATCGCCACCTTATTGATTTTAGCTGTAAGCATATAAGCAAATGCCAGTGCAACAAGACCTACAATAGGGGCTATGATGACTAAGTTCATTGTTCTTACTCCTCTCTCGTATCTATTCAGTTTTTATCTCTTATTGAATCGCTACTAATGTAATCGCAACAATAATAAATAACGCTGCGGCAACTGAAGTTACTTTGCTTAACACGCCTTCGTAACCTCTAGCTTGTTTTCCCCAAACTTGTTCAGCACCACCACCAATAGCACCAGAAAGTCCTTGAGATTTACCTGATTGTAATAGTATGCTTCCAATTAAAATAATACTTGTAATTACTTGAATAACCATTAAGATTGTTTTTAGCATATTTCCACCTCCCCTGTTGTGAGATTAACATACATATTTTAACACAGACAACCCATAAAATCAATAAATATTATTAAGTCGACTGCATTTGTTCGTGCCTATTTCAGAAAATGATAATTCCCAAAATTAATTTATAAAACAATAATAAGGGTAAATATTCACCCCTATTATTGTCTTAAAATTTAAACCATATACTTTTTAAAAGACTTAATTACTTTTTGATGTTATAAAAAACCTTTTCGCCCTTATATTTAGCAATAGATCCTAATTCATCTTCAATTCTTAAAAGTTGATTGTACTTAGCCACACGGTCTGTACGGGCTGGAGCACCTGTCTTGATTTGTCCTGCATTTAAAGCAACTGCAATATCCGCAATTGTAGAATCTTCTGTTTCTCCAGAACGGTGGGAGATTACAGTTGTATACCCTGCTCTATGGGCCATTGCAATGGAATCTAAAGTTTCAGTAATTGTACCGATTTGATTTACTTTGATTAGGATTGAGTTAGCTGTACCCATTTCAATTCCTTTTTGTAATCTAGTTGTGTTAGTTACGAATAAGTCATCCCCAACGATCTGAATTTTCTTTCCTAATCTATCCGTCATTAATTTCCAACCATCCCAGTCATCTTCACTTAAACCATCTTCGATGGAGATAATTGGATACTTACTTACTAAATCTTCATAGAAGGCAACCATTTCCTCAGATGTCTTAGTTAAACCTTCACCAGCTAAGTGATAAACCTTCTTTTCTTCATCATATAACTCTGTAGCAGCAACGTCTAATGCTAATTTAATTTCCTCTCCTGGCTTGTAACCTGCCCTTTCAATTGCTTCAATGATTACTTTCAGGGCTTCTTCGTTGGATGCTAAGTTTGGTGCAAATCCACCTTCGTCACCTACCCCAGTAGCAAGACCTTTTTCCTTTAATACAGCCTTTAGGTTATGGTAGATTTCTACTCCCATCCTAAGACCTTCCCTATAGGTCTCAGCTCCAACTGGCATTACCATAAATTCTTGAATATCTACGTTATTATCGGCATGGGCTCCGCCATTTAAGATGTTCATCATTGGTACTGGTAATTCCTTTGCATTAACTCCACCAAGATATTGATATAGGGGTAATCCTAGGGCCTCAGCCGCTGCTCTAGCCACTGCCATTGAAACGCCAAGGATGGCATTTGCACCTAGTTTACCTTTATTTTCAGTTTCGTCCAGCATAATTAAAGTTTCGTCGATTCCTACTTGATCAGTAGCGTCAAATCCTTCGATTGTTGGGGCAATCACATCATTTATATTCTCTACAGCCTTAAGTACCCCTTTACCAAGGTATCTACTCTTGTCGCCATCTCGAAGCTCTACTGCTTCAAAGGCTCCAGTCGAAGCGCCAGAAGGAACAATTGCCCTTCCGATTACACCACTCTCTAAGTAAACCTCTACTTCTACTGTTGGATTTCCTCTCGAGTCTAATACCTCTCTAGCATAAATTTCCTCAATAATTGTCATTTTCGTTTCTCCTCTCTATCCTTCATAAATGATTTATTGCTTTTTTATTAAACTTTCTCCTGTCATTTCCAATGGCTTATTTATTCCAAGTAGTTCCAAAATAGTAGGGGCAATATCGCATAATTTGCCTTCGTCTACTAGCTGATGCTTTTCTGCTGTCACTAAAACTAAAGGAACTGGATTTGTGGTGTGGGCAGTTACTGGTCCGCCTGTTACCTCGTCAATTAATGCCTCTGCATTCCCATGATCCGATGTCACGATTGCCGCTCCACCTTTTGAAAGAATCTTATCTATCACCTGACCTAGGCAGTTGTCTACTGTATCTAAAGCCCTAACTACTGCATCAAAGACCCCTGTATGTCCCACCATGTCAGGGTTGGCATAATTTACAACGATAAAATCATATTTATCTCCATCTATTTCCTTAATTAATGTATCTGTTACTTCTTGGGCACTCATTTCTGGCTTCAGGTCGTATGTAGCCACCTTTGGAGATTGAATCAGCCTTCGATCCTCATTTGGATAAGCTTCCTCAACTCCACCATTGAAGAAATAAGTCACATGGGCATATTTTTCTGTTTCTGCAATTCTAAATTGCTTAATATTGTTTTGGCTCAAGTATTGCCCCAATGTATTGTTCAGTGTTTGTGGTGGATAAGCGATATTTACCCCTTTAATAGATGCATCATAAAGGGTCATGGATACATAGTGAAGGGCTAATTTTCCCTTTACCCTTACGAATCCATCAAATTCATCCTCTATTAAAGCCCTAGTCATTTGTCTTGCTCTATCGGGTCTAAAATTAAAGAAGATCACTGAATCCCCGTTGTTAACATTATGTACCTGACCATCTTGAGGAATCACTACTGGCTTTACGAATTCATCTAATTCATCAATGTTATAGGATGCCTTGATGGCCTCTAAAGGATCCTTCATCATAACACCTTGCCCCATTACAATGGCATCATAAGCACTCTTCGTTCTCTCCCATCTTAAGTCACGATCCATTGCATAGTATCTACCGCTGATGGAGGCAATTCTTCCTACACCTATTTCTAAAAGCGCATTTCGTAGCTCCTCAATGTATTGAAGGGCACTTTGGGGTGGGGTGTCCCTACCGTCTAAGAAGCAGTGAATCAATACATCTTCTACCCCTATTCTCTTAGCCATCTTTAAAAGAGCATATAAATGCTTGATATGACTATGTACCCCCCCGTCAGAGACTAATCCCATTAGGTGAAGCTGTGTCTTGTTGTTTTTAGCGTGTTCCATAGCATTAACAAGGGCTGGGTTTTCAAAGAAATTTCCTAATTGAATTTCCCTGGAAATCCTCGTAAGCTCTTGATACACAATTCTTCCAGCTCCGATATTTAAATGTCCTACCTCTGAATTACCCATTTGTCCCTCTGGCAAACCTACTGCCATACCACTGGCTTGAATATTCATTGAAGGATACTGATTAATTAGGGAGTGATAATTTGGTAATTTAGCAGCCTTTACAGCATTTCCTAAGGTTTGATTGTTAATACCAAAACCATCTAAAATGACTAGTGCAACTGATTTCT
The DNA here is from genome assembly GCF_016908555.1 of Alkaliphilus hydrothermalis. Classification (GTDB taxonomy): domain Bacteria; phylum Bacillota; class Clostridia; order Peptostreptococcales; family Natronincolaceae; genus Alkaliphilus; species Alkaliphilus hydrothermalis. The sequence goes on from NZ_JAFBEE010000004.1 coordinate 33,057, forward strand.
TCATATTCATCTTCCTTTCCGGTGATTAGAAGCGTACAATTCCTAGAAAGGCTTCTGCTTCTAAACTAGCTCCCCCTACAAGGGCGCCATCTATATCTTCCTCCATCATAATCTCAGATGCATTGGAGGCCTTTACACTTCCTCCGTATTGAATTCTAATGTTTTCAGAAATTGTATCATTATAAAGTTCCTTTACAACGTCTCTAATGTAGGCGATCACCGCATTTGCATCACTGGATGAAGCAGTCTTTCCTGTTCCAATTGCCCAGATTGGTTCGTAGGCAATCACAACTTTTTCAAGATCATCATTACTGATACCTTCAAGCCCCTTAATTGCTTGTCGCTTTACAACTTCAAAAGTCTTTTCCCCTTCTCTTTCCTCAAGGGTTTCCCCCATACAAAGAATTGGCTTTAAGCCTTTTTCTAAAGCTTTTTTCACCTTCTTATTTACGATTTCATCAGTTTCATTAAAATACTGTCTTCTTTCTGAGTGTCCAATAATCACATACTCAACCCCTATGTTTAATAACATGTCGGCTGATATCTCACCTGTGTAAGCCCCTGACTCTTCCCAATGCATATTCTGAGCCCCAAGCTTAATTTTTGTACCTTCAGTAGCCTTCTTTACCTCCGATAAGGCAGTAAAAGGACAACAAAGTACCACTTCTACATCTGTATCATTGACTTCATTCTTCAATTCATTCACCAAATGAAGGGCTTCATCATTATTCTTATTCATTTTCCAATTCCCTGCAATAATAGGTATACGCATCAATAGACCCCTTTCTTCTTCCTTCGTTCGTTTTCTTTTATCAATTAGGTGAAATTGCACTACTCAAACTATTTACATATTTGCAATTTCTATCTATTCTTTCTTCTATTTATCCGTCAATACCTCAATCCCTGGTAATACAATTCCCTCAAGAAATTCTAATGATGCTCCACCACCAGTAGAGATATGACTCATGTTGTCAGCATAGCCCAGTTGCTCAACTGCTGCTGCACTGTCTCCACCACCGATAATGGTAATGGCCTCACTCTCTGCCATTGCTTTAGCAACGTCCTTTGTACCTTTAGCAAAGTTCGGCATTTCAAATACTCCCATTGGTCCATTCCAGATAACAGTTTTAGCTTCCTTTATCTTTTGTGCATATAACTCAACCGTTTGGCTTCCAATATCAAGTCCCATCCAGTCAGAAGGCATATCTTCATTGATAACAGTTTTGTGGGCTGCATCTGCAGCAAAATCACTGGCTACAACCGAGTCTACAGGAAGTAACAGATCTACATTTTTTTCTTTAGCCTGTTTAATCATCTCTAAAGCTAAGTCCATCTTATCTTCTTCTAATAAGGATTTTCCAATCTCATACCCTTGGGCCTTAAGGAAAGTGTATGCCATTCCTCCTCCGATTAGTAAAACATCTACTTTTTCTAAAAGGTTTTCGATTACTCCAATTTTGTCAGAAACCTTTGATCCACCTAAAATTGCAACAAAAGGTCTTTCTGGATTTTCCAAAGCCTTACCCATGTAATTAATTTCTTTTTCAATTAGGAAACCCATACCTGATGGTAAAAAATTTGCAATGCCTGCTGTAGAACTGTGGGCTCTATGGGCAGTACCAAAGGCATCATTAATAAATAAATCCCCTAAAGATGCTAATTCTTCTGAGAAACCATTTTCGTTTTTCTCTTCTTCTTTTCTATATCTCACATTTTGTAGAAGTAGAATTTTACCTGGGCTCAGTTCTTTCGCCTGTTCCTTTGTCACTTCCCCTACTACTTCATCATCTTCAGCAAATAATATTTCCATATCTAATAAATCAGATATTCTTTGGGCTATTGGAGCTAAGGAATATTTAGGATTTGCCTCTCCCTTTGGTCTTCCTAAATGGGACATTAGGATCACTGCCGCCCCTTCCTCCAACAAATATGTAATTGTTGGTAGTGCCGCTTGAATTCTCCGATCATCAGTAATGTTCCCTTCCTTATCCATTGGAACATTAAAGTCACATCTTACCAATACTTTCTTACCTTTTACGTCAAAGTCTTTTACTGTTTTTTTCATCTTAGAAATCCTCCTCTTACCCTTTTAGCTTTTTTACTTATTATGCTTATCTCATAGGATTACATACTAATTGGATGTTAAAGCTTCTTTGTAATATTCCTTATATATATTACCACATGTTGCTAATTATTTAAATGAAATAAAACAGTCAATAACGCTTATAACAACCTCAGCTCTAAAAGCTGAGGCTGTCTTTACTCTCATGTTTTTATACTATGTTTTGTACGTTGTTTATTCTACTATCTTACCAATACTATAATCCTTGCTTAACGATGTAGGATACAATATCTACTACCCTTACAGAGTAACCCCACTCATTGTCATACCAAGCAATTACCTTCACTAAATTCTCTCCTATCACAGTTGTAGAAAGAGCATCTACAATTGATGAATGTGGGTCTTGGCGATAATCAGCAGATACTAAAGGCTCATCAGAGAAATTCATCACTCCCTTTAATTCTCCCTTTGCTGCTGCCTCTAAAGCTGCATTTACTTCCTCAGCAGATGTATTCTTTCCTACTTCTGCTACAAAGTCAACAACAGATACTGTAGGAGTAGGAACTCGCATTGCCATACCACTTAATTTGCCCTTTAATTGAGGTAATACTAATGCTACTGCTTCAGCTGCACCTGTAGTCGTTGGAATGATGGATTGAGCTGCTGCTCGAGCTCTTCTCAAATCCGAATGAGGTAAGTCAAGGATTCTTTGGTCATTTGTATAGGCATGAATTGTGGTCATTAAACCCTTCTTGATACCAAAATTCTCGTCAATAACTTTAGCAAAAGGAGCTAAGCAGTTAGTCGTACAAGAAGCATTTGAAATGATGTGGTGATTTACTGGGTCATAGTCCTTTTCATTTACTCCCATTACAATTGTGATATCTTCATTTTTCGCTGGAGCTGTGATAACAACCTTCTTTGCGCCTGCATTGATGTGCTTCATAGCCTTGTCTTTACTTCTAAATACCCCTGTAGCTTCAATAACTACATCTACACCGATTTCCTTCCATGGTAATTTTTCTGGGTCTTTTTCAGCATAAATTTTGATTGTTTTGCCATTAACAACAAGCGCATCATCCAATGCCTTAATTTCTCCTTGAAATTTACCATATAAACTGTCATATCTTAATAAGTGTCCTAATGTTGCTGGATCGGTTAAATCATTGATGGCAACAATCTCCCAATCTCTTTGTTCTTCAAGGGCCACCTTGAAGGCATTTCTACCAATTCTTCCAAATCCATTAATCGCTACTTTTACAGTCATAAATTTAACCTCCTTAGATTTATATAAATGAATTCTTAATAGTTTTCCAATAACAATATTGGTTATATGCATCGTTTTATATTAAAGAAATGATACTAGTATTTCTCTAGTATTTCTCTAGTAGCTCCCTCATCAGTAACAAGGATTAAGTCCTTCTTGATTTTACTGATGGCTACAATTGCTTCAGCTTTTTTAGGCCCCCCTGCCACACCTATTGTTGTGGGGACCTTACAAAAATCCTCTAGGTTGATTCCTACTGTCTTCATTTCGTGAACGATTTCTCCGTCTCGATTGAAGTAGTGACCAAAAGCTTCTGCAACTGCCCTTCTACTTTGCAAAAGTTCAATTATTTCTTGAGACAGTTCCCTTCTTTCTGCCATTTTATCTGATCTACCAATGCCAAACACTAAAATATTGACCTGCTTAATTAAATCTGTAATTTTCTTAATCTCTGGGTCCTGTAAAATACTCTCTATGGCTTCTTGACTCATTGTATCTGAGGCATGAAGTAGTTGATAGCTCCCATTTAGCTTATTGGCCATAACAGCCGCAATTGTATTTGCCTGACTCTCTACTTTTTTGCCCAAACCACCTCTAGCTGGGACAACAACAATCCCACGTTTCTTTGATTGTTGGGTCATTTCATTGGCTACCTCAGCCATCGTACTACCGCCAGTTACTCCAACGATACTATTTTCCACCAATGACCCCTCTAGTATGCGGGAAGTTGTTTTAGATAGGTCCCTCAATACATACTTATCATTTTCTATATTGCCTGGTACTATGTAGACACTGTTAATCTGAAGCTTTTTCTTGAGCTGTTCCTGTAGACCACTGATTCCCCTTAGGTGATAAATAATCTCCTTCAGCTGATCCATCAAGACTAATCCCTCATGGGTAATCATCATTCCTGCTGGATTCACATCAATGAGTCCCTGTTCCTTCAAAAACTCCATCTCACCTCGAACTATTCTTTCCCCAATGGATAATCTATTGGCTAATGCTCTTCTTCCTATTGGTTGTAATATGTAAATGTTTCGCAAAATATCGTAACGCTTTTCAAATGTGGCAAAAGCCTCGGGGATAATTTTCTTTTGAATGTTAATAATATCCTTCATCTTTCACCTTCCCTCCTCAGGGACTTAATTAGTCCCGCGTATGCGTATTATGTCCCAATTGCTATAAAAAAATACAGGTAACTTAAGGTAATTATATAATACAGAATTTTATAATTCAATGATTTTCTTAAAGAACAAGCAAAATAATCCAGCGACTGCCGCGTATAAGTAATACGCAAGGGTGCTGGATTATTGCAGTGACGCAGAAGATGATGGCTTTTCAAATGAGTCAAGTATTTGCCTGTTCAAAAGTCATTAGATTCAAGAATCAAAATAATCCAGCGACTGCCGCGTATAAGTAATACGCAAGGGTGCTGGATTATTGCAGTGACGCAGAAGATGATGGCTTTTCAACAGGCAAATTAGAATCGTTTACGTTTAGATGATGCAGGTATCAACAGGTCGTCCCTGTACTTCGCTACAGTTCTCCTGGAAATCGGCATTCCCTTTTCCGTAAGGATATCTGCAATCTTACTATCACTTAGGGGTTTTTTAGGATTTTCTTCATTTATGATTTCCTTGATGATACTCTTGATACTCTCGGCAGAAACTCCTTCTCCATCCTCCCCTTCAATCCCACTGGTGAAAAAATACTTTAGCTCAAAGGTCCCTGAGGGTGTCTCTACATACTTACCATTGGTGGCTCTACTGACGGTGGACTCATGAACCTCTATTTCCTCTGCTATTTCCTTTAAGGTCATGGGCTTTAGATATTTTTTCCCGTGGTCAAAGAAGTCCCTTTGCTTTTCGATAATCTTCTCCACCACTTTGTAGATAGTTTGGCGTCTCTGTTCAATACTTCTAATCAACCAACTGGCTGAGTTTAATTTATCATTTATAAACTTAACCGTATCAGAATTTTCATCATTGTTGGATAACATTTTACGATAGTCATCCCTAATCATTAATCTTGGTCCAATGCGGTCATTGATAATTACAACATAATCCTCACCAATCTTTTTCACCACCACATCAGGTACGATATAAGTATGATTCGCTGAGGAAAATTTTCTCCCTGGTTTTGGCTCCAATGTTCGAATAAAGTCACAGATATTTTGGACTTCCTCCACTGTTATACCCATTTTTTTTGCCACTTGTGGGTACTTGTTATCAGCAATCTCTACTAAATACTCCTCTATTAATTGATATGCATTTTCCTTCATAACTCCTAGCTGTTTTAATTGTATGATTAAACATTCCTTTAGATTTCTAGCTGCGATTCCAGCTGGTTCAAAGGTTTGGATTACTGTTAATATATTCTCTACTACAGAAGGCTCAATATTAAATTCTTCTGCAATTTCCATTAGGGGGATATTCAGATAACCATTTTCATCTAAACTATAGATGATGTATTCCCCTACTTCATTAAAGTTCTTATTTAAAAGAGTCAAGTGATATTGGTTCATTAAAAAATCCTGTAATGATGGTTTAACGGAAATCATATTTTCATAACTCATTTCGTTATCCCCTGAGTAGCTTCCCCCACTCTGTTGAATACCTCTACTATGATAATCATCACTAAATTCCTTCCAATCAATCTCCTTCTCCTTTAACTTATTCTTTGTAGATTCATTAAGATCTTTTTCATACTCCGTCTCATAGGATTCATTGATTTCTAAAAGGGGATTGGTCTCCATTTCCTTTTGAATAAACCGGTCCAATTCAATGGCATTTAGCTGTAATATTTTGATCGCCTGCTGCAGCTGGGGCGTCATTACTAGTTTCTGAGTTTGCTCTAGTTGTAAGTTGTAGCCCATTCTCATTTTGTACCATCCTCACCTTTTTAGACTTATAGTCCTATTATAACATTCCACCAATAATTAATAAAGACTTTACAGAAAATCCTTTAAAGTTGGCACGTATTTTGCATTGGGAATTTTTTCAACTTCCTATAACCTGTCCTAATATAATAGTATTCTGTCATCGATGATTCATTCCTACAATTGGGCAAAAAAATCCCCTCAACATATAGTTAGAGGGGGATTTATGATATGGCAGTATCATATTAACATATTAATTAAACTTGTTATTAAAACTTACAAAACTCATTTCTAATACTAGACATTTCGCTTATGATTTCATCTACATTTAATACCATTTCCATCATACCGATTTGATCGTCATATACAGATGCATCTACTTCGTTTTTGAATTCTGGCTCTACTGCATGGAATACTCTAAGTCCTAACTGGATTCCTGCTAAAGGACCTGCAAAAGTTGGATCTCCTGCTGTTACCGTCTCTGCTGCTAATCCAGCAGACTCAGCTTCAGCTGCACCGAGAAGTACGATTACATTTTCTGCACCGAATTTCTCAGCAAAATCCTTAACTCTCTTTTGATTTTCTAGGTCCATTGCACCTGCCGCGGTTCAGACAAAGCATTCTGTGGCAGAAAACAATACTTCGGCTCCAGTGGACTTTAAACATTCTTCGATAGCTGGACCAGGAATTCCATCTCTATCGCCAATGATGATGACTTTTTTACCTTCATACATACTCATTATTGACCACCCTTTCTTAAGTTTCTTTTGTGTTTACTTAAATTTTAATCCAAGTGCTAAACTTCTGCGTCGGAACGAATCAACTTCTATGTACTTTTAAAAAGCACTCTCAAATAAATTTCTAACAAATCTATTATATCACTTTTCAGTAAATTTGTAAATGTGTTTACATTATAAACGTAATTATTTTTCTGATTATTACTACAGTACGTCTAGGAGCCGTGTAATGAATTGAAGGGTTCAAAAATAAGAATCTCCACTCTACTAGGAATGGAGATTCTTTATATTACGCGGTTTATTTTACTTTAACTTTAGTTGTTTCCTTGAAGTCGCTTCGAAGTACCATTACAAGAGATACCATTGCAAAAATCATTACAAAAGCAAATGGGAAAGCCGCAGCTATAGATGCTGTCTGTAACATCCCCAATCCACCCGCCAACATTAAAGCTAAGGCTAACAAGGATTGAATAACTCCCCAGATTATTTTTTTCTGATTTGAAGGATTTAAGTCTCCGTTAGAAGACATCATTCCTAGCACAAAGGTTGCTGAATCTGCGGAGGTAACAAAGAAGGTACAAAGTAGAATAACTGCTACTACTGAAATAAGCCCTCCTAGAGGATACTTACTCATTACTACGAAAAATGCTGTTGGTGTTGACTTTATAGCTTCAGTAGCTACTTCTACTCCAAGGTTTATTGCAGAAGATCCAAATACTGCAAACCAAATAAATGAAGCCAAGGTTGGAGCTAATAGAACACCCCCAACAAACTCTTTAATCGTTCTACCTTTAGAGATTCTTGCAATAAAGGTGCCTACAAAAGGTGCCCATGCTATCCACCATGCCCAGTAGAATATTGTCCACCATCCAAACCATTCTCCATTACCAAAGGCTTCAATATGGAAGCTATCTCTTATAAATTCACCCAAATACATTCCAATGCCTTCTGTTAAGGAGTTGATAATTAATAGGGTAGGACCTACGATCATAGTAAGTATCAATAATATAGTAGCTAAACCAACATTAGCATTAGATAAGAACTTAATTCCTTTATCTAATCCAGAGATTGCTGAGATCATAAACAATACAGTAACCACTGCGACAATAATAATTTGAACTGCTGCATTTTCAGGGATACCAAACATATAGTTTAGCCCACTATTGATTTGCAGTGTTCCCAGCCCTAAGGAAGTGGCTACTCCAGCAACGGTAGCAAATATTGCTAATATGTCAATAGTTTTACCGATAGGCCCCTTAACTCTTTCTTCACCTAATAAAGGAATGAAAATACTACTAATTAAGCCTGGTTTCCCTTTTCTAAATTGCATATAAGCTAATGCCAGTGCAAGTACACTATAGTTTGCCCAAGGATGTAGTCCCCAATGAAAGAATGATTTTTTTATTGCAAAGCTTGCAGCTTCAGCAGTACCACCCGCCATACCTAAGGGAGCCACAAAGTGATTAAGCGGTTCAGCGATTCCCCAGAATACAAGCCCTATTCCCATACCTGCACTGAAGAGCATTGCAAACCATGAAATATAGCTGTACTCAGGTTCTGAATCATCTTCTCCTAGTTTTACTTTGCCATACTTACTAAAGGCAATCCAAACCGAAAAGGCTACAAAAGAAAACATAGAAACGAGATAAAACCATCCAAAATTTCCTACAAGATAATTAAAAAGTCCGTTTGCTGTACTTTCAAAGTTTGCTGGAGCTGCTAGTCCCCAAGCAACAATTGCCAATACAACTACAATAGAGATTATAAATACATTATTATCTTTCTTCATAGATTCCTCTCCTTTTAAGTAGTTTTAAGTATTAACATTCAGAACTCTTCTTCCCTCCTCTTATTCTTAGATAAGATACAGTTTAGTTTAAAATTGATGCTTTGTTAAAAATATAACAATATGCCAGAAAAATATATCATTTTTATAGTATATTTTTCATAATTTGCTATACTTTTTTTATGCATCTAACTAATAATTATTATAGCATATATGCGTTTATTTTGTAACTATGTTTTTTCATTATAATCTGTTTTTTTTGAAAATTTAATAACAAATACAATCTGACCCTTTAAAAATTTAGTATTTCCAACGTGTTTCTCTTTTTATCTCTAGCTTTTAATATTTTATACCATTGCATCTTTCAGCATTTTATGTTATTTTTAGTATTGATTCTATTAAAGAACTTAAGATCAAAATTCTGAAAATTTATTATAAAAAATGTATAATCGTGATTATTTTATAGCCATGATTAATATATAAGTTCGTTAATGTATTAACTATGTTCGTAGATTAATCTGTATTATTTTATAAACATAGTAGTAATCATTGGTGGTACTTTTAGTCTTTAGTGAGGAATGTAATTATTCGTTTCTTCTGGATAAGGGTCTACGTCATCCTTGTCTATCAGATTATTTACTGAGGAATTTAAAATGCCCATCCGTTCTCCAGTGAACGGATGGGCATTAATAAATACAGTGTTATCTCTTTAGATTTTTACCTTAAATACAGTTTGCTCTTCTATTTCCGTAGCTAGAGCATCTAACGCTACTCCTACCCTATGATGTCTCAACTTCCACTGTTCTTCCTTTGGTGTGCTTGGATCACCCAAAGGATATGGAATGGATATAGTTGGTACCATTCTGTTGGCGCCTACTGTTTTTGCTATCGGGATTAAGTTTGCCATTTGTACAATTGTAATTCCTGCTTTTTCAATTTCTTTTGTCATCGTTGCACCGCAACGTGTACAAGTACCTCAGGTGGAGGTAAGGATTACTGCATCCACTCCATCTGCCAATAATTCTGCTGCTATTTCTCTACCCATTCTCGCTGCTTCCCCTTGAGTAGTTCCTGTTCCTACTGTTGAGTAGAAGTATTGATGTACCTTTCCAATTTTACCTGCTTTTTCATAGGCCCTCAGGGCATCCAATGGTACGATTACATCGGAGTCAGCGTTAGCTGCCGCTGGGTCAAAGCCTGCATGGATTGTCATGAACTCTCCCTTTACTAGGTCGTCAATCTCTGATACATCATATTTTCCCCACTTTGTTGCTGAGGCTGATTGGATTCTATCAGGATTTCCTACTGGTACGATCCCACCTGATGTGGCAATAGCTACTGTGGCTTTACTTAAGTCCTTAATAGCTGGAGCGATCGGTACTAAATCTGATTTTGGGATTGGAAGCTCTGTTGTATAGGCTTCCCCCTTTAATTTCTTAATTAGCATATCAACCCCTCTATCAGAAGCTGACACTGGAGGATTTAACCAGATTTGATGTCTTTCTCCCCTAGGATAGTATCCTTCTTCCTTAGCTGATAACAGTTCTTCCCCTGTTAAGATTTTCTTACCAAATTGAGCCATTGCCATTACGTCTTTTCTCATGGCTGCTGCACTGGCTCCTCCTTCAAAGATGTACATTTCTTTCTTAAACATCTCTACTCCAGGGTTTTCGTCATTCATGGAAGTAATTACAGGTACATTAAATTTTTCCTTTACTGCTTTACAGATGTTTCCGCAGGCACTTCCATATCTTCCTGCTCTAAAGGCTGGCCCAGCAAAGAATATATCAAATTCTTTTCCTTCTAAAAATCCTAAAATTGTTTTGATGGCTTCTTCTTGATTTGAACCCATGAAGTTATCTCCACAAATAATTGTATGGGTTACTTCTGCAACTCCTGACAATTGCTTGCTTAACTCTAGGGCTGGTCCTACTAACCCTTCTCTTATTTCTGGTGCATGATCGGCTAATTCTTCTCCTCCGATTTGTCCAAAGAACTGATTCAAGTATAATATTGCTTTTTTCATCCCTACACCTCCTTAATATTCCACCATTGTCTTTGTAGACCATCCTAATACTCGGTCTCCACAGAACATTGCGTTGTTTTCCATAATGATTGACCCATCTTCTCTTACTGATGGTCCAAGTATCGGGTCATTATCCCATCCGCCTGATAATCCGTCTCTTGCTAAGGCTTGTAATTCTCCGATTACTGTTTCCATCGGTGGAAGCTCAATTAATTCTGATACATTTCCGCAGGAAACGATTGCATTTGCTAATTCATCTAGGGCTACTAATGGCTGAGACCCTCCGTCTCTTCCTGTACACTCATTTGTTATTCCAACTGTCTTTACCCCTGCTTTTTCTAGTTCTACAACACAAGCGATAAAGTCTGCATCTGGATTTCCATAGCCTTCTTCTGCTACAATAGCCCCATCTGCTCCTAAGCTCTTAGCAATTTGTGCTACAAATAAGGCAGATCGCTGTTTTTGCTCTAATGCTACGTTTAAGTTTGACAGGATTACTCCTAGGAAATTGATGGTTTTACCATGCTCTTGATATAGTCTCTTCATGGTTGGGTTGTTTTGCATATCATAGGTTGACCACTTTGATGAACAAGGCATAAAACTTCCTGAAATGATGGCTCCATCCATTAGTTCATTTGGATGCATAAAGGTTGGTACCATATGGTTCGTATCCCATCCATATACTAGGTCGTTATATCCTGATTCCTCCATCTGAGATTGCAACTGCATTACGTATACAACACTTGGCAATGCTTGTACTTCTGCAGTACGCTTAGTTACTGGCTCTAATTCAAATGTTTCTACTTCTTCTGGCTGTAGCTCTGCTACTACCTTTCCTAAATACTCTGCTAATCTCATACCTGCCCATCTTAAGGCACGGTTTTTCTTTTGTTGTTCTCTTTTTTCAAATTCCTCATCGGTATCCGCTACTAGGCATATGTTTTGTAACTGAGAGAAGTATGTATATTTAGCTCCTTCTCCACTCATGTCTATTAGACCATCTTGGAATCCACCCCAATGCTTTCCTACTACCAAAACACTACAACCCTTTAGGCAATGGGTTGTTCCATTTCCTGCCTGCATTAATTCATCGGTTACTCCTGGGAAAATGGTTCCTCCACCAATTCTGTGTCTAGGCTCAATTGCCTCCTTCACTGGTACAATTCTTGTTTTGTCTCCCGGTCTTGCAATTACAAGCTCTGCTTCAGTAATGTGCTCGTCTTCCCTTACTACTGCCAATGCTTCTTCCTTATTGATGGTTAGAACTCCATTTTCGTATTTTGTTTCTGTTCCGAATTGAATCTCTTTTACATGAAAATTTCCAAATTGTAGTTTCATATTTACATTTACACTCCCTTCTATAAAATAAATTACTGTTGTATTTATTACATCTAATGATGATATTATTATATCTCAAAATATTCAAAAAGTAAATCCGATTATTTTATTAACTTGATTATTTGTGCATATCCTGATAAATTATATTTTTTGCATCTGTATATCCATTGTGGTATAATAATTGTTAGGTTTTAAATATATGATACTTGCAAAATCAAGAATCTAATAAGATAGGTGACTTATAAATGAATAAAAAAGAGATTCAAAAACGAAGAATGATGAGTTATTTCATTGAGGCAACTAATCAAATTATAGAGGAAGAAGGAATGGCTGCCGTTACAGTTAGGAAAGTTGCTGATATAGCAGGATATAATAGCGCTACCCTTTATAATTACTTTACAGACCTAGAGCATTTAGCCTTCTATGCCTCAATTAAGTACTTAAAGGATTATGTGTTAGATCTACCAAACTATATCAAAGGAGCCACCAATCCCCTTGAGCGATTCTTGGAGATTTGGAGATGCTTTTGCTATTATTCTTTTAGTAATCCGCGAATATATCAGAGTATCTTCTTTAATAAGCATACCGATTCCCTTGAGGAGGCCCTACAGGAATACTACTCTATTTTTCCTGAAGAATTAGGAGAACAGACGGAGGATATTCTTCCTATGTTCCTAAAACGTAATATTTATGACAGAAATATCGCTGCCCTCAACTCCTGCGTTAAGATAGGGATCATCAAAGAAGAAGATGTTAAAGATATTAGTGAAATGACTTTGCTAATTTATCAAGGAATGTTTAATAGAGTACTAAATTCCCAGATTGAATACTCTATTGAAGAAGCAATTGAAAAAACAGTTAAATACATTCATAGGACCATCATGGGCTATAGTGATTAGCTCAATAAAAAATCCCCTAACTTCACAGTTAAGGGATTTTTTATTGATTTAAATTTTCAGGCCTAGCAAGGACTTGCTTCTTTAGCTATGAAACCAGCTTCAGCTAAAACAGACATTGCATCATTTATCTTTGCTTCATTAACCATCACGATTGGACCTGTACAACCCATTCCACTCTCTGCATAGATTCCTTTTTTCCAAAGGGCTTTTACTGCATCTTCTAAATCCATGATGTCGATTCCAGAAATAGAACCAGTTACTACCTCTGATGGAGGAGCTGTAACTTCTTCATCATCGGCAGAAGCCTTCTTAGTATCTTTTGTAAGGGACTTTAAAATTTCATCTAGCTTAGCCTTCTTAGCAGCTGCAAATTCTCTCTTAGCAACCTCTTTAAGATTTCCTCTTACAAGTGCAGCAGCGTATTGAATCGCTCCAGCTACTACTGGTGTTCCAGAAGCTCTTGAAAGGATCATAATTGTTCTGTCGAATCCTTCACCGATTCCTGGTCCGTACCCGTATCCTGATGCTTCATAGTCTCCACCTGTTGTGAAGGCAGAGAACATCTTCATAAGGATGTTTCCTGTTAATGTATCTTGGATCATAACGTCTGGTGTTCCAGCTAAAAGGTCATTCCCCCTCATAACTGCTCCACCGTCAGAACGGCCACTCTCTGTGAAATTAACTGTATATCCGTTAGCATTTAATTCCTTAAGAGCTCTTTCTACTTGTCTTGCTCCATCAACATTTAGGATTCCTACTGTTGGATTTTCAATACCTGTAGCTTTAGCAGCTATAATTCCGTATAGAGCATTTTTTACCATAGCCTCTGTACGGTGGGGAGAAGAAGTTCCTGTTGTTGTTGCAATGAACATTTCTTTTCCTTTTCCAGGTGTAATTACTTTTCCAACTGTTGATACTCCGATTGGGAAGTTGTAGTGCATAGTAACGCAAGCATCTATTGTTCCGTTGTCCAATAGTTCTTCCATTTTCTTGTGCATTTCATCTTCAGAGTTTACTTCTACTACCTGTAGCTTTGTATCTACCTTTGGTCCGATCAGAATTACTTCAAAGCCTCCACCACGGCTAGAAGCCAGTTCTCCACCCTTTACTAGGTTTTCTACTCCCTTTTCACTACCAAGAGTCGTTAAACCAATTCGAACAGGTTTAGAGAATTGACCAGTTTCCATAGCATCAGCAATATCATTAAATACTTTACCGATCATTTCTTTTAATACTTTATTTTCAGCCATTTAGTTCACCCCTATTGTAATAAGTGTGACGCAAAGTTTCTCATTGCTTCTGCGATCATCGTTTTTACTTCTGCTTCTGATACTCCTGTAGCTTTATCTCCTGTTTGACCATCATTCTTTTCCATAACGATAGAGATACCATCAAATTGGTTTGTCATTCTTCCTAAGAATAATGATCCTTTACCAACGATCATTGCTCTTTGGATTTCATTATTTAAGAAAGCATCTACAGCGTGACCTAAGTATGGAACCCCAGATGGGATATGTCCTTGAGTTGGAGCCCAACCTGGCATACCATGGTCATCACCGAAAGAAGCTACTTGTGTTCTTTCTAACTCACCACGTTTAACTGCAAGAGCAGCTATCATCTTGTAGTTAGCCTCTGGAACGTCTCCTGCTCCTGCTGGCTTAGTGATGTCTGGGTTTTGCATTTCTACTGAGTATTTATTTACATCAGTAATCTTTAAACCACCTTTATCTAATGGCTCAGTGATTAATGCAGTGATAACTGCCTGTGGAGAAGAACCAGTTCCAACCTTGTGTCTTCCAACTAGGTCAGTTCTTAACACTGGATGTACTCCGTCATTTTTGCTTACTAAAACCGCAAATCCACCAAGTACGTCTTCTAATACTGGCATTTCCTTCTTAACGTGGTCTTTACCGTTCATACCAAGCTTTGCAGTAGCTCCACCAGCAACGATTACTACGTTTTCAAATACACCAGATTGTACTAAAGCAGCTGCTTCGATTAAAGCATGAGTTGGGGCAGCACAGAATCCTCTTGTATCTGAACCTGTAGCATTAACAGCTCCAACCATCTCAGCGATAGCCTTCGCAAAGTTACCGCCACCTCTTTGGTTGATATCTCCGCAAGCCTCTTCTGAACACTCAATTACATATTCGATTGTTGTAGGATCAATGTTGTTCTTTGCAAGTAAGTTTTGGAAAGCAAGAGCTCCTGATGCCTTAACAACTAAGTTTTCAAAGATGATATGAGCATTTAAGTTAGGATCTATGTCATGGGCTCTCTTAACACAACCGATTAATTGCTCGTTGTGGTACAGTGCTTCAGCATGTTCTTCCTTAATGAACTTCTCGATTTCTGCCATATCGTCTCCATCCTTAAGCTTAGCAACCATAGCATCAGTCATTAAAGGATGAGCTTCCATTTTAGGCTTAACCATTGCAGTAAATTCTGCACTTAACTTAACTAAGTCAAAAACGTCTGAAATCTTTAACAGGGCAATGAATTCATCTTGAGGCATGATTTCTCCCTGCTTACCATTTCTTGTTGCCCCTTCAACCTTTTGTTGGAACCAAGGCATTGGATAATTCTTTAATTCCTCAGGCTTAATTGTACCAATGTAAGTCTGGTTTGGTGGGTAACTTACTACCTCTTCAAATGTACGGTAATAGTTAGTTAATTTCTTTAGGTACTCAGAATCTGGATTTACCAATCTTTCTGTTGTTTGAGTTGTACCATTGTGAGTAATCATATCTGGTGTATGGACTAATATGTATCCTGCACCTTTTACTACTGCATATGCCATGAGATTCACCTCCAAATAATTTAAACACGTTTAGCTTTATTTATATAAAAGAAACCGGTTGCTACTAACAACCGGCCTATTATATTTATTCAAATACAGTTTGTCCGTCTACTTCAGTTGTTAAAGCCTCTAAAGACTTCATAACAATTTTTCTTCTTAAGTTCTTTTCTTCTGCTGCATCTAATCCTGGGTTTCCTAATGGATGTGGGATTGCAATAGCAGGAACGATTCTGTTTGCTCCTACTGTTAAAGAGATTGGTACTACAGTACAAATGTGTACTACAGGGATACCAGCTCTTTCAACTTCTTTAACCATCGTTGCACCGCAACGAGTACAAGTACCTCAGGTAGAAGTTAAGATAACTGCATCTACACCATCAGCTATTAATTTCTTAGCAAACTCAGCAGCAAAAGCCTTAGAGTTAGCAACAGACGTACCGTTTCCTACAGTTGTGTAGAAATACTTGTAAAGCTCACCGATAGCGCCTTCTTTTTCTAAGTCTCTTAATACGTCAACAGGTAATACTCTATCTGGATCAATGTTAGCATAAACAGGGTCATATCCACCGTGGGCAGTTTCATGATCTGCTTCTGTTAAATCGCTGAAGTTAGAAATATCATACTCTCCGTATTTAGAAGCACTTGAAGACTCAATTCTATCTGGGTTGTTCTTTGGTACGATACCACCAGAAGTAACTAGGGCAATTTTAGCCTTTGTAATATCCTTAACTGCTGGCATTGGCTCTACTCTGTCGAAGTCTGGCATAGGATACTCTGTAACGAATTCCTCACCCTTTAGCTTCTTAAGAAGCATGTCCACGGCTCTCTTAGAACCTCTATCTTGAGCAAAATAATTCTTTCTGATTCCTCTAGAAATGTAATTGTCTTCTGCTGGCGAACCTACTTCTTCACCCTTTAATAACTTAAGAGCTAGCTTAGCCATAGCTGGCACAGCCTTTCTCATAGCTGCAGCAGAATCACCAGTTTCAATGATGTAGATACTCTTCTTGAACATATCTGCACCTGGGTTTTCAATATACATACCAGACATTACAGGAATTTGTAACTGGTCTTGAACCGCCTTAGCGATTGTACCACTTGCTACTCCATAACGGCCTGCGTTAAATGCTGGACCTGCTATAAACAAATCAGGATTATATCCCTTCACCATTTCAATGATGGCTGCTTGTGCTTCTTCAACGTTTTCATTGAAGTAAGAGTCACCACAGATGACAGTTGCCACGATTTCTGCTTCTTCAGCAATTGCAGCATTTAATGCCATACCTGGACCTACAACGCCTTCTCTAATTTCAGGCTTGATGTCCGCCTTTTCTTCTCCACCGATACCAGCGAAGAATTGGTTGATATAATGAACTACTCTCTTTTTGCTCATAGTTTCCCCCCTCTCTAAATTTTAACGGGAATGTTATTTTATAGGAATTAGTATTTTGAGAATTGGCTTCTGATGTCGTTCATTTCAGCTGAAATAGCATCTACATCAAGAACCATTTCCATCATACCGATTTGATCGTCGAATACAGTTGCATCAACGTTTTCTTTGAATTCAGCCTCTACAGCGTGTAATACTTTAAGTCCTAACTGGACTCCTGCTAAAGGACCTGCGAAAGTAGGGTCTCCTGCTGTTACAGTTTCTGCTGCTAATCCAGCAGATTCAGCTTCAGCTGCACCAAGAAGTACGATAACATTTTCAGCACCGAATTTCTCAGTAAAATCCTTAACTCTCTTTTGGTTTTCTAGGTCCATAGCGCCTGCAGCGGTTCAGACAAAACATTCTGTAGCAGAGAATAATACTTCTGCGCCAGTTGCCTTTAAACATTCTTCGATAGCTGGACCTGGGATTCCATCTCTATCGCCAATGATGATAACTTTCTTTCCATCAAATAAAGACATTCTAACCATCCTTCCTGAATTTTTATTTTTACCATTTTAATGGGTTTAATTTAGGTAACTATTAGTAACCTTTAGCAGATAACTTAACGAAACCTGTTTCGTTTGTAGCACCTGTGATCGCTTGGATTTCAACTTCAATACTACCGTCTGGTCTTAAAGAACCATCGAATCCTCCAGCAATTACATCTACGAATTTAGTTGTTCCAATTACTCTCTTCATTGGAGGTAATACGATTGTTTCGTTAGCGTTACCGTTTGTTACTACTGCATTAGCAGCAACATCAGCATCAGCTAAAGATTGCGAAGCACCATCTCTACCAGCATATTCGTCAGTTACGATAACTGTCTTAACGCCTTGAGCTTCGATCTTCTTGCAGTTCATGATCAGGTCAGTATCTGGGTTACCGAAACCTTCTTGAGAAACGATTACACCATCTAATCCTAAGTACTTACAAAGTTTTGCAGTCCAGTTAGATGATCTTTCTTTATCAGCAAGATATACGTTTTCGTTAGTGATGATTACACCAACAAAGTTGATTTCTTTACCGTGTTGCTCATAAAGCTCTTCGATGATACCGTTGTTCATATGAACATAAGATGGGTTCTTATCGCAAGCAGATACACAGTTTCCGCTGATGATTGCTCCATCCATAATCTCAGTTGGGTATAATAATGTAGGTACAATTTTCTTAGCATCTACACCATATACATAAGTATCATGAAGCAGTCCTTGTGTTTGAAGCATGTATACATATCCAATCTTTGGAAGATTTGGGTACTTTTGAACTGATTCTAATAGAGGCTCAGTTTCATATACTTTAACTTCGTCTGGTTGAAGGTCTTTAGCAATCTTACCTAAGTAAGCAGCAGCTTTAAAACCAATCATTCTTACAGCAGCTTCGTGGTCATATTGCTTTAAACCATCGATAGGCTCTGCGATTACTACAACGTTGTGTAGTTGAGAGAATGGAGTATACTCTGCACCAGGACCTGTCATGTCGATAATTCCCTCTTGGAAACCAACAATTTTACCAGCAGTAACAACCGCTACATTCTTTAATGCATGAGTGCGACCTGTTCCAACTGTATCAACCTTGCTTAAAACCCCAGGGAAAATTCCTCCTGGACCTTCTACTTTAACTCTTGGCTCGATAACATCCTTTACAGGTGTGATTCTAACCTCTTCACCTGGATGAGCCAATTCAACATCTATGCTTTTAATGTGCTCATCTCCACCAATTTCTTGGATCATTTCCTCTTTATTGATGTATAAAACACCATTTTCAACTTTAGTTGTGTCAGCGAACTGTACATCGTTAATAAAGATTTTACCTAATTCTAATCGCACAAGCTTCACCTCCCTTTATTTGTAACGGGCCTTTGCTAAGAAAGGCCCAAAATTAAAATACAGTAGTACTATACGTACTTCTTAATCATCGCCTCAATGTTGGCTTTATTTGCATCTTCTTTAGTTACCTCATCAATTTTTGCACCATCTTTGTAGATGCAGATTGTTGGTAATCCTAATACTTTCTCTTTGATGGCAAGTCTTCTTGCTTGAGTAGTATTAAGCTTTGTAAACTTAACTTGTTGGCCATATTGCTCTTCTAAAACTTCAATGTCTGGCATTAATGCTTTACAAGGCTCACAACCATCACTCCAAAAGTCTACTAAAACATATCCTTCTGCTTGAAGCACTTCTGCTTCAAATGTATCCTTATCGATTGCTAACATCCCTCTTCACCTCCTTAAAATAACCTTTTATAAAAAAGCTTATTCGTGGAATGTATGATCAATATATTTTTCAGCTTGAACAGCTGCAATTGCTCCGTCTGCCACAGCAGTAACTACTTGTCTTAAAGACTTAACTCTACAGTCCCCAGCCGCATATACGCCTGGAACGTTAGTCTTCATATTGTCATCTGTAATGAAGTAACCTGCTTTATCCATGTCTAAAAGACCTTTGAATAAATCAGTTTGTGGAAGGTAACCAACAAAACAGAAGATACCGAAAGTACCATCATCTTCATGGGCTTCGTATTCAGTAATTTCACCAGTTACTAAGTTTTCGAAAGTAACAGCTTCTACTACACCGTCTCCCTTAATTTCTTTAATTGCCGTATTCCACATAAAATCAATCTTTGGATTTTTGAAAGCTTTCTCTTGAATTGATTTTGCTGCTCTTAATTCTTCTCTTCTATGTACAATCGTTACCTTACGGGCAAACTTAGTTAAGAACATTGCTTCTTCAACTGCAGAGTCTCCTCCACCTACAACGAATACTTCAAAATCTGTAAAGAAGTCAGCGTCGCAAGTTGCACAGTAGGATACACCTTTACCAGTTAATTCTTTCTCACCTGGTACGCCCAATAATCTTGGACTTGCCCCTGGAGCAGCGATTACCGCTCTTGCATGGTAAGTATTCTTTTCACCTTGAATTACTTTAATTGGTTCATCAAAATTTACAGAAACTACAGTGTCCTTTTCCATCTCTGCACCAAACTCTTTACACTGTTCTACCATTCTTGCAGTTAGAGAAGGTCCAGATGCATGCTCAATAGATCCTGGATAGTTGGCAACTTCTTCTGTAGTTGCAATTTGTCCACCTGTCTTACTTTTTTCTAAAATTAGAGTAGACATTTTTGCTCTAGCTGCATATAATCCTGCTGATAAACCTGCTGGACCAGCACCAATGATGACAACGTCATAGATTTTTTCCATTTGCTATTCACTCCTTATTTAAAATAATTGTTTGTTATGTACTAAATCTATCAAAAGTCTAAGCAATAGACCATTTTGAAGAAAACCCTTTCTAGAAACCCTTCATACTTTCAATTCCACTATCTATTAAAGTACAGTCAATCTCCATAAAGTCCTCCAATATCCCTTCGTTCCATTGGGGCGGTCGCTTCATATTAATGAACTTTTCAGCCGTCTCTATGGCTGATTCTATAATCATTAAGGAGTCCATATCCAGTTTACCCTTTTCATTGGAAACCAACACACTTTTGTAAACGGTTTCATTTGGTTTTACACTACCAGATAGAGGATGAGTAAGCAACTTATGTCCTTCATGAATTTTATCTCGTGTAATCTTCAATACCTCCAACAGTGTTCCGTCAATGAATTCTAAATGAAATTTATCATTGTATTTATCTAAGACAACTTTGTTGTTGGTAATGATTGTAGCTTTCTTTTTCAATATTAACACCTCATTATAAGACATACCCACCTGTTTGTTAGATATCTCCAAGTTTCAAGAAAAATATACAATTATACAAAAACAAAAAACAGGAATAACTATGAAAACGCCTCTACCATAGTTGTCCCTGTTCTTAAAACCTGAGAGATTCTTTCCAGCTTACCCTATATAAGTAAGAAATAGAAATTGCTCCTTCGGTGCTCCCGCTTTCCAGAGTACTGTCCAAACACGGTCCTTTTGCCTGAGATGTTCACTAAGAATCTGGCGCAGTCCTTAGCTTGTTCCTTCGGCGCCCAATCCTAGTGGAATGAGTCTCTCCCGCATTTATCTTCCAGTAAATATATTGAATTATAATTTTTTTCAATGAATTTATGTATTGTTATTTCCTATTACAATACTCATTATATTATAGACCCTCGACAGTGGCAACACTTTTTATTATGAATTTAATGTATTTTTTTATCGTAATTTTTATTATTTTGTATAAATGAGCATTTTGCACTGTTAAAGGCATATCAAAACCCATGAACCAATAACGATTTTAAATTTTCACAATATTGGACTGATGGTTTTATACCCTGCTTTTAAACCATACCTGGATAATTCCATTGCCTTAAAACTTCATAGACTACTATCGCTACAGTGTTGGATAGATTTAGAGACCTTGCTTTTTCATGCTGGAACATTGGTATACGAATACAATTATCAGGATTTGCTTCTAGAATTGACTTTGTAATACCTGTAGTCTCCTTCCCAAACATAATATAGCAATTTTCTGGGAAATCTACGTCACTATATACTGTCTGGGTCCTTGTTTCACAGTAATAGACTTTTGCATTTGGGTTAGCTACTAAAAATGCTTCATAATGATCGTAATACCTTAAATCCAACAAGTCCCAATAATCCAATCCAGCCCGTTTAACATGTTTTTCATCTAAAGAAAAGCCCGTGGGTCCAATTATGTGTAGTATGGAATTGGTAATCACACAGGTTCTTGCGATATTGCCTGTGTTTTGCGGAATCTCTGGCTCAAATAAAACCACGTTTAATGGCATGTGTTTTCCTCCTACTATATTTATTTAGGTTTATTTAATATTTAATATTTATTATTTATTAGTTATTAATTAGTAATTAGTAATTATTAATTAATAATTATTGAATACTGACTATTTTGCCCTCACAGCTAAGCGTCGGCGGTGTAATGTCGATTTTACAGCCCTCATTTAAAAGATGAATAGCGGTATTTTTAGCTGTAGTAGTTTGCCCCATATTTGTGTCTAACATTTCTATACTCATTCCTGTAGTCTAAATAATGATTTCCTGGACAATAAATAAATTATACCATATTTCTTAACTAGTATAGGTTTTTTGTGTGTTGATTTTTAGGTTTATTGGTCCTTTTTCGCTTTTTTAAAGGATTTTATTGCTATCCATCGACTACATAAATATAAATACTTTTTAAGTTATTTAAATTACTTGATATATTTCTTCAAGAGGTTTATAATTGTAATCGCAAGGAATAATAAATAATAGAGTTATTATTTATATAGACTAATGCAAAGGAGGAGGCTAATTTAAGATATGGACGTTAAACCATTGAAAAAACTAAAATTATACGGTTTTAATAACCTAACTAAAACCCTAAGCTTTAATATGTATGACATCTGTTATGCCAAAACTGTGGAAGATCGGAAGAATTATATTGAATATATAGATGAACAGTATAGTGCTGAGAGATTGACCAATATCTTGACTAACGTAGCAGACATTATTGGTGCCAACATATTAAATATTGCAAAGCAAGACTATGATCCCCAAGGTGCCAGTGTTACCATGCTGGTTTCAGAAGGCTTAGTAGCTTCCAATGAAAATCACGGCGAAGAAGATCACAACAGTGAAGCCCCAGGACCTTTACCAGATGGTGTAGTTGCCCATTTAGATAAGAGTCATATTACAGTCCATACTTATCCAGAAAGTCATCCCGATGAAGGTATCAGTACCTTTAGGGCGGATATTGACGTTTCTACCTGTGGACATATTTCTCCCCTAAAGGCTCTAAATTATCTGATTCATAGTTTTGATTCTGATATTATGTATATTGACTACAGAGTTAGAGGCTTTACTAGAGACGTGACTGGTAAGAAATTTTTCATTGATCACAAGATTAATTCTATTCAAAACTACATTGCTGGTGAGACTAGAAATAGATATCAAATGATCGACGTGAACGTATATCAAGAAAATATCTTCCATACCAAGATGATTCTTAAGGAATTTGATTTAGATAACTACCTATTCGGTATTACCAAAAAAGACCTATTGCCTGGTGAAAAAAAGAAGATAAAGCAAAGATTGAAAAAAGAGATGGCAGAAATCTTCTACGGAAGAAATATTCCAAAAGTATAATTAAACGGTTACAGTTTATCTGTAACCGTTTTAAATTTTTTGAGTTCAGTATTATTAGCAAACTAATTCGTTTATTTTTGATGATATTTTGGTATGATTATATTATAGATAATCAAAGGAGGTCACCAAATGGCTAAATTGGAAGCAAAGATTCATCACCTTTTCCACAGTGGTTTTGCAGTTGAAACCTCTAATCATTTTGTAATTTTTGATTATTACCTAGATGAAGTACTTGAAGGGCAGACCAGAACTTTAGAAAATGGCGTTATTACTGCTGAACTATTGAAGGACAAGAAAAATGTACTGGTACTTGTTACCCACAATCATAGGGATCACTTTAATCCTGTAATTTTCCAATGGCAGGATGCCAACCCCAATATTTCTTATATCTTTGCAGATGAAATTGAGATTCCTTCCCACATTAAAAACGCTTATACCTTAAAAGTATATGAGTCTGTAGCGATAGAGGATAAAACGCTAATTAAAGCCTACGGCACCACCGATAGAGGAGGCTCCTTTATGGTGGAGGTGGATGGTCTACACATTTATCATTCAGGGGATTTAAACTGGTGGAACTGGAAGAGCTTCACTGAAGAGCAACAAATTAAAGAAGAAGAAGATTTTAAGTTTGAGGTTAATAAAATCACAGAAAAAGTTGATATTGCCTTTGTTCCTGTTGATCCACGACTTGAAGAATCATTCCATCTAGCAGGTCAATATTTTGCCCAAGTTTTACAACCTAAACTATTAGTCCCCATCCATTTTGGAGACCAGTACCATATTACAAAAGAATTTTTAGATAAAATGCTCTGTCACTCAATCCCTAGCGCTTTAATTCAACAGCGGGGACAGATGATTCAGTTTAGTAAGAATTTGCCTCATCCTGCCTGTTGCAGAGGTAAGATTTAAAGTAAAAAAACGCCAGCTACCGGTACGTATACAAAAATACGTAAGGTTGCTGGCGTTTTGCAGTGTTCTTATTGATAGATTACTAACTTCACAATCTCACAATCGGAAAACAACCTCATTGGGGGACCCCATGTACCTGTTCCAGAAGTGGTATAGATATGACCCTCTCGATATTGATATAGTCCATAGGCATATCTATAAAATAAGTTAATCATCAAACTTAATGGTAGTATTTGCCCCTTGTGGGTATGTCCTGAAAGCTGTAAATCCACCCCCATTTCCACTGCTTGACGGAAGAATAATGGCTGATGGGATAGTAATACATTGTAGTGACTCTCTTTTGATTGGGACAAGACTTGTTTAAATAATGGCTTGTTATATCTAGCCACCCCTTCATCCAACCCCAGTAATTGCAGTTCATCATTCACTTCTATCCCTTGATTCATTAGTAGCTTAATATTAGCCTTGCCTAAAAAGGTTTTATACTCCTTCATTCCCCTATAATGGTCATGGTTGCCAGCTATTGCATACACCCCATATTTGCTCTTAAATTCCCTCAGTAGAGCTTCAAATCTTTCAACATATTTGTACTCATCATCCACCAAGTCTCCTGTTATCACTATAACATCTGGTGATAATTTATTTACCTGCTGCACCATTGACCTTACCCATTTCAGTGATGTCATCATCCCTAAATGTATGTCGGATAATAAAACAATGCTTAGATCACGATCTAGTTTAAGCTTTTTACTTTGAATCTTAACCTCCTTCACCACTGGCCCCTTTGATACTTTGTAAATAGACCAAAATATTGCTATAACAATGACACCTAGACTAATAGGAAAAATCACTGGATTATACTTCCTACCTAAGAATAATAATATGATGTCCTTTAATAAAAAGATGCTTAAAGCCGTGGATATAATCCCAAACCACGTATTCCCAATATATGAAAGCCTATAAACGGGAAATTTCATCTGGAGAAATCGGCTAATGATAAAAACTGAACCTAACGTAATAAAAAGTATCTCTAAGAATAACTTACTCCCCTCCACTAAACCAAAGCCCATCATTAAGTTGTCATAAACATAATAGTTCATGCCAGTATAGATCGTTGTCATAATTGTAAGAAATACCATGAAGGTTGCTATTTTCTTCAATCTACTCCCCCCTTGTATGTTATATTTGCTCAAATTCCTATCCGTATAATCTAGTAACTTTCATTTAAGTTACATTTTAGATTCTCGTCTTTGCCCTCTATTATCATACTATTCATCTTTGTTTTTTTCTTACAGTAATAATTGTCCAACAGACATATTCAAAGTATAAGGAATTTTTAACCAATAATCAAGTTGACTAACCGCCATCACTTTAGAAGCCAATACATTCTAAAATAGAAAAAACAGCAATCCCTACGCATATAGAAATACGTAAAGTTGCTGTTGGTTTTTACAATACGGTGCACTTTTAACTATCTTACTGCTCTATTACTCTAGACTGTGCTTCTTACTCCATCTTCTCCCCATCATCTATCACAATCTGTCCCTCAAATACATACGCATTATTCATACCCACTACATCCCTAAAGAAGCTTAGAGGAACAAAGGTGCTACCGTCCTTGATTTCTGGAGCAGAGCCCAACTGAATAGGGGCAGTTTTCATGTAGGTATAGTAGTCTTTTCCTATTGTTAAGGATATCCCTTTTCCCATCATGACCCGCTTGTTTTCTCCATCCCATTTAATCTCATACCCTAAAGATTCAGCTATACTTCTTAGGGGAACCATTACAAAACCTAATTCATTCATATAGGCAGCTGAAGCTGGTATTATACTATTCTCAACAATGATCTCCATAGTAGAAAAATCCATACCCATTTCTAAATCCTCATCAATAGGTTCCTCCCCCACTGGCACTGCTTTTTCTGTCAATACCACAATCTTATTTGGAGTCGTTTGGGCTGGAATACTTCTTGTGGTAATATCATAAAAGACAACTAAATCTCGATCTGCTAGACTACCTTCAAAGACACTACCATCCTCCATAACGATTTTAGTATCCTCCGATACATTTAACTTTAAGGACTGATCTCTACTGAGGAAGCCCTTGTCAAACTCATCTACTTTTATAGCTCCTTCCAGTTCTCCTACTACTGCAACCCTTGCATTGTATTGTGCTGGATAAATCATAATCATTGGAGCAAAAGCATCGTAAAAACCAGTAAGTTTTACTCCTTCTTTAATCTCTGTAGCATTCACAACGTATGTATCTTGAGAAATGATGATATTAGCTACACCTCCCCTTTCATCCTCCACCAAAAACATTTTAGCCCCCTCAATACCCCCGTGTTCCCTTATTTCTTTGACAGTACCTGTAAAGCAATTGAAATGGGCTTGTTGAGATTCGCTTATCTCCGTGGTTACTACAGTACTGTTCTGATCCGCTCCATCCTTAATAGCTGAATAGGGTTGTATGTCAGCAGCAAAGCCACTTGTGGTAGCAGTAAGTAAAATTGATGCTGAAAGTAGTCCCACCATTACTTTGTTTGATTTCATGTTGTATTCCCTCCTATTTATTTCTTGTGTTTTTCTTATTCATTAATTAGACGTAGAGACAAATTAATTTGTTTCGTATCATATCAAATAAAATATAGATCTACTAGTCTGAAATTTATGATAAATAAAGGAGCTACAGAAATCTCCCTATTTCCGTAGCTCTTCTCACTAGCAAATCCTTCATTATAAGGTTTATATTAAAAATGATTATCATGAATACTCTTTTATTTAACCACAATATTATAGATTTTATCTGGTACAAAGATTTCCTTCACAATCCTTTTATTTGCAATAGCTGAAGATATTGATTGCTCCTCCATCACTTTTGATTTGACATCTTCCTTCTTTGCCCCTCTTGCAAGCGAAACCTTTCCCTTTAGTTTCCCATTGATTTGTACCACGATCTCCACTACTTCATCAATGGTTTTAACCTCTTCCCATTTTGGCCACTGGGCTTTATAAACAAAACCGTCAAATTCTAATTCTTGCCATAGTTCCTCCGTAATATGGGGGGCTACTGGATTTAAAAGGATTAACAGAATTCTAAAATCCTCCTTTGTAATTGAGCCAAGATCATAAAAATCATTTACTTGACTCATCATACTGGCAACTGCTGTATTGAATTTCAATTGTTCAAAGTCTTCACTGACTTTTTTAATGGTTTTATGAATATTCCCCTCTAACTTCTTTGATAACTCAGTGTCCTCAGTTAAAATAGTTTGAAGTTTCCATACTCTATCTAAGAATCGCCTACAGCCCTTTAATCCATTGTGAGACCAGGGAACACTTTTCTCAAAGTCACCTATGAACATTTCATAGATCCTAAGGGTATCGGCTCCATACTCATTTACCAAGTCATCTGGGTTGATTACATTTCCTCTGGATTTTGACATTTTTTCATTATTCTCCCCCATAATCATTCCGTGGGAAGTACGTTTTTGATAGGGTTCTGGAGTGGGCACGATGCCACAATCATATAAAAATTTATGCCAAAATCTTGAGTAAAGTAGATGTAGGGTTGTATGCTCCATACCCCCATTATACCAATCAATAGGAGTCCAATAATCCAAGTTTTCCTTACTGGCTAGTTCCTTGTCATTGTGGGGATCTGCGTATCTAAGGAAATACCATGAAGAGCCTGCCCATTGGGGCATTGTATCCGTTTCCCTTCGACCTTTACCACCACATTTGGGACAATTTGTTTCTACCCAATCAGTAACATTAGCTAAAGGAGATTCCCCATTGTCGGTGGGCTCATAACTTTCCACATCTGGTAGTAGTAGTGGTAGTTCTTCTTCAGGTACAGGAACCCAGCCACATTCTTTGCAATATATCAATGGAATCGGCTCACCCCAATATCTTTGACGTGAAAATACCCAATCCCTCAGCTTGAAATTAACCTTCCTCTCACCAATCCCCTTTTCCTCTAACCAACTGCTGATTTTTAGCTTTGCCTCTGACACCGATAATCCATCTAAAAATCCTGAATTCACCATCGTATCCGCTTCCGTATCTGTAAAGGCTTCTTCTTTGACATTTCCTCCAGCTATCACCTCAATAATGGGCAAATGAAACTGATTGGCAAACTCCCAATCTCTGCTATCATGGGCAGGGACAGCCATTATCGCTCCTGTACCATAGGACATCAATACATAATCCGATACAAAGACTGGAATGTTTTCTCCAGTAACGGGGTTAGTCGCTTCAATCCCCTCTACCTTCAATCCTGTTTTCTCCTTTACCAGCTCTGTTCTTTCAAATTCTGATTTCTTATTGGCCTCTTCTCGATAGGCTTCTATCTCTGCCATGTTCCTAATATTTTTCTGTAGTTTTTCGATTATTGGATGATCTGGTGCAATAACCATATAGGTGGCACCAAATATTGTATCTGGTCTAGTGGTATACACTTTTATTCCATCATCTTCGGTAACAGAAAAATCAACCTCCATTCCCTCAGATCGGCCAATCCAATTCTTCTGCTGAATCTTTACCCGTTCAATATAGTCAACAAGGTCTAAATCCTTAATCAATTTCTCAGCATACTCAGTAATCTTTAACATCCATTGATTCTTTACTTTTCGGACAACTTCCCCTCCACAGCGTTCACATCCACCGTTTACGACTTCTTCATTTGCAAGTCCCACCTTACAATCGGTACACCAATTGATAGGAATTTCTTTTTTATAGGCTAACCCCTTTTCAAACAGCTTTAGGAAAATCCATTGGGTCCATTTGTAATAGTTGGGGTCTGTTGTATTGATCTCCCTTGACCAATCAAAGGAAATGCCTAAAGATCGCACCTGTTCTTTATATCTAGCAACATTTCTCTCCGTCACAATAGCAGGATGAATCTTGTTCTTGATTGCATAGTTCTCCGTAGGCAGACCGAAGGCATCCCAGCCAATGGGATATAAGACATTATAACCCTCTAGTCTTCTTTTTCTTGCCACGATATCCATTGCTGTGTAGGGACGGGGATGACCTACATGTAGCCCCTGTCCAGACGGATAGGGAAACTCGATTAATGCATAAAACTTTGGTTTAGTTTTGTCTTCTGTTGTTTCAAAAGCTTTATTAGACTCCCAAATTTCATGCCATTTTTCTTCTATATCACTGGGAATATACTGTTTTTCCATTGCCATTAATAGATCACTTCCTTTTTTGATTTATTTAAGTAATATTATCAAAAACTAAAAAAGGACCATCACCTCAAATCTAGAGGCGAAGGGTCCGCGGTACCACTCTAATTGATGACATAGATTAACACTATGTCATCCACTCAAAACCATAACGGGGTCAACCGATTAGAATTACTACTATTTCATTCTAATAGCTCAAGGACGAGTTCAGCACAATTGTTACTACTTCCCACCAACCAGTAGCTCTCTGAAAACAAATAAGTAACCTACTACTTCCCATCGTTGCGTTTTATATTATTGTTTCTAAACATACTACCAAAATATTCTTTATATGTCAATAATATATTTTTGTTATGAGAATCTAATCCTTACAAGTCCCCTTGCACTTACATTTTTCACCTTTTTCTTTAATCTTCTTTATGAAGATGTATTTATGTCGATCATTCTCACCATCACTGCCCAATGGAACAATATGATACAGTTTGTATCCTGCATCCAGTAGCTTTTTGGTTGCATCGGCAATATGTTCTCCTACATCTACTATATCGGTAATTCGACCATTGATGGGTGTGGCTATTGCTTCCTTTACCACCATATTACTTACTTTTAAAAACTGAACACTATACTTCAACTTAAACACTCCCTTTTATAACATCCTATGGAAATTTGGAAAATAGTTTCCGTATTTTTCTTTTCAACCAAAATTGGGTAAAGATTAATTTAATTACAATTGTTTTTTACCTGTTTTTTCATGTTATTATGTGGGATTGATAAAGTATAGTGGAAAAGCTATTATTCATTTACAAGCTAAGGGTAGAGGTGCTTATATGCTTTTATTTTTCCTCAGCGAAACTACATGAATACCTTCATCTTGTTTCCAGTCAGCAAAAAAGACATCCTT
This sequence comes from Alkaliphilus hydrothermalis, assembly GCF_016908555.1. Classification (GTDB taxonomy): domain Bacteria; phylum Bacillota; class Clostridia; order Peptostreptococcales; family Natronincolaceae; genus Alkaliphilus; species Alkaliphilus hydrothermalis. The sequence goes on from NZ_JAFBEE010000004.1 coordinate 63,371, forward strand.
TATTTCATCTACCCCGAAGGTTTTAACTTGATTCTCCAACCATTCCCGCCCAAAACCAATGACCTTCAAATTGTCCTCTAATACCTCCCCATCAAGGATTAAGTTGATGGGCATATACATAGGTTTGTCAGGTAGATTTAAATCTTCAAAAGTCGGATTGTTATACTTAGACTTTTTTAGAACACTAATGTTTCCACTCTGCTCCAAAATAGCAAATTCAATCTCCCGTATAGAAAAGGCATCTTTTTGCCTTAGAATACTTAACAGCTCATTGATATCTAGTTTTTCTTTTTTAATGACGTTAAAATCAATTTGTCCATTCCTTATAATGATGGCTGGGTCCCCTTCGAGAAGTTTTCGTGTTTTTCTGTACTTCTGGGTTATACTTTCAACTACATACATCAATGCCCCCCACAATGCTAAGGCATATATTACACTCCAGATTTTCACTTCCTCATCGTATAGGGCATTTCCAACCAACTCCCCTAGAATAATAGCCGATATAAAGTCAAAGGGAGTGATCTCATTAATTTGGGTCTTTCTGATGACTTTAGTTACTGCAAAAAGAGCAAAAAAACCTGTCACCAGTTCCAGCGTTAATTGAACAAAGGGGGAGTCAAGCATATATACACCACACCTCTTTTTTATCTGTTTTTTAAGTAGATTTGCAAATCGTTGGGTATAGTATATGAAACTCTTTGGATTTTAAACCATTATAACTCAATTGTTTTCAAATTCACGTACGCTTACCAATAGAGCTATCCCCTCATGCAATAGGACAATAAAAAAACTCCCTTTGATATACATTGGGAGTCAGATACTATAGAATTTTATGAAGTTTTATTACTCCTACTTTCCAGCTGTTGTTTTATTTCTGCTAATCGCTGTCTACTATTCTCGCGATTGTGTTTATTTTCCCTTTCGATTTCTTTTGTTTCATCAATTCCCCTGATGATTGTATTAAAGGTTTCCTCTAGGGTTTCTATTTTAATACTTGGATTGGATATTAATTTGGCAAGATCAACAGAATGATTGGCGATATTCACAGCATTTTTTAATAGCAACTCATTGGTTTTATCATCCAGTGCCTTCATTGCATCACTTTGTATCTTTTGCTTTTTGATAGCCATTGCCTGCATAAGGGTTAACTTGAATACAGGTAATGTAATGACGAAGGCACTACTGATTTTTCTTAATAGGTTATAATTACCTTTCTGAATTAACTTAATCTGAGGAGCCATTTGAAGGGATACCATTTTAGCTAGTTCTAAATCATGAACCCTTGCCTCTATCATTTCCAATGCTTGATAAGTATTTTTCAACTCTATTTGGTCCATCTCTTCATTGGAGATTAAAATGCTCTCCTGTAATTGGAGAATGGTTTGATTTTTTACATGTTCAATCACCATAAACCCAGCTTCTATGTATTTTTCCAGTTCCCCGTAATATTGAAAATTTTTTTCATACATCTCATCCAATATTTCATTGCTTTTTTTAATATCATCTTCATATTTTTTTATTTCCACATAAATTTTTGATATTTCTTTATCCATTTTTTGATATTTAGCCACTAGCTTGTTAATATCATCCTTCATCTTATTCAAAACCTTACCTAAAAAACCTTGCTTCTTTTCTTCAAAATCCTGTGGCTCGAACTTTTCCATAATGGCTGTCAGTTGCTTTAATAATTCACCCCGATCCTCCAAAGATGAATTGGTTACAGTGGATAATATCTGATCACTGAATTTTGAGATTCCTACAGCTGTTTCTTCGCCATATGACATAATTAACTGGGGATTTTTAATATCAAGTTGTGCAGCAATTTTTATAAGCTCCTGTGAGGTTTTAGTAGTTTCCAATGGGCCATCCATAAAAAAGTCCTCCTTAAATATAATTTTTATCAATTCTCTATTGAAAGAACCACAAAAAACTTCTTTTCAATCGGTTTGTTTTTTCTTTTGCTTCTACTGTTTGATTTAGTGTATTGCTTAATTCTATATTGAAATCCAACCGCTCCAACTTATGTATATCGTAATAGGAAGGGTCTATTCCATTTTCAATATTGTTAAATCCTGTTGGGGTAAAAATACCTATGTCAAATCCAACCAAATGTAAAAAGGCTAATATAATAAAATCTTCCTTTGTGAAGCCACCTTCATCCCCATTATAAATGAGTAGCTTTGGTATATGATAGGGGTAATCAAATTTTTGAATCAGCTCAAGGTATGACTGATTCAGGTTTAAGATAGTATCCAATATCCTGCTTTTAAATTCCATCTCCATAGGCCATATAAATAGTCCATCGGTGGAGATCAATTCATTTAACTTATAGAGAATTAGATTTTGTACAGATGTCCTTAAGTATTGCATTTTATATTCCTTTAGTTCCTTTACTTTGTCTAAATTCAAGTTCCCATTTCCATCAAATACATGGGAATAGCTCAAATGCTTTTTAGATAAATTGGACATGGTAAAGGGTATTCTTTTAATAAATATAATGGACTCTTGTTCCTCTATTAAATTATTAATCTGCTTCCAATATAGATTTATATCAGAGGTAGTACCATTTATCTTTGCAAAAATGTTTGGTAGATATATTTGATTGTCCTCCACCTTAAATCCTTCACGAAATCTTGCCTCCTCCCACCAAAGGATCAGAAACTCATCATAGGTGGTTGTTAGGGTGTTTGTTACAACCTTATAATTTTCCAATTGCCAAGGACGGTAAATCCCACTTTCCCCTTGATGTAGTATTTTATCGATTTCCAAGGAAGCTCGATATGCCACTGTCTCCTGTCGTTTTTTCTTCTCCCCTCCAGTTGACTCCACCATTTATCAAGACCTCCTTTAAATCGTTTTTACTCTGTCTTTAGTATCTACGTATACTTATTATAATTGATACTTATACCCCTGTTATATATAATATATCTACTTTTTCCTAAATTTAACCATTTATTTTTTCAAATTGCTTTTTAGAATTCCCTTTAGCTGGGGATATACTAATTTTGGAGGAGACTAGAATTTTAAATCTAACCCGCAAAGAAAAAGAGATCAGCTTTTTTTCTTTGGGCTGATCTATATTATATGGTTTTTTTATATTACATACAAATTTAGTCTTTTTCTATACATACTTTATCTATATTTATTGATTGATGTAACCCTTGCAATATAAATCTGGTCAATGATTAGATCACCATATTTAGTCCCATTACTTTTTTCTACATTGAAATATTCCTCATTATAATTAATCCCATTAGTAGAACCTTGGGTTGACCAATATCTTAGACCTATAATTTTACCGTTGTCTCGAATCCAGTTAAGGAAAACAACTGTATGCCCAGTATTATTTTCTCGACTAAAATCTAGGAAGTCCCCTGGTTTTGCATCTTCTAAGTTTGAAACCCTATGTCCAATACCATACTTTTCTACAGCGATGGCGATATTGCTACTTTGCTTATTTCCATTAGCCACATACCAAGTCATGGCAAAATTATATAATTGGTCATAGCTCATACCATTAAAATCCTCAGGTGAAATACCTGCTTCTTTATTTCTCTGCTGCATCGCTTTAAAGAAAACTTCAAAAGTAAGACCTGAACAATGGCTGGCACGACTACCACTTGGGTGGGCCTTTAATAACAACTTGTTTTGATAGTTAATATTAGCTGTAACACCATTGTAGTTTTGATAATCGTTATTTAAGAGATAGGGATGGCTTCCATTTCTAGGATAGGTCTTCATCACATTCAGCACATAGGAATTTAAGTCCACTTGAAGGGCATTGGGATTTGCTTCAATTTGTTTGTTTTCTTCTTGCTTCTTGGTTTCTTCTCTTTTTGCCTCTTCTGCTCTTAAAACTGCTCTTTTACGTTCTTCTTCTTTAAGTAACTCTGCTTTCCTCAACTCTTCTTGTTTTCTTTCTTCTTTTTCTAAATCGTCTGATTGATTCACTTCTTCTGTTGCTTTTTTCTCGTTTTGACCGCCCTCTTTATCTATTTCGTTTTCTACCTGCTCCTCCAATGTGTCTTCTAGTAGTTCTTTGCCAATCTTTTCAGACCCTTCACCTGTCACATCTTCTTTTGTTATTGGTGTAATCATACCATCAGCAGCAAGAACTCTTACTTCTTCTAAAGATATTTCCTCCTCTGCTAGCATCGAATAGGCTGTATATAGGGTAAGCCCCACTATTAGCATAACAAATACTGCTATTTTAACATTGATTCTCTTCATTAGTCCCCTCATCATCCAAATCCTCTCATCCACAAGTTTATAGCGATCATCAAAAAATACTTAAGTTAATTATACTAAAAAAACCTTCTAGTTTACATAAGCAATATTTTCTATTTGATGTTATATTTTTCTCCCTATAGGGGATAATGTAATTATTAAAATTCAATTTAACCCTTGAAATCCCCTATGCTTTGTGTTAATATAACTAAAATAAGTTGTTGGAAAAAACTATGAAAAAGATTAGTAATCCCCATGGTTACAAAGCTAGAGAGTAGATTGGTAGGTGAAAAATCTACAGCACATGGAAGGATGAAATACACTTTGGAGTTTCGAAGTAAAAAGCTTCGACGGTTCCCATCCGTTAACATGGCTAGAGGCATAGGAATATGCAAAATAAGGTGGTACCACGGGTTCTCTCGTCCTTTACAGACGAGCAGGCCCTTTTTTTATTGAGGAAAGCAGATAGCCGATAATTACTCATTCATAATTAAGAGTTCTGACTTGTATTAATCTTTAAAAAATAAAGGAGGTATAGATATGTCTAATATTATTGATGTGCTTAAGGAACGGGGTTTTATCCAACAGGCAACCCACGAGGACGAAATAAGAGAGTTGTTTGGAAAAGGGCCAGTAACCTTCTATACTGGGTTTGATCCTACTGCCGACAGTCTACATGTAGGTCACTTCCTACAAATCATTGTTATGTCCCATCTACAAAAGGCTGGTCATAAGCCTATTTTTCTACTAGGCGGCGGAACTGCCATGGTGGGGGATCCTACTGGTAAGACCGATATGAGACAAATGATGACCCTTGAGGAAATCCAACATAATGCCGATTGCTTCATGGAGCAAACAAAGAATTTTTTAGATTTCTCCGAAGGTAATGCCATCATGGTGAACAATGCTGATTGGTTGATGAATCTACAATATTTACCCTTCTTAAGGGAAATGGGTAGGCACTTCTCAGTAAATCGTATGCTTACAGCTGAGTGTTTTAAAAGCCGTATGGAAAAGGGGCTATCCTTCCTAGAGTTTAACTACATGATTATGCAAAGCTACGACTTCCTAGAGCTATTTAGAAGACACGGCTGTCGTGTACAGTTCGGTGGAGATGATCAATGGTCTAATATCATTGCTGGAGCCGATTTAATCCGTCGAGTCGAAGGTGAAGCTGCCTACGGTATGACCTTTACCCTATTGACCACCAGTGAAGGTAAGAAAATGGGTAAAACTGAATCGGGAGCTATCTGGTTAAATCCTGAAAAAACATCCCCCTTTGAGTTCTACCAATACTGGAGAAATGTTGATGATAAAGATGTTGAAAGATGTCTTGCCCTGTTAACCTTCCTGCCAATGGTGGAAGTAAGAAGATTGGGTGCTTTAGAAGGGTCAGAGATTAACAAAGCTAAGGAAATCCTTGCCTTCGAGGTTACTCAACTAGTCCACGGTACAGATGAAGCTAAAAAAGCAGAAGCTGCTGCTAAAGCTTTATTTGGTCAAGGTCCTTTAGCTGGATCTGTTCCCACTACTGATGTTACCATTGCTGATTTAGAAGGAATGGATATTCTAGGTTTACTGGTAAAAACTGAACTAACAGCTTCAAGGGGAGAAGGTCGTCGCCTAGTGCAACAGGGGGGAATCTCCATTGATGATGAAAAGGTGACTGATATTACTTTTGCTATTACTACAGAAATCTTCAAGGATGGCAGTATCATGATCAAAAAAGGTAAAAAAGGATATCATCAGGTTAAATTGGTTTAAAAATATTAATAAGTAAAACCAATTAAGTAAATCACAAAACCCCCTTTGTATCACTTCTACATTGGGGGTTTTATTTAAACAAATTTAGCTTTATCTACCATAAATATATCTTAAATGTCTGTCATTGGGATGTAGCCTCGGTTAGAAACTGTTGTATTTCCTCTGCTGTACTCATCTCCAATACTTTTTCGCTGATATTCTTCATTTCTTCATAGATGAGACCATGTATTTGCCGTCGGGCAGGTAAAAGATTTCCAGCACTCATACTAAATTCATCCAGTCCCATTCCTAGCAGAATTGGTATTAACCTTTTGTCTCCTGCAACTTCACCACACATTCCTACCCAAATGCCAGCCCTGTGACCATTAACAATAACCTGCTGGATAAGGCGTAATACTGCAGGATTAAAGGGGTTATATAAGTGAGATATTTTTTCATTCATTCTATCTACAGCAGTAGTATACTGGATTAAATCATTGGTGCCGATGCTAAAGAAATCTACCTCTTTAGCCAAAAGATCTGAGATGATGGCCGCAGCAGGAATCTCAATCATGATTCCTACTTCAATATCCTTTGAATAGGCAATATTTTCCCTTTCTAGTTCCTCCTTCACCTCCTCCAGTACTGTATTAGCAGACCTTACCTCCTCCACAGAGGAAATCATAGGATACATGATTTTTAAATTTCCATAGGTACTAGCCCTTAGTAAAGCCCTTAGTTGGGTTTTAAAAATTTCCTTCTGATCAAGGCAAATTCTTATAGCTCGATACCCTAAGAAGGGATTCATCTCCCTAGGAAGCTGTAGATAAGGTAATTCTTTATCCCCTCCAACATCTAAGGTTCGAATGACTACGGGTCTATCCCCCATAATTTCCAGTACTTTTTTGTAGGCAGAAAATTGCTCTTCTTCAGAAGGTAGGTCGGATCGATCCATATAAAGGAACTCTGTTCTGTATAGTCCGATACCCTCAGCACCATTTTCGTGGGCCTTTTCAGCATCATTAGGGTTGCCTATATTACAGCCTAACTCCACCTTTTTCCCATCCTTTGATATGGTTTCCCTATTGATTAAGGCTCTTAGACCCCTTTTTACAGCCAGTTCTTTTTCCTTTGCTTCATTATATAAGTCTACTAATTTTTCTTCAGGGTTAATGTATACTTGCCCAGTTTCTCCGTCTAAAATTACAAAATCCCCTGTTTTGATTTTCTCTGTAATCCTTCCTAAACCCACCACTGCAGGTATCTCCATTGACCTTGCCATAATGGCACTGTGGGAGGTTCGTCCACCTATATCCGTCAAAAAGCCCATCACTTTCTCAGGGTCCATCTGGGCCGTATCTGAAGGGGTGATATCACGGGCCACTAGAATGACTGGTTCCTTTAGATTTTTTAGATTGAGTTGTTCTTTACCGAGGAGATTCATCAATAATCTTTGTCCCACATCCCGTATATCCGCTGCCCGTTCCTTCATATATTCATCTTCCATTGCTTCAAAGATAGCTACAAACATCTCCAAAGTCGTTTGTAAAGCAGCCTCTGAATTAATTTTTTCCGACTGAATTTTTGTTTCCACTGTCTTTACTAATTCAGGATCTTCTAGAATCATTATGTGGGCTTCTAAAATATTCCTCTGTTCAGTTGATGCTTTTTCTCTGATCTCTTGTATTTGTTCCCTAGATTTTACTAAAGCACTCTTTAGTCTTTTTATTTCCTTTTCTATATGATTATCATTGATGGCTTTACATTCAATCTTAAGTTCTTCTTGCTCAATTAAAAATATTTTTCCTATTGCAATACCTGGCGATGCTCCAATTCCTTTAAGCATATTTTCACTCCTGTTCTAGGCTTCACCAAAATTAGATTGGAATAGAGCAATTATTGCCTTCATTGCTTCTTCCTCGTCATTCCCCTCCACCTTAACATTAATTGACTGTCCTTGTTTTGCCCCAAGTGCCATAATTCCCATTATGCTCTTGGCATTTACCTCTGCCGTGCCACTGATAAAGGTAACATCACTCTCAAATTTACTGGCTTCTTTGACTACAAGTGTTGCGGGTCTTGCATGTAGACCCGAACCATTATTAACTACAACTGTTTGCTTAATCATTTTCTTCATCCTTTCTATAATTACTAATACATGTTTATTATGTGGAAAACAGAATAGAAGGATTCATTCCCCCTATTCTGCCATTATATTTACTACTGGTCTACTTTTTTCTTTAATCCCCCTACTAATAGGGCAGTTACTACTGTACCTGCTAAGATGGCTAAGACATAGCCCCCTAGATTTCCTACTGCATTTGGAATCGGAAGAACAAAGATCCCACCATGGGGAGCCCTCAAGGTTGCCCCAAATACCATTGATAATGCTCCTGCAACTGCTGAACCTGCTACAATTGAAGGAATTACTCTGAAGGGATCTGCTGCTGCAAATGGTATAGCCCCCTCTGTAATAAAGGAAATTCCAAGAACCCAAGCAGCTTTACCAGCTTCTTTTTCTGGCATTGTAAATTTATTTTTGAAAAGAACTGTTGCCAATGCTAATCCCAGTGGAGGCGTCATACCTGCTGCCATAACTGCTGCTTGAGGTTCAAATATATTAGATCCAAGAAGTCCTACAGCAAAGGTATAGGCAGCTTTATTAATGGGTCCCCCCATGTCAAAGGCCATCATAGCCCCTAAAATAGCTCCTAATAATAGGGCATTTGATCCTGTTAATCCCTGTAACCAGTTGGTCATGGCATCCATAATACCTTTAACAGGCATTCCAATTACATAAATCATTAATAATCCCACTACTAGAGATGATAATAAAGGTAATATTAATACTGGCTTTAAGCCCTCCATCGTCTTTGGTAACTTAATGTTCTTCTTTAAGAAGTCAGCTGTATAACCTGCAATAAAACCTGCAATAATACCACCTAAGAATCCTGAACCGATTTGAGAAGCAATCATACCTCCAATTAATCCTGGTGCCAAACCTGGCCTTTCTGCTATGGAATAGGCAATATATCCTGCTAATATTGGTACCATTAGAGCAAAGGCTGCTCCACCACCTATTTGCATTAAAGCTGCTGCTAGTGTCCCTTCAACTTTAAATGCTTCTATACCAAATATAAAGGATAAGGCAATAGCTAATCCCCCTGCCACCACTAGAGGAAGCATAAAGGAAACTCCACTCATTAAATGCTTATAGGGACCTGTTCTTTTTTCACTTCTTTCTTTTTTAATTTCTGATACTTTTTGAGATAAATCTTGCTTCTTTGCTTCTAATTTTAAGGCCCTTTCAATTATTCCTTCTGCATCTTTAATTGCTTCTGAAATTGGAACTTCTAACATTGCTTTATGTGTAAACCTTTCCTCTGATACATTTGCTCCCGCTGCTATGATGACTGCATGGGCCCCTTGAATGTCTTCTGTACTTAACTCATTTTCTACTCCTACAGACCCTTGGGTTTCAACCTTAATTTCCACACCCTTCTTCTTCGCTGCCTTCTCTAAGGCTTCAGCTGCCATATAGGTATGGGCTATTCCAGTTGGACATGAAGTAACTGCTATTAATTTCATAATGATCCCCCTTTACTATTTTTAAAAAATAAAATACGTAGTTACCTTAATACTTAGTTTCTTTTTATTGAAAAGCTTTTAATACTTCCTCTTCAGAAGTAGCTTTTAATAATTTTTCTCGAATTTCTTCACTCATGAGGCTTCGAGATAACTGGCTTAGTACTCTTAAATGTTGATCATCGGAATTTTCCGGTACTGCTATTAAAAAGAAAATATAACTTGGTTCTCCATCCAGTGCTTCATAGTCAATTCCTTTTTGAGACTTCCCAAATACAATTGAAGGTTCTGTCACCACAGAGGACTTTCCATGGGGAATGGCTATGCCCATACCTATTCCAGTTGTTGACTGGGCTTCCCTATCCATCACAGTCTTAATAAAATGAGACTCCTCCGTTACAATCCCCTCCTTTACTAATGGCTTAACTAATTCCATCACCACATCTTCTTTACTGCTAGATTGAAGATCTAAAATCATTAATTTTTTATTTAAAACATCTTTTATTTCCATATTAATTCTCCTTTTATCTTAGTCTACTAATTTTCACTTTATCCCTATATCGTTGTATTTCCTCTAGTCTATGGAGGGTTGTTCCTTTACTTACACTTAGAGTGGCGGAGGCTATGGCTAATTTAAAGACTTCCTTTAGATCTAGTCTTTTTTTTAGTCCATAGGCAAAGGCTGCCACCATGGAGTCTCCAGCCCCCACTGTACTATTTACCTCAACTTTAATTGTTTCTGCCTTCAACATCTCTTGATTAGTCATTAGAATTGCTCCATCTTCCCCCATTGAAACCACCACCATCCGAACTCCCATGTCTAGGAAAGTACTGCCATAGTTAATAATGTCCGCTTCACTGCTTATTTTAACTTTCAAAGTATTTTCTAATTCATGGATATTTGGTTTAATCATAAAGGGCATTGCCTCAATACTCTTTAGTAAAGCTTCTCCTTCACAGTCGAGGATTGTAATACACCCACTACTGTTGGCTATCTCAACTAAACTCTTGTAAATGCTAGTAGGTACATCCATTGGCAAACTCCCCGATAGCACCATAACTTTACTTTTTTGTGCTAACATCTTGTTTTTGTTAAGCAATATCTTTAGATACTCCTCTTTTATAGGACCCCCTGGATGATTAATATCAGTTATAATCTTACTTTTATAATCAATCATCTTAATGTTGGTTCGGGTTTCCACATCGGTTTCTACGAAATCCGTCATAATCTCTTGCTTCTTTAACCATTGATTAAGCCATTTACCCGCTTCTCCACCTATAAATCCTGTTGTAGTAGAGGGTTCGCCAAGGGCTTTGAGAACCTTGGATACATTAATTCCCTTCCCCCCCGCCTCTAATCTTGATTCTATTACTCTATTTACTTGCCCAAATTGAAGTCCCTCAAATCCTAGACTCTGATCGATGGCAGGATTAAGTGTTACTGTTGTAATCATATTGTCCTCCTTCTAACTGTAGATGATTTGAATATTCTTAGAGGCAAATTTATCAACCATATGCTGATCTACTCCTGAGTCGCTTATTATTCCATCTACTTCTTCTAAGTTAGCAAATCTAGCAAAGGATACCCTTCCAAATTTACTATGGTCTGCAACAATATATATTTCCTTCGCTGATTTCATCATCACCCTCTTGGTGTGGGCCTCTTCTAAGTTTGGAGTGGTATAACCATCCTGTAGGGTAATGCCATTGGTTCCAAGGAAAACTTTGTCAACCCTAAAACTCTGAATAATCTTATCCGTTAAGGGACCTACAATGGAAACGGTTTCCCTACGGATATATCCCCCTGTTACGACTATGTGGACATCTGGATTTTGTGATAACTCCGAGGCGATTAGAATAGAGTTGGTTAACACAGTAACGTTCTTTGACCTAATATGTTTTGCGATCTGTAAGGTCGTCGTACCTGCGTCTAATATTACCGTATCATTATCGGATATCAGGGCTGCTGCTCGCTTTCCTATTTCTGTTTTTTCCTCCATATTAGATAGTTGTTTCTCCCCCATTGTTGCCTCAAAGCCTGTATGTTCAACTTTAACGGCCCCACCGTGGGTCCTTTTTAAAAGTCCCGCCTGCTCCAAATCCTGCAAATCTCTTCGAATGGTTGACTCCGACACCTCCAGTGCTTCCGTTAAGTCATTGACTTGAATTCTATGGGAATTTTTTAAAATCTCTAGTATTTTAGACTTACGTTCCTCAACAAACATTCTTAACCCCCGTTCTTATACATTATTCTATTCGATGATGGTTTATGATTGATTTTAGTAATATTTATTATTTTATTTGATTATTTATGATTGTTTATGATTGGTTTATATTATATCATTGGCTAATTTTTCTGTCAATTGTTTTTAGTCTTTTCATTAATATAGTTTTTACTATCGTAATACAAAAATATTTATCCAATATTAAAACATCCATAACCTTTAGGCTATGGATGTGGTTGTTGCCAGAGTTATCATGCAACGACTACTCTTGGTAAAGACTTTGTTTAACCCCCTCCAACAAAGGAATAGTCCCTTCTTTTTGATAGATAAACAATCTATGGAGGGTTCTCGTCATGGCTACGTATAGTAGCTTGATATCTAAGTCATTTTGTTGATATGTTTCATTGATATTAACTATAAATACTACGTCAAATTCAAGCCCCTTGGCAATGTGGGAAGGGACCAACATAATCCCTGCAGAATATTTGTCTTCCTTTCCATCTAAAAATCTAACATCCAACTGATGTTGATCTAGGACTTTCTTTAGGACACTTGCTTCCTCTAAAGTCTTGCAAATAAGAGCAATAGACTTATAGCCTTGATATTTCATCTCTTTAATTTTTTCTACTAAGTTTACAATCAGATCCGACTCTTCCTTATAACGCTTAATACTGGGCTTTTCACCATGTCGTATTACTGGCTTTGCTAATACGATTTTATCGTTATCTAGTTTTTTGATAATTTCGTTGGCAAGGTGCATGACTTCTATAGTGGTACGATAGCTCTGCACTAGGGTCATATAGTTACACCTATTTTTATCAAAGACTATCTCGATTACCTCTTCCCAGTTCTGAATACTGCGATAACTGTGAATTCCTTGAGAAAGATCCCCCAGGAGGGTAAACATATTGGTCTTTAGCACTTCCTTTAACACATAGAACTGAAACAAACTAAAGTCTTGCGCTTCGTCTATTACAATGTTTTTTATATCTAGTTTGGTATCAAAGCCAAATATTTTATGCCGTAAATAAGCTACAGATGCTAAATCCTCCATCTCGATATTTTTCTTTGCCAGTAGTAGTCTATTGAGATTTACTAGATATTTGTATTGTTCTTTCATTAAAGAATTATTGGAATAGTATCGTAGTGTCTCCTCCACCGTCATCAGGTCTTGATAGTAGTCCATGAGCTTTTTTGAAGGGAACTTTGCTGTGTATTTTTTAATCACTGTCTTGATGGTCTTTTTTGTGCTTTCTAGGACCTGATCCCGCTCCTCCATCAAAGCTACTAATTTTAGTCTTCTTTCCTCCGTTGCTTCTTGGGTGCTTCTGATTCTATCTATTTTGCTGTCATAGTTTGTTTGAATGTCCTTTAGGATATCATTTTTTCTATATTTCAATTGATTTCTCAAGGTTTTTTTAATCTCGTCTATTCTCTTATACAGTGGTAGATATGTCAGCTCTTCTAAAAACATTTCCTTTATCCGTTCCTTTGTCACCAGTAGGATATCCCCTAAAACAAAATCCTCCTTTGGATAGAACTGCTTTTCAATATCCTTGACATAAGCATCGATAACATCCCTCATATCCATAGAACCCTTGTAGGCGGCTGCCCAAGCCATCAAAGATAATTCCTTGTTCTCTTTACTTGAGCCTTGGATTAGATCCGTTAGCTTATCCTTTGCATTTGTTAATTTAAAGGAAGATCCCACCAATTCCTTCATGAAATCCGTATAGGTTGTTTGAACTACCTGCTCTACTCCCAGTTCTGGCAATACTTCAGATATGTAGTTGATGAAAAGATTGTTGGGGGCCATAATCATAAAGTTCTCGGGGTCGAAGGTTTTTTCGTAGGTATAAATGAAATAAGCGATACGATGTAGGGCTATGGTGGTTTTACCACTACCTGCAACCCCTTGAACGATCAGAGGTCTGTCCATTTCCGCTCTAATGACTCTATTTTGTTCTCCTTGAATGGTGGCGGCAATATCCTTTAATCTATTGTCAGCATTGGCAGATAGGGAGGCTTGAAGGAATGTATCTGTGGTGGTAATGTCTACATCCAAAATGGATTCCAGTTCTCCTTCATCGATGGTATATTGCCTTTTTAAGCTTAACTCCCCTTCCTCCACCCCTACTTCTGTTGGGTAGGAGGTTTCCCCCAATCGTCCCTCGTAATAGACATTGGCAATGGGAGCTCGCCAGTCAACGATTAGCGGTACATCGTCATCTGCTCTAAATAACGAGGTCTTCCCAATATAGATTTTATCCATTATCTCACTATCACTAGGTTTGAAATCTATTCTTGCAAAATACGGCTTCTCCTTAGCTCTAGTTAAGCCATAGAAGTTTCGTTCTGCCGTCTCCATAAACTTTGAGTTGATTAAAATATTAATATAGCCCTCACTACTATCTATGTTTGCAATTCCCTCTTTAATATTTTCTTGGAACGTCTTTTTTCGTTCCTCAGTTGCCCTCAAGGTCATTTTGATATAATCCTTGGTATATTCCAACCGCTCAATTTCTTCTCCGTAATCTGGATGCTCTTTTACCGACATATACTTCCTCCTTCCATAACTGACTATAAAACAACAATCTAATACGCCCAAACACCAGTGAAGCCTAAAAAATAATAGGATAGATTTCTCTGTCTATCCTATTATTTCCAAAGCATATTCTATTTTAATATATTATGGACGTTTCTTCAAACCTTTTATTATTACAGTTTGATTACTGAACCTCCAGTGTAGTGAAGATTTTGTTACCACGATATTTATAACGTAGTGTGTAGGTGCTACCTTGGATTCCGTAGATTTCCACCTCAGTGACTCCTTTTTTGTCTAATAGATGCTTTATTTCTAATCTTTTACTGCGAATTTCTTCCTTAGACTCATTATTGTTCTGGTAAACGGTAGAGTATTTAATCCAATACTCCAATGCTGTTTCTAGTGAATCGTGTATAGTAACCTGCATCCTTATCAACCTCCTTAAAATCATTCATCCAGCATATTATTTTAACATAAGTTATTATCCAATGCCTATATTTTTATACATAAATTTTTCATATTTCTACAAAATTTAATATTTCTTATTTTTTGCCTATATCTTTACTAGTTTTCACTGTAATTATTTTAATATTCAGGTTTCTAAATTGAATAAGTTTATGCAAACACAGCAAAAAACTATTGATGTATGTTTCTAAAACATCAATAGTTTTTATATTTACTCTATTTCATCTATTTTCCTTTTTGCCCTAAGAAGTACGTTTCATTAAGTTTTGAAACCAATTGTTTTTCTTTTGATTTTGTATTTGATAAAAAAAGACTTCATAAAATATGAAATCTCCTGTTATTAGTCGTATATTTTAATATTAAGCTAGGTAATTTTAATCTTGTATAAGTATTTTCTCCATAATGGTGATATCTATCCATTGATCCCCTACCCTTCCCTGTTTGAAATAGGTCCCCACCTCTCTAAAGCCCAAGGATTGATATAGCCGTTGACCTGCTTCATTTATTACAAAGGTACTTAAAACTAACTTATGAAAATTCTCCTTTGGGGCAACTTCTATTAAAGCCTGTAACAATAATTTACCAAGGCCTTTACCCCTCATAGTTCTTCTAATATAGATGGAAAAATCTGCTACACCATCATAACAAGCCCTTGGGTTGAATACATTTAAAGCAGCCCATCCTAGAACAATTCCCCCTTGACTGTGGGGGTCTTTTAACCCTTCCACCACCAGTACCTTATGACGGGTACTTTTTCCTCTAAACCAAGTCAGTATCTCTTCATCATTCCGTAGTCTCGTTTCTAGTGTTGCAATCCCATCCTCAATTCCTTCGTTATATATTTCCTTTATAGCCATTAAATCATCTTTCTTTGCCAGTCGTACATTATATTTCATTATTTTCCCCCTTGCTTAATGTCTCAAGAATTACTCCTTGACAATAATATATATAATAATGGGTATCAAATCAAATAATCAAGCTACAAAATAAATTCTCTTTATAATACTTTAATATTTTACTAATTTTTAGTAATATATAAGTATAGACATATTATATAGATATCTCGCCATTCACTTCCATCAGTTTTGCTTTTAAAATAAATTATTCTTTATAAGTATTATTTAATTGGGGGTTAATTTCATGATACAAATAATTACAGATAGTACCTGCGATCTTACCCAAACTATACTGGATCACAACAATATTTCAGTGGTTCCAATGTACGTCAAGTTCCAAGGGAATGTATATAAAGATGGCATTAATATTACACCAGAGGTTATCTATCAATGGGTTAAGTCCACAGGAGAGATTCCCGTGACAGCTGCTCCAAGCTCCAACGACTACTATGAAACCTTCAAAAAGCATTTGGAGGAAGGTAAGGAGATCATTTATATTGGTACATCTTCTAAATTGGCATCTGCGATTCAAAATGCAAAAATAGCTGCCAATGAATTCCATGACCATAGGATAAAAGTAATTGACTCTCTAAATATCTCTAGTGGTCTTGGAATATTGGCATTACAAGCTGTTGAATTTGTTGCTTTAGGTATGGACTACCAAGAGGTAGCTACTAAAATCTTAGAATTAGTTCCAAAAATTAGAACTTCTTTTATTGTGGATTCCTTTGAATACCTTCGAAAAGGGGGACGCTGTTCCTCAATAGAAAACATCATGGGAAATATGCTGGGGATTAAACCTATCCTTCAGGTGACAGAGGGTAAGTTAGTTTTAGGGGATAAAAGTATGGGAAAACGTGAAAAAGTGATCTCTTCCCTACTAAATCAAGTATTAGATGAAGCAGATTCCATCATTAGTAACCAGATTATGATCATCAACTCCATGGCACAGGAGGAAGCCCTTTATCTCAAAGAAGAACTCAGCAGGGTATTTACAGATAAAGAAATCATCATTGCTTCAGCTGGTTGTGTTATTTCTAGCCATTGTGGTCCAAATACTTTAGGAGTTAATTATATTTCAGAGGGTGCAAATTAGTAAAGAGTAAGGAATAGAATCTATAGTCAATAAGAAGACAATTGTATAAAATAAGAACAAAGTCTTTCTCCTGAAGACTTAAATGATGACTTATGTTGAAACCCATTTACGAAAAAGTTCGTTATAAAAAACTGCTTTGATTTTATTCAAGGCAGTTTTTTTATTGTCTTATTCTTTACCGTTATATCTTTACATTCATTTATCTATTCCCATGCAAATCCTTTATCTGATTATTCTTATCCAATACAACCTCTTGCCCATAGGCTGCTACAGAGAAAATCTTCTCTGCATCCTCTAGGGTTACTCCCTTCATAGTCATATTTCTTGGGTCTGCTTCCCCCACACCATCCCGATACAAGGTATAAAGGTACTGTACTGCTTGAGGTAGAAAACCAAGGAGTCTTCCCCCTACTGCATCAGCCGCTAAAGAGTCTGTAGAGACAATTACCAGTCCCTCTGTATTGACTGCTTTTCCCCCCGATGGCCCTGTTCCAATCATGGCTTTATCAACACTGATGATGGATATATCAATGGGTAGTTTCTTTGTCATGGCGACTATAAATCCATGTAGATCCTCGTGAATGCCTAACTTTTTCTTTGGGAAACCATGAACCTCAGCTGGTGGCCATCCAAGAGCAATGTTTTTAATAGAAGCACTCATGGTGGCTTCCTCGTGATATTTCAACTGGGTAAAACTGATCAAAACATCAGTTTCATTGATTAATTGATTAATTTCTGTCTCTTTGATGATTTCATGACCTAAAGGTAGCTTCACATAGGGGCCATAGTTTAAATCAATGAACTCTACATTTTCCTCGGCAATCACCCGATCATAGCCGATACTGTGGAACACCTTTTTTGTATCGTCTCCACCAGACCCAGTGGCAACAACTATTCTTTTAGGGTTTTTTGTCTTTACATATTGTATGAGTTCTCTTAAAGTCTCTGGTCCTACCACTGTGGCAGTATTTGGAGGCTGAGCCTTTACCCAATTGGGGGTAATGACAACACAGTCATCAGCCTTAATAATTTGATCTATCGGTAGAAGGTCTAGTGCTTCTACAATGGATTGCTCCTCCGCTCGATTTCGGGCGATGGCAACAATCGGCTCCCTTACTCTTTTTGTTTTCATGAAAAATCCTCCCTTAAAAATGAAATAGTACTATTCTATTTCTTTCCATTGGGAGGATTCCATATACATTATTTTAAACTCATTAAACAGCCCATAGAAAATCTTTACCAAACGTACTTCTTAATTCCTTCTGCCACCCCATTTTCATCATTGCTGGTGGTGACATAGGTGGCAATTTCTTTTATAGCATCATCACTATTTCCCATCGCCACAAAGGCTCCAGAATAATCCTTCATGGATAAGTCGTTATAGTTATCTCCAAAGGCGATAATATCATCCTTTTCTATTCCTAATATTTCTCCAAGTTGCTTGATGGCTTTTCCCTTTGACACCCCTTGATTCATTACTTCTAGGTTGTTGTGCCAAGACTTATCAACTTCGATTGTTGGGATATTCTCCAGTACTTTTCTGATTTTCACCAATCTTTCAGGACGATGATCCACCAATACAAACTTTAATATTTCTACATCATTACCCGCAACATAAGCAAGGGCATTTTCCAATTCTTGAAACTGAATGTTTTCACTACCTTTTTTCCGACGACCTCCCCAATAATGCTCCAATAAATAGTCTACCCGTTCTTTTTCCACATATAGATTCTCTTGATCGTAAAAATGGAAGTATACATCATGTTCTTGACAAATCTCAATCACTTTGAGGGCATCCTCTTTTTTCACTTCATTTTGATAGATTACTTCATTGGTAATATGATTACGAATCAAAGCCCCATTACAGGCAATGATGGGGGCCTCTATCCCCAGTAGCTCTGCGTATGCCCTAGCCGATGTAAAGATCCTCCCAGTGGCTATGGCAACGATAATTCCTCTCTTAACGCTCTCCTTTAACACATCCTCCGCCACATTGCAGACTTGACTTTGACTATTCAATAGTGTTCCATCCATATCTAACACAACCATTTTATAATTCATTTTATTCCTCCTCAATTTTTCCAAACTAATTTTGTCAAATTTTTGCCCAAGCAAGGATTGACAATTAATTAACATTATTCTATAATGAAAAAAGATAGCTAATAATAATCTTTATTTTTTAGGTGGTGAACATAATGGAAACCTTAGTAAAAGTATTGAAGGAAGGTAGTTGCAAAATTACCCCCCAAAGAATCGCTGTATACAATGCATTAAAGGACAATTTAAACCACCCTAATGCAGAGGCAATTTATAACCAACTTGCTCCTACTTACCCTACCATCAGTTTGGCAACAGTGTATAAATCATTAGATTTATTTGCTGAGTTAGGTCTCATTCAAATTATTAATATTGGCGAAAATAGCTTTAGATATGATTGTAAACCAACAAGTCATCCCCATGTAATCTGTACAAAGTGTCATAAAGTAGAAGACTTGGAAGGAGATTTTTTTAGTGGATTATCCAGCATCGTAGAAGAAAAGAAAAATTATCAAATTCAACGGCAACAATTAAGCTTTTTTGGAATTTGCCCTGAATGCAGCAATAGCAATAATTAATACTTATATTTCGACTTATATTTCAACCACTTGCCTCAGCAAGTGGTTGCTTTATTATAAGCCCTGTTTTTAATATCAGTCCTGTTTTGCAAAAATCCTATATTCTCTTTAAGACCTCCAATAGCCTATCGTTATCTTGTTTTCCTTTTATGGCAATCCTAATAAACCGATCTGATAATCCTTTAAAATTACTACAATCCCGTACCAAGATTTTTTCCACCAACAATCTTTCCTTTAGACCCTTCACATCTAATTGTGATGGAAGCAGTTTTAGTAATATATAATTTACTGAAGGGGGGTAAACCTTAAATAAAGCTAGCTTTTTTAGTTCCTCCACAAACCTTGGCGTCTCCTCCTTCAGCCATAGATGGGTCTTCTTTTCATACTCCCCATCCTCCAATAGTACTCTACCAAAATAACTGCCAAATGTATTTACTTGCCAAGGTATCCCGTGTTCCCTTAATTGTCCTTTAATCTCTGGATGACTACATACCCCAAAACCCAGTCGAAGCCCTGGTATCCCATAAAATTTGGTAAAAGAACGGGTGATCAATAGATTGTCATAAGTCTCCACTTGAGAAAGTAGTGAGTATTCTTCTGCTCCTTCAACAAAATCCATGAAGGCCTCATCAATCATTAAGAATACATTATTTTCTCGACACTTTTTTAACAGATTCTCTAGAAGGCTCTTATTTGTCAATGTACCCGTAGGATTATTAGGATTACATAAAACCACTAAATCTAAATCCCTATGTATTCTTTCCATAATTTCTTCTGCATTTAATTGAAAATCTTCTTCTTCCTTTAAAAAGAATTCCTCCACCTGACCACCAGTTGCCCTAATGGCCCTCTCATATTCCCCAAAGGTTGGGTACACCACTAAACTCTTCTTAGGATTAATGGCTTTAATAAAATCAAAAATGACCTGTACACCGCCATTCCCCACAAAGATATTTTCCACTGACAGATTGTATTTTTCCCCAATGTCATTTTTTAAATCAAAATAATTGATATCTGGATAATTTATTAAATCATCAAAGGCATCCATCATCATCTTTTTATAGAGTTTTGGAACACCTAAAGGATTTATATTGGCACTAAAGTCCAACAAACACCTCCTGTCAAAGCCATACTTCTGTTCTATCTCAAAGACATTTCCCCCATGCTTCATACTACAACACCTCCAAAGTTTGTCCCAATAGCAGGAAAGTAATTACACCAACGGCCGATGACATATACATCAATTGATAGGTTTCTGTAAGATGTTTTTGTTGTAATGACTGAATTGCATCACCAATGATGGGTTTATGAAGGATTTTTCCGAAATACTGATTATCTCCCCCCAATTGGATTCCCAATGCTCCTGCAACTGCAGCCTCGGGATAACCTGAATTGGGGCTATTGTGGTTTCTTCCATCCCTTAAAGCAATTTTTAAAGAATGACTACCCATTTTCCCCAATAGATAGCTACTGAGGACGATAAAAACCGCCGTTAGACGGGCTGGAATATAGTTAGCTATATCATCTAACCTTGCCGATGCCCTACCAAAATACAGGTATTTATCGTTCTTATATCCCACCATAGAGTCTAGGGTATTGATGGCCTTGTATGCCATGGCTAAAGGCGCGCCCCCTAAAAATAGATAAAATAAAGGAGCGATGATTCCGTCGGATATGTTTTCCGCCACTGTTTCCACTGTTCCTCGAATGATTTCCTCCTCCTGTAGATGGGAGGTGTCTCTACTAACAATGTAGGAAAGATATTTTCTAGCCTCTGGTAAGTCGTTATTCCTTAATGGAATTAAAACCTTTTCACTTTCTTTATGTAGGCTCTTAGTGGCTAATATGGTATAAGCAAGAATAATTGAGATAATCATTCCTGCCCCAGGATGTAGCAGAGTAGCCAATCGAATAATACTAAAGGTAATGAAGCAGGTAATCGATACCACTAGAAGTGTCAGTAGCCCCCCCTTCAGAAGGAGCTTCTTAGGCTGGTCATCGGTGTATAGAAGTTTTTCTAATCTATTTATTAATCCACCAATAAACCGCACTGGGTGGGGAAACCCCTGAGGGTCCCCCAATATTAAATCAAGGATATATCCACCAACTAGTACCATCATTCTTGACCACCTAATATACGATAGATTTTTTCCATATCTACATTTTCTCGGAAGATCTTAGCCAATTTGTCGTATTCCTTATTTTTATACTCTTCTAAAGTCATCTGATTTTCTCCTAATGGATCTAACCCCTTCTTTTCCATAAAATAGTTAATAAGACTACTTGTAAAATTCAACTGATCAAAGACCCCATGTAGGTAGGTCCCCATCACTTGAAGATTTCCATTTACAGCACCATCTCCATAGCTGACTTCCTCCCCTAGCTTGTTGGTGATGGTCATTAAAGGCTTTGCCAATTCTCCTAAAGTCGTCCTTCCCATATGTATTTCATATCCCTTTATGCTAAAATCCTTTCCACTCTTGAGAAAGGGGAGGTCTTCCCTTTGGATGACGGCCTCCACCTGTGTTGTTACCTTTTCACCCTCAAACACCGTCTCAACATCCAATAACCCCAATCCTCTTATTTCTTCTAAGGAGCTTTCCACCCCCTGTGGGTCCATGATTTTCTTCCCTAATATTTGATAGCCTCCACAAATACCAAAGATTAAAATCCCCTTCTTATTGGCCTGTAAAATCTCTTTTTCTAGGCCACTTTCACGAATATATTTTAAATCTGCTATGGTATTTTTGGAGCCTGGGATAATGATCATATCTGGATTTTCAATATGATCCCTTGCCTTTACGTAACGAATCTCCACTTCTGGGAAGGTCTCTAATATGTGGAAATCTGTAAAGTTGGAGATATGGGGAAGGTGGATAATATCAATATGTATCTTAGCCTCCCCCTTCACTTTTCTATTAAATCTCTCGGTTACACTATCTTCATCCTCTATATTGAAATCTCCATAGGGGACTACCCCCAGCACAGGAACTCCTGTTAGATCCTCCAACATCTTTAATCCTGGCTCGAGGATTTGCTTGTCTCCTCTAAATTTATTGATGATGATTCCTTTAACCCTTTTACGGTGCTCTCCTAATAGTTGTATCGTCCCATAAAGAGCCGCAAAAACCCCACCCCGATCAATGTCTCCAATCAAGATTACCGGCGCGTCTGCAATCTCAGCCATTCCCATGTTCACCACGTCATTTTCCATTAGATTAATTTCAGCAGGACTTCCAGCCCCCTCCATCACCACCATATCATAGTCCTTTGACAACTCTTGAAATACTTCCCCCAGCATTTCCTTAAGCTGTGGTTTGAATTTGTGGTAACTGGCAGCTGTCATGTTTCCTTGAACTTTTCCTTTAATGATTACTTGAGCTGCAGTATCGGCAGAGGGTTTTAATAGTATTGGATTCATTAATACATGGGGCTTTACATTAGCCGCCTCTGCCTGCATCACTTGCGCCCGTCCCATTTCCAAACCTTCATCAGTAATAAAGGAGTTTAAAGCCATGTTTTGAGATTTAAATGGTACAACCCGATGTCCATCTTGATATAACACTCGACAAAGGGCAGCTGCCAATAAGCTCTTTCCCACTGAGGAAGCCGTCCCCTGCATCATCACTTTTTTTCCTGCCATCACTTATATTCCCCCAATTGATTTAGTAATTCTTCCATAGTTGAAATCTCCTGTAGTCCTAGAGATTTTAATTCTTCTATTAATGCATTACCTCTCCCCTCTGTAAAATCAGTCCTTTCTCCCCACAGATTTTGCTTGTATAGAAAGACCTTCTTACTCTGCTGTAGTTGATTCTTTACGAGTTGCAGGTTTTTTATATTTCCCCATCCTATAGGGACACTGGTCATGATACTTAAATTACTTTCATTTGCTAATTTTTCAGCCTTTCCCAATGCCTCTTCACTGATTTCACTAAAGGGCTTTTCCTCCGCCATTGGGATGGCGAGAAGCTTTCCTAACTCCCAATCACTATCCCCCACATTCACCACCCCCATAGAGACTTTATATCCTTCTTCTAGAAGATGTTGCAAGAGTTCTTTACCAGTCCCTCCCCCACAGACAAGGTGGATTTTCTTATTAGTCCTCTTTTCCTTCTTGGCACTTAATGATAAGGGGATAACTTCAAGGGCGTTGGTATAGATATTTCTTTGAATAATCATCTCCATTTTGTAGGCTCTTTGGAGATTTTCCACCGTCATAACATCCTCCGTTTTACCCATGGTGATGATTTTACCAACATGTAATAACAATACCTCTTGACTATATCGGGCGGCCAAGTTCATATCATGAAGTACTGCCACAATGGTTACTTCCTTTTCTTGATTCAGACGTTTCAAAAGTTCCAATACCTCGATTTGATGATGGATATCTAAGGATGAGGTGGGCTCGTCCAATAGGATAATTTTCGGCTGTTGGGCTAAGGCTCTAGCAATGATTACCCTTTGCCTCTCTCCACCGCTGATTTCATTTACTTTTCTTTCCCTCAGATGCCATGTATTTGTCTGCTCCATTGCATCCCTCACGATGGCAAAGTCAGCATCCCCTTCCTTTTGAAAACGTTTTAGGTGAGGATTTCTTCCCATTAATACAATATCAAAAACATCAAAATCATAGGCTACGTTGGTATCTTGAGGAACCACAGCCATTTCCTTTGCTAAGTCCTTCATTTTATAACTCGTTAACTGACGGTCATTTATCAAGATAGTCCCTTCATCAGGGGTAAGATTTGCAGCAATAAGCTTTAGTAAAGTTGATTTACCAGATCCATTGGGTCCTATGATGGTAAGGAAGGAGCCTGATTTTACCTGTAGACTAATCTCATCAACAATTGTACTTTCGTCATATTTAAAGGTAATTGCCTTAGTTGATATAGAATTTTTCATGACTTCTCCCCTCCACTAAATTGCTCTTTTAGAATTTCTTAACAGATAAATAAAAAATGGACCTCCCGCTAAGGCTGTAATAATCCCTACAGGAATTTCTGTAGGTGAAATCATTGTCCTTGCCAGTGTATCAGCAACGATTAGAAAGATTCCCCCCAGTAGTCCACTGGCAGGGATTAAGATTCTATGATCTGGTCCCACTAGCATTCTCACGATATGGGGTATGATTAGTCCGACAAAGCCAATAATTCCACTGACAGAAACGGCAAATGCCGTCACTAATGCACTGATGGCTAATATGATTCCCTTTACCTTCTCCACCTCTACCCCTGTATTTTGGGCGGTGGATTCCCCTAAGAGTAATATGTTTAAATCCTTTGCAAAGATATAGATGATAGCAGTCCCAAGAAAAATTGGTAGAACTGCCACCTGTATATGATTCCAACCACGGGAAGAAAAGCTCCCCATCGTCCAGTAGACGATACTGGTGACATCCTTTGAGGAAATCACCATGATAAAGGACATCATGGCGGTAAATAACTGACCTACTGCTATCCCCCCCAATAAAAGGGTGGTAACAGGCACTTTGTTCTTAACCTTTGCCAGTTGATAAACAATGAAGGTAGCCAGTAATGCTCCAAAGAAAGCAAAGACTGAAATGATTCCAACTCCTAAAAAGGCCATATTCAGCTTTAATAGGATGGCAATAGCCGCTCCAAGGGCCGCACCAGAGGATGTTCCCATAATAAAGGGGTCCGCCATCGGATTTTTTAATAGTCCCTGTAGTGCCACTCCCACCACCGATAGTCCAAAGCCCACAATGAAGGACAGTAGAATTCTTGGGAGCCTTATATTATGAACAATAGTCAAATGGGATTTTGGAATATCAGTCAAATCAATTCCTTCCCCGAATACAGGAATACGACTAAATATAATTTTAATACTGTTGCTAGCTGTGATATTGGCAGAGCCAGAAATAGATGCCCCAATAATTACAACAAATAATAATATAAGTAATATCATAAAATTTCTGGGATGCTTAAACTTATTAATCATAGTTTTTCCTCCATAGAAGAATTCCCGCCTTTTTAGGCGGGAATTAATTACTCCTTAAAATACTAAAATAAATCTGGATGTAATTCTTTAGCTAACAATTCTAAAGCATCAATAATTCTTGCCCCTGGTCTTGACATAATATTTGGTTCCATTAATTCTACACGATCATTGACCATGGCACTGATTTCTTCGAATCCTGGTTTTGACTTAATCGTATCAATCAATTGTTGCTCTTCATCTTCTGTTAAACTCATTTTTTCACCAACATGGGCTGGTGCTAAGTATACCTCTGGGTTTCTTTCTACTAATGACTCAACACTAAAGGTAGGCCATGCACCTTCAGCATCGGCAGCGATATTTTCTCCACCTGCCAATTGGATTAGCTCATCAATAAATGATCCTGGTCCAGCTGTCATCAAAGGCTCATCCCATACTTGGTAGAATACCTTCACCTTTGGTTGGTCCTTCACTTTTTCTACAATGGCGTCTCTTCTTTCTTCTAGATCCTTGACCATTGCATTAGATTCTTCCTCTATACCATTTACTTTACCAGTAGTCTTGATGGCATCAAAAATTTGTGCTATAGAAGTGGGATCATAGATTAAAACAGTGATTCCTGCAGCTTGCATTTGCTCAACTGCATCCGGTTGTCCATTTCCATATACATATACTAGTTCTGGCTGTAATTCAATTACCCTCTCTAAGTTAATTCCCCATGAGCTACCTACTTTTTCCTTTTCCTTTGCTTCAACTGGGTAATCACAGTAATCAGAAACAGCTAAAAGCTTATCTTGTAATCCCAACGCGTATAGGATTTCAGTTTGACTTGGGTCGATGGAGATAATCTTCTCTGGCATCTTTTCTATCGTTATAGAGTTTCCTACTCCATCAACTACAGTCATTGGATACGAGACTTCTACAGGCGTTGTTTCTTCTGCTCCCCCATCTCCCATTTCCTTCTCACCAGTACAACCAGCTAAAACAGATATCAACATCATAAATGCAACTAATACAACTAACCATTTTTTCTTCATTTATTCTCCTCCTTGTTTTGTCTAACTTAATGTTTTAAATATGAGATATACGTAATTTTAAAGTTACATATTAACACCAGTATTAAATAAAGCTCTGATCAAAATATTGATCATTCGTTTAATTTAGTTAAGATATAAAAATCACCATGGGCTTCTATTTTAGAGACACTACAATGGTCTATCTTAAAGTTCCAGTGCTTCTTCATGTCTCCAGTAATGAGTTCTGCCATGATGGAACGAATTACACCTGAATGGGCAACAATCAGAATTTTTTCTCCATCATGTCTAGAAATCAACTCTTTCATGGTTTTATTCACCCTATGATGCATCTCCCTCAGACTCTCTCCCCCTGGAAAACGAAAGCCTATGAAATCATCCCTCATTTGCTGATACAGTTGAGGGTGCTCTTTTTCCAACTCTACCATTTTACGGCCTTCAAAATCACCAAAGTTTAGCTCTTTTAAAGTGTCTAATGGTTGGATTTTTTCATGTTTACAACCTAAAATCATGGCGGCGGTTTCATTGGTTCGCTTTAACCCACTAGTATAAATGGCATCGAAGGATTCATTTTTTAATTGTTGTGCTACCCTCTCTGCTTGTATAAGTCCCTCTTTATTTAAAGAAGGGTTTATCCATCCACAGAGGTTATGATCACGATTGTCATCAGTCTCCCCATGTCTTACAAAATAAATTTCTGTCATACCCTACACCCTTTATATCCTTATTTGAATGATTAAGAACAACAAATAAATCGCCTCTGTTAGCTCACACAAGGCCCCAAGGGTATCCCCTGTCATTCCTCCGATAATCCTTGTGGTATGTTTTTTATACCAATGGGCAAACCCCAGAAGAAGGGTTAGAAATAGCAAGCTTTTAATACTAATCATGCTAATTAGAATTGTTATCAAAAGGGTGATCATCAACTGTTCTGTTGTAACTTTGCCAATAAATATATTTCCCATACCTTCTTTTCTAGCATAGACAGCATGATAGCTCCCCAATACCAAGGCTTGTCTTCCCATTACTGGCATTAGTATTAAAGCTATATTAAGCTGATGTTCTCCCAGGCTTTGCAGTCCTACAATTTTAATCAATAGAATCATTAAAATCGCCAATAGGGCATTGGTTCCCAATCGGCTATCCTTCATGATTTCTAGAACCCTTTCTCTGGGCCTGTTGCTATATAGCCCATCAAAGGAATCCCCCAAACCATCTAGGTGCAGTCCTCCCGTTAAAAAAATATAAAGGGTCACGGTTAATATGACTCCTATCGATGGGGGCAGCAGAAAGGATAGGATATAATTAAATGCCACCAGTAAAATCCCAAGGACTAGGCCAACTAGCGGAAAATACACCACTCCCTTTTCAAACTCTTCATTAAAGGGTAGGGCCTTCACTACAGATATACGAGTTAGGAATTGCAGTATCCCAATGAAACTATACATTAACTCTCAATACCTTTTCTAGCGTAGATTCCCTGTTGGAAGGGATGCTTAATCATTTTCATTTCTGTGACATAATCAGCTAATTGGATCAATTCTTCGGGAGCATTTCTTCCTGTTAAAATCATTTCCACATGCTCAGGCTTGTTTTTTAATAGGTTGATAACTACCTCTACAGGGATGATTTCAAGGTACATAACCGCCATGATTTCATCCATAATGATTAAGTTGTACTGTTCTTCTTCTAAGGCTTCTTTAATCAGACTTATACCCTCCTGAGCCTCCTGTTGTACCCGCTGTCTTCCTGCTTCATCAAGGTTTCTGTAAAAGTTTTTGATACTGGCATATCGTTTGATTTCAAAGTTGGGAGCCATTTTTTCAATACTATAGAGTTCCCCTGTATCATCCCCTTTTAAAAACTGGGTCATCAATACTTTATAACCTCCACCAGAGGTTCGAGTCCCTTGTCCTACTGCTGCAGTGGTTTTTCCTTTTCCATCACCTGTATATATATGTATTAATCCTCTTTCTAGCTTTTTCATTTTCACTTCACCCCTTATTTAATTTTAGTGGATATGCCACAAGTGACCAAATATACTTCGTCGGCTTCTCGAGCTAGGTATTGGTTTACTCTCCCTGCAATATCCCTAAAAACCCTCGTTAATCGATCAATAGGTACAATCCCCAATCCCACTTCATTTGTGACTAAGACAGTCCTCATTTTTGAAGACTTTATAAACTGTACTAATTTCTTAAATTCATCAAAAATCATTGCTTCAATTTCATCAATTTGCTGATGACTCACAGTATCCCAATCCACCTGTTGTGCCAGTAATAGGTTGGTGGTCATAATGGTGACACAATCTAAAAAAATCCCGTTCACCTCTGAAGCATAAGGTGCTAATACTTCATTAAAGTTTTTATAGCCCTCGTAAGTAATCCACTCTTGAGGTCTACTTTGCTGATGTTTTTTAATTCTGTCCTTCATTTCTTGATCAAATGCTTGGGCTGTAGCAATATACAGTACATTCCTAGATTCATTTATTAAAATAGATTCTCCAAAGCTACTTTTGCCACTTCTGGCCCCTCCAGTAACTAAGGTTAGTATTTTCTGACTCATAAATCACCCCACATCTTCTAAATAAAAAACCCCCACCATAGTAACCTAGGTCAGGGGATATTGACATAAAAATGAAACACTCCTTCCCTCCGAAGGTTGTTTAATGTAGTGTTGGTAGGTCTCCTGACTCGTAACTCCATCTACTCGCAACACCTTCCCGATGATCTTCACCAGTGGCAATCAACTTGCTTTCGTCCTTACTCACAGTAGCGGGGGCTGTAGTGGATTTTAACCACTTTCCCTATTAAGCGTCTATGCGCCATCACTATATTTAAGTATTCACTTCCTATTTATTCTATCAGAATATGTTTTTATTATCAATGCATTTCTACAAATATCTCTATATTATTAAGATAGGTGCTTTCAACTGGCTGTAAGCCTGTTCAAAAGTGCCTAGATTCAAGGAGCAAAATGAACTAGCGACCGAAGCGTATGCAGTAAATACGTAAGGGTGTTAGTTCGTTGCCGTGACGAAGAAAGATAGGTGCTTTTCAACAGGCTAGAGGGTGAACCGCATAATTTCTTGCGACTTCGTTGATCCCACCCCACTACTATATTCCTCCTCTACAGTGGTGGCCATTACCAGCATCTTTAATCCTTGTTTTGTTCCATTATTCAACTTTAAGGAATAATTCCCATTTGGTACATTTTTCATAACTAACCAAACATATTCTCCTACAAATTCTTCCCTGTAATGACTTAGAAAACTATTCACCGTTTTTTTAGAATAAGTCATAAGTGTTTTTCCATTTAAATCTAAAGTCAAATCTACTTCCCCTTTAAATATAATATGAAGGGTTTCGTCATGTTCTTCCTCAGTTGATGTACTCCTTGCCTCCAGTTCTACTCCATAAATCTGCGCAATAGATCCTATGCATTCTTTGACAATCCCCCTATGGGTTGTTGGCATGATTATATTTTCTACTCCTTCTATGCTTGCACTCTTCACAGTAACTGTATTATCCCCTTCAAGGGTGGCTCTTACATCCCTAATCAGTTCTTTACGTTGCATCAACAGAGCTTTACGATCTAATATCAGTTCCTTATTTGTTTCGTATCCTGTTCCTACAAAGCATTTAATTTCCTTCACCCTATTTTTCAATAATTGTAGGTCTCTGTTTAAGTAATCCAGTCTTTTGTTTTTGTACTTTATATTTCGTCTTGGAATCTTTACCCATTTGTTTGGTGCATCTTCTACCCATAGAAAATCTCCATAATCATAGGTTGGTATTAAATCTAAAAGACCTTGAAAATTTTCATGAAGCTTCTTTAAATCCTTTACTCCCATTGGGATATTAAGTATTTTGGTCAGCAACCATATGTATCCCCTGTAGATGATTTTAAGAAAGCTCTTCCGACGGGAGGGGGCCAATTGTCCTGTACTCCATAAGTAATAGGCATCTAGGGATCCCTTATTGGGTGTACCCAGCATAATTAGTTTTTCAACATCCCAATGATAATATTTTCCCTGTACATACTGTCTTGCTACGACGCCCCCCATACTGTGACCTATGATATCCACCGATTGATTAGGGTACTTTGTTTTCACTGTTTGCATCATTGGTAATAAGAAATTTTCCATGATTTCTTCTGTATTTTTTCTCCAATCATAATAGCATATAAATAGATTTTGGTCTTTTCTGTAGCCCATTTCTTCTAGCCCTTCTATTAATGGATCATAAACTGTACTTGCAACGCCAAAGCTCCAGTCCTTTAATCCTGGAATCATCTCTCCGCCTATAGATCCCATTAACCCAGGTAGAAATATTATTGGATTTTTTGATGGTCTCTCCATACAACCCCCTCCTTATATGTTTTCTTCTTATAATCTATGCGAGGAAATTGAGGTAATGAACAGAAAAAAGTGGCTATTTCACCACTTTTTGATTATCTATCTTTATTCCTTCTAATTGCAGAAGTTTTTCTTTTATATGAAGTCCACCACCGTAACCAACGAGGCTCCCATCGGCCCCAATAACACGGTGACAGGGGATAATAATTGGAACTGTATTTTTATTATTTGCCATTCCCACTGCCCTCGTTGCGTTGGGATTATTAATTTTATTGGCAATCTCCTTATAGCTTGTTGTTTCCCCATAGGGGATATCCATAAGCGCCTGCCATACTTGCTTTTGAAAGTCTGTTCCAATCAAATCTAGGGCTACTGTAAATTTTGTCGTATTTCCTAGGAAATAGTCATTAATCTCTTTTCCATAAGCTTTATTGTGTTGAGGGTCCTTAATAATCTCTACTTCTCCAAACTTTTTAGTAAGGGATTGAATAAAATCTAATTCATCAGAATTAAAGTCTATGATGGCTAATCCTTTTTCAGTAGATGCCAAAAAGAGCTTTAGATCGTCAAAAGACAATTGACTAATATATATTTTTGATCTTTTAAGCAGTTTTTTCTTCATCATATTGCCCCTTTGCTACCCTCCATTGTTCTCTTGTTTTTAATTGGAGTTGTCTATGATTTTTAATCACAGGATTGTCCAGTACCTTTGCATACCATACTATAGCTTCTTTGTAGTTACCGAACCTACGATTTATCTCAGCTACTATATAAGCAGTGGTAATCTCATTGATACTGGCTGATTCCAGTCTTTCCTCTTGGTAGGATTCTTGTAGATTTACAAGAGCATACTTGAGGAATTCTTCTTCTTTGTTACTCTTAATTTCTCTATAAATCCATGCTAGTTTTAAGCATATATTTCCAATGTAATTTTTGGGTTTTTTAAACAACTGAGCCATTAATAGAGCTAGTTTATATGTTTCAATAGCTTCTTCTACTGTTCGTGGATTTCCATAGTTTCTTTGCTTCCATTTATATCTAATCTGGTCATCAAAAATCTTCTTATGTATTGGGGAAATATCTTCAAACTCTACTTCTGTCCCAGTGTATCCACACTCAGGACATACAAGTACGTGGTAATATAATGGATTAATATCTTTATAGACAACATTCAAGTCATCCTGTTTTTCAGCTATAATCAATTTTCTGCTTCTTACTTTTTTAGATGTGAAGTCTCTTTGGCAAACAGGACAATTTACTGTCTTATCATATAACAACGTGTCCATCCTTTCCCTCCTTCAGTTGCATTTTCCCTTAATTATAGCACAAAATATTTCTCGATTCTATTTAATATTGCAATTTTTTTTATAAATATCCAAAGAAATCTATATTAATTAATTTTCATGTAAATATTAAAAATAGACTACTTTGAACCCTTGAGATTCTAAAACAATAAATTCATCTCATTTTTCTACTTTTGTGTGGATTTTGCGTTAAACAAAACAACCCACAAAGCATCAACAGACACCTTATGGGTTTCATATTTATCCTTATGTTTCAATCTCTTCTTTTTCTTTTATTCTCTTACCTTTATTGCTGCAATGTTCCCTATTCCCCTATCACTCAGGTTTTTCTTCTTCCTCTACTTCTTCTACATCAGTTGGGGTTGACGCTGGATTCTCTTCCTTATCGGGTATTTTAGTGTTTCCTTCAGCTTGAGGTCTTGGTTTTGTACCCTCAAAGGTTAATCCATGAACAGGAATATATAAATCCTTAGAAATTAGCTCCCTCATAAATTCCTTGTTATTCCTCATATAAATCTTGTAGGTTTCTACACGATAGCCAGTCTTAGCTTCCTTTTCCATCTTAGTATCCCCTACAAATAGGGTTGGATCCTTCATAATCTCAGCCTTAGGCTCAATGGTTTCAGTTATATTTGAGTGGAGATTGATTGAGTAATCTTGAGTAGACTTACCATAAATCCTTACGGAAATTTTGCTACCATAGATGGAGCTCTCTATAAAAAGAGGATACTGGGTATTGTTAATGAACTGAAAATCTATAAAACCATAAGAAACAGTGGCGTCCTGTCCGAGGGGTACATAAGAAACTGGTAAAGAATGATTTCTTCTTTCGATGACTTCAAGGTCCGCCCTTACCACAGCATTGTATAGGGTAGTGGAAACTTGGCAGATACCGCCTCCAACACCTGGAACCAGCTTGCCATTTAGGATTACAGGCGCTTCTTGATACCCTTCCTTTACACCCCTTGGTCCCGTCTGTTTATTAAAGGAGAAGGTCTCCCCCGGCATTAAAATTTTATGATCAATACTATTTGAAGCTATAGATATGTTGGCGCTTCTTCCTGTCACCTCAGCATTAAATACCGTTGAGAATTCCCCCATTACATCCTGAATCTGGCTTAATTGCTCTTCTGTAATTGTAGGAACAACATATTGAACTGGAATCGTCACTGCATCCGCCCTATAGGATTCTACTGCCTCCCTCATCAGTCGCCGCAACTCATGGGCATCCATTTCAACACCTTCTACTTCTTTAGTAACTACAAAAACACCATTTTTCCTTTCGATATTGGCATCAACTGGTTCTCTATAAACTCCTAGATTCACCTCTTCTATAATTGCCTCCAGCTTGTCGGAATCATAAAAGGTGTTGATGGTAATCATCATCGGTTTTTTTCTAAGTTGATAAACTTCCCTCAATCGATTGAAAAAATTGCCACGCCTACCTACCGAGTAGGCTTCCTCTACGGCATCCTGATACAAATAGCTAAATCCTAGCTCCTCATAGGAATAGTCCCAAGTTGTATTGTAATGTTTTAATTTTAAATAGTGTCGTCCCAACTCATTTTCAAAAACCGACTGTAGTTTTTCCTTCGCCTGATCTTTAGTAAGATGTCCTACACCCACTGATTCTACATAAACATTTTCATATATTGCATTTTCATTAAAAATTAGAACTCCTAATGTAATTAGTGAAACAAAAACAGAAGTAAGAATAATTCCAGTTAACCATAAAACTAATCTCTTTGCATTTCTTTTTTCAGCTAAAGGCTCCATAAGCAATCACTCCCCGGTGCAAGTAATTTTAATTACCCGCTCAATACATTTTATTTAATAGAAAAGAAAATATTCATGATACATATCAATCAAACAAGTTTGTATTTTTTAAAAAATAAGATGAAAAATTAGGGACTTTACAATAGCCCCTAATGCTGTCTATCTGGAGTATCCCACTTTACAACAATCTCGTCTCCGTCCATAAGGGGCTGAACATAATTTGCATTTTCTCCATTGTGTAATAAAATCAACTTCCCCTTGAGTTGATATCGATCAAAATCAACGTAGTCAAAAATATCTACAAAAATCATTTCTGTTTTTGTCTTTGGAATAGTCAAAGGTCTACCATTGTAGATTAAACTAATCGCTTCCTCTGAAGATTCGATCTCCTCCAACACTTCATTCTTTTGCCAAACCATTTCCCTTTGAACGTTTTCCTCTTCAATGATTTCTTCCTCGACTATATTCTCCGATTCCTCTACTTCCAACATATCTATCAGCTCAATTTTATCATGGTCTTTAATAAAATCAAATAGATTTGCAACCTTTCCATTAATATAAATTACCTTATCGTTGTATTTTATATTAAGCTGATGACAAAGCTCCTCCACCGTCTTAAACATCTTGTATGAAATGATATCCCCATCCTTTAGGGGGACATTTTCAGTCATTGCTTCTCCATTAAGGGTCAATTGATGGACTAACTTTACATGATTACCATTCATTTCTACCAATGTATTTAGATCTACAACATCCTTTAAGGAGCATAGGGCATCCTTCCCTTGTTTAGCAGGTAATATATTGATTGTGTCCCCACCCTTTATCGGAGAATCTAAACTGGAGGTTAGCCGATTCACATAAATCTCTGCTGCTACACCATATTCCCCATAGAAGCTTTTTTCCTTACCATTAACCATGACTGTAATGGTTTTACCCCGTTTTGGTATCAAGTCCCTCGGATTAAAGCCAATCAACACCAAAGCATCACTGACCTTTAATTTCTTTGACTGGAAGAGTTTTATTTCCTTACCATTTACATTAATTTCTATAAAATCACGGGATTGATTTTCCAGTGCCTTTACTAAAATCCCCACTGGGGTAATCCCTTCCGGGCCCACCACCAAGAGATTTTCTTGATTGAGGTTTTGGATGATTTCAGTTCCCCTCACCACAACCCTTTCCTTTGGCATCTCCAATAGATTTGCTACCTCTTCATTCAAAAAAGGGATTTGACTACCTCCACCTATTAAGAAAATGGCACTAGGTGCTTTTTCATTTTGCAGTAATATATTAGAAGCGATGTCCTTTGCAATAGTTTTAATAGCAGGTTGAATCGCCTCCAACACTGTTTCTGTTGGTATTTCATGCTGCATGCCTAAAATATCAGTAAAATGCTGATACTCCTTTTGACAAAGCTGACATTTTACAGCCTCTGCTGTATCAAAGTCCAATAGATAATTCTTTGCAATGGCTTCAGTAAGCTCATCACCTGCAGTGGAGGTCATACCATAGGCAACCACCGCGCCATCCTTTGTAATGGCAATATCAGATGTCCCTGCCCCTATATCAACCATAGCAATATTAAGTAGCCTGATACTTTGAGGTACAGCAACTTCAATGGCAGCAATCGGCTCTAGGGTCATATAGGTTACCTCTAACCCTACTTTATTCATCACTGTATATAGACTATCCACCACCACATGGGGTAAAAAGGTAGCTAAGATATCCATCTTTAGACTACGGCCACGATGTCCTACAGGGTTGGTGATGATTCCATTATTTAAAAAATAGTTGATGACTGTGTGACCTACACAAAAATAGTTGGTGGTTTCAGCATCCCTCTCCTCCAACTGAAGCTTTGCCATTTGTAGACCTTCGATTTCAATACTATTGACTAAATGACGATCTATACTTTTATTTTCATCCAATTCTTTTTCTATTTCTATTCTTTGGGTTTTGAGGGCACGACCCGCAGCAGCTATGGCAACTTCCTTTAAGGTGAAACCTGCCTTTACCTCCAATTGGGACTTTACCTTCCCAACAATACTTGCTACTTCCTCAATATCATGGATTTGTCCATCAAACATTGCCCTATTTTGATGGAATTCAATAGCACTATGATGGATTACTATTTTTTTATCCCTGTAGCTGCCAAGTATTCCAATGACACTACGGGTTCCAATATCCAGCGCAAAGACTATAGAACCTTTATCATAAGAATTGTTATCCATAGAGTACATCCTTTCTTAAAAAGCGGTATCTGTTTGTATTAATTTCTGCACGGAAATAAAATTTCCTTTTTTTCTTATGGAGTATTTCTACGATAATATAGACAAATTTCCGTTAAAGGACAAATTTCGCAATCAGGTTTTCGGGCTTTACATACCCTTCTACCATGAAGAATCAGCCAATGGTGGGCTTCAGACCAATCTTTTTGAGGAATATTCTTCATCAACTGCTTTTCGGTCAAATCGACATTTTCAGCATTGGCCAATCCAATTCTATTGGAGACTCGAAAGACATGGGTATCCACAGCTATGGCATCTTGTCCAAATACATTACTAATCACTACATTGGCGGTTTTTCTACCTACCCCTGGCAACGCCATTAGATCCTCACGGTTTTCAGGGACATTTCCATCATATTTTTCAACCAATATCCTACAGGTGGCTAAAATATTTTTACTCTTGTTTTTGTAAAATCCACAGCTCTTGACCCATTTTTCCATTTCTGCCTCTGTTAACGTCAAAAAATCCTCTGCCGTCCTATAATGCTTAAACAATTCCCCCGTTACTTGATTTACCCTTACATCAGTACATTGGGCAGAAAGAATTACAGCAATCAATAGTTCAAAAGGATTGCTGTATTCCAATTCACTCTCTGCTCCTGGATAAAGCCCCTGCAAAATCCCTAGGGCCTTTTTCCGCTCCTCTTTATTTAACATCTTCTTTCTCATTTGTTACCCCCTTGCTACAGGATTTCCATTTCAATGTGGGAAACCTCAAATCTACCGTCTCTTTCTATAAAATGAATAATATTGTTTAACATCTCATCTAAATGCCTTCTACTGTTACTGACACAGGAAAAACCAATCTCAGACGACTGCCACTTATCCATATCTCCCACCTCAGCAATGGAGGCATTAAACCGAGATTTTACCCTTTCAATAACACTTTTTACTACATGTCTTTTTTCCTTTAAAGATTGAACCTCATAGATAAAGAGCCTCATAGTACAGATTCCTACCATCATATCTATCCATCCTTTCTGCTAGCTCCCTTCAACCCTATAGACTATTAGTATATTCTTTCTTTAGGAACTAGTGATGACTAAACCTCATTTTTAGATCATCAAATATTGTATAAATCACTGGAATCACTACTAGAGTCAACAGGGTAGCCGATATCAGCCCCCCGATCACAACCGTTGCCATAGGTGCTTGGGCTTCAGCCCCTTCCCCCATTCCCACCGCCAGTGGTAAAAGACCTAAAATCGTGGTAAAGGTAGTCATCATGATTGGTCTTAATCTCGTATAACCGGCTGTAAGAATAGCCTCATGTCTGTCGGTACCTTCTAACCTTAGGATATTAATATAGTCAATTAAAACAATACCGTTATTAACCACTATCCCTGCTAGAACAATAGCTCCAATCATAGCAGGAACACTTAAAGGACGACTGGATAACAGTAGTCCGATTGCTCCACCAGAGAAGGCCAAAGGTACAGAGAACATGATGGTGAAGGGATGTAGCAGTGATTGAAATTGTGCTGCTAATATCATATATACCAATAATATAGCTAAAATAACAACTAAAATCAAGCTATTA
Source organism: Alkaliphilus hydrothermalis (assembly GCF_016908555.1). GTDB lineage: Bacteria > Bacillota > Clostridia > Peptostreptococcales > Natronincolaceae > Alkaliphilus > Alkaliphilus hydrothermalis. Next base: position 101,024 of record NZ_JAFBEE010000004.1, read on the forward strand.
AAAGCTTCCTCCAATTGTTCCTGTTGTCCCCTAAAGCGATAGTTGTAGCCTGCTTCCAGTGGATAATTATCTATTTTATCTTTAATATCTGCAATTACTGAGTTTAAGTCCCGTCCAAATATGGCAGCATCAATGGTGATTGTCCGTACTTGGTCCGATCTTCTAATACTGGTGGGGCTTTTAATTCTTTCAAGGGTTACAAGTTCCTCCAATGGAACAGTAATTCCCAACGGTGAAGGAATTCGTACCTGCAAGAAATTTGCCACACTTTCCTTCAAATAGTCCTCTCCCTTTAGGACTACTTCCATTTCGCGTCCATTGATTTTAAACATGGTGGCGGTAGAACCTTGGAGAACCCCTTTGGCGGTGGTGGCTATCTGCATCGCCTGTAGCCCATAACGGGATGTAATATGTCGATTGAGCTTTAAAGCCAACTGGGGAGGTCCCTCCACATAGTTGGACTCCACTTCTCTAGTCCCCTTTACCTCTTTTATAAGACGAACATAATCAGCCGAAATAGCTTTGAGGGTTTCTAAATCATCCCCTCTGATTTCCAGCTCCACAGCCGTTCCACCAAAACCCATAGACATGATGGAGGAGGTACTACTCATGCTGATTTCAGCCCCAGCAATCCCCTTTAGTTCCTCCCGAATTTCATCAATCACTTCTGAGGTCCTTTTGTCCCTATGCTTTTGAGGAACCAATTTTCCTTCAATGGATCCTCTGTTGGACTTTTTACTTTGTCCGTAATAGTAGCTATCGGAGCCCCCTATATTGGTAAATATAGAGTCTATATCCTTGTGATTTTTTACGATCTCCTCAATTTCATCCACAATAGCCGTGGTTTCTTCAATTGTCGCCCCATGGGGTAGCTTCACATCAATAGAAAAGGACCCCTCGTCAAATTCTGGGAAATATACTGCCCCTAAGGAAATTAAAACGCCAACAGAACCAGCAAAGATTAATACCGCCAGTGCCATTACCCAGCCTCGTTGTCTTAGACTTTTTTCAAGAAGCTTTTTATAACTGTTGTGAATTGACTCCATCATCCCATCAAAGGCGTTAAACAAGAAGTTACTTTTTTTCCCTTGCATTGGTAACTGTTTCTCCAGCATTTTAGAGGATAACATAGGAACAAGGGTTAAAGAAATCAATAGAGAAGCCAATAAAGCAAAGGTGACGGTAAGGGCCAATTCCCTGAAGATTTGTGCTGTCATCCCCTCAACAAATACAATGGGTAAAAACACTGCTGTGGTAGTAAGGGTAGAGGCAGTTACCGCCATAGCCACCTCTCTAGTCCCCTTCGTAGCGGCTTTTTTAGCACCGCAACCTTCCTCTCTATATCGATGTATGTTCTCCGTTACAACAATCCCATTATCCACCAGCATTCCTACCCCCAATGCAAACCCCCCTAAGGATAGGAGGTTTAGGGTCATGTCAAAAAAGTACATCATACAAAAGGTTGCCAATATAGATATGGGAATTGCCAAGGCAATAATCATGGTACTTCTGAAGTTCCTTAGAAAAAGAAACAATACAAAAACAGCTAATAATCCACCATAGATTGCTGTTTTCCCTACGTTTTCAATAGAATTCTTAATATAGATGGATTGGTCAATGATTGATTTGATTTCCACTTCATCCATCTGTTCATTCAAAAGCTCCAACTCCCGATTCAACGTGCCCGCCACCTGCACAGTATTGGCGATGGATTGCTTTTGAATTGTCATCCTAATGCTGGCCTCACCATCCATACGGGCCATTTCTTGTACTTCATTCCCTTTAATCCCAACAAAGGCAATCTCCTTCAAAGGGATGGTGTTTCCCGTTGGTAAAGGGATCGGTAGCTCTTGGATTTCCTCAACAGACTGAAATTCTCCAAGGGTCCGCACTAGTCTCTTACTATTACCGTCATAGACCTCCCCTGCTGGCAAATTGAGATTCTCCGCCATTAAGATGCCTGCCAATTGTTGAAATGTTATTCCATAGCTCTGGATAATAGCTGGGTCCGTCACAATCTCCACCCGTTCTTCATCCCCCCCTGTAATGGTGACAGATGCCACTCCCTCTATTCTTTCGAGTCTGGGTTTAATCCTCTTTTCGGCGATTTCCTGTAAATCCCCCAAATCCCCCTCACCGGAAACCCCTAAAGTCATGATGGGTAGGGCGTTGGGGTCGATCTTTAATATTAGAGGTGCCTTTGTGTCCTTAGGAAGATAATTTTTAATTAAATCTATCTTTTCCCTCATTTCTAGGGTAGCAAAGTCCATATCTGTATTTTCATTGAACTCAATTACCACCAATGAGTTCCCTTCAGAAGAAGTTGAATTAATTCTTTTTACATTATGCACCATAGCCAAAGCTTCTTCTACAGGTCTGGTTACCAAGTTTTCTATTTCGTGGGGGCCTGCACCTGGGTACTGGGTATTCACTACTGCTATGGGAACATTAATCTTGGGTAAAAGGTCCATTGATAACCTAAAAATAGATACCCCCCCCAATAAAATAATGAAGGCCATCAGCATGATGACAGACACAGATTTTTCAACTGCCCAATTAACTATTTTCACCCTGATCCCCCCTTATCAATACAGGATTTAAGTCCTCAATAAAGTGTTGCCCCTTTACAATCACCCGATCTCCTTTTTTTATCCCGTCTAAAACCTCTACTTCTTCCCCTGAGTCTATTCCCAGCTCAACCTTCCTTCGATGGGCTTTTCCATCAACTTCTAGAAAGACGTAGTGATTTTGATCTTCAGTAATGATTGCCTTCTTTGGTATCACCACCACATCAGTCTTTTTATCCCTCTGGATGTCCACGTGAACAAATCCACCTGAATTAAACGCCTTTTTGTGATTTTCAATTAAAACCTCCACCGTATGAAGATTACTTCTCAGATCTGTTACAGGATTTACTAAGCTGATAACCCCCTCCACAGTATCATCCCCATGGCGAACCCTAAGCTTCTGTCCTTTTTTCAAGTCATCTAAAAGACTAGAAGATACCGAAAGCATTACCTTCAATTGGTCAGTATTGGAGATTACCACCGCAGGCATATTATTCAATGCCATTTGATTTTTTTGCAAATTTAATTGTGATACTATGCCAGAGATCGGAGCATAATACTCCAGCTCCCCCAATTGTTGAATAGAGGTTGTATAAGCCATTCGTGCCTGTTCCATCTGGGCTTGAGCTGTCATCATGGAGACCTCCATCACCTGCTGACTTGCAGCCGCCTGCCCTTGTTTCATCTGTTCCTCTACCATAGATTGATATTGAGAAGGTATTCTTCCTAGACTTTTGAAGACTGAAATATCAACCTCAGGCTGTTCATTTTCATTTAGCCCTTCTTCGCCTTCATCTAATTCCTTCCCACTCTCCTGCTGTAGCTGTCTTTGATTATTATAACTTTCTAATGCTATATCATAATTGATTTTTGTCTGCTCCACCTGTTTCCTTGCCAAGGTTTTATCTAATTCAAATAGATACGCCCCTTCATTAATTTCATCCCCCATTTGAACTGAAAGTTTTGTTACCTTCAATCCAGGTGTTTTGACAAAAATCATGAACTCATCTTTGGGTTTTAACTGTCCTCTAAGGGTGCTAATTTCTTCTATATCCTTTAGGGTTGCCGTCTCTACCTCCACTGCAACTGCCTTATTTTCCTCAGTATCAGCCTGTTTTCGACACCCTAATAAAGTGATAAGCATCACCATAATTAAAGCTATTTTTGCCAGTGTCCTTCTTGTCATAGAATAACCCCCTCTAGTTTCTTCTTACTTCTAAATATCTCCAAGTTTCCTTAAAAATAAACGGAGTCCTTCGTTAACAATAGTGGAATTCAAGACACAAAAAGGATTGCCACAGACTAGTTACCTCTGTGACAATCCCCAAAATTTTTTACATCTATATTTACTAGATTAAGTTCATTTCCTTACCAACTTTTCTGAAAATCTCAACTGCACGGTCTAATTGCTCTTTAGTGTGGCCAGCTGTTACCATTACTCTACATCTACCGGTACCCTTCGGAACAGTTGGGAATACAATTCCAGAAACGAAAACACCATTTTCAAATAATTTTCTACTGAATTCCATAGTCTTAGATTCTTCACCAATAATTACAGGTGTAATCGGTGTTTGACTGTTACCAATGTTGAATCCTAGTTCACTCATCTTAGCCTTGAAGTACTTAGCGTTATCCCATAGGCGATCAGTATACTCAGTCGTGCTCATCAATAATCTTACAGCCTCCATAATCGCACCTACAGCAGCTGGTGGTAAAGATGTACTGAATAGTAATGGTCGACCTCTATGGCTTAACCAATCCCTCATTGTTTCGCTACCTGCTACGTAACCACCCACTACACCAATCGCTTTAGATAATGTACCGATGGTGAAGTCTACTCGTCCGTGAAGTCCAAAATGGTCTACAGTACCTCTACCGCTTTCACCTAATACCCCAGAACCATGGGCATCATCTACATAAGTCATGGCATTGTATTTCTCAGCTAAGTTAACGATGTCTGGTAATGGAGCAATATCTCCATCCATACTGAATACACCATCAGTAATAATTAATACATTTCTGTAGTTATCTCTTTTTTCCTTAAGTACTGCTTCTAAGTGATTCATGTCAGAATGCTTGTAAACTGTTTTATCAGCTCTACTTAATCTAGCACCATCAATGATGGAAGCATGGTTTAATTCATCAGAGATGATTAAGTCACCTTTTTCTGTAACTGCTTGAATTGTACCAGCATTACAGTTGAAGCCCGATTGGTAAACCATAACCCCTTCTTCTCTTTTAAACTCAGCTAATAGTGTTTCTAATTCTTCATGGATATCCATGTTACCTACGATTGTTCTAACAGCACCAGAACCAACTCCGTACTTATTTACTGCATCAATAGCAGCTTGCTTTAATCTTGGGTGATTAGCAAACCCTAAGTAGTTGTTTGAAGAAAGGTTAATAACACTCTTTCCATTAAGGATTACCTCTGATTCGTTTGCTCCTTCTAAGATTGGAAGCTTACGATATACTCCATCATTTTTTAACTCTTGGATCTTTTCTTTTAGGAAACTCAATTCATGTATGTTTGACATGTTTGATTACCTCCTCATATTTTTTTCTTTTCTATTCAATATATTATTAACATAAATAGTAATAAAATATCAAGCTAACTTCAAAAATTTCTTATTTATTGTATGTATCGAAAAGCTCCTTTGTTGGATAAAGTACAACTTTACCACAGTCTCCACTTGCCATTAAATCAAAACCTTTTTCAAACTCTTCCATTGGTAAGCGGTGGGTGATAATGGCATCTAAGTTAAGGTTTCCTGATTCAATTAGTCCCTTTACTTGGTACCATGTTTCGTACATTTTTCTACCAGCAATTCCGTGGATTGTGATTCCTTTAAATACGATATCATTTGCAATATCTAAAGGAACTTCAGCAGTTGGGATTCCCAGCATAGCCATTCTTCCACCCAACTTGATGTACTTTAATGCTTGCTTGATGGCAATGGCATTTCCTGACATTTCAGCTACTACATCTACTCCAAGCCCCTCAGTTTCTTCTAAGATTCTAGCAATAGGATCTTCCTTCATTGGATTAATGACTACATCTGCTCCTAATTGTTTTGCTAACTCTAATCTATATTCATTAACTTCGATTGCGATTACCTTTGATGCACTTACAGCTTTAGCAACAGCCACTGCCATGATCCCGATTGGTCCACAACCAACAACCGCTACAGTTTTTCCAATGATGTCCCCAGACATGATGGTATGTACAGCGTTTCCAAGGGGTTCTTGAACTGCTAAGTAAGCTGGGTCGATACCCTTTGGGTTTTTCCAAGCATTTGTTTCTGGGATTGCAACGTATTCAGCATATGTACCGTTAGTGTCTACTCCTAAGATTGCTGTATCCTTACAGATATGAGCCTTTCCAGTTGTACAAAGCTCACATGTATTACATACAATATGAGTTTCAGCAGAAACAATGTCTCCTACTTGAATAGATTTAACATCTGCTCCTATTTCAACAACCTCACCAGCGAATTCGTGTCCCATTACATAAGGTGGCTTAATCCTATTTTGAGACCAAGCATCCCAGCTATAGATGTGGGCATCTGTACCGCATATGGATGTTGCCATAACCTTAACTAATACATCCTTTGGTCCAATTTTAGGAATGTCCATCTCTGATAAAACAGCTCCTGCCTTTGCTTCCTGTTTCATAACAACCTTCATCTTACCTTCCATTCGACAAAACCTCCCAATATATGTATAATTACATTTAAATAAATTAAATTTCGCCAAAATTACTCCATCCATAGAATAACATATCTATGAGGAAATTTCTTCTTTTTTTACAAAGTTAGAAAATTAAATTTATTAATTATAATTTTAACAAACTTTTTTAAAAATTACTAATGAAAATATGTATAACTTACTAATTTGTCCCTATACAACTATACCTTAAAAAATAGGCATCCTATTCAAGGATGCCTATTTTTATTGATTTAGCTTAATTTAAATTTTAAGGCTCATTTACTTGTTCCGCTAACTTTTGATCTTCTCCGAAGACAGTCAAATGGATTATTTTTTCTTCAACTCCTCTTCCTCAGCTTGCTCTTCCTTAGTTTGCCCTTCCTTTAAATCGTCTTCCTTATAAGCTTCAAACTTAGACTTCTCAGATTTCTTTTTCTTCACCTTGCCATTTGTAAGGACACCATAATATTTGTCTAATTTCTTATTTACTGCTTCATAAATTTTTTCATGGGATTCTCCCATCACTAGTGCCATTCCCTCATTAACATGCTTCACAGCATAAATATGGAACTGCCCTACCTTCACCGCCTCTACGATTTCCTCCGATAACATTAAATTTTCAACATTTTGATGGGGAATAATTACCCCTTGATCTCCAGTAAGTCCCTTTTGTTTACATACATTAAAGAAGCCTTCAATTTTTTCTGTCACTCCCCCTACTGGCTGGATTAATCCTTTTTGATTAACAGAACCTGTTACTGCTATATTTTGCTTAATGGGGATTCCTGAAATACTAGAAAGAAGACCATATAGCTCTGTACTGGAGGCACTATCTCCATCTACACCTCCATAGGACTGCTCAAAGCATATTCTAGCTGACAATGCCAATGGTCGGTTTTGGGCAAATTGCTCCAGTAGAAAACCTGTCAGGATCAAGACACCCTTATCATAGATTTCACCGCTGAGATTAACTTCCCTTTCAATGTTGACAATGCCACCCCTACCAGCACTGGAGGTGATTGTAATAACACTAGGCTTACCAAAGGAATTTTCACCGATTGAAAGGACTGAAAGACCATTGATTACGCCAACTTTTTCTCCAGCTACATCAATTAATACATGTTCATCCTTAAACTGTTGTCGAATCTTTTCCGGATACTTACCGACTCGATAGGATTTATGACCTATGGCCTTTTTGATATCCTCAACAGTGATGATATCGTGATGTGCTAATGCTGCCCAACGATCAGCCTCCACGATAATTTCTATAATTTTATTAAATCTTGTGGACAACTTCTTCTGACTACCCGTAAGTCTACTGCTATATTCCACCAATCTAGCTACACTTTCATGGTCAAAGGGACGTAGCCCCTTGGCCTTTGTATAACTACTGATAAACTGCGCCATCCTAATTTCATTTTCTCTATTTCTTTCCATTTCATCATCAAAATCCACTAGAACTTTAAAATACTTTTGGAAGTCTTCATCATAATGATGAAGTAGATAGTATAATTGTTCACTACCGATTAAAATTACCTTTAGTTGAATTGGAATCGGTTCTAATTTTAACGAACCTCCATCTATAATTCCCAACTGACTTCCCATATTTTCTACAGTGATTTCCTTGGTCTGTAGGATACGTTTTAAAGTTTCCCATGAATAAGGATTTGTAAGGAGTTTGCTTGCTTCCATCATCAGATACCCACCATTGGCCATATGTACTGCCCCTGGCTTAATATGAAGAAAACTGGTTTTAAGAACACCATTACTATTGATGTATTCAACTGCCCCTGTTAATTTGTTAAGGGTAGGGTTGAACTCCATTACAAGGGGAGCTCCCTCAGTGTTACTATTGTCAATAAATAGATTCACTCGATATTTCTGCAGGAAAGGTTCCCCTTCTATCTTTTCAGATAAAATTAGTAAATCTTCATCATCCATTACAAACTGATATACATTTTCCAGCATATCTTCTTCTACTGCCTTCAGATAATTAACTACTTTTTCACAATCCTCATAGATCTCGACAAATTCCTGGATAATGGGGCTTACTACAAAAATCCCCACTTTCTTTTCCAACTGAAGAAGTCTTTTTTTAGCTAATCGTTCAAGTTTCTTAATCTTAATTAATACCTCCAGTGCCATTTCTTGAACTTCTGCTAAATACTCATCCATCTCTTCCCTTACTTCATCCGGCAACATCTCGTATTCTTCCTCTGTTATCTCCTCATCCTTGTAGATGGGCTTGAAGGCAAAACCAGTACTGATGGCCTTTACGAAAAAATTTCTTTCTTTTGAATATGCCTGCAAGTAATTTAACAGTCTATTTTTTTCCTCTTGATAAATTCGAGAGATTTCATTTCTTTGACGGTCATAATCTTCGCTATTGAAGGCTCTGGAGACTTGGATAACCACCTCCTCCACCATTTCCACCATATCTTTTTGAAACGCTTTCCCCCTCCCTGCTGGAAGATTTAGCGCCTGCGCTTTATCAGGTTGTTGGAAACAATAAACATAACACCAATCCTCTGGTATTGGCTTTTCTTTTGATAATTTATCTATTAGGGATTTTGCATAGCTGGTTCTACCAGTCCCTTTTGGACCACTGATATACATATGATAACTGTTGTGTTCAATCCCCAATCCAAATTGCATAGCTTCCTCTGCCCTCTTCTGACCCATCATCCCTTCTATCTCTGGGACTTCATCGGTGGTTTTAAATGGAAATGCTGTTATATTACATAATCGTCTTAATTGATCAGGGGTTAATTCCAGTGGGTGTCTCAACATGATCCCTCCATTCTTTTTTAAATAATAGACTACTACCATCATATTCATAGTGGACATCATTCTCTACTATATTTTTATATTAGTATTTAAAAGGTGATTTCGTGACTAATTTCGTCATGAAAATATAAGCAAAAAAAAAGTCCCCTTAAAATAAGGAGACTGCATTTCTCATTCACTTATACCTCGTATTGAAAATCCTTCTTATTACCTTCTTTATCCGTTACTGTCCATTGAATCTTAGAATTCTCTATATCGAATTTTATCTCTATCGTATCTAGAGCATTTTTATCATACCCCTTAAGTTCCCATACTTCCTTAGCAAACTTGATTAATTTACTCTCGGAGATGACATATTCCTTGAAGATAAAATCAATAGAATTTTTCTTTCGCTCTCTGACCTTCATTATTTTCTTAAATATTTTCATTTCTTCATCTAAGGAGTATATGCTTGAACTATTTCCAGTGCTTTCCCTTTTCTCCACCTTCATATGCCCATCCTTAATTTCTCCCAATAGAGCTTTCTTAGCCAGTTGATCAGCTTCTTCATTGTATTTATCCCCAGTATGGGCCCTTACCTTTGTGAATTTTATATCTAAGTATTTTCTATAATCCTTGATGAACTCAACATATTCTTGAGTCCCCTGCTTATTTGCCTTCCAGTTACCATTGGCCCATCGTTCGATTCCTTCATAGTCGTGGTAGATCATGATGGATGCACATTTATTTTCATGGGCCCACTCAATCGCCTTCATGGCCCCCAGCAGCTCTCCAGCTACATTCCGCATTTCTACATATTCCTTTTCAATCCCTACACCAGCCAAACGAATCACTTCATCCTTATGTAGGATCACACATCCATAGGCGTACCTCTGATAACCATTCATGTAGCTACCATCAACATAGGCTTCGACTTCAGCTTTGATTTCTTTACCATCCTCCTGCAGTGGATTTGAAGCAGCATCTCCACTGACATAGTTATAGGCTTCTTCATAGGAGGAGAAACTTTTATAAATCGCTCCACTAAAACCTTGTATATGTTTTTTGCACTCATTCCAATTATCAAACACACCCGTCTCTCTACCCATTTTAATAGCGTAGTATTTCTTTTGTGCCACTGTATTCCCCCCTTGTTTTGATTAATCTATTATTCTGTTTGTATCAACTTATATAATTCTGATCTAGTGTTTTTATTGATTGTTATTTTCTGTGTTAGCTTTACTCGTATTTTTCTTCTCCTTCAACCGCTCAATCCCCCACTCTGCATACTGTCGTATATCTAGTCTAGGGTCCTTTAAAAGAGGGGTTAGGTACTGTATAGCCTCTGGGGTTCCTTGGTTTACTAAAGCAATAATGGCATTCCTTTGAAGGACTTTCTTCCCCCTCCAGCCAGAAGCATTATCTTTAAATGCCTCCTTAAACTCTTTGTTTGACATATTTAATAGTTTGACCAAATCCACTTGATGGGAAGTACCCATAGGGACAAAATCTTTAGTAGACGAAGCCCTTACCCCCTTATTATGGGGACATATTGTTTGGCATACATCGCAGCCGTAGAGCCTTTTGACTAGTTTAACCCTGTCTTCTTCTGCAATATCGGTTCTTTTTTGTAGGAGACAGGACAAACACCTATTTCCATTGAAGACGTAGGGCGCCTCTATTGCACCTGATGGACAATGTTCTATACATAGATTACAACCCAAGCATTCCTTATTCTTAAGGGGCATGTCCCCCTTAATTTCTACATTTGTGATCATGTAACCGATAAAAAACCATGATCCATATTCCTCATTAATTAGAGTTGAATTGTATCCATACCACCCTAGCCCTGCCCGATGGGCTACTTCTCGGTCCACCAGTGGACCTGTGTCCACAAAGGCTTTGTATTCAGCCCCCGCCACCTCAATCTCCAGCAATTTTCCAATAGCCTCCAGCTTTTCATGGAGGACAAGATGATAGTCCTTTCCCCAAGCAGTTCTGGCCAATTCTCCATAATATTGGGGCTTTTCCACCTCCAACTGGGAGTCATCTATATAGTAGCCTTGTCCAATCACGATGATGGATTTTGCCGTCTGGAGGGTTTTGCGGGGATCAATCCTTAACTCTATATCTTCCTCTTCAAACCCGGTAAGATATTGGGCTTCCCTACGGTCTTCAAGAATTTGTCGCACTTCTTCAAAGGGTTGGGCTGAGGTAAAGCCTATTAAATCCACCCCGATTGCCTTTGCGTAATTTATGATTTTATCCTTTAAATTCATTATAATTCCCCTTTTACGGCTGGAGGTTTTTCAATATTGGAGCCTGTTCAAAAGCCTTCAGATTCAAGGAGCAAGTGAAGCCAGCGATCGTAGCGTATGCAGTAATACGTGAGTGTGCTGGGTTTACGCCGTGACGCAGAAGCTGGAGGTTTTTCAACAGGCTAATGTTGGTGTATAAATAGCCTCAGCTCATCCAACGGCCACACCCTAAATAACACCCTCCCCTTAATCCTATCGGTATCAAGAAAGCCAAAGTTCCTGCTGTCGTTACTATCGTTTCGGTTATCCCCCATAACAAAAACTGCTTTTTCTGGTACGATCCCTTGAAGATAGGGGTACACTCGATCTATATATCCTTCTGAATTTATGTATTCCTCTTTTATTTCTTCGTCATTCCTATATAAAGTCCCTTCTTTGAGGGCAAAATAATCTTCTTCATCGGCTACAATGCGTTTAACAAAAAGTTGCCCGTTCCCATGATTGCCCGGGGGCGTAAAAATTATCAAATCCCCAACCTGTGGCTGTTGAAAAAGGTAGGCACATTTAAAGACAAAAAGCCTGTCTTTATTCTTTAAAGTAGGTTCCATAGATTGACCCTGTACCACAGCAAACCCAAATACGAACTTCTCTACAAAAAAAGCAATCACTAGCGCCACTAAAATAATTTCAAACCATTCACCGAATCTACTTAATTTTTTCACCATTATAACACATCTCCTAATGTCTGTATATAAGTTATTTTTCCAATATTTGGTTGGATAACTAATTGACGATGTTAATAAATTAGTGGCCTCTATTAACAGACCGCTCCCTATTTTTATTATTATGATTACTTTTAGGGATATTATCCCCTTAATGGTGAAAAAAATTAAAAAACCACTATAAATATAGGAAGGTTTGCACCCCTAAATTTACAGTGGTTGGATTTAAATTATTGACACTATGTTAAGCTCTATTTTAAGTTAATACAACAAGGCTAAAATACCCCATCATAATGGTGACGATTATTACATTGACGATAATACTCAATACGTATCCCACTAAACTTGCTGTACCTGATTTTATAGAGGATTTTAAGTTCTTTCCTGATAAAATCTCCCCAGCCATAATTCCTAAAAACTGCCCCACTACTAAGCCAATTAAGTTTAACAATAAAAAACCAACGATACCACCAATAATCAGACCCCATGTTCCTGTTTTTGAGACGTTGAATTTCTTTGCACTAATAAAAGAGGCTAAATAATCAAATAGAATTCCTCCTAAAGTCAATAACCCAAACAACACTATCACCTTTAAAGAGATAACAGTAAAGGATGTGGACCAGCCATAAAGGACAATTCCTGCTAAAACTAAAATAGGCCCCGGTAAAAATGCTACAAATATCCCTATAATTCCTAGAATTATTAGTATTACACTAAAAAATAAATAGTAGTTCATATCCCCATCACCAACCTTTTAAAATCATGTACTATACACTATCTATTATTGCCACTTTAAGAAATACCATCCTATTCTACTCCTCGTCAAACAAGCTTAAAGAAAGGCTAACAAAAAGCGTGGAATTATCCACGCTGTTGTTTATTTTTAGACATTTTAGTAATTCCTATAACTGCAATCGAAAATGTTCTTGTATCTTCTCTTGTTTTATCTTTTTTATCCGTTAGATAATCCTTCACCAAGTCATTAATTTTACCAATGAGCTCTTTAGATTCCTCTGTAGTTAAATAATAATCATTGTGGTAGTCTAAGAACTTCGGTAGCCCATTATTTGATTTTTCCGCTGATTTATAAAAATCTGCACTGATTTTTTCAAATATAGAGATACTGGCCTGATTGATAGATTGAAGAACATCATCATCTACATTTTGCATAAAACTCTTATCAATGACCAATTTTGTGGCAGCTGGTAAATAATACTTCTCTATAATACCTGATTTCACCTTTTCGTCCACCAACTCTAGAATACCCACTTTAAGCAAACTCTTAATATGATAATTTACTTTTGCATGGGGTTCCCCTAACTTTTCAGCTATTTGTTTGGCTGATTGAGGTTGATCCCCTTCAAACGCACCAAAAACTTCAACTCTATAGGGATGAGATATGGCTTTTATTTGCTCTAGATCCCTCATTACAAGTATATCCTTCATTTATTCGTCCCCTTTTTATCAGTTTCTTAATATTAATTATATTTCTTTTTTAACAATTTGTCAAAATTATTAAAAAACTGTAATGATTAAAAAATTGATAAGTTATAAGTTTTTGCTAGATCAGCTAGTATCTTTACTCCAGCACTACTATTTCCTTTTTCATCCAGAGCAGGACCAACTACACCGATCCCCATTTTTCCCGGTACTAATGCCATTATTCCACCACCTACACCACTTTTAGCAGGGATCCCCACTTCGATGGCAAAGGCTCCACTGGCATTATACATTCCACAGGTCACCATAAAGGTTTTTGCAATTTTTGCATACCTTGGGTCCACCAATTGCTCACCAGTCTCAATTAACGCCCCATCATTGGCTAAAAATCTTCCTATTCTGGCAATATCTCTGCAGGTAACCTCTAGAGAGCATTGTCTAAAATAAACATCTAGATTTTCTTCTACTTCTCCATCTATCACCCCAACATCCCTCATAAAATAGGCCATTGCACGATTACGATCACCTGTCTTTTTCTCAGACAAGTACACATCAAGATTAATGTCTAAAGTATCATTATTTGTTATTTTTCTAAATAAATCTAAGATTTTTTGAAATTTCTCTTCTGGGTTTCCTTTAATCAAGGAAGTTACTGCAATAGCCCCCGCATTAATCATTGGATTAAAGGGCTTTGAAGGCCTTACTACCTCCAGTTTCATCATAGAATTAAAAGAATCCCCTGTTGGCTCCATTCCAACAAATTGGAAGAGTTCTTCTGGCCCTCTGTCTTCTAATGCAATCAGCAAAGTAATAACCTTTGAGATACTCTGTATTGTAAAGGGATACTGAAAATCCCCTACTCCAAACTCTTCTCCACTTATATCAGCAATGTATATCCCTAATGCATTTTTATTGGCTTTTGCTAACTGAGGAATATAAGTCGGCAGTGTCCCTTGATCAACATGGTGTCTATTATTTTCTAAAATTTCCTTTAGCTTTTGCTCCATCTTGCACCTTCCTATCGACAAATTTTTACCCTTAAAGAATATATGATATTTTTTTTATAGTCAACCTTAAAATGCACCGCCACCAATGAATTCCCTCAGTATTGAAGTCCTAGGAATATCAACTTCGTTCTCTAAAGCCACGAAATAACTTAGAAACTTAAGAAGTCGCTTTGCTTCAGCAAAATAGGGACTACTGACATCCACTTGTCTCAACAAAGGCTCAGCATATTTTTTTAGTATGCTTAATTCATAAAAAAGGGCTGAGTTAAACATTACATCGGCTTCCTCTTGGAATGGGAATATGTTTTTTTCTTCCCCTCGCCTCACCGACTGCCACATTGATAAGGTTCTGGTTGCATCATTGGAACGGTATTTATAATCCCTAACAATACGCCTGATTAGTCTTGAATCAGTGGTTGGGATTCGATTATGCTCGTCAATATTTAACTGGGTTAATGCGCTAATATAGATTTTAAACTTACTTTCTTTTGAAATTGCCTGTGTTAACTCATTATTAAGGGCATGGATCCCTTCAAGTATTACTGGTTGACCTGGATTTATTTTCAACTTATGGCCCCTATATTCCCTTTCTCCTGTATGAAAATTAAAGGTTGGCACTTCAATTTCATTGCCCTTCAAAAGCTCTTCTAAATCCCGATTGAAAAGCTCAAGATCAATTGCATAGAGGGATTCAAAGTCGTAATTTCCATCTTCATCTAGGGGGGTCAACTCTCGATTAACAAAATAGTCATCTAAAGAAATTGAAATTGGCTTCAACCCATTTACCTTTAGTTGTACCATCAGCCGTTGGGCAAAGGTTGTTTTCCCTGATGAAGAAGGTCCCGCTATTAAAATTAATTGCTTTTCATTTATATTGTCTTGAATCTTATCTGCGATTTCTGCAATTTTCTTTTCATGAAGTCCTTCTGCAATTCTAATAAATTCTCCTTCTTTCTTAGAAACAATTAGATCATTTAATGCAGCTACATAATCAATTTCTAAAATTTCTCCCCATTTTTCACTTTCTCTAAAGACTTTAAAAAGTTTCACCTGTTCTTCAAATTCAGGTATTTCTCCACCATACTCTCCTCTAGGATACTGAATTACAATCCCTGGTTCATAATATTTCAACTTGAATTTCTTCAAATACCCTGCTGATGGTGTCATGTAACCATAGAAATAGTTCCTTAACCAACCACACTGATACATGTTAATATAAGGTTTTTCTCTATACTTGAGTAATCGTACCTTACCCATTTGCTCATAATCCCTAAAAATATCCTTTGCTTCTCCAACTGGCATTCTTGATTTGACAAAAGGTACGTCCTCTGTGATGATTTCCTTCATTCTTTCCTCTATACGCTCTACGTCTTTAGGTTCAATTTCCCTTTTATAGTGGATTTCACAATATAGACCTCTGCTTAAGGAATGCTCCACCGATACCTGGCATCCGGAAAATAACTCCATACAAGCTCTAATGAAGACGAACACCAGACTTCTTTGGTAAATCCTAGAGCCTATTGGTGATGTATGGGATAATAATTTCAACTCACAATCATCATCTAATCTGTTATGTAACTCTTTAAGATCGTTATCCACAAGAGCTGCTACAAAGATATTAAGATCATCTTTTTTGAAATCGTTACACACTTCCTCTATTTTAATTCCACTTTCATATTGAAAAGTCCCGTGATTTTCAATCATTACTGTAATTTTATTGTGATTATTTTGCTTCGACATATAAATCCCCCCTATTAAATATTTTGTTGTATATTAATATTTTATGATACAGACTAGTTCAATATTTCTTTAATTTATTTCTTAATTTCCACTCTTATCTTATAACTTTAAATTTCTATAAAATTTAAAAAGTTCCTGCCAAAAGACAGGAACTTTTAATCTTCGTTATCCTTACATCATTGGTCTACTAGGAGTTGAAATTTGGCTTAGGGCTGAACCTGCTTCGTTTTCATAGATACCGTGTACCGCTAAGTCACCAATAGAAACCATTCCTACCATTTTCCCGTTTTCAACTACAGGAAGTCTTCTAATCTGATTCTCTCCCATAATTCTTGCTGCCTCATGTACATGCATATCTGGAGTAACAGAAATTACATGCTTAGACATTACTTTTTCTACTGTATCACTTGTGTTAATGTTAGAAACCATACCTCTAATAACTAGATCTCTATCGGTTACGATTCCAACAGGATGTTGATTGTTATCAATGATTGGCATTACTCCAACATTTAGATCCTTCATGGATTTAGCAATTTGATTGATTGGTGTAGTTGTCGTTGCCACCATAACATCAGAAGTCATTATATCTCTTACCTTCATAGTTTAAATCCTCCTTTAATAAAATAAATTTCATATTTAGGTTATCCTAAAATATCTTTTTTATTTATTAAAGAATTAGTCAATCCTATAGAAATTTTTATTTACTTTAGCAGTCCAATTTTATTCAAAGGATATAACCTTAGGAAGGCTCTACCTACAATAGCATCAATATCAATTAGCCCGATGACTTCATCTCTACTATCCATACTGTTGAAGCGATTATCCCCCATAGCAAAAATTTTACCTTCGGGAATCGTTAGCTCTGTACCTTCATAGTACTTACCTTCTGTATATTTGTCAGCTGTATAATCCTCAGTTAAGACCTCACCATTCACATAGACATCTCCCTCTTTAATGAGTAATGTATCTCCAGGCAAAGCAATAACTCTCTTAATCAATAGTTTATTCCGACCTAAGTTAGTCTTAATATCAGATTTGAAGACTACGATATCTCCCTGTTTTGGAGGATTTTGTTTGTACAATAATCGGTTAATAATCAAAAAGTCATTTTCACTTAAGGTTGGCATCATGGAATGTTGCCTTACGATTGTGGGTTTAACAAAAGTAGTGATGACTAATGCAATGACCACCGACAATAATATGGTTTTGACCCACTCTAGTATTTCTTCTTTCCTCATTTGTAATCCCCCTGTCTTCACTCTCTAGTACTCTCAATTATTTTATCATTCAATTCTATTGAGTGCAACTACTAGAAAATAAATCCAAGTCAAAGGGATGCTAGTCAGATACTTGCTTTCTATTCACTTATATACTCATTGACCACATCAGATATATTATCAAAGTTAATGTTATCCCCAGAATCATCCCAAGCCACTTCTTCATCAATTAAAAGGATTAGTTGTGGTGTCTCATGGGAAACCTCTAAAATTTCTTCTATGCCCTCAGAAGCTTCAACATCCTCCCTTACATAAACCACAGTAAAAATGATGTCCTCCTCCGTATCCTCCATATAGTCAAGATACTCCTGATACGCATCATCACTTTCTTGAAGCATAGCATCATGTTTAAAAATAAAAATCGGTTTCTTTTTGGACCTTTTAATGAGCTTCTCTAATTCCTCTACAGTACCTATTTTTTTTGCCTTCTTTGCCATCAAAATCCCTCCCCACGGATTAAAAAATAGTATCTTTATATTACTATCTTTATATTGTCCTTTAAACGATATTATAACTGATAAAAAAAATATTATGTAATTTTCTGCTTTAAAGCGAAATAAATAGTAAAAATATAGGAGTGTTAATAATTACATTAAAGAAGTAAGTTGAAATCAATAGGTTGAATATGATATTCTTATTACATAAGAAGTATTCGAAAGGACGGAAAATAAATGGAAAAACTAAAGGATCTTCTACATGATTTGACGGATGTGATATTAGCTATTGGGATTGTAGTTGTAATGTTTACTGTAGTAACTATGAATTTGGGAGATTGGTTTAGCGGAGATAGTGCTGTTGTATTCGCAAATTCTACTCCTCAAGTAAACATCGCTGGGTCTGAGGATCAGAATAAAGATGAAGCCAACATCGAAGATACTGAAAGGGAAGTAGTGGAGGAAACGGAGGAAGTCACTAAAGAAGTTACTGAAAAACCAGTAGATAATTCCTCAAAGCAATCCACCAAAGAGTCAAAGCCTAAAGAATCAACAGAAGAAAAACCAGCAGTTATTACAGTTGTAGATGTTAAGAAGGTTACTATCCCAGATGGAACACCTGGAGTAAATATTGCTAAAATCCTTCAAGAGAAGGGGCTAATTGAAGAACCTGCAGAATTTATTAAGGTTGCAGAGGATTTGAAGTTAGCTTTAAAACTAAAATCTGGAACTTTTGATATTCCAACCAACTCTACAGTAAAAGAAATGGTAGAAATCATTGCCAGAGTAAAATAATAAAAGCCAGCCACCAGTAAGTATACAGAAATACGTCATGGTGCTGGCTTTTGTTGTTACAGGCTAAGCTGTTTCATTTAAATGCTGTTTTAATGATACCATAGACTCTAAATAATAATCCGCAAGAGCCTTTAGTTCCATTTGATCCGCCTCAGAATGCTGGTCGTATACCGCCACTACCTTCATTCCTGCTGCCTTCCCTGCCTGTACTCCTGCTACTGTATCCTCAAAAACTAATGTAGCCTCTGGTGAAACCCCCATTAATTCAGCGGTTCTTAAAAACACATCCGGTGCTGGCTTACCTTTTTTTACTTCGCAGGAGGTTACAATGGCATCAAAGTACTTAGTAATTTCATGTTGTCTAAGTACTGCCTCCACTAAATCTACATTACAACTAGTACCTAAACCAACTTTAATCCCTTGGGAATTTAGTTTGTCTATGAAATCCTTTGCGCCATCCTTTAGTTGTATTTTTTTCTCATATTGCTCTAAAGCCATCTGAATCCATTCATCCTTAATCTCATCAACAGTCTCCTTCAGCATAAACATTTCCTTAAAATGGGTGGCATTTTCCGTAAAGCTCTTTCCTTCTGTTATTTTATTGATATTTTCTGGTACTGCGATTCCCCGTTCTCCTAAAAAGTCTATATCTATTTGCAACCATACCCCCATAGAGTCAATAATGGTTCCATCTAAGTCAAAAATAACACCCTCTATATTATTAAACATCAGAATTCCCCCTTTAGGTTTAACGCTATTATAACATTTTAATTCCTACTATTATACTATATCTAACATCATTAATCATTAGATTTAACTAAACACCATACTTTATCTCATTTTATTAACATTATTGTTCCCCTTCATCCTTCAGATGCTCATCTATCGCCTTGTTACGACGAAAAAAATCTCTGCTATCTTTTGTATACTCATTTAATTTAGTAATATTCATATACCATAGGAAGATCACGTAGGGAATAAACAAAGTCATTAATATAGGGATCTGTGCCATTAGAATAAAGTTAAACAACCCATGTAGCACGATTGGAATTAACAACGATCGACTGTAATATCTTTGTTTCTCATCTTTGTCCTTAGCATACTTTGCCAAAGATAAATAGTATCCCATCGTTACAGCAAACAACACATGGGCAGGTACAGATAAAATTCCCCTCATGATCCCAACATAATAATTTCCTGTATATCTAAAAACCACATACATGATATTTTCAACAGTTGCAAATCCTAAAGCAGAAAATACACAGTAGACAATTCCATCTAATTTTTCATTGAAATATCTACTATTAAAAGCACCCCCACGGATTACTACTGCCCTTTTAAAATACTCTTCTGTAAAACCCGCTACGACAAAGGCAGTGTAGGCAATTCCAAACAATCCACCAAATATATTAAACCTTAATAAAAATCTTTCGATCACAATAACGGGTATTACCGACAATGCGCCTAAAATAAATGTCCTAATTAGTAACTTCCAAGGTTCCCGATCATAGCGATCGTTTAAATAAGTAGCAGCACCAAGGGCAATGCCTGGGGCTATAGCAATCATCAATAACCTAGTTATCATATATACCCACATCCTCATTAGTTTATTAAATTATTTTTTTATCTATATCATATTATTAGTAATCAACTAGCTTCTATCCAACATCAGTATGTATAATATTTACCATTATAATTGCCTAATACTTCACTTTCTTACACAACTACTACTAAACCTCTTACCAAAATATTCTATAGAAAATATTAACACATATTGCCTTGTTTTTTCAAGACTCCATTTACCATAAACTTTCAATACATTATTGTTTTTAATACTATTAGAAAGCACATAATAAAGTGAGCTTATCAATTTAAAATGAAGGAAGGTATGTTTATGGAAGATTTAACAAAGGATGAAAAGAAATTTATTTTAGATTTAATCGTTAGTGTTAAAAAAGTTCATGCAAAACAAAGAAAAGTAATTACTCCACCCCAAAGAAAAATTATCGATAGTATCTGGGATAAAATGAGCCATGAACTATAATTTTAATAGGAATTTACTATGGTTTTTTATTAATTTATTGTATTAGGGGCTTATTTATAGTCAATACTATTAATAAACTGCTTAATCTAAATTTTAACGGAGGTGATAATATGGAACCAATCGGTATTGTATATGGATTTCTGAGCTTTTATGGAGCAAAGGGGCTATTCAAAAAAGTAAGACAACCTTTAAGAAGGGCTGTTGTATCCACCACCAGCCAAATTCTCCATGGGTTAGATACACTTAAAGAGCAGGCTTATGAAGTAAAAGAAGGATTTGAAGATGTAGTAGCTGAGGCCCAATATGAAAACATGCTCAGGAAACACTCTCAAATAAACCCAGATCAAGAATTTGGAGGTATGGAAGATGATGTTATTAGTTAAAATGCTCTTAATAGGTGGAATTTTTGTTTTTACTTCTAACTTAATGGGCTTTGTAATGGTAATATAATGCATATTACCTCCAGTATCCCAGGTAGAATCAGAATCAAAGTACCACAAATTTATAGAAATTCCACCATAGCGTCCCATATCATTGATTGTCTGGAGGAAGAACAATTCGTTACCAAAGTAACAACTAATGTCTATACTTCCAGCATTCTTATTGTCTATCAAAAGACTAAAAAATTCTGTGGAATAGAAAAATTAATTTCAATTATAAAAAAACAGCTTGTATTTCCTCTTGATTTATCCCATGAAAAGGGAAACTCCCAAGAAGTGGTTGATCAACGAAATAGTCAAATGTTACTTCCCTCATTCTTAAAGAATGTATCATTAGGGGTAGTTGGTGCTTCACTAGGATTAGGGCTTTTCAATCGCCCTTCTGTTTTCTTTACGGATTTGGTAAAAGTCATCGGTTTTGCCTTTATTATCGAGGTCATAGATGGTTTACTGCTAAATATCTTTTATCCTTTTCTAATAGGCATCGAGGACGCTGTGGACTCAACAAAACAAGACAATAAAAAAATCCCTACTGCTTCCTTACTGATTGGTACTCTAGCTGTTTTAGCTTCAAAATTTTCCTTAATATTAATTCTGTTATCACTTTTTCTATATTTTAGAAAGCCTATTATGGCATCATTAATTTTACCCTATCGGGTAGCATCTTATAATAGGCTACAGCGCCGCGTTGTGATTAACAAGGGCTCCAGCATAAAAAAAATTGCAGAAATAGATTCTGTAGTATTTGATATGAGGAACAATTCCTATCAACTTACAGGCAATATCATAGAAGACTTAAGGTCTAGGGGCATATTAGAGTTGTCTATAGTTACCCATGACGCTAGTATGGAGTTGCAGGAGTTAGTTATGGATTATGAAGTTAATTTGATAAGGCTACAACCTCAACAAAGTCTTTCCGTATCCGAGCTGAAGATTAATGAAGGCAAAACAGATAAGATTGCTTGGGTGTCTGAACATTCCTCTGCTGGGAAGGAAGATCAAGGATGGGATATTAAGATTGTTAACTCAGATTCACTAGATGGTTCCACCCCTCCTATGCTTGAAAAGGATTTATCGATCTTCGGTGGGGATTTACTTTTGTTTGGAGATACCATAGATTATTTTAAATTAATGCAGGAGAAAATTAATCAAAACTATCTAATTAGTATTGGTTCCCTTACTGCTGCTTTTATGATAATTCTAAAGGGTACCTTTTCCCCTTTGAAGATTTGGCTTTTCAGTTTAATCAATTATAGTTTGGTGTTTAGAAATTCAATTGTTAATTTGAGGTGATTAGATGGAAGAAAAAAAAAAGATAGAAGGCCAGTTAGAAGAAGCCACTAACTTGTTGATTCAAACAATGGAGGAAGGCTTTATATATATGAAAAATCACCCTCAAGATTCTGAGGCGATTATTGATATTACCAAGAAACATTTTAATATTATTATGAAGAACCTACTTTCCATGAGCGAAAAGTATAACAACAGAGATGTTGCAAAAGCCATAGGAAAGGCGATTATGTTCAGAAGATAGGAGGAAATTAATCGATGAATTTGTTAAAACCACTGGCTTCACAAAATTTTATACTTGGAATAGGTATTGCTGCAGCTACTTATGTGTTTGGTCCAGCAATTAAGCGGGGGGCAAAAAAGGTTGCTGTAAAAGGAGTACAAGGTGCATTAATGGCGGGAGAAGCCACTAACGAAACAGTATCAAAGGGAAAGGATATGTTTTCTGATTTCATGAATAATGTACACCATAATGAGAATAGTGAGCAAAAACATATGGAGCAATTATTTCAACAGGAGTTATTTAATAGCTTAAAAACAACTCAAGAGAATCAGAGTAAAGCCTTTACTGAATTATTGTCCACTATCAAAGATATGCAGGAGGAAATCAGAGATTTCAAAAAAACTATGCAAAGTAATTCAAATCCTGAACCTCAAAATATGTAATTTTCTTGATTTAAAACAGTTCTTAAAAAGAGAACTGTTTTAAATCCCTAAGAAGCAGCTTTACTATAACTCTGGGTCATCAAAAAGTCATTACATTGATTTTTAAGCTGTTTTTTTGTTCTTAGTTTTATATTAAGAAGAATACCAGCAATCCTTTTAGAAAATTCCTTCTGATGACGAATAGATAATTCTTGACTACTAAGCCTCAACAAAGATAAAAGTCCTTTTCCCATTGAGAAATTACGTTCTTCAAGGACTTTCTCATATTTCCTTGGGAATATTAAAGCTAGGGAATCATTGAACACATCATCTAAATGGGCTTCAGTTTGTAAAGCCATTTGATAGGTTTTCTTGTATTCCTTCAGTAGGGCTGTATTGGTGGTTAGTATTCCTATTTCTTCATCAGAAATATTGAGTTCAATAGGTTTAGCAATTCTATAATAGGACGCTACACTCCCTATTCTATCTTTAATTGAGTTTATCATGTTTTTGAATTCATTATCATTGAAAACAACTTGTTGGATAGTTGTCACAATATCTAAATTATAGAGTTGGTTTTTCTTTTGTAAGGATTTTAATATCATCTTTTCAACTGAGGAAAAATACTGGTTGACTTCTTGATCTATATATACATACAGGTCCTCAAGACACTTAATTTTTTCCTCTAATTGGATATGTATCATCATTAGTCCTCTTTTCCAGTACTATTTTTCAAGTTATGCAGAGTTATTATATCACAAAATTGTTAAGGCATAATTACTAACATATTAACAATTTGTTATATGTGCCTTATTCAAATGAGTTTTAAATTTGAAGGAGGCAACTAAATGCAGGAATCAACACAGCAATTTTCTATATCAACAGCCATTCCTGGTAGAATACGTTTAAAAATACCAGATCTTTATAGAAACACCCTTTTGTCCAATAGCTTGATGAAGGGCTTAGAAAAAATCAACGGAATCAAATCGCTGAAAATTAATACTGCTACTAAATCCCTTTTGGTGGAGTATTTATCTCAGCAAATTTCTGAAAGCAAAATAATAGATGAAATTAAGAAGGAGCTTCAACAATATAAAAGAATTCTCCACCAGAAGATGGATATGGTCATGTCAACAGCCACCACTACAGTAGTTCCCCTCCATGCTGGACATAGAGCACCTATTCAAAAGTCCAGTAAAAACAATTTTAAATCTTCTAGAAAATCACCAAAAGGCCTAGATTTTCCACCACCACTCAATAATACAGAGTGGTACAAGAAATCTGCCAAAGAAATTAAAAGAATATTAACCACTGATTTCAATACCGGTATAAGTGAAGAACAATGGCGGGAATTGATTAAAAAATATGGACCAAATGAGTTTCAGCAGCAGGAAAAAAAGTCTATTTTCCGTATGTTCCTAGAGCAATTTGATGACTTTATCATGAAGCTCTTGTTGGGGGCCAGTGCTGTCACTTATTTTATAGGTCAACGGGGGGATACTTTTACAATTTTGGCCGTCATTGTTGTGGAGGCACTATTGGGGGTTTGGCAAAATCGCAAAGCTCAAAAATCCTTAGAAGCCCTTAAAAATTATGCAGCTCCCTCCTCTAGGGTAATTCGTTCTGGACAGGTTCAACAGGTGGCTTCTAGGGACCTTGTTCCTGGAGATATTATTCTTTTTGAAGCTGGCGATATACTTCCAGCCGATGCTAGAATAATAGAAAGCTTTAATCTAGAGGTACAGGAGTCTACATTAACAGGTGAGTCGGAAGCAGTGTCCAAATCAGCTAAAGTTGAACACTCCACCACCATTCCTTTAGGGGATATTAAGAACATGGTCTTTATGGGGACCACTGTTGTCAGGGGTAATGGTCGAGCCATCGTAGTTAATACTGGAATGAGTACGGAAATGGGGGCCATTGCTAAAGTTCTTGATTCTGATCATGAAGAACCCACTCCTTTGCAAAGGGATTTAATGAATATGGCTAAGATCATTACATGGATTTGTATCGGCGTATCCGCTACAATTGTCATCAGTGGAATACTAGGCGGACAATCATTTGTAGAAATGCTCAGGACTGGTATCGGTCTAACGGTGGGAGCAATTCCCGAGGGTCTAACAACCATTTTAACCATCTCACTAGCCTTTGGTGCTCAACGGATGGCAAAAAGGGGTGCAATTGTAAAAAATCTACCCTCTGTCGAGTCCTTAAGTTGTGCTGACGTAATATGTACAGATAAAACAGGAACTTTGACGCTGGGTCAGATGACAGTAACAGACTTAGCCACCATCAATAACTGCTACAAAGTCAGTGGTGATAACAATCCTTTAAAGGGAAATTTTTATTCGGGTAATCATAAAATCCACCCTAATCAATATCCTGATTTAAAACAATTGGTGACTATAGGAGGTTTATGTAACAATTCCTCCTATCAAATTAATGATGATAAATCCCTTGAAATAATCGGGGATCCCACTGA
Organism: Alkaliphilus hydrothermalis; assembly: GCF_016908555.1. Classification (GTDB taxonomy): domain Bacteria; phylum Bacillota; class Clostridia; order Peptostreptococcales; family Natronincolaceae; genus Alkaliphilus; species Alkaliphilus hydrothermalis. The sequence goes on from NZ_JAFBEE010000004.1 coordinate 126,639, forward strand.
GGCTGCTTTGCTAATCTTAGCTGAAAAGGCAGCCTTTGATGGAAAGCATTTTGATTGTTTTACCAAGTTAAAGGAATACTCATTTGATTCAGAGTTGAAACGAATGTCGGTAATCTGTAAGGATCAACTGGGAAAGCATAACATCAATATCAAAGGAGCTCCAGATGTCATCCTTAAAAGATGTACAAAAATATTGGATGGCTCAACTGTTCGCGAGATAACACCTGAAGATATCATTCAACTAGAGAGTCGTATTAATCGAATGACCCAAGAGGCATTAAGGGTGTTGGCCTTTGCCTATAAAGACATTCCCTCTATACCCACCACCCCTAAAGAAGAGGAACTGGTTGAAAAGGAACTAATCTTTGTAGGATTGGCCGGAATGATCGATCCTCCCCGTCCAGAGGTAAAGGATGCCATTACCAAGTGCCATAAAGCTGGCATAAGGGTTGTAATGATTACTGGTGACCATCGTAATACAGCCATTGCCATTGGTAATCAGTTACGGCTTTTTAACAAAGGTAAACAGGTCATTACAGGTGAACAGTTAGATTCCTATTCAGATGAAGAATTGAGGGATGTCATAGATGACGTGGTCATCTTCGCTCGCACCTCCCCCCATCAGAAGCTTAGAATTGTTAAAGCTTTTCGGAATAAAGGCCATATTGTTGCAATGACAGGTGATGGGGTGAATGATGCCCCTGCAATAAAAGAATCCGACATTGGGATTGCTATGGGTAAAAATGGCTCTGATGTCACTAAGGATTCGGCAGGAATCATTTTAACGGATGATAATTTTACCACCATCGTCAAAGCCATTGAAGAAGGTCGTGGGATTAGTAGTAATATTAAAAAGTTTATTAGATATGTATTGTCGGGTAATGTAGGAGAAGTTATGGCAATTTTTACTGCCTCAATATTCAGACTTCCGCCCCCTCTACTGGCAGGACAAATCCTTATGATCAATTTAGTTACTGAAGGAATTCCAGCCTTAGCCCTTGGGGTAGACCCACCTAATGATTATATTATGGAGGAAGCTCCAAGGGACCCATCCTGTAGTGTCTTTGACAGACCTTTATTGAGCAAAATTCTCACCAGAGGATTGCTTATGGGTCTGGCGGCCTTTGGACTATTTGCTGGTACCTACAGGCTAACAGGCAATATTATCAAAGCCAGAACCCTTGCCTATGGAAGTATCGTTGTAAGCCAAATGTTGCATGTATTTGAGTGTCGTGGAAAAAGTAAGACCAAAAACAAATATATCGTGCCTTCTGTAGCTATATCCACACTATTATTCTTAGGTAGTATCTATATTCCTACGTTTGCAGGCTTATTTGGAACTGCTCCCCTAGGAATGTTAGATTGGTTGATTCTTCTAGTCATGGCTGAATTAGTTAAAATAGGGGACCATCTTAAGCAGTTAATTACTAGAACTCTTGACTGCTCAGCATTTCAACCTTCCCCTTCATACTAAAAAACCTGTAGCTTAATTGCTACAGGTTTTTTAGTACTATATAATATGTAAAAAAATCTAGCAAAAGATTAACTAAGTGAACCTTTATTCATTCTAAAGGCTGTCGCCTTTTCTTCATTGATCCCATATTTCTTTTCATTCATTCTACTGGCTTCATCAATGATTTCCTTTACCACTGGAGCAATCATATAGCTTATAAAGCTTAATCCCAGTGCCACTACCAAACTTTCCACATTAAAGGGTTGGAATAGTTTTTTCATTTAAATCACCTCTTTCTAGCTGTCTATTGGGTTTAATCCTCAGTATTCTCATACTATTCATAATGGCTACTATGGAATTTACAGTATTTAAACTCTTTGCCTTAAATGGTCTAATATATCCCATCATTGCCAATAGCCCTAAGACAAAGTTGTAGTTTTGGGTAAAATCAACATTTCGATTGATTCTATAATAGCTTTTTTCCGTTAGCTCCAATAGTCTGGGGACCAACATCATATCTTTTTCAAGCATAAGGCAATCCGACTGGTGTTTCGCCTGCTGACAGGATTGATTAACAAATGAAATGCTAACATCAGCCTTTTCTAATGCAGGAAGATCATTTATTCCATCCCCAATCATTGCAACGGCTGAATTTTCTTGTTTTTTGTTAATATATCTTCCTTTTTCTTCATTACTCAACTCACCTTGATAACAAGTAATTCCTAGCTGATCTGAGAGATGGGCTACATTTCGCTTTAAATCTCCACTAATTATTGAAACATCTTCAATACCATAATCCTTTATTGAAGATATCATTTCCTTCACTTGATGCTCTAGCTCTTCCACCATGTATATTTTGCCTACTAACTTTCCATCAACTGCCACATAAACAATCAGATAAAAGCCTTTATTATTGGATTTGCTTTGTCCATTACCATTTAACTTAACTTTTTCCCTCGCCATGAGTTTTTTGCTCCCGATTACTACTTTATGACCCTCATAATCTGAGATAATCCCTTCTGATGGTATGTAAATAACAGAATGTTCCTGTTCTGTCCCTCCTTCCACCAGCCCTTTGATGTCTGCAGCCTTCGTAAGGGTCTGGGCGACAGGGTGACAAATATTACTTTCACAAGCGGAGGAGATCTCAAGGATTTTTTCCTCAGAGTAGTTTCTATCAAGAGATTCTATTCCTGCAATCCGTAGCCTACCCTTTGTTAAGGTTCCAGTTTTGTCAAAAACAACACTGTTAACCTCTAGGATTTTCTCAATCGTATTCACATTTCTCAGCAGTATTTTATTTTTCAATAATAGCTTCAAGTAATTTGATAACCCCGCATTCTGGGCCACTTTTGCAGCAGATGGAGTCATTAATAAAAACACCGATAATGGTGCTAATGTACTGCCTGTTATAAAATAACTACCTAAAGCCATAATCGAAGCTAAATACAGGGCCCTTTCCCTATGTTGTGTGGTTCTTTGATTGATCCTTAGGGATTTAAGTAAAAGGTCTTCCTTGAATAGGGTCTGAGGTATCTTTGTTACTTTTACTTTGATATCTCCTAAAATCACCACCATCCCTGCCTCTACCCGACTTCCCTTTTTCACCCGTTTTACATCCGGTTGTCCAGAATAATAAATATGATTGACTAAGGCTTCTCCCTCTGTGACTACCCCCTCCACCATGATTGTCTCTTTCTGATAAATGGAGACAAGATCATTCTCCTCTATCGACTGTAGGGGCATCAAATATCGTCCTTCGTCATGATTAAACCAAACTAAAGAATCTGGGTTGCTTTGGTTCTCCAGTAAGGTTTTTTGAATTTGTAGCTTGAAATAGGCGTCTAAAGCGTCAGTAAATGCCTTTAAGAATAGTAGCATTGTTCCTTTGTTTCCCTCCCTAGATAAGGTAAGGGCTGTACCTGCCACCAGCAATAATTTATCAGAATCAGTAGGGAAATACTTAGTTAGCTTTGTATATGTCTTTTTCAGTTGGGGATACCCTTTGATGATGGTAACAGCAGCAGCAATTTTAAGAATAGGTAAATGCCTATTGATAAAGAACTTTCCAAAGAAGTGTTGCTTAATTTTATAAGCTACATAAATGGAACCAAAAATAAGCATTTTCTTCTTTGCTACATGTAGTCTTTCCTCCTCCTTGATATATCCCTCATGTAGTTCGCCAAGATATTTAAGGTACTCCTTCTCTTTAGATAGCATTTTTTTAATTTTATTCACCAAAACTGTGTCTGTTACTTTATTGGGGTCATAGGTTATTGAAATCGTTCCAATTACAGGGTTTGATTTACTTTTTATTACCCCTTGTAGCTGATTCAAATATAGATTCGTCACTTGACAAAGTTTTGGATCATTATATATATTCTTTTCTTTGATTCTTATACGACCAGGTATTTGGCTTAATATTTCCATATGAAATCACCCCCTTAATTTCCTTATTAGTGTATTTTTTACATAATTTTTAATATTATTCATTGAAATCATTCTAATAGCAAAATAACCCAGCCGAAACTGAGCTATTTTAAATATAAAAACCACCAGTCCGAAAACTGATGGTCAAATATGAAAAGTAGTTCCTATAAGTACCTCCCATGCAATTTTGTCCACATTCCAGTATGCAAACTTACAAGATCTATCTAAGTGATACTGGGCATTCCGATTTTCTTAATTTGTCCTTTCTCCAAAACAACTACACGATCTGCCAACGCCACTGCATCTGTCCTATCATGGGTCACGAAAATAGTTGTGGTAGAAGTTTGCTTAAGAATGATTTTTAGCTCATCCCTAATTCTATCTTGTAAATCTTTATCAAGGTTACTAAATGGCTCATCTAATAACAATAAAGAAGGTTCTGGTGCTAAAGCTCTTGCTAAAGCAACTCTTTGTTGCTGTCCCCCACTCAACTCATAGGGGTACCTTTTTTTATAATCCCTTAAGCCCACCAAACTTAGCACTTCTTCAAATCTTTCATCCTTTTCTTTATTACTCATGTTCTTTAATCCAAACTTTACATTTCCCTCCACTGTCATATGGGGAAAAAGGGCATAATCTTGAAAAACCATACCTATCCCTCTGTTTTCAGGCTGAATAAAAACCCGCTCGTCCACAATTATCTTATTTTTAATTTTTATTAGTCCCTTCTCAGGCACTTCCAATCCGGCTATGATTCTAAGAATTGTACTCTTTCCACTACCACTTTCTCCTAATATAGAGATTATCTCCCCTTTAGATATTTCTAAATTAAAATCTTTTACAATTGCCTCATCTGAGTTTTTGTATCTAAAGGACAGTTCCTTAATTTCTATGCCCATTGTCTTCTCCCTCCTTGTCTACTAACCTATGAAAGATCAGAATCGAAGTAAAACTTATTAGAATAATAATCAGTGACGGGATAGCCGCCTCATAGATATTTTCATCACTTGCATATTTATAGGCTTGTGTAGCCAAGGTATGAAAATTGAAGGGCCTCAAAATTAATGTAAGGGGCAATTCCTTCATAATGTCTACAAAAACCAAAATAAAACCACTTAAAATAGCAGGTCCAATCATCTTAATATCTACTTTGAAGAAGGTTTCCGTAATCGTCATCCCTAGAGTTCTTGAGGCTTCAAAAAATGTTTTGCCAACTTTCTCAAACCCTGTTTCCACTGAATTGAAGCCAATCCCTAAATACCTAATAATATAAGCAGCACAAAGCATGGCAATGCTAGTACTTAACACAAGCTTAGAATCAGTATTAAATAAACGGTAAAGCCACAATAACTGACTATCTAGAGCAATGAACATCACGACTACTCCTATGGCGATGACAGCCCCTGGGATAGAGTAGCCTAAAATCGTTAGCTTTGCACAAATTCTCCCCAAAATACTTTTACTTATTCTTGTATAATTAGCTACTATTAAAGCAAGCATGATGATTATGATTGAAGAAATAAGGGCTAATGAAATCGAATTTAACATTAAGATTAAAAATTTACTGTTAAAAATCTTCTTGTAAGTCAAAAATGCCCAATACAGTAATTGTAGGGTAGGAATTAAAAACCCAATGCTTAGCACCGAAAAACTATAGCCAAATGCTAAAGCGGCCTTTAGGCCCTTTAATTTTATCCTTTTTATTGGTCTTACCTTCGTAGTCGTATAAGCAAATTTTTTTCTACCTCTTAAAAGATGCTCCAAGAATAATATGCTTACAACAACAATCATCAACAGGCCTGCCAGTTTAATGGCGGTATTCACATCACCAAAGGCAAACCAAGTACGAAAGATAGCTGTACTAAAAGTAGGTATATTGAAATATTGTACAACACCGTAATCATTTAATACTTCTAACAATACTAGGGTTGTACTGCCTATGATGGCTGCCCTAGAAATAGGCAAAACAACAACCCAAAAAATCTCTAAAGGTTTCCTTCCTAATACCCGAGAAGTCTCAATCAAGGATGCGGATTGCTTTTCTATAAATGCCCTAGTAATGGTGTAAACATAAGGAAATAGAAACATCGTAAATATAAAAATCGACCCTTCAATTGTCATTATGTTAGCATATTTCTGATTGATCTTTAAGTCAAAGAAATTTCTCAAGAAGGTTTGGATTACCCCTGTATAATTGATTAAGCCTGTATAAGTATAGGCAGCTATATAAGGTGGAATAGCCAAGGGTAAAATTAAAGTCCATCGAAAGAACCCTCTTAGGGGAAAATCATAAACTGATACAAGCCAAGCTAAACTTGTTCCGATTATAAGAGAAAAAGCTCCTGTGAACAGTAGAATAACAAGCGTATTGATAACGTACTCCTCTAGCAGGTAAGTCTTAATATGCACCCAATTATCATTGGCTTCTTTAAAAACATTACTAAGAATATTGATATTTGGCAAAATAATTAATAATATGATGAGGAGACTTAAAACAGCCCACCCATTAAATTCGAGTTTTAATTTTCTAAGGCTGAGCACGAGTACACTCCTTTCGTGGGATAGGTAAAAAGCAGCCATTGATGGCTGCTTTTAAAGAATTGTATTATTTCCAACCAACTTGATCAAATACTTTTGTAGCCTGGGCATTAAATTCACCTAATTTTGCAAGGTTTATATTCTGAGTTTTAAACTCACCCCAAGACTTCAATAAATCTGTAGCTTCAACGTTAGCATTAGCTGGATACTCATAATTGCCTTCTGAGAACTGTTTTTGTGCTTTTTCACTCGTTAAAAACTCCATAAACTTAATCGCGTTTTCTTTGTTTTTAGCCGCTGCTGTTAAACCGATTCCACTAACATTAATATGAGTTCCTGCCTCATTTTGATCAGGGAAGAAAATCCCAAGACTTTCTCCTATTTTCTTTTCTTCTGGATTAGAAGAACCCATTAATCTTCCGATATAGTATGTATTTGAAATCGCTATGTCACCTTCACCAGCTGCAACTGCAACAGCTTGATCTGTATCCCCACCTTGTGGCTCTCTTGCCATGTTAGCCAATACACCTTCAGCCCAATTCTTAGCATATTCTTCACCATAAATATCTATAAAAGAAGCCATTAGGGACTGATTATATATATTAGATGAGGATCTTACTAATATTCTATTCATCCATTTATCGCTAGTTAAATCTTCATAGGTAGATAGTTCAGAAGGCTGTACTCTATCTTTTGCATAAACGATTACTCTTGCTCTTACAGTTAATCCATACCAGTAGTTTTCAGGATCTCTTAAATTCTCTGGAATATTAGCCGTCAACGTATCATTAGAAGCCGCTTGTAACAATCCGTCTTCTTTAGCTCTCCATAACCTTCCTGCATCAGCTGTAATCAATAAGTCAGCTTCTGTATCTTGTCCTTCTCTTTTGAGCCTTTCAATCAGCTCATCAGACTTTGCATTAACTACATTAACCTTAATACCCGTTTCCTCAGTAAAAGCTGCATATAACTCTTCATCAGTGTCATAATGTCTATCAGAGTATAGATTTACCACTTGCTCAACATTATTGTCTTGCTCCCCACCATTATTAGTAGTGTCTCCTGTTGTTGTAGTTGAGCAGCCTGCTAAAACAGTAAGCACAACCACTAGCAAAAGGCTGATTGTAATCCTTGAAAATCCCTTCTTCATTTTATTGCCTCCTTAAATTAAATAATAATTGATAATAACTATCTTTACTTATTGTAAATGATAATCATAATCAAGTCAATCTATTTTATTAACTAATTCATGTATTTTTACTTCATTAGACTCTACAGCCTTTCTGTTCTTTCTATAAGCGTTGTCACAGCTGGTGTATAGGTCATACTCGTCCTTTTGTATTGAACTTGTCGTATAAATTAAGAACCACCAGTCCGAAAACTGGTGGTCACTATAATAAAATTATAGAAAGGGTAAATTCCCAAGATTGCTATAAATTCTTAATACTAGGGTTATTAACGTTTGCCCATGCATAATTACGGTCAATATACCTAGTCATTCTGTAGGCTATGGGCTTAAATCCACACTTAGGCCAAAATGTTGAAGAAGCAAGGTTGGTTATTCTCCAATCTGTTGTTATGTTGCCATACCCCTTATCCTTCATTATCCTGCATCCTTCATCCATTAATTTTTTACCAATGCCACTGCCCATATGGGATTGATACGTACCTGCCGTACATAGTTCTATTCCATCATCAGGTGTCATCAAATTCGGGGTAATCATTTTATACATTTGAAACCCTAACTCCTTTTTATATTTTTCTGCAAGAAGAACGATATCATCATCTTTCTCTACCGACTCTTTGAAACCTTCATTGATACTGGCTAATACTTCCGGGAGGGCTGGACTAAATACAGGTGCAGCATTTTGAAATATAGAGATTATACTAGACATTCTACCCATTGCTTCACTGTCCATTTTATTAGCAAGTCTGATATCTGCATCAGCTGCATTTTCAAAAGGCTTATATTCCCTTATGTTCATTACAGCATGTACTTGCTCTATAGCAAAGCTTAATTGCAGAAATGCTTCATAGTATACTGTACCGCCAATAGGTACTAACCCAGAGTGGCTGAAGCAACCTTGTTGGAGCCACAGAACTGAAGCCTTGGCATATAGATGCCTTATGAGTTCAGATGATTGGTCCAATCTGATGGCAATCCCCTCATAGGGTATGATGGCAGCCCTGCCTATCCTATTATTAATCTTGATGTCTCCCATGAGATATCCTACTAGTTCATCATTAACGAATGCACCCACCCCAATAATTTTATTATTGGCGAACATTTTCTCAAGCCTATAGGTGATATACTCCATATTAAGACAACTATTTTTTAAGAATGGAAATACCTCAGCCTCAAGATTTTGCCTATCTATTAGTAAATCAGTCATTACAGGTATGTCATCAATATTAATTAATCTGAATTCATAATTATTTTTCATTTTTATTCCCCCTGACAAGTTTATTTCTTACAAGTACAAAGACTCTAATATAGTGTGCAAATAAAAAAACTGTAATTAAGAGATAATTACAGTTAAAATCATTTTAATTGATGCATGCTATTAAGCATGGTAATAAGTACCAATATTAAGGTAGCAGATAATGATTTATTCTATATTAACTCTACTTGCACATCAAATAGAAGTACAAACCTACGAGTAGATGTACACCTTTTGTACTAATTATCCAGTTGATAATTGAGTTAGCAAGTAGTAATTATCATTTTCCCACCCCTTTGGTATTGTTGCAATAATTATATCTAAAATTTGGTATTAAAACAATATTATTATGTTATCAGTAAAGTATTTAATTTGGTTTTAAAAGTTTCCTTCTTCTATTAACTGTAAGGCAGTCCCCAGCGCATCCATACCGGGGCGGTTAAAGTGGTGCGGGGTGGTGGGAAACTCATTTAAAGACCGTCCTTCACCGTCAGTTAGATAGTCTATATCCCACCTTAATATAATCCCTGTGTTGGGCAAGGTAAAGCGTGCCATATATGTAGAATATGCACCGCCAGTCTCCTCTCCCACAAGGGTAGCAAAGCCCATTTCTTTTGCGTGGCGGGCAAACAGCGACGCCGCAGAGAGATTTTTCCCATTAGTTAAAAGCCATACTTTACCACTAAATGGATAATTGTCTATGTTGGGAAATCCGATCTGTTGCATATGCCGCAATTCGATATTGCTAATACTGGTATTAAACTTGACCCCATAATCTAAATCTTGTATATCCTCCTCGTTAATATGTTGCAAATTATTTGATTCCATAATATTTCCTACTTTAAGCAAAGTATCAGTTTCCGCCATATATCGCGTATTCTTTGCTTCAAGTTTAAGATTGTCTTCGGCTAAAAATTCCCCAAGCTTGCTTCCTTTATAAAAAGCGTACAAAGGCATATCCGGCATATTCCTATCGGGCCAAAGGGGTTTCATAATAAGCATTCTCCAAAAATCTGGTGTTCCTCCTAAGTTATCCCTGATGTCAATGATCAAATGATCATATTTATGGACATCACGGTAAAATTTTTCCAAGGTTGTAGACATAGTCTTGGGGTTAAAACCCATGAAGCTTGACACATTTAAATAAGCGATCCTATCTTCCTCAATAATTTCTGTTTTAGTTACACTTTGGGGCAGTGAAATCGTAGGTTGACCACGGAAAACAAATTGGAAAAGAGCTTCATTCCCTTCAGCGAGGGTATTGTAAAAACTCTCCTGTTCTTGGTAAAATCTCTGGGATACAGGATTAGTGAAGGCATTGTAAATATAGGGTGTGTTTTGCTGACTCCAGGAGCTTGAGTAAATGGGTTGAAACATATTATATATACTAAAATCCATTGTAGAGGTATGGGCAAACCCTGAAAAGTGAGAGAAAAACTCATGGCAAATTATGCTCCAAAATATCTGTTGATCTAATTCAGGCATATCCTCCAAAGAAATACCTAGTTCATTTCCACGACCTTCAAGGGAATGTGGGTATTTCGCTATTATATCCCGTGTTTCCCGCCCCAGCGCCCTTATATCCACACCTAATCTTCTTTCTGCCACACCAAAATACGGAAAGGTGTCTTCCATTGTTTGCATCATGTAATCAAAGTCATTTAAAAAATCTTCTTTTGTCAGCTGTTTTTCCTCATCGGATGTCAATTGTTGATTAGTTGTCAGTTGTTCATCAACATTTCCACATGCGGTAAAAAACATCAAAGTCATTAATAATATGGAAATTATTGTGATTCTATAGTTCAATTTCTTCATTACTATAACCCTCCACTATTAAAAGTTTTTTGCCTTTTGAATTCTTTTCATTTTGTAGATTTGGTAAATTTATTAATATAACTATTATTATTCTACTGTTGGACATTTTTTCCTTCTCTTACTAAATAATTCCAGAAAAAATTTGTGTTCAGATCAAATAAACAGAAAAACCACCAGTCCTAAAAACTGATGGTCAAATATTTGGATGGGTAAAATCCCGAGGGCTATATTAATAAAACTTCTTGGCCTGTTGATATTCCTGAACAATCCTCAATGCTTCACCGAATCTTTGGAAATGCACTACTTCTCTTTCTCTTAAGAATCTTAGCGTATCCTTTAATCCTGGGTCGTCTGTCAGCTTAAGAAGGTTCTCATAAGTAGCTCTTGCTTTTTCTTCAGCAGCCATATCTTCATGTAGGTCTGTCACTGGGTCCCCGTGGGCTTGAATATATGTCGCTGTCCAAGGTACCCCATTGGCATCGGTATAGAATAGCGCTCCGTCACGAATGGCGTAGTTGCCACCAAGACCAGCAGCTTCTATTTCTTCCACTGTTGCATCCTTCATTAATTGATAGATCATGGTTACGATTATCTCTACGTGGGCAAGCTCTTCTGTCCCTATGTCAGTTAATAATGCCTTAGCTTCGTTAGTAGGTATTGTGTAACGTTGGTTTAAGTATCTCAAGGCAGCCGATAGTTCTCCGTCTGGTCCACCGTATTGAGTTAATAGGTATTTTGCCATTTTTAAATCTGGCTGACAAATTTTTACTGGGTATTGTAATTTCTTTTCATAAATCCACATTCAGTTTCCCTCCTTATTGATTTAGTAAACCTGCTCCCAAGGCCATGGTCCTTCTATCCACTTCCAAGGATACTGACTAGGAGAAAAACCAAAGTTTGTCAGTGGGCCATAAAGCATTTCATATTGTTGCTTCAGCATCATCAATTGCTTGTGAATCTGATTATATTCCATTAAAGCTCTTTGATCCTCCATATGGGTATCCAGGTATAGATTTAGTTCAACTGCTGCAAACTCCACCTCTTGAATCTGTCTCAATAGTGCTAAACGATCATCCATCATCATTACTCCCCTCCTAACTGACGCTCTGGCATATAGGGTTTATATAATTCTGGGAATAGAGTCCCCTTCATTAGTGCTTCTGGTAAAGGAAAGGACTGACAATAGTACTGATAAGGAACATATGCATTTGCATACTGGGGACAGGCAGGCATAAATGGAATTGGATAGATTCCAAAGGGTGACATCATTTTAGGATGATGTTGTCTAGGATCTTGATGATTCATTTCTTTTCCTCCTTTTACATTTTCTCAATCAATATTGACTGTAATATCATACTATTCAAATAGGAATATTTTGGTGTTTTAATTGTCGTATTTTTAAACTAAATATAATTAGACCTTTCCCTACAAATCAAGCTCAATATAAAAGTAAAAATCTAATTTACAATAGCAAATTAAACTACTTAACTAGTGAATCAACAGCCAACATGTTTTTATACAAAAAAGCAGACTAACCATTTTTGGTAAAGTCTGCTTTTTGATTTATTTTATTTGTTTGTATTTTAAATTTGTATCTTGAAGCTATCTACTATAGATTTCAACAATCTTTAGGATCACCTCTACCGCCTTGTTCATTGAATTAACTGGTATGTACTCAAATCTACCATGGAAATTGTGTCCACCTGTGAAAATATTTGGACAAGGTAGACCCATAAAGGATAATCTCGCTCCATCAGTACCACCACGGATTGGCTTGATGATGGGCGTAACACCAACTTCCTCCATCGCTTGCTTTGCCTTGTGAATGATGTCTATCACTGGCACAATTTTCTCCTTCATATTGAAGTAGGAGTCTTTAATTTCACATTGCACTGTTTCTTCTCCATATTTGAAGTTTAAAAGCTTTACGATTTCCGCCATCATTTGCTTTTTCTTTTCAAATAATTCAGTAGAATGGTCACGGATAATATATTGTAGAGAAGTTTCTTCTACATCACCTTTCATGTTGGCTAAATGGAAGAATCCTTCGTATCCCTCTGTATGTTCAGGTCTTTCTTGAGGTGGTAACATGCTATTTAATTCCATAGCAATCAGCATAGAGCTCACCATTTTATTTTTAGCTGTTCCAGGGTGAACATTTCTTCCTTTGATTTTGATTTTTACCCCTGCGGCATTGAAGTTTTCATATTCCAATTCTCCAATCTGTGCTCCGTCAATGGTATATCCAAAGTCAGCATTGAATTTCTCAACATCAAATAGATTTGCACCTCTACCAATTTCTTCATCTGGTGTAAAGCCTATTTTAATTGTGCCATGCTTAATATCTGGATTTAAAACTAAAAATTCCACCACCGACATGATTTCAGCAATACCAGCTTTATTATCCGCTCCTAATAAAGTTGTCCCATCAGTAGTAATTAAGTCTTCACCGACATAGGCCTTTAAGTCTGGGAATTCCTTTGGAGACATAACGATATTCTGTTCTTTATTTAAAACAAGATCTCCTCCATCATAATTCTTAACGATTTGAGGCTTTACATTCTTACCTGAGAAATCAGGACTAGTATCCATATGGGCAATGAAGCCAATTGTTGGAACATCCTTATCTATGTTAGAAGGTAAAGTCGCCATTATGTACCCATTTTCATCCATGTTGGCATCCTTCAAGCCTAATTCTAATAATTCCTTTACAATATACTCCCCTAAGTCTTTTTGCTTTAAAGTACTGGGGCATGTTTCTGAACTTGGATCAGATTTTGTATCGAATTTCACATACTCTAAAAACCGTTCTACAACCTTATCCATCCTGCTCCCTCCTTATTCTATCTAATTTAAGAAATTACAAACCTATACGATTCATTCATGTAAAATGAAATCTAACTACATCTTTTCTGGTTCTGGGTATTCAACACCAAAAGTTTCTACTGTTACTTCCTTCATCACTTGATCTTCATAGGGCTTGTCGGAATGATTTCGGTCAACAGAAACAATACGGTCTGCTTCTTCAATACCTTCAATCACTTTACCAAAGGCTGCATACTGCCCATCAAGATGAGGTGAGTTAGCCACCATAACAAAGAATTGTGATCCTGCTGAGTTTGGATTTTGAGCTCTTGCCATAGATAAAACCCCTTTAGTATGCTTTAAGTCATTCTTAAATCCATTACCACTAAACTCTCCTTTAATAGAGTATCCTGGTCCACCGATTCCTCTTCCTTCTGGGTCCCCCCCTTGAATCATAAAGCCTGGGATAACCCTGTGGAAGATTACTCCATTGTAAAAGCCTTTTTTGATTAATGAAACAAAGTTATTTACAGTATTTGGGACGATTTCTGGGTAAAGCTCCGCCCTCATTTGATTACCGTTTTCCATTGTAATGGTTACGATTGGGTTTTGATTTGTCATTTAAATCATCCTTTCTTGACTTACTGTTACTACTTACTTATCCATCTTACTATAGGTTTTATCAGTTTTCCATAATTTTCTCCATCTAACTTAAAATACCCTGTAAAAACGCAAAAAATGTATGGTAATTGATAGAATTATAGTCAACTTAGGCTTTTTCATATTTATTTCTTTTTAGGAACATCAATTATGATTTTTTGACAATCTGAACAATAGTAAGCATCTTAATACTAGTCTATCATAAATTCACTTAAATATTTTCCCTTAATTTAGTATTACAAAATATAAAGAGACGAGAGATTACCCTCGCCCCATGATCCCTATTCATCCATGTCAACATCCTTCTTACTCATCATCTTCTTTAAAAGTTGCAATTTAACATATCCACCTGCCACAACGACTACTCCTATTAAAGCCCACCAATACCATGCTAAATTTGGCATTTTTATTTCCCCCTATCTTAGTTTTAATTGTTTACTAAAGGACCTACTGATGATTAACAAAAATATGATGCTTGTGGCAACCGTTGCAAGGGTTGCAAATTCAAATGTAAACCTCTGGCTACCAGCTAGAAAGATGTTGCTGAACATCTGAAATTGCCAGTAGTTCGGAAATACATAAAATAAATAATGTAGTTGCTCCTTAACAAATATCGAAAGGATGGGTACTGTAAGATATATGGGCATAAGGACTTTAATAACTGCTATTGCAGTAATCTGATTGTTGGCGAATTTCCCCATGATTAGACTGATCATTGTCGTCAATCCAAAGGAAGCAACTAAGGCGATCATTAACAGTAAATAATTAATTGACCCACCCGCTATCATCCAACTGGAGGCAATGGCGATAATGGTGCCAATAACAAGGGCTAAAAGACCTCTAGCGGCAATATAAGAAGCTGAAGATACAGGTGAAACAGCCACTGCCCTGAGGGCACTCGTCTCCTTTTCAGCAACAATGTTAAAGCCCGATACCACACCTCCAAACAAGCCTGCCAGCATTACCAGCACTACTGTCATAATCTCCAATAGCATTGAGTTTTCCTTCCCCAAAGAAATGTGATTTATTGTGATGTCCGCTTCTCCAGTAGTAACCTTTGCTAAAATATTTTGGTAGGTTTGAATAACTTCAGGTGATTCATTCCCTTCAAATATTAGGCTAATCTTGCCATCTTCTTCAACAATCCCAGCCACCGAATCAATGGCACCTACCCGCTTTCTTACCGCCGCTTCCCCTTTAAAGTATTCCAGCTCCCCATATTCTTGTAGTTCTTGGAGTACTTCCTGCTGAATACGATCTTCTACAGCAAACCTAAAATTGACTTCCCCCACCGAAGGCAGGAACATCTTCATGCCAAAGGCCAATAACAGGGGTGCAATAATTAAATAGACAACAATATTATCCCGTAGAGCAGTGGTAATATCTTGTCGTATCATACTAAATATTGACTTCATCATCTCCCCTCCTTCATCAATCTACTCTCCACCACTAGGTGACACGCCCCATAGACAACGATATTCCCCAATGCCAACATGAGGATTAGCGATGCAAAGGTTCTTCCAGTTGGGAATAACACCTCGCTAAAGGCAAATATGATGGGATAGGAAGGAATCCAAGTAATCCATTTTGGAGCGAAGACTGGAAAACCATAGGATATGATCGGTAGCATATTAAGAATCAGAATCCCCATTCCAGCAAAAAACCAATCGGATATATTATTGAAATATACAGCTACAATCATCCCTAAAAGGGTATATAGGGTGACCCCTAATATAATCAATATTGATAAGTTAACGAAATCCACTGAGACTCCTAAAGTCAATAATACAAATGAAATCCCATAAATCAGGCCAATCACTAGGAAAACCGATACCTTTGAAAAAATATATTGGGATATCCCACTGGGACTGATGCGATAGGCCCGTAAGCTCCCCTCATTTTTCTCTTGAAACATAAATACGGCTATAAATAGAAAGCCTAAAATCAATACTTCAAAGGTCAATAGAGCTGCCACAGCTGTTTTATTTTTGGCAATTACCTCCCCTGGAGGTCTTATATATTTTACTTGGTATTCCCCTTCATCTTGAACACCTCTAATCCCCTTGACTAATGCCCCTAGACTGGCATCTATTAATTTTTGTCTTCTGGGATCTATCTGACTTTGATGAATTATGGTAAATTTAGGATTTTCAATCGTTCCTTCATAGACGATACCTATACTATAGGGGTTATCCTCTAGGGCCTGGTCTAAGGCTTCCCTAGACGCTACTAGGTTATCCGCTTCCTTCATTTGCAAATGAATCTGTTGTAGTACTTTTCCTTGACTATTGTCATAAATATACTGGGCTTGATCCTGTTGAAAATCCTCTGGTATTAAAAATTTAACGGAAACCACTAATAAAACCAAAGTCCCCATCAATACCCAAACCAGCGCATTTCTTAGGGCAATGACCATATCTTTTTTAAACAGATTGAAGAAGGTCTTCATTATGCCAGCTCCCTTCCCGTTAATTTTATAAAAATTTGTTCTAGGGTAGCCTCCTGAGTGTGAATGGTTTGAATTTTTTCTGTGTTAACTACTTCATTGAATCTGCTACGTTCATCTTCATTATCTAGGAAAAAAATCTTCTTTTTCAAGTCCCCATCTTTGCCTATATATTCCACCTTCACAGAGTTTTCTCCGTATTGCAGCTTGAGGTTTCTAGGAGAATCGCAGGCAACTATCTTTCCATCATTAAGAAAGGCAACTCGGTTACATAGTTCCTCTGCTGCGTACATGTTGTGGGTTGTTAAGAATACAGTACAACCTTCTTGTTGCTTTCTCTTAATAATTTCTTTGACTTTATTGGCAGTTGCAGGATCAAGTCCAGAAGTCGGTTCATCTAAAAATAGAATACTTGGGTTATTGAGCAAAGCCCTTGCCAAAACCAATCTCTGTTTCATTCCTTTTGAGTAAGCATTGGCTCTTTTATTAGCTGACTCTGCTAATCCCACCGCATCTAGGAGCTCCATCGGATCTAGGGTAGGTACGTTGAATAACCCAGCATAATATTTTAAATTCTCATAGCCAGTTAGCTTTGCATAAAGGTTGGGATGCTCAAAAGAAACTCCGATTTCATTGTAGAAGCTGTTTTTCATTTCAGAAATGGATTTTCCTTCATTAAGCACCTCTCCTTTTTGAATTTTCAATAAGCCCGTCATGATATTTTGAACAGTACTTTTTCCTGCTCCACTGGGACCTAAAAATCCAAAAATCTCTCCTTTTTTAATCTCAAAAGAAATATCATTTACTGCGTATTTCCCCTTTCCCGAGTAGTCATGGTGCAGATTTTTTACTTGAATCATGGGATAACCCCCTCCAATAGATTTGAATTAGTTTTCTTTAGGACCCTTAACTTTTTTTATGAGATTTTCCATTTCTTCAATATATTCATTTAAGCCCCTCAAACCTGCTGTCGTTAGTGATACCGTCGTCTCAGGCTTGTTGTCTTTTATTTTTTTAAAAATCTTAATAAAGCCTGCTTCTTCTAAATTTTTCAATTGCACCGATAGATTCCCCGAGGTCAACTCTAGATTTTCTTTGATCTCATTAAAGGGAACTTTCTTTTGGCTGTGACTGGCTAAATAGGTAAGAATCAATAACCTTACCCTTTCATGAATGACTTTATCAATTGTAAACTTCATTTACTGTTCACCCTTTTCTGCCACTGATGAAATTAATATCATGACATACATTAACAGCATCCCTATGCCAAAGGTAAAATTGACGATCAAGAGAGGATGAAGACTGAGCATTGACAACAGGGCGATCACACCCGATAGGACGAGCCAACTCCCTAGAACTAACAGCTCCTTTACATGAAAAATATTTACCATAGAGCTACAAAGCAAACCAAAAAAAATAGATAAAAAGGGAACAATATATTCCATATGCTGATTATTTACAAAGAAAACAATTATCATTGATATAGAGAAAATATAGGGAAGCATAATCACTAGAGATTGGCTAGTATAGACCTCCTTAAAGAGTTTTCCAACGGTAATATCTCTATTGACATGTTGGGCAGCCCCAAGAATTGTTTTCGTTTTGAAAACTCCAACAGCCGCCACCGATACGACTAATATTAAATAGACAATAAATTTAACACCAGAGGGGATCCCCTGAAAATCTCCGTACTTTCCAATCAAGAAATAGATACCACTTGATAAAGCAATAATTAAAAGCCCACTAAATAAAATAAATGTCTTTAGAATATCAGTAATAGACATGAACTTGAAGATATTGCTGTTCTTTGATATGGCTGTCTTGATAAAAACCAAGTCATCTATTACCTGCTTAACATCTTGTTCTTTGTTCATTTTTCAACAGCTCCTTAGGTTTATATCGTAAACTTAATTATAGTATAAATCACTTTGTATTTGATTGCAACTTTTTTTGCATATTTATTTTGTCCTTTTCTCATAAAAAAGAGTTCCCATGATAGGAACTCCGTAGAAACCAGTCACATCTCCTATACTAAAAACGAAACATGATTGGTCTTTTATTGTTTTATAGGTTTACAGCTGCTTAACCCATATATTCATATCCTCAAAACTCCCCGAGATATCACAGTTTTGAACCAGTGTTCCTCGATAACTATATCCATGTTTTGCAATAACATGGTTCATACCTGTGGAAATTGCCCTTGTTAGAGAAAATAGGTTGGGCACTTTCTTCTCTTTTAATCTATCTTCTAGATGGGCTATGATATGGCTTAAGAATCCATTTCCTCTGAATTCAGGTAGCGTTGCACAGTCGGTGATTTCTGCATTTTTGTATTTGGGGTTGATATCAGCAGAAGCGATACTGACGATTTTATCATCATGGGTGATTAATGAAAAGATTGTCTCTTCCTTCATTACCTTTTTAATGTATTTGGGTTGATCCATTGGGGTAGGATAAGTTTCAAACACCTTCCCAAAAACATTTGCCATTTCGATTACATCACTGACATCTGCTTTTCTAATCTCATATTCATCCGGTAATACTAATTCCTTAAGAGGTTTTTGATATTTTTTTTGAACAGCTTCGATTAACTGTTGCTGTTGCTCTTTGTATGGACTAAAGTTTCTTTCAGGGTTAAAAAACTGTGAATAAATATAGGCATCCTCTCCGTTATAGAAGCCATCTATTTTGCCCTCATATACTAAATCCAGTTGTTCCACGATTTCTAGATTACTGTCGTCAGAATAAACACTGACCTTTTCTATCTCGTGGGAATCATTGGTCCCTTCTATTTCCTCAAGCTGATCCTTTAAACAATCCTCGTCATATTGATAAAAGATCACCCTTTTATTGGTCTTATCAACAACAATATCCTCCTCTGGGCTAAGATTGATTATCTTATTTAAAATCTCCATTAATCATATTCCTCCCTTTCAATTCTTTTTAAATATCTCTATTTTGATACTATTACCTTCCCCTATCCCCCTTTTATAGTTCTTTTCTCTTTATTAGGTTAGGGAAATTTCACATGTTAGTTATATTACATAATGGATACACTACATTACAGAATGATTTGTTTTTCCTTGAGAATTTCACTAGACTACCATTCCTTTTCGTACTAAGTACTAATACATATGCATTCTTCATAAAAACGTTAAATGTGTGAAATTTCCTCAGCCGAATAAAAAAAAGTACTCCTCCTCTAATAAATAGAGGAAGAGTACTCAGATTTCGCCGTAAAGACTCATCTTAAGCCACCATAAAATGATAGCCTATCACTGGCCCCTTTGAGCCCGTGAGAATCCCATCTCATAACTGTTTTTCTTCATGGTTTTTAGCACTATTTAAAATGCTTATTATTATCCGTTACTTAACCCCATCCTAGTGACGTATAACAACTCGCATTTTTACCTTTTTCACCACAAATACTTCACATACTTTTAGTTTTTGACTTTATCTATTATAACATATTTTACTAACTAATTCAAATTAGTCCCTATGGGGTCTGTACTAATCCTATTAGTTTGAAAATGAAACCTTTACAATTATATGATTTAAATCCCAGATTTATGCTACTTAAACCTGTATAATACTATAAAAGTAGATACCCATTTTTTCATTATTTATTACATAATGGAGTCAAACAAAATAATTAAAGAAACGAAAAGGAAAATGAAGCCAAATTACTTTTATCATTACTATATCAAAACTATTCTACTCCACCTTAATCACCTTATCAATCGTTGCCCCACCTAAACAAACGTCGCCATCATAGAAGACCACTGCTTGACCTGGTGTTACAGAGCTTTGGGGTTGATCATAAATGACTTTACAGGTGGTTTCACTGGTGAAGAACACTGTTACCCCTTGGTCTGGCTGGCGATATCTGAATTTGGCAGTACATTTAAGAGGACCCTCTGGTAATTTTCCACTAACCCAGTTTAAATCGGTAGCCAATAATCCCTCTGAGAATAGTGCAGGATGATTTTCTCCCTGTACTACATAAAGGATATTCTTTTCTAAATCCTTTGAGGCTACGAACCAAGGTTCTCCTGTTCCAGCACCACCGATTCCAAGTCCTTTTCTTTGTCCTAGGGTGTAATACATCAATCCGTCATGTTTACCCTTTAACTCACCCTCTAGGGTTCTGATTTCCCCCGGTTGGGCAGGTAGATAGTTGCTTAGGAAGTCTTTGAAATTCCTTTCACCGATAAAACAAATTCCTGTACTGTCCTTCTTTTTCGCTGTGGCTAAATCATACTCTACAGCAATTTCACGGACCTTCTTTTTATCAATATGTCCAATTGGGAACATTGCCTTTGACAACTGATATTGTCCTAGGGCATTTAAAAAATATGTTTGATCTTTATTGGAGTCTGCTCCCCTTAAAAGCCTATATTCACCATCAACCTCATCCACCTGAGCATAGTGACCAGTGGCTAAATAATCAGCCCCCAGCTGTAGGGCATGTTCCAAGAAGGCCTTAAACTTAATTTCTTTATTACACATTACATCGGGATTTGGGGTTCTTCCCTTTTTATATTCGTCTAAAAAGTATGTAAATACCTTCTCCCAATATTGCTTTTCAAAATTCACTGTATAGTATGGAATTCCGATTTGATCACAGACCCTACGGACATCTTCATAGTCCTCTGCTGCTGAACAAAATCCAAATTCATCTGGCTCGTCCCAATTCTTCATAAAGATTCCAATTACATCATATCCTTCCTGCTTCAACAACAATGCTGCAACAGAAGAATCCACTCCCCCCGACATTCCAATGACAACTCGGGTATTCGCCTTTGATTTTTCCATGAAGTGATCCTCTCCTTTTTAAATTACTACTTTATATTATCATACTTTATATTATCATACCGATTCCAATAGGGATATACAAGCCTTAGAGGAATTTTTATTATCTATTCTTTTTCATTTTCCGATTTATCCAGTTCATCAAAAAATTCAGGGTCTCTTTTTTTGATTTCTTCGAAGTATTCATCTCGATTACCGTGATAAGGGATATTCTCCCCAAATAATAGCTTTTCTAAAGTCATTCTTGTTTGATTCCCAACACATTTTTTTTGATGGTAGGAGCATTCATGACAGGTATTTAGAGTCTCCACTAAACTTTGTCTTAAATTTTTACTGTCATAATGGTGATGCTTGCATAGGGGAATATCCCATTCTTCTTCTGGAAGGAATTCTTCCTTATCCTTAGCCATCTCCAGCTTTTCATTGAGACAGCGTATGGTACACTTTCCCTGTTGACAGGCAAGACATTGATCGTCCAATGTACAGACAGTCTGAAGAGCCTGTTGAATTCTTTGTGTATTGATATATAGGTTCCCTGCCGCCTTCTTCAATGGTGTATCCTCCATTGTCGCCTTTACCTTCATAATTTTTCTTAATCGGTAAACCACAATCCCAGCTAAAAGTAAGAGAAAAATAGTAATATATGTAGGGGTCATAAACTGACTTGGTATAGTGTCCTTTAAGGCTAAAATACCAAATCCAATAAAAATTGAAGCAGATGCGATTTTTAATGTGACCTCTGGAATTTTCTTTCCTAACCTACTACCAACAAAAACCCCTAAAGCACTGGTGCAGACCATACCTAAAATAGATCCTATGAGCAGAAATAATGGATACTGGGATTCAGTAGCAAGGGTAATGGCTGTCAACTGGGTTTTGTCCCCCAACTCTCCAATAAAAAACGCCATAGACACGGTAAAGACTGGACCCAGCTTATATTTAGTGTCTTCTTCATCTTCCTCTTCCCCTGCAATCTTCAATGTCCAAATACCAAAGCCCACAAAGGCAAATGCAGCTACTAATCTAATGGTGCCTAGGTCTAAGGAAGCCCATCTGCTCAAGTATGTCCCCAGCAACACTGCCAATCCATGATTAAAAAAAGAACCCAAAGCTACTCCTATAAGCACCTTACGTAGGGGATATTTTGTTGCGAATGCCATGGCTAAAATTTGAGTCTTGTCCCCCATTTCTGCCATAAAGATAAAGAATAAAGCATTTAATAATTCGCCAATCAACCAAATCATCTCCTTATAAATTGGAATAATTAAAATAATAGAAAAAGCGACACTTTTATGCTTAATAAGGTAGGTAAATTAAACCAACTTATCAAACGCAAAAGTCTCGCTTCTTTAGAGATACTCTAAAGTGGATAGCACCAGACCTCTTGGTCAGCATGTTGACACTATCCGTAACAAAGCTACAGCTACTCCCTCTTTCGTTAATTGGAATTTCTATGAGATATTATCACAGATCATAACTCCTGTCAAATACTATTATTCGTAAAAAAGCCTCCATCATTCTAACTTTTTCAAATAGTTAAAAATTGGAGGCTGTAATTATTCAATTGATTCAACTACATTTCTTACCCATTTTTTAGAAATTACCCTTGGCACCCCAAAGATCGCCTTGACCACTTCTTCACTGGTAACTAAAGCCACTACCCAATGGATTGGTAGGTGGAGCACATGGGCCCCGATAAAGGCTAGCGGTACACCATAAAGCCATACACTGGACATTTCAAGGATTAGGGAGAACTTTGTATCTCCACCACTTCTTAATATTCCAATGATTAAAATTGTATTGAAGATTTTGAAGGTCATGAAGAAAGAAATCACCATTAGAATATATTTAGCATTTTGATATACCGTATCAGATATATTGAAAAAACTTAAAATAAAGGGTGCGGTTGTAAATATAAGTACCCCCAACAGGATGCCTGTTACAACACTCAAAATAGAGAATTTAAAACCATAATCTATCGCTTCCTTCTCATTTTTAGCACCTATGCTATTTCCCAGCATGACAGCACAGGAGTTACCTAACCCAAAAGCCACCACCATAAAAATACTTTGGACAGTGTTGGCAATCTGAACGGAGGCTATGGCCTCTGTACTGATTCGAGCATATGAAATGGAGTACATGGTCATTCCCACCACCCAGAAGCCCTCATTTAATATTACAGGCAACGCGGTGTCGATGTATCGTTTAAACAGATTTCTTGAGATATGAAATAGCTCTTTAATTCTCCCTGCTAATACCATTTTTTGGCGATAGACCACCGTTAATAAAAACACTATTTCCAATCCTCTTGACACTAAAGTAGCCAATGCTGCCCCTTGAATCCCCATTTGAGGAAAACCAAAATTTCCAAAAATCAATAAATAATTTAGCAGGGTATTAGTAAGTAACGAAACTCCACTTACCACCATTGGTAACTTTGCTTGCCCTATGCTTCTCAAGATAAAGGAATAGGCAAAGCTAATGGCAGTAATAAAGTAGCTTAAGGAGACAATCCTTAAATATTTGCTGCCTAATCCAATTACTGTCCTATCTTTAGTAAAGATCCTTAGCAAAAATTCAGGGTTAAAAAAGGCCAGTACTGCGAAAAGTATACTGAGGCCCCCGCCTAAAATCAGGGTGATTCCCAGTACCCTTTTGATGTTTGAAGTATCCTTCTTTCCCCAAAATTGAGCTGTAAAAATTGCCCCTCCGCTATTAATTCCGAAGAGTAGGAGGTTTAATATAAAGAAATATTGATTAGCTAAACCCACTGCTGCGATTTCTGCTTCTCCTAGCCTTCCGATCATTACCGTATCCACCATGTTTAATGATGAAAAAATTAAGTTTTGAAGGGAAATAGGAAGTGCAATTGTCAGCATTCTCTTTATAAAAGTTCTATCCATTATGTTGGATGATGTAATAGTCATAAAATCACCTTCCTTGCCCTTCTGATTGTACTCTATATTATGGGCACTGTAAAGGTATTTCGGGTAACAAAATTAAATCTTACTACTTTTCCAATACTCTTGCAATTTCATCGCCGCAAACATTGCACTTTCCTTGAATAATTAAACCAAAATAGTCATCCTCAATTGAATAATTCACAATCCTAGTAAAGCATCGACAGTTGGTACAAAAGCTATTTTTCAATACTCGTTCACGATTCTTTTTAGGAATTCTCATCCAATTTATACTAATTGGGTCCATAATTATTACTCCTTTAATTAGGTTTTAATTTCTATCATTATAGTACCCTGTTTTTTGTGAATTATATACTCACTCTTATTCTACTTCCCTTTCAAGTGCCAAAATAGTTGTATTTTCCTCTTGATGACTTGAGATTCTTTCAATTTTATCAAACTTACATTTATGCCAAAACTTTAGTCCCGAAGTGTTTTTTAGGTTTACTCCTACAAGAATTCTCTCAAAGTTACATTCTGCTGCCTGTTTATTTACGTACTCTACAACTTCCCTACCAAAACCTTGCTTTTGATAATCAAAATGACAATATAAAAAACCAATATATAAGTCTTGATCTGTTGGATAACCATGATATAGTTCCAAAAGTCCCATCAATTGATCTGTTTCTTTAATGTAGATCCCCATCATCCGATAAAAATCCTTGCTTGCATTAGGTATAGGGGGTAAATCTCCTTCTGTAAGAGATTTATATATGTTATCTGTATTATACTCTATTCCTAGCACATCCTTTAACACCCTACTGGTATCATAGAGTTGCTGTAGCTTTTCTGCCTCTTTCATAGTTGCCTTTTTAATAATTAATCTTTCGGTTTCTCCATATTCTTGTATTAGTTTAACAGTCTTCCAATATACCCTTCCATCGGTGCTTCTGTCTAAAAATCCCTTTTCAAATAGTTCCCTTCTAAAAAAGCAGTGATCATTGCAAGTCTGTGCTTCCTTTAATACCTCATTGATTTCTTCCTCTGTATATTCCACCCCTTGCTTAAATTTTGTCGCTAAATAATCCAGAACAATCCATTGGTTATTTTTCTTTGCAGGCCATCCCTTTACTCTATTTTCTTTATCTAAGTAGTTTTTGATGGTATTATTTTCATTCTTCATTCCCAATACTCCCCCTTAAACTAATTCTTCAACCAATATTGACTACAATCCTTACTTCTTTCCATGAAGCCATACTGTATCAAATATCTTCTGAGGGTAACATAATCCTCGTAGAAGCTTTTGAGCACTTGATTGACTTCCTTCTCTGAATATTTCTTGGTGGCATCAAATTTTTTGATCATATACTTTAGTACAATGATTTTTCTCTTCTCCTTCGCAGGGAACTCCTTTAATCTTTCTATTCCATCTTTGCTAGTAAAGTATGTCTTAATCACCTTCTCCATTTCTTCACCGGAAACGGCATATCTCTCATCCACCATCATTGCTCCCTTATGAATATCTACCAACTTCTTTGGACTTTCCTCTTTAGAATGATCCTTTTCTTCTAAAAGTCCCATAATGGCTGAGAAGATTTTGGCTTGTTTTTCCTTCTCCTTTAGCTTAAACCTATGGTTTCTTATTGTAGAAGTACTACCTCCCCCCATAAGACCAGTAATTTCCTTGTCGCTAAGTCCTTGATAAAAGTACTTTAATAGCTCTTTTTGAATTTCAGTCAAACCTGTAAAGACCTTATTCATATTCACAAGATAATCAAATACAGAATCATGTTCCTGCTGAATATGATTTTTAACTGCTCTGCTGGCCTCCATCAACATTTCATTTTCTCTGTAGATGATACCTTTCTCAAAGCTTTTACCACAGATTAAACAAATGTATTCTTCCCTTGACTCCTCATAAATGAAACCCTGCTTTAGCTCCTCCACCGAGGCATTCCAGAATATTTCGTTTAAATCCTTCATTTTCATCTCTCCTTTAACACCAATCCCAATCCTATTACTTTTGATATTGGCTTATCATATTTGATTGTAGTTTTTTTCAAACAGCTCTAAAATATATCTATTTATTATTAGATATTATTTGTTTTTGTTTGTTTTATTATAGACATTATATATTTTTGTTTGTTTTTAGTCAATGACTTTTAGAAAAATTTCCTAGTAATGTTTTCTAACAAGATATTGATTTTAAGGTTACGCCCTCTTAACATATAAGTAAAAAAAGATGACTCCTATTTAAATTCAGGAATCACCTTTTCTTAACTTTTTAAAACTTACGAAAGCCACTACCCAATGACTTAAGATATATTGATCATAATAATTTCCTACTACTCCCTTAAAATCTTTCTTTAGTTCTTTCTTTAAAAGATTATCTTATATATTCGCTACTAACCAACAGATCCTCTATTACTTCCGTTGGTATTACAAATTCCACCACCCCCATATATCCTGGAGCCACAACATATTTATCAAAAGAGATTACCAACTGTCCAATATCGTTGATATAAAAATCTTGATTTAATTTTATACTTACGAAGGGTTCTATATCCCCCTCCTTTACCCAGTAGACTTTGTCTGAGTCATTACTCATTTCCTTTAGCATTTGTTCCTTAATGTTTTCGCTAATTCTTTCCTGATAACTTTCATTGATAAAGAGACTCGGAAGGGTAACTAATATTTCATTCTTTTTGTCAATGGTATCATATTGCATTGTCGTAGAGGAAGAACCCACGGTATTCACTACATAGCGGCCAATAGACAAGATTTGATCATTATCAGTTTTGATGATATATCCACTATCTACCCCTAGATGTCCTCCACCAGCTTCTTTTAATTTTTCTATGTCCTTCATGAATTCTTCGTATAGTGCTTTATTCTCTTCGTAGTATTTTTGATTGATAGTATTTTGTAGATCAATATTTTCCAGTCCATCTATTACAGGTACTTTAATATTTGCATTAAAGGTGTCTTCATTAAAGGTAAACTCCCTAAATGTAAGGACCTTCACCAACTCTCCAACGACAGGTATTTTTTCCATGGCATTTGCTACGGTTGAACTGGCATTGATACTTCCTATGAAAATTACTGCAATTGCAGCAGCCGCAAGTAGTTTTTTCCTTAACTTCATTTTTCTTTTCCTCCCGATTTCGTTACCTGCTTCCTTTTCTAGTTCTTTTTCCCCTTTCGCTTTAGACTCTCCTTCTAATTCAGTTTTCACTTCTTTAATTGCTTTATCGACTATAAAATCCAATTCCTCTGGTATTTCAATATTCTTATATTCACTTTTAAGTTGATCCATCCTATTCATAATGCTCCTCCTTCATTTCCATTTCAACCCGTAGTTTTTTCAAAGCTGAATAGAGTCTTGTTTTGATGGTGCTTAAATTTTCATCCAATGTATGAGCTATTTCCGTGAGCGTTAGATCCTCAAAGTATTTTAAAACAATAATTGTCCTATAGGGTGGGGGCAGGAGGTCTAGGGCTTTCTCAAGATCCAAATCTGTATAATGATCCTCCACTGCTTCTGCATGGAATTCTAGTATCTCATCCTCCATTACAGTGAGTTTTTTATTTTTCCTTAAAAAATCTATGGCGGTATTGACTAATATTCGATAGAACCAAGTCTTTACATACTCTTTATTTTGCAAAGTATCTACTGACTTCAAAGCTTTATAAATACTATCATGGAGGATATCTAAAGCATTCTCTTTGTTTTTTACATAGCTATAGGCTGTTTTATAGAATGCCTCCTTGTTTGCAAGGATATGACCTTCTACAAATTTAAACCTCTCATTCTTTTCCATTTTTATTGTGACTCCTTTCAAGATACGTATCTGTTTGTTCCCTATATTATTTAAACGTTGTAGTTTGATGAAAAGTTTTAGATTCAACGAATAATTTTTTAGCAAATGACGTTTCAATATGTTTTTTAAGTCATTTATTACATTTCTAAAAACAAGATAATATCATACTAATCAATTGCAGTAAACATGAAATAACAGCTATTGAATGGAACTTAAAACAAACAAAAAAAGACATCCCCACAAAGAAGATGTCCTCTATTTATAATGTTATTTAATAATCTCAACCTCTTGAATACTGGCCTCCCAGTTTACTGTTAGACCAAAATTTTCTAATATAAATCGAAGGGGTACAAAGGTTGTATTATTTTTTAATATTGGCTTGAGGGTCAGAGTAACCTCTTTACCATTAACAACCGCCTTCCCTTTTGAAGGCATTAGTACTAGATTCACTCCCTCTTGAACAATGGTAATGTATCCTGTCGAAGCCTCCCATTTTACAGTTCCTCCGATTGCTTCACCGATAAATCTCAAAGGAACATAGGTGGAACCATTGTCGATAAAGGGTGCTTCCGTCAATGGATGATTTTGATTATTCATAAAGGCCTCTTTACTACCTACTTGTAGATAAATCCCATTGGACTTCCTTTCTCCAGTTAAGAAGCTGATTTTCTTTCTACTTGCCACCTTCCCCTTTGAATCATAGACCGTTACCTCTAACCCATGCTTACCTCTTGATAATTTATCGGCATCAAAGGAGAAAATAAAAGGAAATTGCTTTGCAGTTGTCAGTAGACTTCCATCCAACCTGTATTCCACCTTGCTAATGTAAGGATCATGGGTTTTAATCCATCCACTCCCCTTCACAATACCAGTTAAGTATGCTCCATCTACCAGAGGCTTCACGGCCTTCTTATTTTGTATATCCTCTTTTACTGCATAGGGTCCATTCACTACCGATGAAAGGAAATAAGGGTCCTGTATCATCTGGGAGTATGCCTTTTTCAAACCCTCATTTTCAAGAATACTGTAGTTGTTTAGCTTTCTTTCTGCACTATGGGCATATTTTAGGTTGTTGGCGGAATACCAGTTGATCATCTTTATCCTAGGATATTTTGTCTTGATACCATAATATAACATGTGCATTTTTGTAATGGCAAACTCTGTTGCATCCGTATCCCCAGCCGTACTATAGTGGGTGGCGGCGTACTCAGATATCTGAATTGGTTTTCTGGCGGCAAAATTTTTATATACAAAATCTAATAAATCCAATGGATTTACTTGATCGGCAGGTTGATTCGGATCTCCATTGAAGAATTTTACGCTATATAGATTTACCCCTACCCAGTCTACATAGTCGTCCCCTGGATAGTACTCTAAAATATTCTTTTCTGGTACAGAGTTTGGCGCCCACACCATCACCACATTGGGGGCGTCCTCCTTCATTACCTTTGATACTAAACGAAACTTTTCTATGTACTTTTTAGGGTTCCCATGCCAAGGTACCCAATCACCATTCATTTCGGAATTAAATCTTAAAAATATCGGTACTTCTGCCTCCTTTGCCAGTTTAGCAAAACTCCTTAGGGTTTCATCATCCTTTACGATATCCAGGCCTTGAATGGTTTCTAGGGCTAGATGGACAGCAGCACCAGATTCCTTTACATTTCTTGCCCAGTTATGGGGAAAGGGCTTATCATAGGCATGATAAGTGTAATAGACGGCATGTTGTTTACCCGTTAGTTCATTAAACTTCTTAACATTTCTATGTCCTACTGCTTCTTCATACTCCACAAAAGCACCTATATAGGCGCCTGTTTGCGGCTCATATTTTGCCAGTTTTATACTAGTATCCCCTTTGAATTCTGTCTCTACAAAGAGGTCTACTGTTGAGGTGATTGCCTCTGCCTTTCTCCTTAAAACAGTAGCACCATCCACGTCTCCGATTTTTTCGTAGATATCAGCTGCCTTGTAATAATAAGGGATGGCTTCATCAAATCGTTGAAGCAATACGTAAATATCTGCCACCATTCTAAGGTTGGCGGCGGATGGATTACCATCAACAGCAATCAAAAGGTATTTTAGAGCTTCTTCGTAATCTTGATTATTAAGAGCTTCTACCCCAAATTTGTAGGCTTTGTCGGGGTGCAGTGGTGTGCTCCCCCATGCTACTTGGGAAATCAATAAAGAAAAGAATAGTGCAAATAATATGTATTGTTTGTTTTTCATACGCTTCCTCCTTTGTTTAAAGATGCTGTAAATAGTACTCTTGATCAAATTAAGAATTTTTTTTACATTTTTATTATATCATGGTTTGTGATTACTTGGTGGTGCTTGGAGTTAAAATAGAATAGAAAAATTGCTTCAACTTAGAACTATAACTAAGTTGAAGCAATTTTTATTTTAGGCTAATTCATAACCTTTAAATGTACATCAAAATTGAATCTTTATGTAAATACAAAAAATAATAAATTTCCTATTATATTCTATTTATAAGCCAAAAATTCCAA
Source organism: Alkaliphilus hydrothermalis (assembly GCF_016908555.1). Lineage (GTDB taxonomy): Bacteria > Bacillota > Clostridia > Peptostreptococcales > Natronincolaceae > Alkaliphilus > Alkaliphilus hydrothermalis. The sequence goes on from NZ_JAFBEE010000004.1 coordinate 157,267, forward strand.
CCATCAACCTTTACTAGGTGATGGCTGGAATTTATGTGGATTTATAATATCAACTCTCATATTAATCCAAAGGTAGAAACGTAAAACTTTCATGATCCCATTCAATAGCCTTCGGTAAAGGAATAGCATCCCTCTCCATCAAAGACCCCTTTTCTATTTGATAATGATTAATCGTCAAATCTTGATCTTCATCCTCAAGGGCTACATACAGGTTCCCCTCTTCAAAATGCACCCCTCTAATCCAACCCTCGAAATCGTCTAAATGATAGGAGTCCACCAGATTATAGTCCAAGTCAAATACCAGGACCTCTCCTGCAATATCCAGTAGATGTAATTTATCTCCATAGGAATAAGCTCCATATATGGTAAAGTCCTTCAACTCCTTTTCTTCAACTATATTTCCCTTTGAGTATGCTGCCATAAATGATTTTCCAGTAGGTATTGCTGATTCATCCATTTCAGGTCTATAAAGGATGATATCTTCACCAAACAACACTAGTTGTCGGTTCGGCTCACCTTCATATTTGTCATCTAAAATTGTATCCCTGATCACCTCTCCCTTACTTTCTTGGATTTCCATTATAGCTGATTTTCTAAAAAAAACATTATCACCTTTTTTGTTTAAATCTAAATATTGTAGATAGATTGTTCCATTGTTATTGATTGCAGAACATAAAATTTTATCATAGAAGGTTAAGTTCCTATATTCTTCTTCATCATAGTTTCTATATAACAACTCTGATACGTAGCCTCTATCAGAAAAACCTACATTCAGTCCTGTAAAAAGATAATCCTTTGTTTTGGAAGCAAATAAAACCCCAAAGTAAGCGCCTTCACCATATCGGTCATTTAAGAAAGAAATTTCCTCGATACCATCATTGGTAATTGAAAAATGCGTATTCTTTTGCCTAGAAAAAAATAATAATTCCTCACCTGCTCTAATGGAGTTGGCAATTACAATTGAACTATTGATGGGATACTCTTTTACCGCTCCATCTTCATATAGAATTGAAAACGAATTGATTAGTTTTTCTTTTGAACCCCCGCTAAAGGCAATAACATATTTTCCATTCACTAAATCTACTTGGTTGGCTGTCTCTTTCCCCTTACTACATCCAGATAACAAAATCAATGCAAGTATAATACCCATTATTAAAATAATTGTTTTTTTCATGTTGGTCACCCCAATAGATTAAGTCCAATATAGTACAGCCCAACAAAAGGCATGTACTATATTGGCATTTTTTAATGTTAGTCTTTGTAATATACAGTAGTCATGTGGCTACCTGTCAATTCTGCTGGTGATACAACTGTGTCATAAGGGAAACGATCTATATTGATCCCAGCATCTGACCATGCTCTCCATACTAACTGAGAACAATAATAGCTGTTGGTGGTAAATTTGTTTAAGAAGAACCAGTTGTAAGGAAGTCTTGGAGATTTAGATACAATAGCTGTTGCATTATTAACTGCATTTTGTCTAGAAGTGCTTGTACTTCCATTTACTCGAAGTCCATATACTTTACTCAGGTTATCCCAGTATCTATACTCATACTGAACACCGTCAATTCCACTTGGACTCTTGCTTCCTGGCCAAGATGAAATACACCAAACTCCACCACTTGTTTCTACAAGCGAAGCATGTCCTACTAAAGCAAAATCTATTCCTGAGGTAGTTCCTGAAAATGAAACAAAAACATCCCCTGGTACTACATTAATAGATTGAGTTGAAAAAGAGCCATCCTTTATCTTGCTTGCTTTTTCTTTCTTTACTTTTTTCTCAAACTCATCAATTAATTTGTACTGCATATCTTCGTAATATTTAGCATCTACCTTACCATTTTCGTCATATACAATTGTACTTTTCAATTCCTCTGGTATTTCTTTTTGGTTAGCCATTACTGGTACGCTTAGAGCCATAACCAACAATACACTACAAACTAAACAAAGCATTTTGTTTTTCATGGTAACAACCTCCTTAGTTTTATACATCCCTTTTATTATATTATAGTTTCTACATCGAGAACCTCCTCTCCCATAAGAAGGTTTTGCTCATTGGTTTGCTCTGGGAGTAGCAAACAACGACTCTTTGTAGAAATATAATCTCCAACAGAGTTGTAACAATGAATTGTTATTGTTCATTATTTTATATGCATGTTGTACTATTTTCAAACAAATATGTTACCATTATTATAATGCTTATTCTATTTTTTTTCTACTTTTTTTTGATAAAAATTGCCAGTTTTGCAAATGATTTGTTAAATTAGTACTAAAGTACTAGTTTGATCTATGCCTCAAAACTTCTTTTTCGATAATAAAGTAGGGAAACTACTCTCATAGCTTCCCCCTTATCAAACCGTACGTGCCCTACTAAGGCATACGGCTTACCAACGTGTTTAAATGAATCAATTAATTGATATAACATGACTAGCATTAATCTTTCTTATACGGTCAGGAGTATAGTATTCCTGACCTTTTTCTTTTAGTCTTTGTATATTCTTCTCTGTTTTCTTTCTGGTTTTTGCTGTCAATTTCTCAAGATATTGTTCTATACCATATCCCCACATTTTGTTGTAATACAACCAATGGCACGGTATTAACCCTATTCTTGCAAAGTATTCATTATTCCATTTTCTTACCATTAACCAACCTTTCCTTTGACATGGATTCTTGTGTATCATCGCTACCCTCAATCTTATATCCCACTACCCCTTACGGGCTTGAATAGAGCTCTCACAGGGTCACTGCATTTTCCTTCCTAACATACCGAGTACTTTCACATGATAAACTATCCTAACTCGACTGATTCATTGGGTTAGAATTATTGGCTTCCCATTTTTTTTGCATAGTCGCCAGTTTACCCCGCCACCTGTACTTCACACCTTTGCATTTCGGTCTGCTAGTCCGCCTATGGGTCTCTCGACATACCACGTCTCCTTCAGACAACACCTCACGATATTGCCCTAGACTAAGCTTCCTAGGTTGTATCAGCACTCCTAGGGAAGGACTTTCACCTTCGAGAATTCCTATGTTTCAACTCTATATGTCCTGTTTTTATTCTCAGAATATTATGGACAACAAGTTTAATTCATAGAACCAGACAGGCTATCGCCTATCTATATGCAACTGCCTGTCGCACAAAAAACATCTACCTTTCATTAGGTAGATGTTCCCGTCAGTTCTCTACTATTTAACTTATAATATTTGCTTTAAAAACTTACTCCAACCTCACCATAATTTTCAAGCAATAACCAATTTTGTCAACTTCCTCTTTAGATAATATTACGCCCTCTTCTGGTCGTATATTCAATTTTAAGACAATAGCAATTTGCCCCACCTGTTGATGAAATTCAATCCTATTCATAGGAATAGGTTGCTCCAATATATCTGTTAAAATTTCTGCTGTGGCTTTATGACCGATGGCAGAAATGACTCCTTTTTCTGCCATCAGTTTTTTAGCTGATTCCACATTAATATCTTGAATAGAATAAATACCATTGGTGGTGGCAATTGTTCCGTTAAAAAGTACTATTGGTAAACTAGTATCCTGCTTCAAGTAACGTCCTCCTTATCGTCTACTTTTGGACTATCTTAGCCCCTTCTTCTTTAGCACTTGAAGAAGTAGTTGTGGTCTATCGGTTATGATTCCATCTGCTCCTAGGTCGATTAACGCTTCCATTTCTTCTTCTGAGTTAATTGTCCAATAATAGATCGGCATTTTTCTAGCCCTTACTTCCTTCAAGAGGGCTTCAGTTGTAAGATCAATATTTATACCTTTGATATTGTACCCAATTGGTAGGCTTAGAATCTCAAATGAAACTAGATTATTCAGACTTGGAAGCATGGCTTTGTGAAAACCATAAAAATAATACATTTCTCCTTCACTGGCGGTGGTTTTAATCTTGTCATTGGAAATTTTTCTTAATTCTCTAATGGTATCTCTATCAAAGGAAGCTACAACAATTTTTTCCTCCATATTATATTCTTGTACTAAATTCCAGAATACTTCAGCACTCTTCTTCCCATCTTCCCCTGCATCCTTTAGCTCAATCAGCATCTTTTGCTTAGGATACTTTGAAAATACGTCTTGAAGTGTAGGTATGTAGGCTCCTTCAGCAATATAGGGATTCTTTGCTTCCCCCCGTAGTACTTTTCCCTCCGTATTCTCCAGGCCATAGGCTGCATTTAGTTCTTTAATTTCTGAGTATGCCAACTCTCTTACTTTTCCTGTCCCATTGGTGGTACGGTCAACAGTAAGGTCATGAATGGTAATCAATTGGTCGTCCTTAGTTAAGGCAACATCAAACTCTAATATATCCACCCCTAGGGCTACAGCATGTTCAAAGGCAATATTGGTGGAGGCTGGTCTTTCTTGATTCCCTCCCTGATGGGCAATGATCAGAGGAGCTCCCTTTGTGTTTTTAAACCATTGGTCTTCTAAGTCTGTCGTTTTTTCCGGTAGTAGTAAGTTCCCCCCAAACAAAAACACAATCCCAAGTAAAATCGGAATCAATTTCTTCTTTTTCTTTCTTCGTTTAGTAAAAGTCAACATAATAACAACCTCCAATTTTTCATTAAAAATGCCCCTGTATAAAGCTATTCCTGTATAAGTCCTACACTCTATTATACTGGGGTTTAGTTGAATTCACAATGAGTAAATGGAATATTCTCTTTATACCAGTTTTGCAATTACAAAAGATTCATTATTTAGGCTGCTTCTTATTCAAAAAAATTTGCTGTTTTTTACATAAAATATTTTATTTTCAGATCATTAATGTATAATTGAATAGTAACAATTTTTTTATCTGCAATTCTTATATTATAGAAAGGGTGACGGAATATGAGTAACGAGTTAAAAAGTAGAGCTGAAGTAGACGTGAACCTCACGTGGGACTTGTCCCATATCTTCAGAAATAGCGAAGAGTATGAAGCAACACTAGAAGAGGTTGTACAGAGTGCTAAAACAATCGAGGAAACATATAAGGGGAACTTACATAATTCCGATACAATCCTAAGCTGTTTAGCCGAATATGAAGCATTAACGGTAAAAATGAACCTAGTGGGTACTTATCCCTCATTAGCCACATCTGTTGATGAAACGAACCAAGAAAATCAAACTAGATATATGAAAATGAACACTGTGCTTTCAGAGGTATACAGTTCATTAACCTTCATAGATAGTGAATTAAAAGCAACCGATGATACCCTATTGGACGAAGCAATAGGAAAGACGAATACTTATAAAAATTATCTTGAAGATATCAAAAAAGAAAAGAAGCATATGCTTCATCCTGATGTAGAAAAGGCGCTAGCTTCTCTAGCACCAGTATTAAACGCTCCCTACAGATTGTACAATCAAGCTAAGCTTGCTGACTTAGACTTTGAAAACTTTGAAGTAGATGGAAAGGAATATCCCCTTAGCTTTGTTTTGTTTGAAAACCAATGGCAGGGAGATGCAAATACGGCAATTAGAAGAACTGCCTTCGATGCCTTCTCTAAAAATTTACGAAAGTATGCCAATACCATAGCGACTACCTACCAAACCCAACTACAAAAGGAAAAAACTATGGCAACAATGAGAAAGCATCATTCTGTTTTTGACTATCTTTTGTTTGATCAAAAAGTGGATCGTAGTCTTTATGACAGGCAAATAGATGTGATTATGGAAGAGTTGGCTCCCCATATGAGGAAATACGCAAAGCTCATCAAAAGAATTTATAAGTTAGATGAGGTTACCTTTGCTGACCTAAAGGTATCTATTGATCCAGAATATGACCCACAGGTGACTGTGGAGGATTCAAAAAAGTATGTTGAAGGTTCTTTAGCCATCATGGGGGAAGATTACCTCAAGTTAATGATGAAATCCTATGATGAGAGATGGGTTGATTTTGCCCAAAATAAAGGGAAATCCACTGGTGGCTTCTGTGCTACACCCTATGGTGTCCATTCTTATATTTTACTCTCATGGACAGGACTGATGAGTGAAGTCTTTACGTTAGTTCATGAGCTAGGTCATGCAGGGCACTTTATTTTAGCCCAACAGCAAAACAGCCTTTTTAACGTAGAGCAATCCCGTTATTTTGTAGAGGCTCCTTCAACTATTAACGAGCTTCTTCTGGCAAACTATCTAATGGAGCAAAAAGATGAGCCAAGATTCAAAAGATGGGTACTATCTTCTTTAGTTAGTAATACTTATTATCATAACTTTGTAACTCATCTGTTGGAGGCTGCTTATCAAAGGGAAGTATATAAGATTATCGATGCTGGTGGCAGTGTTCATGCTGCCAAATTAAGCGAAATCAAAAAAGAAGTCCTAGAGAAATTCTGGGGAGATTCCGTTGTCATCAACGAAGGGGCTGAGCTTACTTGGATGAGACAACCCCACTACTACATGGGTCTTTATCCCTATACCTATAGTGCAGGTCTTACAGTGGCAACTGCTGTTAATCTAAGAATACTTAATGAGGGAGAAGTAGCTGTAAGGGATTGGCTAGAAGTATTAAAGGCTGGCGGTACTAAAACTCCTATGGAATTAGCTAAAATGGGCGGTGTGGATATTACAACTGATCAACCTTTAAAGGATACCATTGCTTATGTTGGTAAAATGATTGACGAAATTATTCAACTTACGGATGAATTAGACAATAGATAATAATGACTAGAAAAACAGGGAAAGCTATGCAATTCTTCCCTGTTTTTTGTCTATTGATAGATGGTTTTCCACCGCTATTTAGGATGCTTTATTGTTTGATTTTTATTAAACCCTCATACTCTCCCACTTTCCTTGCTTATATGCCATTAGCATAACCACCATTTCAGTAAAATTTGAAAGAAGGAAACTGATCCAGACCCAATATACCGGTAAATTTAGAGTATAGACGACAATGAAAAGAAGCGGTATCTGTACTCCCCATTTTCCAATCATGCTAGAGACAAGATAAGGTATATTGTAGCCAGAGCCAGAGAACACACTTCCAATACCCATCATGACCCCTGACATTATCAAACCGGGGGTAATAATCCTCAGCATGGGAATCCCCATTGCCACAACTGAAGATTCTTGAATAAAGATTTTCATGATTTCTGTTGGGAAAATAAACACAAAAATAGACGCCACCATCATTATAAGCACCCCATATTTTGCAGCGGTTTTAGCTGTATCCTTTGCCCACTGTATGTTATCCCGTCCTAGAGATTGTCCGACTATTGTACTACCAGCCATTGACAATCCAACTAGTGGCATAAAGGCAAAACCAAAGAGTCGATTGCCAATCCCCATTGCCGCCACTGCATCAGTACCATATAGAGAAACGAATTTCAATATGACAATTCCCACAAGGTTTCTTGAAAAAGCTTCAGCACCAGAGGGTAGCCCGATGCTTATCAGTTTTCGATCTATTTCTAGATTAAGCTTCAACAGTCTGCTGGGATTGATTTTAACCTTTGTTTTGTTGGATAAAATAAATCCAAAGCCGATGATAAAGGTAACAGAGACAGAGATTACTGTAGCTAGGGCTGCTCCAAATACACCTAAACCTAATCCAGGAATTGACGTGTAAGGAATTGTATCAAACATAAAAATCGGATCTAATACAATATTTAAAATAGCTGCTACAATCATAATTATCATTGGTCGTTTAGCATCCCCTACACATCTAAAGGCTGTATTGACGGTATAGGAGGAAAACATAATTGGCAAAAAGAAAATTCGGATATACCCATATTCTAGTCCCAAAGAAAATACCTCTGGATCATTGGTGAAAAAACCCAAAAGGGGCTTAAGGAAAATAAAAAGTAGTATCGAAGCAATGACAGCAACCAATGCCTTAAAGGTTAAGGTCTGCTCAATACAAAGACTTGTCCTATCCTCATCCCCTTTCCCATAGCTTTGGGAGATTAGAGAGATGGAGCTGGTTCCGATGATATCATTCAATACATTTACCAACCAGAACACTGTTGAGAATATGGTAACTCCAGCAACAGCATTTGCTGAGATTCTCCCGACCCATATCATATCAACTAAATCATAAAACATCTGAAACATAAAACCTAACATAGTCGGAGCCGCTAATGCAAAAAGATTTTTAGTAATACTCCCCTCCAACAGGGAATTGTTCGAAGCTTTTCCCGTCACTTAAAGATCCCCCCAGTAATGTCGCAAAATTTAGACTACATCCAAATTATATTATAAATCCCATTGATTTTATATAGTTATTAACTAATATTCTCATAAATTTCAAAAGTCAAATATGTGTTTATCCCTCAATAGAATAACTCACATACTTGACTTCTTTTACATACTATTATTTTTCATTTTACAATAATACCAGTCAGGCTTATTACAGAAATTCTTGGAGGAATCTTTCTGCCTTTTGAGGATTCAATTCTAGATCCACCAGTGGTTTACCATCCCTTAGTTTTGGTATATTATCAATAAAGGTTGGTTTTTCAACTTGATAGAAGATCCCCATCGGAATCCCTTTACCTTCTTCATATTCAAAAGCCCTTGTCAATGCCGCTATTTTATTGGTTGGATCGTGATCCTCTGGTAAATGATAAAGATTTTCACGATACCATTGGTAGGTGTTTTCCTTATTGAAGATGACGCATGGCTGCATAATATCAACTATGGCATATCCCTTATGCTGGATGGCTGCCTTCATAATCGGTACTAGATGTTCTCTGTCCCCTGAGAAGGTTCGAGCCACAAAGGTAGCACCAGTGACTATGGCAAAAGCGATGGGGTTAAGGGGCTGATTGATTACCCCCTCAGTTTGTACACTGGTCACATGGCCAGGATAGGTGGTGGGGGACGCCTGCCCCTTTGTTAGTCCATAGATTTGATTGTCATGGACAAAGTGGGCGACATCTATATTGCGCCTCATATTGTGGAGCACGTGATTTCCTCCCTCTCCAAAGGTGTCTCCATCCCCTGAAGTAATACATATTTTTAAGTCCTTGTTGGCAATCTGGGCTCCCAATGCTGGTGGAACTGCCCTACCGTGTAGACCATTAAATCCATTAGTTCTAATATATTGGGGGGTCTTTGCCGCCTGCCCTATCCCTGAAGTCACCAGTACTTCATGGGGTTCTAACTTTAGTTCTGCCAATGCTTGCTTTAGGGCCGCTAAGATCCCATGATTTCCGCAACCGGGGCACCATGCATTTTTTACTGAGTCAAATTGATTTGTATTTATAGTTGTATTAGTCATGTTATCGCACCTCTCTTCCTACAAAATCCACAATTTCATGGGGAGCAATCTGTCTACCATCATATTTTAGAAGGCTCTTATCCATCTTGATGCCTGTTTCTTGACGAATGAGTTTAGCCAACTGTCCTGTGTAGTTTTGTTCTACATTGATTACTGTTGAAGCTATCCCTAAATATTGCTCTAACAATTTTGTAGGAAGAGGATAAATATCCCCGAATACCAATGCCCCCACCTGCTTACCATTTTTGATCAGTTCCTCTACTGCCTCTTTGAGGTTTCCTTCAGTAGAACCCCAACCGACAAGCAGAATCTCAGGTTTTTCAACTCCAAAGTAGCTTGGCTCCATCAATATTTCCTTCAACATTTCCAGCTTATTCATTCTCTTTTGCATCATCTTAATTCTTGTTTCTGCATCCTCTATGATATGGCCTGATTGATCGTGCTCGTCACTGTCAATTAGAACAACTTGCCCCTTCACCTTACCTGGGATAATCCTCGGAGAAATCCCATTCTCAGTAAATTGATATCTGTTATATATTTCATCCGTATCGGCATCTAGGGTTGTTAAATTACGTTCAATCGTCACCTTAGATAAATCAAAGGGCTTGATGGTTTGGTTGGCATCGGCTAAATATTGATCGTTTAGGATAATGACTGGTATTTGATATTTGTCAGCAATATTTAACGCCCTCGTTGTTTGATAGAAGGCATCCTCTACATTTCGTACCGCCAATACCATTCTTGGAATCTCTCCGTGGGAGGCAGTCAAAATAAAACTCAAGTCACTCTGCTCTGTTCTAGTTGGAAGCCCTGTGGCTGGTCCTGGTCTTTGAACATTTACGATTACTAAAGGTAACTCTGCTATTCCAGATAGTCCAAGGGTTTCCGTCATTAAAGAGAATCCACCACCAGAAGTCCCTGTCATGGCTCTTATCCCTGCATACGAGGCTCCTAATGCCATATTAATGGCTGCGATTTCATCCTCTGCCTGCTCCACCACTACGTCTGACTCTGCTTGTTTTGAAGCTAAGTAGGTCATGATGCTGGTGGATGGAGTCATTGGGTAGGCTGCGTAGAAGGTTACTCCCCCTGCTAAAGCCCCGAGTCCAATGGCTTGGTTTCCATTGATCATCATTCGGATGACTGACTCTGGTTTTTCAATCTCAAAACTTTTATCAATTAAACTGTAGCCCAAATCCAATGCCTTTTCGTTCATACTGAGGATTTCAGGCTTTAGGGTACTGGCTATCACTTTCTTTGCTAAGTCTAAATCTAAGTCAAATAGTTTTACAAATATTCCGAAGGCAACGATTGTCTGGGTCTTTGCATCCCCTGCTTCCCTTGCTGATTTGACAATTGGTAATGAAATAACCCCTTTTTCCGATGATAATATTGTCTCATCGCAAAGAATGGTTCCTACCTCAAGTAACCGCTCTTTATGGACCTCTATGGTTTCTGTATTAAGGGCAATGATTAAGTCTAAATCATTAGAATGGGAGGTAACCACCTCAGTTCCAAATCGAATTTGAGTAAAGTTATGACCCCCTCTGACACGGGATTCGTAGTCTTTATTTGAGAATAGATGATACCCTGACCTTTGTAGTAATTTCTCTATGTTGTGGGCTAGGGTGTCCATACCCTGTCCGGCTGATCCGCCGATTAATAGATTATATTTTTTCATATACAATTCTCCTTTATATTTCTGGCTTAAATGATAATTTTTTATCTATTAACAACTGCTATTCTTGCAATAAGTACACCAAGTTATGACAAGGCTATAGTCGATTGATCATAATTATAATTTATTTACTAGTAATGAAATACCCAATATTGTACGAATTAACACTGGGAATAAAAATATTTCTGTATTAGAACAAAGTCTTCCTATGGAAGATTCAATTGATGACTTATGTAGAAAATCATTTACGAAAAAGTTCTCTTTATATCAATTTAATGTAGCACTTCCCTATTCGTTATAAAAAAAAGCCCAGCATCAATTGGGCTTTTACTTTTCCCTACAATGAATTGGGAAGTGATGTATCTTCTATTTATTATTTGTTAGGATCTCCTTCAACTCATTTAGACTAGCAATCTCATAAGTAGGCTTTATCCCAGTTTTATTTTCTACTCTGTTAGGATTATACCAGCAAGTATCAATCCCAAAATTAATTCCCCCTTGAATATCGGAGGTTAAACTGTCCCCCACCATCAAGACCTTGCTTTTATCGATGTATTTGATATTATTTAAGGCATGTTCAAATATTCGTGGGTCAGGCTTTGACACCTCAACTTCTTCAGACACGACAATATCTTCAAAGTATTTTGCGATTATAGATTTCTTGATTCGTTTACTCTGCACATCCTTCAATCCATTGGTAACAATCGTAAGTCGAAAATCCTTATGGAGACTTTCTACCAAATCTATCGTTTCCTCAAACAAATAAGATCCATTTGCTAAATGCTTCATATATGCTATAGCGAATTCTTCTTCATTGAATCCAGCCTGTAATTTATCTGATAATCGCTTGAATCTTTCAACCTTTAATTTCCTTTGAGAGATGAGTCCTTCCTCAAATTTCTTCCAAATAGCTGTGTTAATCCCTTGATAAACTTTCAAGTGATGATTTTCGTCGTACTCTATATCAAATTCCAACATTGAGTTTTTAAAGGCTTCCCTTTCAGACTTCTTAAAATCAAAAAGTGTCTCATCCGCATCAAATATGATGATTTCGTATTTCATTGACGTCCCCCCCATTTTTGTTTTATTTATTATAACATATGTTTTTATGTTGTTAGCAAATCTAAACTTATTTAAAACCCCAAAACCTGCTGATTAAATCAAAGGGCTCAGTCGCAGAATTATTTGCAAAGTATTGTATATTCTAACATAATCATTTCTATAATATTTTTAGGCTTACAACTTATCATTTGAGAATATATTTGCTAGTTTCATGGCACAATATAGACTATTACATCACTTAAGGAGAATTTCGCAATGAAAAATCTACAAATACTTTCTTCTATACCAGGCAGGCTAAGGATAAAAGATCTACACATAAACTATAACCATCATATGGCATTTTCTTTAGAAGAAGGTCTAAAAAAACTTCAAGGAATCATAGATGTGAAGGTATCCCATCATACCAATAACATCTTAGTACAATATAATGCAGGACTAGTAGATGTAAAAAAAATAAGTCAATATGTGATGGATTTAGATTTAACGAAAATTTCTATACAGCCCACCTCAACATCCGTTGAATTATCTATGCCTATACCTCAGGAGCTACCCATCAAATATCAGAAAAGACAAGTCATCGTTTCTGGTATTGTGCTGGCATATACTTTTGTAAAAACCATCTTGTTTGGCGTGCCTTTATTAAGTCTCGGACCAATAAACATCGCTGCCGTTGCCACCATCGCCACAGGCTATCCCCTCTTCCGGCATGGGATTAATGGTCTTGTTAAAGAGAAGAAGTTTAATAACGATTTCTTAATTACCACGGCTACCATAATGTCCTTGTGGATGAGAGAGTCCCTCACAGGCTTGGCTGTAATATGGTTGATCAGCGTGAGCGAGTTGTTTGAAGCTATGACAGTTGATCGATCTAGAAAGGCCATCAGGGATATGCTGAATAGTACAGAAGAGAAAGCTTGGATTTTATTGGATGGTAAAGAAGTGTCTATAGCGACTAAAGACCTAAATGTAGATGACATTGTGGTGATCCATAGTGGTGAAAAAATACCTGTCGATGGGATTATCATATCTGGAGAAGCTTTAGTCAATCAAGCACCGATTACTGGCGAGTCCGTACCCATCTTTAAAGAAGCCGATAGCCTTGTATTTGCAGGCACCATCCTTGAGCAAGGAAGAGTTTACGTTTGTGCAAAGAAAGTTGGAGATGATACGACTATCTCTAGAATAATTCATCTGGTTGAGGAGGCCAGTAACACGAGGGCACCAATCCAAAATGTTGCTGATCAGTATTCAGAAAAACTGGTACCTTGGTCATTTTTTCTCTCAGGTCTTGTATATCTATTCACGGGTAATCTGATAAGAGCCATGACCATTTTAATCGTAGCCTGTCCCTGTGCAGCTGGATTAGCAACCCCCACCGCCCTTGCTGCTGCAATGGGAAATGCAGCCAAAAGAGGAGTTCTAATAAAAGGTGGTAAATATTTAGAGGGAATGGCCAAAATAGATACTGTGCTTTTTGACAAGACAGGCACTTTAACCAGAGGCAAACCCAGTGTCACTTCCGTTTATCCTGTAGCCGATTGGCTAGATACCCAAGAAACTATGTATATAGCTGCCAGTTGCGAACAAGGAAATCGTCATCCCCTTGCTTTAGCAGTGGTAAATAAAGCCCTGGAAATGGACATAGAACCCAACACTCCAGATCATATTGACGTAGTGATTGGTAAAGGAATTATTGCTGGTATGGATAATCAAAATATCCTTTTAGGCAACCGTAAATTAATGATGGACCATGATATAGATATTTCCCTAGGTCATAAACTTGAAATTTTAATGCAGGAAAATGGAGAAACCATTCTCTATCTATCTCAAAACAATCAGCTCATAGCACTTATTGGCGTTAAAGACACCATCAAAGAAGAAAGCCTTCAGACTGTTAAGGAGCTTGAAAAACGTGGTATACATGATGTGGGAATGATCACTGGTGATACGACTACCTCTGCCTTAGGCATTGCAAATCAGTTGAATATCAAAAAGATTATTAGTGATGTACTACCTGAGGGTAAGGCTGCCATTGTAAAATTAGAAAAAGAAAAGGGCAGGAAAATCCTTATGGTTGGGGACGGCATCAATGACTCACCAGCCTTGGCCTTAGCTGACGTTGGGGTTGCAATGGGAACAGGAGGAACTGATATTGCCATTGAAAGTGCAGATATTGTTTTAGCCGGTGATAATCCATTAAAAATCATCGAAGCTATTGATATTAGTAAAAAAACCTTAAGTACAATTCAGCAAAGTTATGGTATTGCCATCGGTATTAATGCCCTAGGCATCTTACTAGGAGCAACTAGTATCATCTCACCTTTTTGGGCAGCTATTTTACATAATGCCAGTACTGTCGGAGTGGTGATTAACTCCAGTAGATTGTTAAAGTACCAACCAACTTATTTTTATAGGGAGCAAAAGTAAAAGCCTGAATTTTATTAACTTTTAATGAGATGAGAAAACATGATCTGGGACAAACTGAATAAATGCACTATGTATGTGAAGGTAGTGAACTCACCAAATATCATCTTGGTGTCATCATCGACTATTTTGCAGGACAAATACTGGGGAGATGATACTGCTACGCTTAAAAACATAGGGAGCTAGTCCCCTTTGGATGCTCTTTTGAGTTTAGGGGGTATAACTTACTGACGTATAAACTTTATAATTTACTATAAAAACTTTATAAATTTATAAAACTTATTTCCTTTTTCATTGAACCCTGCCTTGCCTAAGCTACTACAGTTTGTATGGCTCTCCAAAGGCTTAAATTCGACCTCGTCAATGTCTACATATCAGCATCATCTTTTAGGTGATTTTATGCTGATTTATAATTTGCTAAATTAATACTTGCGTTCTTATCTCTATCTATCACAAGACCACATTCACATTTATAGACTCTATCCTTGAGTTTTAAGTCTTTCTTAATACTACCACATGATGAACACATTTTACTGGATGGGTAGAATCTATCAGCTTCTACTAATTCGATACCATTAAATTCACATTTATACTTCAAAGTATTAATGAATTTATTGAATGCTTGTTCTCCAATTGCTTTTGATAGATGCTTGTTTTTCATCATGCCTTTAATATTCAAAGTCTCCATTACAACTCTACTAGGCTTGGTTTTCACTATAGTATTTGTTGTTTGGTGGATGTGGTTTAAACGTATGTCAGATATTTTCTTATGTAGTAGCATCATTTCCTTTTCAAGTTTTATGATATTTTGAGTTTTCTTAAGTTTCTCGCCTTTTTTAAAGGATTTGCCTTCTTTCAAATTATCATATTTTCTTGAAACTTTCCTTTGGAATTTTTTTAGTCTCTTATTTAATTTCTTAACTTTCTTAGTTTTATTAATGTTTTTAAAAGGAGTATCTATATTACTTACAACAGCTAGTTCTTTTATTCCTAAATCCACTCCAATACTTTCTCCAGTAAGCTCTATTGGTTCATTATTTTCAATTTCTAAACCTAAAGATAAATACCAATAACGTCCATTATGCTTTATTCTTGGATTGGTTACTTTTATCTTATCTTTTTTATAATTACCTACTGGAAGTCTTCCCTCATCTTTAATCTTTACATAACCTATCTTCTCAAGTTTTACCTTGTTGTCTTTTACAACTAATTTGTTATTAAGATGAAAGAATGAAGTTTCACATTTTCCTTTCTTTTTGAATCTAGGATAATCACCTTTCTTTTGAAAAAAATTGTCAAAAGCTTCTCCTAAATCTTTAAGGGTTTGCTGTGGTATTTCTGATGATACTTCCCTCAACCAAGAGAATTCATCAGTATTTCTAAGCTGTGTAAATATCTTTCTTAAATATCCTATTCCTAAGGATTTCTTGTTTTCTTCATAATAATTATTTAAGTAAGCTAATCCCCAATTATAAGAAAACCTTGCTACTCCTGCACTTTTAAACATTAATATTTCCTGCTCTTTAGTAGGGTATAATCTAACTTTAATCGCTCGTATCATCTTCGGTAAGCTCCTTAATCATTTTTCTTGTCTTATTTGCTCTCTTACCTTGAAGCCTACAACTAAACACAGTTATTATTTGGATTAAGTCTTCCACAACTTCTTCTTCCTCAGTCTTTTCAGTGTTATCTATGATTTCTATTTCAACGTTTTTGCAATCACAGATATTTTTTATTAGTTCGTATCCAAATCTAACTAATCTATCTTTGTATAAAACTACCACTTTACTGATTTGATTTTGAAGAATTAGCTGTATTAATTCATTTAACCCTTTCTTGTCATAATTTATACCGCTACCTGTGTCAGTTATTATTTTAAATTGATACCCTTTTGAAATTAAATAAGTTCTAACATTCTCAATTTGTCTTTCCAAAGCTTCCTTTTGCTTACTACTTGAAACTCTGCAATAACCAACTACTATCTTGTTATCTTTATTAACTTCGCCATTATATTCTTTTAATTGCTTGTCAGTATAATAACGATAACCTGATTTAGGATCTACATACTCGGGCTTTAATTTCCCTGAATTGTCCCAATTACGTAAAGTTTGTTGTGAACGATTTATAATTTTAGCAAATTGACCAATCGAATATTTCTTCAAAGTATCACCTCCTATAATAATTATCGGATGATAAAACCTTAAAGTCAATAATTTTTATAAAGTTTTTATAAAAGATTAATAAAGTTTATACTCTTTTACCTACGAACGCTACTTCATAGATGCTATTTCTCTCACGATAATAGCCACTTCCTTTAAGAACGTGCAAAGACTATTTCTTCACCTTCACCATTACGTGCTAAGGGCAGACCTTTTCCACTACCAATCGCTTGTAGTGTACGGTATCTCTACCTAGTCGTTGAAGGTTCTCCATATCATTTGACTTAGGAGCTTCCCTGCATGAACAACCATTGTATATGGATACTTAGGCTTTAACCATATATCCATCCTTACGTTTTTTCTACTTTCGTACCTTGATTATCTCTTTTCAGGATAACTGTGGTGTAAGTCTTTAGGTATTACCTGCAATTAAATCTGTGTCCTATGCAGATTTCTCTACATACGCAGCTAAAGTCTATAAAATAGTTAGTTTTTATAATGTTTTATAGACTTATTGTAACTGTAAGAAATACCCCTCATAGATTCGAAACTGTTATCTTCTTGATGATATACATATGAAATTGTGCGTTTGACTCTGGGTATTCTGTATAATCATCGCATAGCACTTCCCAATCTATCCCAATACCATTTAGGACACTCTTTAAATGTTTTTCCCTCTTTGCCCCTTTAATCATAAAATTTGCTAATACTCCTTCTACTTTTAATTCTAAAGCTATACGCTTAATAAAATTAGTTTCTTCCTCCAGATCCCCCTTATAAAAATGCAGCATAGAATCAAGAAGTATCAAATCATACTCAGTCGATACCGGGTAAGTATATACATCTCCAACTTCTCCTATAACATCCAAGTTATCATCATTTGCTATTTGATTCATTTGATCAAGACCAACACTGGAGATATCGATTCCTTTTACTTTATAGCCTAATCTACCTAAAAACAATGCATCTCTACCTTGTCCGCATCCTAAATCTAAAACATTACATTTAGGTTCATACTCTTTAAAAAATTTCACTAAACCGGGATAGGGTTCACCAAAATAATTTTGCTTTTTATAGTGTTTATCGTACACTGGTTTTGTCATTTTAATCTTCCTTCCAATATATGCACTCAAATTTTTTCAACACTAATTTGCAGTTCAAATACCGATGTCTCTTTATTACTTCGTTTTTAATCAATTTTTTCTATCTATTGTAACCGTCTCTCTAATAACTAAGAAAAATGCATCAGCTACATTCGAACAACTCTACTAATTTTTAACAAGAAGGTACCATCAAATCTCATAGTTTATTTGGCTTACTCAGATCACCAACGACCCCACGTTAAATTCATATACTTATAACCTTAGGACGCTTTTTCCATTCACTGAGCTCTACAGTCCAATACCTTGCCCATTCTTTCGTTGCTTTAAATCTTGGGTGATTAGTATTCAGCATAACTTCACGAAAATCTATAAACCCTGGTACTCCTCCCACATCTTCTGGAGGTGTTTGACCACTTGCCTCCAGCAAATATGGCGATTCCTTATCCCATTCATCGATTACATTTACAAGCTGAATTTCATGTTTCCATTCGTCTCCCATATCATAGGTATAGATTATGTTCCTATCCTGGGTCAAAAATTCTGACAAGGTGAGCCCATCCATTAAGATTGCTTCTTCATCGTACTCTAAGTCTTCTTCAAAAGGGACAATTCTAGCAACAAGCTTACCTTTTTCCTTTTCAAACACAGTAAAGTCATATAGATGGCAGTTCCTCCAATGAAATGCTGACTGTAACACCTTGTGTAATTGTGCAAATTTTATATTGGCAGGTAGTATAATTTTACGTACAGCCTTGTATATGTCCAAATCAAGTGTAACCAGTAACTCAAAGGCACGGTATTTATATGCTTGCTTTCCAGTCATTTCAGAAAGTGCGTTAATCATTGCCTGATAGGGATAGAATCCCTCTTTATTAGCACCTGAATAATTGACAATCAATCGGTTTGCTGCGACTCCAACCGTATCACTAAACATTTTTGCAATACCGTTATATTCATTGCCTACATAAAAAGCACATTCTGTCCCAGCTTTTGTTACCCATGCTGCTGCCTGTCTGCTGCTATTTTGAACAAATTCCACCTCACCTGACAGGTGCATATATTCTGCAACAAGCTCAGGGTTTAAATTCATAGCAAGAAGTGTGTTTGATATCGCTACTCTCATCATTTCCGCTACATTTTTAAGGGAATTTCGCTTAACTTGATAAATTGCGACAGTAAAGCGTGTGGCATGGTTCACTAGAACAAGCATATCCTCTGTCCTTCGATTGTCCCAAACTTTAGTCCAGTTTGCTGTCCAAGTAAACAGTGGATTTGCAACTTCATTAATAGGTGGTGGTTTTATTCCTATAGCAGTGGCCAATTTTTTAGTTAATGCAATTTGCATATTTTATCCTCACTTTCAAATAAATTCTTGCAATCGAATCATTCATTAAATGCATGATGTTAATCTTTAATAAGGTCGTCACAGAAACCCGCTACGTCACTCAATCAATCTGAGTGTGCCCAAAGATTAGCTTTAATTTTCTCCCAAGAACTCAATGTCTCGCCTCCTTTAACTCATTAAGTTACTTGAGAAGTCTATCTGTAACACCATTTGTCATTAGATCTTGTATTAGTGTAATCAGATCCTCTGCTGATAACTCTTTATCATTTCTAAACCAATAACTCATGATTCCAATCATTGCTGAAAGAATATACTCTAAAAGGAAATCAAATTCTATAGGGCTTAACTTACTATATTTAAGGAGTTCTTTTTTAAGAATAGGCTTTATTGAGTTTTTAAGCTTGCTTGCAAAAGCAGGATCACCATTATCCCCAAGTAAAACAGAATAGTATTTACTATTTTTCTCATATATTTTCATTAACATATCAAGGGGCATACCCATTGTTTGATTCTGTATAGTAAATTGGGGTAATTCATCCAAAGAAGGTATCAATGAAGCTTCTAATTGCTCAAGAACATCATAAATATCTGTAAAATACTCGTAAAAGGTTCCTCTATTATAACCTGCCTTCTGAGTGATTTCTTTTACAGTTATTTTTTCAACCCTTTTCTCACAGTACAAGGACCAAAATGAATCTATTAGGTTTTGTCTAGTCTGTGCTGTTACCTCAGGTCTTTTTTTCATTTTTTCATCTCCTTAAGTCCGACAATTGTTTCCCTATTGTCGGTTGATGATTGGTGCAAACACAAGTATACTTTTATTGTACAACAAGTTGTCGGATAATAAAAGAGGAAGACGAATATTATGATTACAATTCTATGCTCAGGTTCTAGAGGAGATTATCAGCCATACATAGCCCTTGCACAAGAGCTTAAAAAACTTGGAAAGGATGTACGTATAGCTGGAATGAGGGATTATGAGGGCTTTGTGCGAAACTACGATATTGATTTTTACCCTATTCAGGCTGATTTTAAATCTCTTAATGTTGATGAGAAAATGCTTAGAGAGGCTCAAACAGCGGATAATCCTTTAAAAATGCTTTTAACCTTCAATAAAATGAAAAAATACGGCGCTAGCATAACGAATGAATTCTATGCTGCCTGCGTTGGAAGCGAATTAATTATTTATCACCCAGGCCTTACTCTGGGCTATTTTGCCGCAGAAAAGTTAGGTATCCCATCCGTTTTAGCTTCCCCATTTCCTATGCATAAAACAAAGGAACAGACCTCTGTTATTCAATATGGTAGAGTAAAATCTACACCGTTTAAGAATATAATTAGCTACCATATGCTACAAGGGATGCTTTGGCTTGCATCAAAGGATTCAGTAAAGAGATTTTGGAAAAAAGAATTTGGCAGTCTTCCAAAGAGCTTTGGCCGTCCATATGAACGTCATACTGATCAGAAGCATCCAGCTGTAATTTCCTGTAGCAATTTTGTATTTGAAAGACCAAAAGACTGGAATGAGAACATTCACCAATATGGCTACTGGTTCGTGGAAGAACAAACCGATTATACCCCTCCCAAAGATTTATTAGATTTTCTAAACAATGGTGATAAGCCTATATATATAGGGTTTGGTAGTGTTTTTCATGAAGAACAACAAGAAGCTTTATATAAATTAGTAATAGATGCTCTTTCTAAGAGTGGTAGACGTGGTATCATCTGCGGAATGGGAAAATTTGATAATCTACCTAATAATATATTTGCTATTGATAGAATATCTCATACATGGCTATTTGATAAAGTTGCTGCAGTTTGTCATCACGGTGGCGCAGGAACAACTGCCGCTGGGTTTAGAGCAGGTGTTCCCAGCATTATTATACCTTTCGCCAATGACCAACATGCATGGGCTCACAGATCTTATGATTTAGGTGTAGGTGCAAAACCTATTCCTATAAAAACACTTACCTCTGACATTCTTGCATCTTCAATAAACTTTGCTCTTCAGGATAAAATTGTTAATAATTCTAAGGCCTTAGCAAGAAACATAGCTACAGAAAATGGTGCTAGGAACTGTGCAGAAGTAATTTTAGATAGCCTTAGGAGGTAGTCTATGAAAAAGTTAGAAAACTGGCAGAAGTCTTTTTTCACTATTTATATAGGGCAGGCATTTTCACTCCTTAGTTCTAGTGCAGTTCAATTCTCAATTATCTGGTGGATTACAGTTCAAACAGGTTCTGCTCTTGCATTGACCATAGCAAGTGTTGTTGGTTTATTACCACAGGCAGTTATAGGTCCTTTTGCTGGAGTTTGGATAGACCGATATAATCGAAAAACTATTATGATAATAGCCGATATTATAGTTGCTACTTCTAGTCTAGTACTCTTTATAGCTTTCTTTTGGGGTATACCAAGTATTATATTTGTTTATGTCGTACTTTTTACAAGATCCTTAGGCGAAATATTTCATAGACCAGCAATGCAAGCAGCAATACCTCAGCTTGTTCCAAAAAACGAACTTACGAAAGCTGGTGGACTTGGTCAAATGGTGCAGTCAGCCTGTTCTATGATGGGTCCAATGCTTGGTGCACTTTTAATGAGCATTGCAACATTACAATATGTAATGCTAGTAGATATTATCGGAGCCACTTTAGCAATCATAACACTATCCTTAGTAAAGATTTCAAAACACAGAGTTAATTTAGGTAGCAAGTTGAACGTTATCAATGATATGAAGGAAGGAATCAAAGCTATAAAATCAAATGAAGCATTAATGAGAATCTCTATTCCTATACTTATTTCAACAATTATATTTGTTCCACTTGGAACACTTTTGCCTTTGATGGTTAAAAATTACTTTAACGGTACCGCTTTACACAACGGAATTATTCAAGCTTTATTCGCAAGTGGAATGTTAATATCAGCAATGGTAATAGGTGTAACAGGAGGTATGAAAAAGCAATTTTTAATGATTTCTCTTGGAATTTTATTCCTAGGAATATGTTCACTGATAGGTGGGTTTCTCCCCGCAAGTGGATTTTGGATTTTCTGTATTGTTGTTTTTATTATGGGTACAACCGGTATGATCTCAAATATACCTTATACAGCCTACATTCAAAAAACAATACCACAGGAAAATTTGGGCAAAGTCATATCCCTAGTGACAAGTGTTATGAGTTTTGCAGCTCCTGTTGGTATGTTTATTGCAGGACCAGTAACTGAAGTAATTGGAATTAGCCATTGGATGATTTACGCGGGAATACTAATGCTTTTTGTTGGAGTATTATCTTATTTATTGACAAGAAAATTCGATTATACAGTACAGTGGGAGGATAGTATATATGAATAAAGTTTTAGATGGTTTATATTTTTGCATTGCTACTTTCCTAAAATTAACCATAGAAACCTGCTAACTCCAATAACATCCAAATTGATCAGTCATATAACTCTAACATTTAAACCACTCTGTACGCAACAACAAACATCTAAACTGCTCTATACAGGGGGTTTATGGCATCTTCGACATGTTCCCTAACAGCAAAAAATCATCTTTTTTCTGTTTTCAGTTTTTATCCCAAAAACGCGGAAAAAGGCTTATACCAAGCCTTTTCCAGCACACTACTTTATTTTCTTGTTATCAATACTAATGTCACAACGTGAAATTCGGAGGACCGTTCCCATTTTTCAAGAATACTGCTAAAATGCTGTGTTTTAGCAGGTTTGATGTCTATACTTACTTCTCAACTTTTCAATCTCGATTAGGCTATTTTACATTTTCGCAACTTTTATCTATTAAACCTGATTTCGTCCATATTTCTCTTCTAGAAAATCGATAGTGGCGCGCATGATTTTTTTTAGCGCTTCCAAATCTATATCCGCCAGCTTTTTGATATAGATGCAGGACTTCCCGATAGTATATTTGCCAAGGTCTTCAAGCAAATACTCATGCTCCGAGCTTCCCGAATAAACATATAACGATATGGCTGCTTTTCTTGGGGAAAAACCAACTAATGGCCAATCTCCTTCTTGCTTGCTACGCTCTGACTTATAATGATAGCTGCCGAATCCGATTATAGAAGGCCCCCACATCTTTGGTGGCTGTCCTGTAACCTCTTGCATCAACTTCACAAGTTCATAGCTATCCTCTCTTTTTTGCTCAGTATTTGCAAAATTGTTAATAAACTCAAAAACGTCTGCATCGTGCTGTTTGGTCTTTAATTCCGCCATATGAGCACCTCCTTTCAACTTGCTAATGCTGGTTTATGATCAACCCAATAATGACTTTGACATTCAATGGTCCGTCGGACAATGATTTCTTTATCGGCTAACTATCATTATAGCATTATTCTTATATGTTGATTAGCCTATTATTCTATCTTTTATATTATTTCAACCCAAAAACCAAAAACATCTACATCGACTTCTCGCCAAGCACTGATATCTAAATCGACCACTCGCAAGGGTTTAAGCCTATTTTGATATGTTCCCACGAAGCAAAAAAATCCGCATTTCTCTCTCCATTTTCGAACGTCAAAACACACAAATGGCTTATATGCTGGGCTCTCCAGACACCCTGATTTAAACCCTTGACATCAATACTACCTACTCCACATGCGTTACAACATAACCTTTATATAAAATAGCAAATCGTACTGTAACCGGGGTAAAAACTCATTACCTATCCCCCCATTTTCACTTCGGTAGTGTCAAGTTAGACACTCCTTTTTAACTAATAAACATCTATTTTATAAGGTTTTCAAAGTTTTTTTGCAAACAAAAACAATGACCCCCTTTTTTCGGTTATAAATGAAGTTCCTAGGCAACAAAAATTTCCTAAAAAGAAAGGTGTCATTGTTATGAACTCAATTATATCCTATTTACTTTTAATAATTCAATATCAAAATCAACAAATTCGTTGGCTTTTGCTATTTATTTCTAAATGTATTTCCCTTGGTCAATGGGCTCATGACGATATTCATTCCCCTAAGTATCAGAATTTCAAGACGGATATCCTTCCAAAGGTTATTTCTTATGAGATATGGAATTACAACACCCTCATTCAATACTATAAGGAACGCTATAACTATACTGTAAAGCCTGTGAATCGTCGTAGTGAATGTGATATCCCTGAAGATTGCAGTTGCTCTTTTTGGAGGTGTTGTTTCGTGAGTTTGTAGAATATAGAAAGTGTGTTGGATTTGACTCTTACTAAAAACTTCTTTCTCATCCAAGTAAGTTCAAGAACTATCTCCTGTCACATTAACACTTTCATCACTAAATCATAGAATTATTCAAAAGCTATTTGACATTAACATAAATATATAATGCTATAAAATATATCAAGTGATATGTTCATGTATCATTTGATATATTTTACTATGTTGGAGGTGATGCAAATGAGTAGTAAAGAAGTAAAGCGTCAAATAATTCTTAACAATGCTGCAGAAATGCTTACATTAAAACCTACAGCTACATTACAAGAAATAGCAGACTACTGTAATATTGGTATAGCGACTTTGCATAGGTACTTTAAGACAAGAGAAATCCTTTTAGATGCGTTAGCAATAAACGCAATCGAGCTGATAGAAGAAGCATTTGAAGGATTCAATTTTAGAGAAGATGACATGAGAGGGAATTTAAAAGATATTTTTGATTTACTCATACCATTAGGTAACAAGATATCATTTTTGAGCATAGCAGCTTCAGTTGATGAAAATCCCCAAGTCGTTAAAAGAGAACGTGCACTTCAAGAACCATTAATTAGAATGATTGATCAGTGGAAGTCTATTGGCGTAATTAAGGCGACATTTTCATCAAGATGGATTATTAGTACCATATATTCTTTACTTTTTTTGACCTGGCAGGAAATATACTCAGGTAATCTTGCAAGAAACAATGCTTCCGAGCAGCTGTTGGACACAATTCTGTTTGGGTTTTCTGAATCTTGATATGAAAAATAAATACAAAGAGGTGTTCCTATGGACAGAGATTCAATTCAAATAACTAAGACAATTAATGATTTGCAAAAAAATCAAGTGTCAACCATGTTTGCTACTACTTTTAGCAAAAAATTTAGTTCAGTCTGGATATTTAGCGAGAATGTAGAGGTAGTTGCTAAGGTTCTCTACAAAAGTATTGATTATAGTAAAGGCTTTATGCGACGAATTGTGATGGAGATATTCTAGGGTTTATAGCTTTGGAGGATGCAGAGGGACGATTCGTCAACATAGATTTTGATACTCTAAAGGCTGGGTTTGGTGGTGCTTCATGGAGAATCATTGCATATATGATTTATAAGGTTTTTCATAATAAAATAAAATACAACGAAATACATATAGATCCTTTAATTGTTGATTCAAAAGCTCAAGGAAATGGCATTGGAACTAAGCTACTTAACGAAGCGTTCAGTTATACTAAGACAGGAAAAAGAGATAAAGTATCTTTATCAGTTGTTAATACAAATACAGATGCTAAGAAATTATACGAGAGAGTCGGCTTTAAAGTAATACAGACTGTATATACTGGCTATTTTACACATTCAGCAGGTTTTGATACAGTGTATTATATGGAGAAACAACTATAGACTTTGGATCCATAGTTGCCATGCACTTTTGATAAAAAGTTATTTAAATCCTCTTAAGCAAAAGCTTAACTTTCGTACTTGACACCTTTAAACATTTATTTCATCAAATTAAATTTTAAAATATTACTACATATGCGTACAGTTTTTTGTCAAATATACACCCGAGGAAATATTTGAAATACTTCAATGAAGCCAAAAACTTTCAAAATCTTTGATACCAGCTCATCTTTTAGCATGTCATGATCGAGTAGGCTGGAACCTTGCAATTCCAACCCCTCACAGAACCGGACTTGCCCTATTAAGGCATCCGGCTCTTCACTTCACCATTTACATAACA